>NZ_SEWS01000012.1:0-160095 GCF_004195095.1 Rahnella sp. CFA14(1/10) | reverse complement strand
GCTTCAGCCTCGCGGAGGATACTGATGATCTGTTCGTCGGAAAAACGCTTCTTCATGGGGATGTCCTCATGTGGCTTATGAAGACATTACTAACATCGTGGTGTATTAATCAACGGGGAGCAGGTCATGTGCTCCATTTCTGGGGGAAGTTTTTCGGCCAGGATTCGGAACATCTAAGCATTAAGTATCTTACTCTAGATGGAGATAAGGATGATGTAATTGAAAAAATATTAGAAATGCAGAGACTTGTTATAACGACAATGATAATGCGTTATGAGTCAGTAATAAAAAATGACAGAACATCATCTGAATATAATGATCTTATTGAGATTATTGGGAAATGGGTCAATTTATCATTTGTTTCTAATGAGTATTTTAATCCAAAGTTATATCAAGTTTTATTCCTAGTATACAAAAAAGATTACCAATTTAAACTTGACGAGCAAAATATAAGGAATCTTAATAGAGGAGATGCATACGGTGTAACCGAGGGTAGTTTTAAAATAAAATCTTTAGTATTTATTTTATTGTTTGGTGAAGCATGTAACTCTGGAAGTAATATGTCTTTGAAGTTTTTATATAACATTAAAGAAGCCAGTTTTATAAGTGAATTTAGATCATATGATTTTGAAAAAATGAAGGCAGCTGTTGATTCATCTTCAATAGAAGAAATTATTTTAAGTCTAGGTGCCGATGAAAAAAGCCTAGAAAAATCTAAAGTGGATTTAAAGTCGTATATCTCTGAGTTTGAGAAGATTAAAAAAGAAGAGGTTGTGGATGCTATACAGCACGCTATAATAAAAAAAGAGTTAGTGGAAAAGCTTGAGAGCGAAATAAATAGTTATTTTAGTAATTGGCTTGCTAGGAAGTTTTCAGTACAAACTAGTAATCTAGTGGTCGATGGGAAATTAAGGGTTTTGCCATTGCTTGTTGAGAAGAGACAATTTATCGAGCCATTAGATGGTGTTTCTTATATTCTAAGTGGGAATGTTTACGGTGAATATCTTTGTGACTACTTCAATAGGATTTTAATTAGGAGTTTGAGGGTTATTCAAGATAATGTGGTAAATATCAATAAGGTAGATGATTTCCTCAAGGAAGGTGGTTATATACTTATTTTTAACAAAAGAAATGGTGTGACATTCCCATATACACTATATAAAGGTGTCTCATTTTTCATAAATACTAATTATTCTAATTTAGAGCAAGGTGTTTACTTTGTACCTAAGAGAAATGTAATTTTATCAAGGGTTGTTAGTGCAGAGTGTTCTGTTTACATCGGAGTGAATGAAAACTCTGAAAAGACTATACCCGACAGCCAACATGAGGAATTTAAAGTAAAACTGAACATTTATCCTAACCTTAATATCAAAACTGTTAACATTGAGGAAGTGAGATTTATTAGTTTAGAATCAGTGTTGAGATTTTACAGCTGACATTATTTTCTTTATTTTCTTTATTTTTTATATATCTGGTAGCGGGGTTTGAACTATTTATCGTACGTATTGTTCAAGCCTGTAATCGTGATTTTTGTATTAGCTTAGTGAAAATATATAAATACAATCGCTTATCTTAACGAATAAGGGATTGTATTTAATTTGATAGTCTATTATGCAAAGTTTCAAATAATGAATATGTTTTTATTCATAGCATTATTTAATGTTTTTGGGAGACTAAACTCCCCCACCAGGACATCAATTCACGACGATGCTCGAGATAGGTTGACCGATTATAAGCTTTCCTAACTTCATTCTTATCACTATGTACAAGCGCTGCCTCGATTACGTCAGCATTAAATCCGGCTTCATTCATAGCTGTGCTGGCTATAGAACGTAAACCATGAGCAACAAGCTTTCCACCATATTCGATACGTTTTAAGGCTGCATTTGCAGTCTGGCTATTCATTGGCTTACGTCGATCATTTCGGCTTGGAAAAACGTACTGACGATTCCCACTAATTGGGCGCATGATTTCAAGCAGTTCTAAGGCCTGTTCTGACAGAGGGACGATATGGTCGCGTTTTGCCTTCATTCGCTCTGCCGGAATACACCATTGCTTATTCTCAATATCGATTTCTGACCAGGCTGTTGCCGATGCTTCGGCAGGGCGTATTAGCGTCAGTAACTGCCATTCAAGCAGGCAGCGCGTTGGTATCGATAAGTTGCTCATAGAAATGGTGCGCATTAGCTTGGGAAGTTCTTCGGGGCGTATTGTGGGCATGTGTTGCTTCTTCGGGCGTTCGAAAGCATTACCTATACCTGAAGCTGGATTTGCCTCAATTAACCCAACATTGACGGCATAAATCATTATCTCATTTATGCGTTGCACTAAACGCCTGACCGTCTCCAATGCTCCCCGCGCTTTGATTGGTTCTAACACCTGGATCAAGGCGCGTGCTTTCAGCTCCTGAACAGGAACATTTTCAATACTGGGCAGGATGTCTTTCTCAATAGAACGCCAGATATCTTTAGCATGGTCAGGGCTGACGTGACTTTGTTTCAGCTCGAACCATTTACGTGCAACATTAACGAAAATGCTTTCCTGAGCGATTTGGAGCTTCTCAGCTTCTTCCCCAGCTCTTGCTTGTGGATCAATTCCTTTGACTAACATCGCAAGCTTCTCTGCACGCACTTCTCTGGCATCAGCCAGTGAAAGGGCAGGATAAGCGCCGAGGCTAATCATGGTGCGTTTTGAAGTGCCAGGCACCTGGTAGCGAAAGCGCCAAATTTTCTTGCCGGTGGTTTTGACCAGGAGAAAGAGCCCGTCGCCGTCATGCAATGTGAGGTCTTTCTCTGCGGCTTTGGCTTTTTGTACTTCAACAGACGCCGGTTTTAGACAGATCTTCTCGGACTTCTACAGACACAAAAAAGCCCGCAAACCTAGAAGGGATGCGGGCTTTCAGGACTTCTCCGGACTTATCTGGTAATAACCGGATCATTATTTGGTGGAGCTGGGGGGATTTGAACCCCCGTCCGAAATTACTACACCGTCGGCACTACATGCTTAGTCCAATCTTTACATTCGCCGGTTAGCTGCGGATGGACACGCCACTAACAAACTATCCTGATTGGGTTTAACGCTTTCACCCCAGGCAAGGTGTCCACGCGATCTCTTTTAGGTTTGACCTCTCTTGATCCCCGTCCTAAGAGCGGAGGCTAGGGAGAGAGGGCTCTGAGCAGGGTATTAAGCTGCTAGGGCGTAGTTTTCGTCGTTTGCGACTATTTTTTTGCGGCTTTTTACGAGGCCAACCGCCCCTCGGCATGCTCCTTGGGCTTCGCAAATCCCGTCGAATCCAGAATCAGCCCCAAGTACTGTTGTGCAGTATATCAGAAAAACACCATGCGAAGCCAGAGGCTTAGCGGTTTGCATTCTTCATGATACGTGCTTTGTCTACTTTCCATTCACGATCTTTGATGTCATCGCGCTTGTCGTGCTCTTTCTTACCTTTCGCCAGGCCAATTTTTACTTTGGACCAGGCGTTTTTCCAGTACATAGAAAGCGCGACGACGGTGTAACCATCGCGGCTGACCTTGCCGAACAACGTTTCCAGCTCACGTTTTTTCAGCAACAGTTTTCTTGTGCGTGTCGGGTCACAGACGATATGACTCGACGCCACATTGAGAGGTTGAATGGTTGCGCCAAAAAGAAAGGCTTCACCGTCGCGGAATGTGACATAGCTGTCAGTGATGTTTGCTTTACCAGCACGCATCGATTTGACTTCCCATCCCTGCAAAGCAAGCCCCGCCTCGATTTCATCTTCAATGAAATATTCATGGCGAGCGCGTTTGTTCATCGCGATAGTCGCGGAACCGGGTTTATGTGCTTTTTTCTTTGTCATAGTGACACTTATTATACTGTAAGCGATGCCGATTGAAATCCCCACGCAGTCAGAGTCGGATGTTTTTCCTGTTTGTGGCGCCCTGTGCTTCGTAGTTTTTATTACCGCGTGGATAAATGGTATTATCTGTACGTTTTATGACACCTGGGAAATGATATGCCACAGATAAGTCGTTCTGCGCTTGTGCCGTTCAGCGTGGAACAGATGTACACCTTAGTGAATGATGTCGATGCTTACCCGCAATTTCTGCCCGGTTGTACCGGCAGCCGCATTCTGGAAAACAGCGATTCGTCGATGACCGCAGCGGTTGATGTTTCCAAAGCAGGCATCAGTAAAACTTTTACTACCAAAAATACGTTAATCAGCAATAAACGTATTGATATGCAACTGGTGGATGGCCCGTTTCGTAAACTGACCGGCGGATGGGATTTCATCGAACTTAGCCCGGACGCCTGCAAAGTTCAGCTCAGCCTTGATTTTGAATTTACAAATAAATTGATTGAGTTAGCCTTCGGTAAAATCTTCAAAGAACTGGCTGGCAGCATGGTTCAGGCCTTCACGTTGCGCGCGAAAGAGGTCTACAGTGTCTGAGATCAGCGTTGAAGTGGTCTACGCTTTACCGGAACGCCAGTATCTGCGAACGGTAAAACTGGCAGAGGGGAGCAGCGTCGAGCAGGCTGTGAAGGCTTCCGGTTTACTTGAACTGCGTCAGGATATCGATCTAAAACAGAACAAGCTAGGTATCTACAGCCGGCCGGTGAAGCTTGCGGATACAGTCAATGATGGTGATCGCGTTGAAATTTATCGGCCCCTGATTGCCGATCCGAAAGAGTTAAGGCGTATACGCGCCGAACGTTCTAAAAAATAAGGCGCCTCAGGCGCCTTATTTTTTTACCCTGAAAGATGATTTTTGGCGGTAACCAGAGACCATCACACCGGGGCGATTTATTTTTGATCGCTCAACTTCGGTTTGTTGTCGATGTTGGTCAGCGTATCAGACTCGTTGAAGGTCAGCGTTAATGTCTGCTGAGTGACACCTTCATGGCCTGGTTCCTGACGGAACACGTAATACCAAACATTACTGCCAAACGGGTCATGCAACATCGGCGTGCCGAGAACATAAGCAACTTGTTGTTTAGTCATACCGGTATGAATTTTTTGAACATCAGCAGGAGAGAGGTAGTTCCCCTGATTGATGTCAGGCCGATAAACCACCTTTTCCAGAGTGGAACAGCCCGCAGTAAGCATTACAAGAGCTACAGCGGCGGCAGTTAGCGTTTTACAGCGCATAGTCATTACATTCCTTTAGGGCATAAGATGCCGATGATAATAGACCTTTCATCAGTTTGAAACCTTTGCGGAGCACCTGTATGACCGCTGAACTGTAAAAAAGTTGAGCTTTTTACGCTGCGAGTAACTCTTTTGCGTTGGCCAGCGTGTTTCGGGTTACTTCACTTCCGCCCAGCAGACGTGCCAGTTCCTGCAAACGCGCCTTCTTATCAAGGCGATTCATTTGGGTTTCAGTCACTTCACCGTCTGTTTCTTTGCTGACAAAATAATGCTGATGACCACAACCTGCAACCTGCGGTAAGTGAGTGACGCACATCACTTGCGTTGATTCGCCTAACTGACGCAACAGACGACCGACGATCGCAGCCGTCGGGCCGCTGATACCGACATCTACTTCATCAAAGATCAGCGCCGGCGTTTCCATTTTCTGCGCCGTGATCACCTGAATAGCCAGCGCAATACGCGACAATTCGCCACCGGAGGCTACTTTTGCGAGAGCCTGAAGCGGCTGCCCCGGGTTGGTGGTGACCTGGAACTCGAGGCGATCTGCCCCTTCCATATTTAAATGTTCGGGTTCGAACTGAACCTGAATCTTAAATTTACCGTGTGGCATGGAGAGCGCCTGCATACTTTGCGTAATCAGATGCGTGAGCTCATCGGCAAAATACTGCCGTTTTTCATGCAGCTGCTCAGCAATAGCCACGGCTTGTTGATAATGGTGCTGTACGGCTTCACTCAGTTCAGCCTGATTGGTTTCCTGATCATCAAGCGCCTGCTGCTCCTCGAGCAACTGACGATGTAGTTCAGGGAGTTCTTCAGCACTGACATGATGTTTACGGGCCAGATTCATCTGGCGGGACAGGCGCTGCTCCAGCTCGAATAAACGGTTTGGATCCATATCCAGACGTTCGCTGTAATGACGTAATTCATCGCTGGCCTCACTGACCTGAATAGACGCGTCGTCAAGCATGATGATCAGGTCATTCATTTTGCTGTCGAGCTCAGCCAGTTCAGCCAACTGATGACGAGCGCTGTAGAGCAGACTGACAATATTCTGTTCTTCACCGTCTGCCAGCAAATAAAGCGCATTTTGGCTCAGGGAAAGCAGTTGTCCGCTGTTAGCCAGGCGTTTGTATTCTTCATCAATTTGCTCATATTCCCCTGCCTGGGGAGCAAATTCATTCAGCTCTTTCAACTGGTATTGCAACAACTGACGGCGCGATTCTCGCTCAGTCATCTGTTGCTGATATTGTGCCAGCTGACGGCAGCTCTGATGCCAGTTTTGGTAAGCCTTGCGCATTTCTGATAGCAATAAGGGCTGATCGGAATAAGCGTCGAGTAAATCTTTCTGATGCTCAGGTTTGAGCAGAAGCTGATGAGCGTGTTGTCCGTGAATTTGGATCAAATGCTGACCCAGTTCACGTAGCTGTGACAGGGGGACGGGCGTGCCATTGATAAAGCCGCGCGAACGGCCATCGCTGCTGATAGTCCGGCGTAAGAGACAATCCAGCCCTTCATCAAGCTGATTTTCAGTCAGCCAGTATTTCGCCGAAGGAGTATCCGCTAAGGTGAATCGCGCACAGATATCCGCACGGCTGGCACCGAGGCGTACCATACTGCCATCCGCACGATTGCCCAGACACAACCCGAGCGCGTCGATAGCGATGGACTTACCGGCACCTGTTTCACCGGTGATTGCTGTCATACCAGCATGAAAATCGATTTCTAATTCGCGGACAATGGCAAAGTTACTGATAGTTAATTGCGCCAGCATGATCACCTTCCTGTACATAACAACAGACCTGTAATTACATACAGTATAAACTGGTTTTATATACAGTAAAGAGGCTGGCGAATTATTTTTATCCGATCAGAAAAGTTTTTTCGACCACCCAAGTTTTGTACTTAATGTATTGAAATAACTGTAGTCTTTAGGATGGATCAGATTCAGGTGAAACTCGCTGCGGCGGATAATCACTTCTTCACCCGGCTGTATCGGCAGGGCGATCTGGCTGTCACAGCTGATTTCAAGGTCATTGCTCATGTGCGAAAACCGCAGGCAAATGGTGCTGCTGCTGTTGATGACCAGCGGGCGCGCCGAGAGCGTATGCGGGAACATCGGCACCAGCGCGATCGCTTCTAAAGTGGGTGTCAGGATCGGACCGCCCCCTGAGAGCGAATAAGCGGTAGAACCGGTTGGTGTGGAAATGATCAGGCCATCAGAGCGCTGGGAAAAAGCGAATTTGTCGTCGATATAAACTTCAAATTCAATCATATGCGCCACTTTCCCCGGATGGAGGACCACTTCATTGATGGCGGTGCTTACGCGACATTGCTGATCTTTGCAGCGCACCATCGCTTCCAGCAGAAAGCGTTGCTCGCTGATGTATTCGCCCTGCAGCACGTCATCGAGTTGTTGCAAAGCGTTATCCGGATCCAGATCGGTCAGAAAACCGAGATTTCCCCGGTTAATGCCAATGACTTTTATGTCATAGCGGGCCAGCACGCGAGCCGCACCCAGCATATTACCGTCACCGCCGACGACCACGGCTAAATCTGCCAGTTTGCCGATCTCAGCCAGGCTCCCCGTCTGTGCGCCTTCCAGGGCTAAATCTTGCGCCACCTGACGTTCGACGATCACCTGATAACCTTTTGAGATTAACCAGTGGTAAAGCATTTCATGGGTGGCAAGTGCGGAAGGATGGCGGGGGTGTCCGACAATCCCAATGCACTCAAATTTTTTATTCATCGCTGTGGTTATCCTCAGCAGGGTGTGATGACTCCTGCATTATGACCGGTTTCATTAAAAACCAAACCTTGAAACCCCGGTTTTGATCCCCATAATAAGCCAACTAGCAAGATTAATGCTAAAACGCGGAGAGATTCATGAGTAGTAAAGAACATAAGACACCTGACGAGCAAGTCTCTGAAGAACTGAAGCAGGAACAAGAGCTGCATACGGAAGCGGAAACTCAGGCGGCAGATGTCGTTGACCCCCGCGATGAACGTATTGCTGAATTGGAAGCGCAGCTGAAAGAACTTCAGCAGCGTGAGCGTGACAGCCTGCTGCGGGCGAAAGCGGAGGTGGAAAATATCCGCCGTCGTACCGAGATGGATATTGAGAAAGCGCATAAGTTCGCGCTGGAGAAATTCTCCGGCGAACTGTTACCGGTAATCGATAATCTGGAACGTGCGCTGGATCTGGCTGATAAATCGAATGCAGAACTGGCGGGTCTGATTGAAGGCGTCGAGCTGACCCTGAAATCCCTGCTGGATGCTGTCCGCAAGTTCGGTATGGAAGTAGTGGCAGATATCCATGTGCCATTCAATCCTGAACTGCACCAGGCGATGACCATGATGGAATCCGAAGAGCTGGAACCTAATCACGTAATGATGGTGATGCAGAAGGGTTACACGCTGAACGGCCGTCTGTTGCGTCCGGCCATGGTGGCGGTTTCTAAAGCCAAAGCCTGATTCTGTTTCACGCAGACTGAGATAATGAAAGAGGCACCTTTGCGGGTGCCTCTTTTTTATTCCGGTAATCTCGGCACCCAGTCAATGGGTGCCAGCCCCTGGGCCACCAGTAAGGCATTCGCCTGCGAGAAATGTTTACATCCCAGAAAACCCCGGTGTGCAGAAAGCGGAGAAGGGTGGGGTGCCTTCAAAATATGATGGCGGTTGCGGTCAATAATATTGCCTTTTTTCTGCGCATGAGAGCCCCAGAGCAAGAAGACGACCCCTTCACGGTTTTCATTGAGCTCGGCAATCACCTTGTCAGTGAATGTTTCCCAGCCCAGTTTGGCATGTGAATGTGCTTTACCTTCTTCTACAGTCAGCACGGTATTGAGCAACAAGACGCCCTGATCTGCCCAGCTCTGCAAATAGCCATGAGAAGGCCGTTCGAAGCCGGGAATATCGGTCATCAGTTCTTTATAGATATTCACTAAAGAAGGGGGAGCGGGAATGCCCGGGCGAACGGAAAACGATAAACCATGCGCCTGATTAGGGCCGTGGTAAGGATCCTGACCCAAAATAACGACTTTAACGTCTGCCAGTTCGGTAGAACGGAAGGCATTAAACACATCCTGTTGTGGCGGATAAATGGTTTTACCTGCCGCGCGTTCGGCAGCGACAAACTTCAGCGTATCAACGAAGTAGGGTTGTTCTTTTTCCTGACCGAGTACGTCATGCCAGGTGAGAGTAGTGGACATTAACGCTCTCCTTGTGAAGGTAATTTTAACTGACTGTAGCTTACCTGCTCATCCTGATGAGTTAAACCCGTGCGCGCTTTTGCTGCTATTTATGTGCAGCTTAATGTTCTATGCAAATTTTTTTGATAATTTACAAAATAATTTAATCTGGCATCTTGGAAAAATTGATATAAAACATAAATATGCTGCGAGTGAGAAATACCCACAAGGAAAAGATTGATATTTATCAAAGAACACGGGGGTGCTCTGCTGTTATATCTGATAACAGGAAAACAGGTTGTCGTTCAAACCTTACGCCAATCAATTAACAGTATCGTAGCCAACAACGGAGGCAACATATGATCACCGGGATCCAAATTACTAAAAGCAACAATGAAGCGCTGAAAAACTCTTTCTGGCTGCTCGATGATGAAAAAGCGCAAGCACGCTGCGTTTGTGCAAAAGCGGGTTTTGCGGAAGATCAGATCGTCGCTGTCAGCGATCTTGGCCAGTTTGAATACCGTGAAGTGCCGATGGAAATCCAACCGACTGTGCGTGTGGAAGGGGGTCAGCACCTGAATGTTAACGTACTGCGCCGTGAAACGCTGGAAGATGCGGTTAAGCATCCGGAAAAATATCCGCAACTGACTATTCGTGTGTCTGGTTATGCGGTGCGTTTTAACTCACTGACTGCTGAGCAGCAGCGTGACGTGATTACCCGTACTTTCACTGAAAGCCTGTAATCGCTCCTGAGTTTTAAGTTTTGAGCTATAAAAAAACCGCCTCCGTTCACACGGGGCGGTTTTTCTTTGCATCCAGCCAGGCCGATATCTATTTAGCGGCGTCTTTTACCGCGTCAGGTTTAACGCGGCGTTTGCCGACGTTTTTGCTGTCACGATGGCGAACTTTAACTTTCACCTTCGACTTTTCCTGTGCCGCTTTTAGTTTTTCTTTGCGTTTCGCCAGCACTTTCTTCGACGGCTTACCGGTGACTTTTTCGCTCGGGGCTTTGGTTTTAGGACGGAATTCGTCCAGCACACGGGCTTTCAGCGGCTCGTTAAGGTAACGGCCAATCTTACCGAGTAGCAGATGGTCATGTGCTTCCACGAAGGAAATCGCAGTACCTTTGCGACCGGCACGACCTGTTCGTCCGATACGGTGCAGATAGATATCAGCGGTCAGCGGCAGATCAAAGTTGAAGACGTGGCTGATATCGTTGATATCCAGGCCGCGGGCTGCAATGTCGGTCGCAACGAGGACGTTAACGCGGTCTTCAACCATACGTTTGACGGCTTCGGTACGTTTCACCTGTACCATTTCGCCTTCGAGATAACAGGAGTTAATCCCTGCCTGACGCAGCCAGGCAACCAACTCATGCACGCGTTCACGCTTGCGCACGAAGATCACGGATTTCGTGACATCTTCCTGTTTCAGCAAATGGATCAGCATCTGGGTTTTATGTGCTACATCGTCGGCACGATAATACCATTGCAGAATTTTTTTGCGTTCGCGACGTGACGGGTCGGCTTCGATTTCTACCGGCTCAGTCAGGATGCGCTCTGCGAATTCACGGATGGCTTCCCCTTCCAGCGTTGCGGAGAACAGCAACGTCTGTTTGCGCCAGCGTGCTTCAGCAGAAATCGTTTCTATATCCTGAGCAAACCCCATATCCAGCATGCGGTCGGCTTCATCAAGGATCAGGGTTTCGATTGCGCGGCAGTCAAAATTTTCTTCTTTAATGTATTGCAGCAAACGACCGGTGGTCGCCACAACGATGTCCTGGTTTTCGCTGAACACTTCGGCGTGGTTCATATAAGCCACGCCGCCGGTGATGGTGGCGATATCCAGTTCGGTATGTTTGGCTAACTCACGCGCTTGTTCAGCAACCTGCATAGCAAGTTCACGGGTTGGCGTGAGGATCAGAATTCGTGGCGGACCCGATTTCTTACGCGGGAAATCCAGCAAATGCTGCAATGCAGGCAGCAGGAATGCCGCTGTTTTGCCGGTGCCGGTAGGAGCCGAACCCAACACATCGCGTCCGTCCATTGCTGGCGGAATGGCCTCTGCCTGAATGACAGTAGGACGGCTATAGCCTTTGTCGCCAAGGGCTTCAATCAGGCGTTCATCGAGTTCGAGTTCGGAAAAAGTGGTTACAGTCATGGTCTACCTCTACTTGGGGCGCCGATTATAGACGTGTTAGACGCGATCTTCACCTATTTAAGCGGTTTGCGTGGCTTTTACTCTGCTTCTCTTTACCCTATGCTACGACAGTTTTCGTTCCCGGCCCTGTTGGCTGGCGTTATTACGGTGAAATGAGTGACAAAAGAAGTCGGTTCTGCAAAAACTTTACGGCGTAACGGATTTACCTTTAAACAATTTTTCGTTGCGCATGACCGTTGTGCGATGAAAGTAGGTACCGACGGTGTTCTGCTCGGTGCCACGGCGCCGGTCAGCCAGGCACGGCGCGTGCTCGATATTGGCTGTGGCAGCGGTCTGATTGCCATGATGCTGGCGCAACGCAGTCAGGCTCAAACCCGTATTGATGCCGTCGAACTGGAACCTTCCGCCGCCGCGCAGGCTGATGAGAATTTCCGCGAATCAGTCTGGGCGACGAGGCTGGCGGTGTATGCGCAAGATATCACTGCGTATGCCGCAGAGCATCCGTCTGAATACGATCTGATTGTCAGTAATCCGCCTTACTTTGAATCGGCGGTGGCCTGCCGCGATGCAGCCCGCAATGCGGCCCGTTACACCGAAACTCTGACGCACGACACATTGCTGGAATGCGCGAAAAATCTGATCACGCCAGAGGGATTGTTCTGCGTTGTTTTACCGTACGACATCGGGCTGGCGTTTGAAACCCTGGCTCACCGGCAAGGTTGGTTCAGCGCATGGCGGATGGCCGTACGCGATCGGCCGGGAAAACCGCTAAACCGGTTACTGCTCACCTTATCAAGGCAATCCGTTGAACGGGTTGATGAGGAACTGGCGCTGCGAAAATCGGAAGGTGTCTACAGTGAAGCTTTTTGTGCGCTGATTACTGATTTTTATCTGAATTATTAGCGGATGTCTGAGCTTTTAAAAGTGCGTTCCTTCGCACTTTCCCGGCAGTGTTTCGGTAAATACTACGGCTGCAAAATAGTGGGCTGCGGATTTTCCTGTAAATCAGGATAATCCAGCGTGTAATGCAGTCCGCGACTCTCTTTGCGCTCAAGGGCACTGCGGACGATCAACTCGGCCACCAGCACCAGATTTCTCAGTTCCAGCAGGTTATTGGAAATACGAAAGTTTGCATAATACTCGTCAATTTCCTGTTGCAGCGTCATGATGCGGCGCAATGCGCGCTCAAGGCGTTTTGTTGTGCGCACGATCCCGACGTAATCCCACATAAACAGCCGCAGTTCATGCCAGTTATGCTGAATGACAACCTGTTCATCGGAATTATCCACCCGGCTTTCATCCCATTGTGGGATGTTTTTGGCCAGCCGGGCATGCGGCAAACGTTTGATGATGTCTTCCGCCGCTGACCAGCCATAAACGACGCATTCCAGCAGTGAATTAGAGGCCAGACGGTTTGCGCCATGCAGGCCGGTATAACTGACTTCGCCAATGGCATACAACCCATCGAGATCGGTGCGTCCGTGCTGGTCGACCATGACACCACCACAGGTATAATGGGCAGCCGGAACAATTGGAATGGCCTCTTTAGTCAGATCAATACCCAGTGATTGCAGCTTTTCATCAATCATCGGGAAATGATGTTTAATGAATTCCGGCGGACGATGGCTGATATCCAGATACATGCAGTCAGCGCCAAGACGCTTCATTTCATGGTCGATGGCTCTCGCCACGACATCGCGCGGTGCCAGTTCGCCACGCTCATCGAAATCCGGCATAAAACGGGTGCCGTCCGGGCGTTTGAGCAGGGCTCCTTCGCCGCGCAATGCTTCCGTCAGCAGAAAGTTGCGTGCCTGAGGATGATAGAGACAGGTCGGGTGAAACTGGTTGAATTCAAGATTGGCCACACGACAGCCTGCACGCCACGCCATGGCGACGCCATCGCCTGATGAAATATCAGGATTGGTCGTGTACTGATAAACCTTGGCAGCGCCCCCCGTGGCCAGTACAACGGCTTTGGCACGGAGCGTTTCAACATGCTCTTTATCACGGTTCCAGACATATGCGCCAACAACGCGTTGTGTCCCGGGCAATCCAAGCTTGCTTGAGGTGATTAAATCAACGGCATTATAGCGCTCTTTCACGCAAATATTAGCGTGGGCTCTTGCTTTCCCAACCAGCGTAGTCTCTACTTCTTTACCTGTAGCATCAGCAGCATGCAGGATCCTACGGTGGCTGTGACCGCCTTCGCGAGTCAGATGATAACGCTCTTCTGAGCTGGTATTAGGTTCGGTATCAAACAGTACGCCCTGGTCGATCAACCACTGGACGCAATGACGTGCATTACTCGCGATAAATTCAACAGCTTCTTTATCGCATAAGCCCGCGCCGGCAATTAATGTGTCATCAACATGTGAGGCAATGCTGTCTGCTTCGTCGAAAACTGCGGCAATGCCGCCCTGGGCATAGAATGTTGAGCCTTCGTTGAGTGGGCCTTTACTGAGAACAGTGACATGACAGTGGTCTGCAAGTCGCAAAGCCAAAGAAAGGCCCGCAGCGCCACTTCCGATTATCAATACATCGCTAACAAATTCAGATGAAGGTTGCATAACGTATGATGTTTGCAGAAGAAGAGGGAAATTCATGTTAGCCTAAACCTCCGTGCAAAAGCCACGGGCTTGAGACTTCAATAGAAAAAACAATGGCGATGTGGAACTTAATGTTTCATGTGAACTCCAAGCAGTACTTGCTCAGGAATATAATGATGAAAGCTGGCAGTACGATTTTAAGCGCGGAGAAAGTTTTGGGGAGATTTTACCTCGGATGAGCGAGCAGTTAGCCGATCAGGTTCTGGTTGAGCGGGTCCAGAAGGGTGATCAAAAATCGTTCAATTTACTGGTTATTCGTTACCAGCATAAGGTAGCGAGCCTTGTATCCCGCTATGTACCACAAGGCGATGTGCCTGATGTGGTTCAGGAATCTTTTATTAAAGCGTATCGTGCGCTGGAATCTTTCCGCGGCGACAGTGCTTTTTATACCTGGCTGTATCGTATTGCAGTCAACACAGCGAAAAATTATTTAGTCGCTCAGGGCCGACGCCCGCCATCCAGTGATGTCGACGCGAATGAAGCCGAAAATTTCGAAAATGGCGGTGCCCTTAAAGAAATTTCGAACCCTGAGAACTTGATGTTGTCTGAAGAATTACGGCAGGTTGTTTTCCGTACTATTGAAGCACTTCCTGAAGATCTCCGTATGGCGATTACCTTGAGGGAGTTGGATGGATTGAGCTACGAAGAAATAGCCGCCATCATGGATTGTCCGGTGGGTACAGTGAGATCACGTATATTCCGTGCCCGGGAAGCAATTGATAACAAAGTTCAACCGCTCATCCAGCGTTAGAGATGACGGACACAGGAAGGATACTTAGGCATGCAGAAAGAAAAGCTTTCCGCTCTGATGGATGGTGAAGCCATTGATACTGAACTGTTAAGTTCATTATCAACTGATACCAGGCTTCAGCAAGACTGGCAGAGTTATCATTTGATCCGCGATACGCTACGCGGTGATATTGGGAACGTGTTGCATCTGGATATCGCAGACCGTGTGGCCGCAGCGCTGGCAAATGAGCCGGTAAAACTGGTACCGGGTTCCGCAACCGAATCTCAACCTCAGCCTCATACCTGGCAAAAAATGCCATTCTGGCAGAAGGTGCGCCCATGGGCGAGCCAGTTGACTCAGGTGGGCGTGGCGGCTTGTGTCTCACTCGCTGTTATTGTTGGTGTTCAGCATTATAACCAGCCTGACGCATCAGGGGCTTCTCCGGAAACGCCAGCGTTCAATACATTGCCTATGATGGGTAAAGCTTCTCCGGTGAGCTTCGGCGTGCCAAATGAAGGCAATACCACCAGCGGGCAACAAAATGTTCAGGAGCAACGTAAACGCATTAATGCGATGTTGCAGGATTACGAATTGCAGCGCCGCTTGCATTCAGAGCAGCTTCAACTTGAACCTGTTACTCCTCAGCAAGCCGCTGTTCAGGTCCCAGGAACTCAGTCTTTAGGAACGCAAACGCAGTAATGAAGCAAATTTGGTTTGCCGTTTGTTTAGCGGCGGGCAGCGTGCTTACTCCTGGTATCGCCTCGGCAGATTCACCTTCCGAGGCGTTACTACAAGAGATGGGCAAAGCTTCCCAAACGCTGAATTATGAAATGGGTTTTATCAACATCACGAAGCAAGGGATTGATTCCTTTCGCTATCGTCATGCTGTTTCTCATCAAACTCCGCTCGCTCAACTGGTTCTGATGGATGGACCGCGCCGTGAAATTGTCCAGCGTGGGAAAGACATCAGCTACTTTGAGACCGGTTTACAGCCCTTTACGCTGGACGGCGATCATATCGTTGATTCCCTGCCTTCTATCGTCTTTAGCGATTTCACTCTTCTGACTAAATACTACGATTTTATTGCCGTAGGCCGTGCACGTGCAGCCGATCGTCTGAGTCAGGTGATCCGTGTTGTGTCCCGCGATGGTACCCGATTTAGTTATGTCATATGGATCGATGAGCAGACGAAACTGCCGATGCGTGTCGATTTACTGGATCGTGACGGTGAAACACTGGAGCAGTTCCGCGTCATCAGTTTCGATGAAGGACAACAAGTCATTGGAACGGTTGTTGATCTCGAAAAAGCGAGTTTACCGCCGGTGCTGTCTTTACCTGCCTCTGAGCAGGTGAAGTTTGACTGGCAAATAAAATGGCTGCCAGATGGCGTGACGGAGGTGGCAAGTAGCCGCCGGAACTTGCCAAATATGCCTGTATCGATAGAATCCCGGTTGTACACAGACGGACTGTTTAGTTTCTCTGTCAATATCAGTGCAACAACCAGTGGTCCTTCTGAGCAATTGATCAGGCAAGGGCGCAGAACCGTGCAAACCGAAATACGTAATGGCAATGAAATCACTGTCGTCGGTGAACTTCCTCCTTCAACGGCCAAACGTATTGCCGAGAGCATTGTTTTCTCAGCAAAATAGCGTTTAACAGAATTAACGGCCTCAGTGGCAGAAATACAGGGTGATCACATGATGAAAGAATGGGCCACGGTTGTGTCGTGGCAAGACGGTATTGCGACACTGCGTTGTGAAACACAGGCGGGTTGCAGTAGCTGCCATTCACGTTCAGGCTGTGGCGCTCGCGTATTGAATGAGTTAGGGCCGCAAACTGAACATAACCTCCGGGTCAGCGTTAACGAACCTCTTGTCCCTGGTCAGAAAGTTGAACTGGGAATACAGGAAGGGAACCTGTTGCGCTCGGCGTTGCTGGTTTATATGACGCCACTGGTTGGTGTGATTGCAGGTGGCAGCGTATTGCAAGCCGTGCTGAAAGCAGATGTATATGCGGTTGTTGGTGCGGTGCTGGGGGGCGGATTAGGATTTCTGATAGCCAAATCACTGGCTGCGAAAATGGATAGTAAAGCAGGCTACCAGCCTGTGATTTTGCAGGTGGGTTTGCCACCTGACGCTTTCCGTTATTCGGTTGACAGTTAACTCCCTGCTTAATTCTGCTTCTTGCCATGCATAAAAATGACACAGTGTTTGCTAACACTGTGTCATTTTTAATTTCTGACGGGTATACGGTTTTGGATCATATGTTCGATCAGTGCGATGAAAAGATCTGCACTTGAAAGCGATGTATATTCAACAGAGAAAAGGATGCGGCCGTGTTTATCCAGCAGACGTATCAGCGGGCTGTTGCTGCCGCCACTGATAAACTGAATATCCTCAACAGGCACTTTCTTTCCTTCATCGGTGGTTAATACCAGGGCGCTCAGGTGTATCTTTTTTTCGTTCAACGCCAGCAGGTTAGCGCCGATAAATCTTTTCAATCCGGAATGTGGATTGATCAGATAGGTAAAAAGAATATCCCCTCCCTGCGCCAGGGTATTTAAGGCCCAGGGGCCGCGATACATCAGCTGTTCATTTTTAATCACTTCAATTAATCTTTCCGAATTGGCGATGTTTGGCGTAATTCGGTGCCAGACTTTGCTGTCTTCCTCGCGGAATATCATTGTGTTTAAAATACGGCGTGTGTATTTCCCGGTTCTGAAGCGATATATATCCATAATGCGGTCAAAAGGGATAAAACGGTTTTTCTTATCGGTCTGGCTTATAACTAAAATACCGTTTTCATGAAGCTGATAGATTTGATTTGGCCGTATCAGACGTCGCAGCAGGATAAGGACAATACCCAGGGCAATACTGAGCAGAGCGGACAAAATTACAGTATGCAGTCCCTCAGCGGTCTGGCCAAAGGCCAGCAAAAATGCAATCTGCACTGCACCGCCGATCAATAACAATACAGACAGGACCAGAGTGATCCAAGAGTTGGCTTTGGCAAAGCCATGCTGACTGAGCAGCCGCCCTTCATTGATCATAGTGATAACCTTGTAACCGGATTGAATTAAAAAGAAAAAGATATTTATGGAAGAAGGCGAATAAGAGCTTTAAATGTTTGAAATTATGTAATTTCTTTTATAACAATATATTAAGTTTCAACACGGGTTTGTGTATATGGGGATTTTCCTAAAACCAAACGGCATGCGGCACACGCACGCAATACCGGATGAGGACAAACATAGGAGGCACACAGTCACCCGGGTAATGAAAACAAATGAAAATATAAAGATTTCGTCCTGAGAAAGCTCGCATAATCTGGAGTTAGGATGTGGCGAGACTAGGTTTTCACGGTGCTGGCATGTAGAATGCTGCGACTTAGGCGAAAGACAGCCAACCTACAAACCGTCGCTGTATGTTCATGGCGAATGATTCAGAAATACCAAGGTAAAAAAACTTTTATAATGAAGCATATACGAAATTTCTCCATTATTGCCCACATTGACCACGGTAAGTCGACGCTGTCAGACCGTATTATTCAAATTTGCGGTGGGTTATCCGACCGTGAAATGGAAGCGCAGGTCCTCGATTCGATGGATCTTGAGCGTGAACGCGGCATTACCATCAAAGCGCAAAGCGTGACGCTCGACTATAAAGCGAAAGATGGTCAGGTTTATCACCTGAACTTCATCGACACACCGGGCCATGTCGACTTTTCCTATGAAGTTTCCCGTTCTCTCGCCGCCTGCGAAGGGGCGTTATTAGTCGTGGATGCAGGGCAGGGTGTTGAAGCCCAGACGCTGGCAAACTGCTATACGGCAATGGAAATGGATCTGGAAGTTGTGCCGGTTCTGAACAAAATCGACTTACCGGCCGCTGATCCGGATCGTGCGGCGCAGGAAATCGAAGACATCGTGGGTATTGATGCTACGGATGCTGTCCGCTGTTCTGCGAAAACCGGTGTCGGTGTGCCGGAGGTGCTGGAGCGTCTGGTACGTGATGTGCCACCGCCGGTAGGTGATCCTGATGCGCCACTGCAGGCGTTGATCATCGATTCATGGTTCGATAACTATCTTGGCGTTGTGTCTCTGGTACGTATCAAAAACGGTACCATGAGAAAGGGCGACAAAATTAAAGTGATGAGTACCGGACAGGTTTATAACGCCGATCGTCTGGGTATTTTCACGCCTAAACGTGTCGATAAAGACATTCTGAACTGCGGCGAAGTTGGCTGGCTGGTATGCGCGATCAAAGATATTCTCGGCGCACCAGTAGGGGACACACTGACTCTGGCTCGTCAGCCTGCTGACAAAGCACTGCCTGGCTTCAAGAAAGTGAAACCGCAGGTTTATGCTGGTCTGTTCCCGGTCAGCTCAGATGATTATGAAAACTTCCGTGATGCGTTAGGCAAACTGAGCCTCAATGATGCCTCACTGTTCTACGAACCAGAAAGTTCTACTGCGCTGGGCTTCGGTTTCCGCTGTGGTTTCCTGGGGCTGTTGCACATGGAAATCATTCAGGAACGTCTGGAACGTGAATACGATCTGGATCTGATCACCACGGCACCGACCGTAGTTTATGAAGTTCTGACGACCAGCAACGAAACTGTTTATGTAGACAGCCCGTCTAAACTGCCAGCGTTGAATAACATTCTGGAACTGCGTGAGCCTATCGCCGAGTGTCACATGCTGATGCCTCAGGAATATCTGGGCAGCGTGATTACGTTGTGTATTGAAAAACGTGGCGTACAGACCAACATGGTTTACCACGGCAATCAGGTCGCACTGACTTATGAAATCCCGATGGCGGAAGTCGTACTCGATTTCTTTGACCGCCTGAAGTCAACGTCACGCGGTTATGCGTCACTTGATTACAATTTCAAACGTTTTCAGGCTTCTGACATGGTGCGTGTTGATGTTCTAATCAACGGCGACCGTGTGGATGCATTGGCGTTGATCACTCACCGTGGCAATTCCCAGTTCCGTGGACGCCAGCTGGTCGAGAAGATGCAGGAACTGATCCCGCGTCAGCAGTTCGATATTGCTATCCAGGCGGCGATTGGTGCTCATATCATTGCCCGTTCAACCGTGAAGCAATTACGTAAAAACGTTCTCGCCAAATGTTATGGCGGCGACGTCAGCCGTAAGAAAAAACTTTTGCAGAAACAGAAAGATGGTAAGAAACGCATGAAACAAGTGGGTAACGTCGAGTTACCACAAGAAGCGTTCCTGGCCATTCTTCACGTGGGTAAAGACAGCAAGTAAACCCTTAATTGAGTTGTAGGGAGTATGCATGGCTAACATGTTTGCCCTGATTCTGGCGATTGCAACGCTGGTGTCTGGGATTATCTGGTGCCTTGATCGTTTCAAGCTGGCACCTGCACGCCGGGCTAAAATTGCTAAAATTAAGGCTGAAACGGGTGGTGCTGTTGACGATTCAACGTTGAACAAAGTGGCGAAGCAACCGGGCTGGGTAGAAACCTGTGCCTCGGTATTCCCGGTATTGTTGGTTGTGTTTGTGGTGCGTTCATTTATTTATGAGCCTTTCCAGATCCCGTCCGGCTCCATGATGCCAACGCTGCTTATTGGCGATTTCATTGTGGTTGAAAAATATGCGTACGGCCTGAAAGATCCTATTACGCAGACTAAGCTGATCCCAACGGGTGAGCCGAAACGTGGCGATGTTGTGGTATTTAAATATCCGCAAAATCCGAGCGTGGACTATATTAAACGTCTGGTAGGCTTACCGGGTGACAAAGTGACATATGATCCGTTCAGCAAGCAGGTGACCGTTCAGCCTGCCTGTGAAACCGGCAAAAATTGCACCACCGCACTGGCGGTGACATATGACACCGGCGTTGCCAGTGATTTCGTACAGACTTTTGGTCAGTCTTCAGGTGGCGAAGCCAGCAGTGGTTTCTTTGAAACGCCACCGACCAGTAACGTGCCACAAGACGGCGTCCGTCTTGTGCAGCGCAATGAAACCCTGGGTAATGTGACGCATCGTATTCTGACCGTGCCAGGCGCGCGTGACCAACTGGGTGCTTATTATCAGCAACCGGGTCAGCCACTGGGAACTTGGGTGGTGCCGGCCGGCCATTATTTCATGATGGGCGATAACCGTGATAACAGCGCTGACAGCCGTTACTGGGGTTTTGTTCCGGAACAGAACTTAGTGGGTAAAGCTTCCGCAATTTGGATGAGCTTTAAAAAACAGGAAGGTGAATGGCCTACCGGTGTTCGTTTAAGCCGAATCGGTGGAATTCATTAATTTAATGGTGCCTATTACCGCAGCATTATATTTCCACTCGTTGTAGAATATCCTTTCGGGCGATAAAAGTTGGCTCCCCTGATTTTACGTTTTAATTTAAAACGAACTGAGGGAGCCACTGCAAACGAAACAGCTTTGGATTGGCTTAGGGCGAAGCAGGCCTGTTCCGTATGCTGAAGTTTTTGACGCATTCTTAGTCTATTGGTAACTCATGAATCCCATCGTAATAAACAGGCTTCAGCGGAAGCTGGGCTACACTTTTCAACAGCAGGAGCTTTTATTGCAGGCACTGACTCACCGCAGCGCAAGCAGTAAACACAATGAGCGTTTAGAGTTCCTGGGTGACTCAATTCTTAGTTATGTCATTGCTAACGCGTTGTATCATCGTTTTCCTCGCGTAGACGAGGGCGATATGAGTCGTATGCGTGCCACGCTGGTACGTGGAAATACGCTCGCGGAAATGGCACGTGAATTCGATCTCGGCGAATGTTTACGCTTAGGGCCGGGCGAATTGAAAAGTGGTGGTTTCCGCCGCGAGTCGATTCTTGCGGATACGGTGGAGGCACTCATTGGCGGCGTGTTCCTGGACAGTGATATCCAGACCGTCGAAAAGCTGATTCTCGATTGGTACCGTAGTCGTTTAGACGAAATCAGTCCCGGTGATAAGCAGAAAGACCCAAAAACCCGTTTACAGGAGTTTTTACAAGGTCGCCATCTGCCGTTGCCTTCTTATCTGGTTGTGCAGGTTCGCGGTGAAGCGCACGATCAGGAGTTTACCATCCACTGCCAGGTCAGTGGCTTGAGCCAGCCGGTTGTAGGAACCGGTTCAAGCCGCCGTAAAGCCGAGCAGGCGGCAGCGGAACAAGCGCTGATACAGCTGGAGCTTGAATGAGCGAAGAAAAGAATTACTGTGGTTTTGTTGCAATCGTAGGCCGTCCTAACGTCGGTAAATCTACCTTGCTGAATGAATTATTGGGGCAAAAAATCTCCATTACTTCCCGCAAACCGCAAACCACGCGTCACCGCATCATGGGTATCCATACCGAAGGGCCCTATCAGGCTATTTACGTGGACACACCAGGGCTGCACATTGAAGAAAAACGTGCCATCAACCGTCTGATGAACCGCGCTGCAAGCAGCTCCATCGGTGATGTTGAACTGGTGATCTTCGTTGTTGAAGGCACTAACTGGACTGCCGATGACGAAATGGTGGTCAACAAACTGCGTGATTTGAAATCACCGGTTCTGCTGGCAATCAACAAGATTGATAACGTCACCGATAAATCTAAATTATTGCCACATTTGCAATTCCTGAGTGAGCAGATGAACTTCGTCGATATCGTGCCGATCTCCGCAGAGAAAGGTACCAACGTTGATACCATCGCAGCTCTGGTGCGAAAACGCCTGCCGGAAGCGATTCATCACTTCCCCGAGGATTACATTACTGACCGTTCCCAGCGCTTTATGGCTTCTGAAATCATCCGTGAAAAACTGATGCGCTTTCTGGGCGAAGAGTTGCCATATTCAGTGACCGTTGAAATCGAACGCTTTGTCAGCAATGAACGGGGCGGATACGACATTAATGGCCTGATTCTGGTAGAACGTGAAGGCCAGAAGAAAATGGTTATCGGTAATAAAGGCTCTAAAATCAAGACAATCGGGATCGAAGCGCGTCACGACATGGAGAACATGTTCGAAGCGAAAGTCCATCTTGAGTTGTGGGTTAAGGTCAAATCCGGCTGGGCAGACGACGAACGTGCGTTGCGCAGTCTGGGTTATGTAGACGATTTATAAGGTCCGCGCCTATGGAAGGCTGGCAACGCGCATTTGTTTTGCATGGGCGACCTTACAGTGAAACCAGCTTAATGCTGGATTTGTTCACTGAGGGGCAAGGGCGGGTACGCATACTGGCTAAAGGTGCGCGTGGCCGCCGGTCCAATTTAAAAGGCTGCCTGCAGCCTTTTACTCCTTTACTGGTTCGCTGGAGCGGGCGGGGAGAAGTGAAAACCCTGCGTAATGCTGAACCTGTCTCCCTTGCTCTTCCTCTTTCCGGGCTGATGCTTTACAGCGGCTTGTACGTCAATGAGCTCGTTTCACGGGTGCTTGAGCAGGAAGCTAATTACTCATCATTGTTCTTCGATTATCTCAACTGTTTGCAAAATCTCGCGAGTGCCAGCGCGTCTCCTGAATATGCATTACGTCAGTTCGAACTTTCCCTATTGCACCATCTGGGTTACGGCGTGGATTTTCTGCATTGCGCAGGCAGCGGTGAAGAAGTCAGTGACACCATGACGTACCGTTACCGTGAAGAAAAAGGCTTTATTGCCAGTCTGGTGATTGATCATTCCAGCTTTACCGGCCGGGATTTAAAAGCACTGGCCAGCCGTGAATTCCCGGATGTCTCAACGCTGCGGGCTGCAAAGCGTTTCACCCGCATGGCGCTCAAACCTTACCTTGGCGGTAAGCCCCTGAAAAGCCGCGAGCTGTTCCGCCAGTTTCAGGTTAAAAAACCTGTATCACCTTCTGATAATTCTTCCCGCTAATTCGGAATCCGGGCTACACGCCGCCACTCTCAAAGGTGTAAACTGCAGGAATTAGCGTTTTGTTCCATTCATCAATCAATTCATTCTTAAACCTGGAGCTGTTATGGCTGAGTTGCTGTTGGGCGTTAACATTGATCATATCGCGACATTGCGTAATGCACGCGGTACGGCATACCCTGATCCGGTTCAGGCGGCATTTATCGCTGAACAGGCTGGTGCTGATGGGATCACCGTCCACCTGCGTGAAGATCGTCGTCATATCACCGACCGTGATGTACGTCTTCTGCGTCAGACTATCCAAACCCGCATGAATCTGGAAATGGCCGTCACCGACGAGATGGTCGGTATTGCCTGCGAAATTCTGCCGCATTTCTGCTGTCTGGTGCCGGAAAAACGCGAAGAAGTGACCACTGAGGGGGGGCTGGATGTCGCCGGTCAGCTGGATAAAATGACCGTTGCGGTCACGCGCCTAAGCGAAGCGGGCATTCTGGTTTCCCTGTTTATCGACCCGGATATGCGCCAGATTGATGCGGCCGTCGCGGTAGGGGCAACTTACATCGAAATCCATACCGGTGCTTATGCGGAGGCGAAAACTGACCTTGAGCGTCAGGCCGAGCTGGAGCGTATTAAACAGGGCGCAGCTTATGCAGCCGGTAAGGGGCTGAAAGTGAACGCCGGCCACGGATTGACTTACCATAACGTGCAGCCGATCGCCGCACTGCCGGAAATGCATGAGCTCAATATCGGCCATGCGATTATCGGTCAGGCTGTTATTGACGGATTATCCGGTGCAGTACGCGAAATGAAAAACCTGATGCGGGAAGCGCGCCGGTAATGAGCATTTTAGGTTTAGGTACGGATATCGTTGAAATTTCCCGTATCGAAGCGGTAATTGAACGCAGTGGCGACCGTCTGGCGAAGCGTATTTTGTGCGCGAATGAATGGTCTGTGTATCAGCAGCACCAACAGCCGGTACGTTTCCTCGCGAAGCGGTTTGCTGTCAAGGAGGCCGCGGCTAAAGCGCTGGGAACCGGGATCCGCAACGGTCTGGCATTTGAGCAATTTGAAGTCGTCAATGATGTGCTGGGAAAACCGGGGCTGGTTTTTCATGCCCGCGCGGCGGAAATGGCTGCAGAAATGGGGGTGAAATCAGTCCATGTTACGCTGGCTGATGAAAGGCGTTATGCCTGTGCCACGGTAATTATCGAGAACTAACCCCTTCGTACTGCAAGCGGCAGATGCGTCGGCTGCTTTCAGTGACCCGAATCACTTACCTGAATAAGCTCATCGGGATCACTTCACTTGCCGCCTTCCTCCCGCTCGAATTATTTTGGGTGGTTTTGAAAATGCATCACGCCGTTAATTATACGGTGTGATGCAATACCACAAACTTATCCCAAAGCTGTTCGTTGGTTTCGGTGTGTTGCGGATTAATGATGATGGTATTGTCGATCGGGCAGACGCTTTGGCAGGTCGGTTTATCATAATGACCGACGCATTCCGTACAACGATCGCTGTCGATTTCGTAAATCTCACTGCCCATTGAAATCGCCTGATTCGGGCACTCCGGTTCGCACATATCGCAATTAATGCATTTGTGTGTGATCAACAGGGCCATGGCGTTTTCTCTTATATTCAATAAACAGATCAATAATCAGGGCGCGCAGTATAGCAGAATTGCGCTGGCGTAGATTCTGCTCGCGTACCTTTCCATCCTTCAAATGATCCGGATCAAACCAGCTTTTTCACCAATTCTTCGCTGTGACGGATACGCTCCGGTGCATGCGCCGTATCTTGCTGAACCAGTGCGACGAACAATAAATCCGTCAGGGAATATTGCGCCGTACTGGCGGAGAGGGCTGCGCCGCGGGTTGCGGGTAAATCTGCGACCGTATACAAACAATGGTCTGCCTGCTGTTGCAGGGTATTAGGTGAAAAACCGGTGATGGCCAGGACTTTTGCCCCACTCTCGCGGGCGACCTTTGCCGCAAGATTGATTTCGCTCCGTTCACCGCTGAACGAAATCGCCAGCAATAAATCTTCTTTCGACAGCGCCTGTGCGGTGGCAACCAGAACATGCGTATCGGATTCGGCAATTGCCGTGACCCCGATTTTCAGCAGCTTATACGCTAAATCCTTTGCCACTAATCCGGATGCGCCAATGCCACTTAGCACAATTTTTCGGGCACCGGCGAGCATCGACAACGCAATTTGCAGCCGTGGCTCGCTGTTGATATCCAGGGTTGCACGAAGCGCCGATTGTTTCTCAGCCAGTAATTTCTCACCCACAACATGCAGGCTGTCGGTGCTTAAAATCTGATTATGTACAGTGACCGGCTCACTGTTTTCCGGCGATGCCAGTGTTTCACTCATTGCCAGTTTCAGCGCCGGGAAGCCTTTATATCCCAGTTTTTGGGCAAATTTCACCACGCCAGACTGGCTGACACCGGCCTTTTCAGCCAGTTTCTGCGAACTCATATGGCGCGCTTTTTCCGGATGCGCGAGGAGAAAATCAGCCAGTTTGCGGTCATTTTGCGCCAGCGTCGGATAAAGCTGACGGATACGGATCATACAACTCATGGTGGGTTATCCCGGTGTCTCTGAATACTTACATCACGTTTTACGGATTATGTTATCTAAAGTAGCAAATATTCCTCGTATTGATGAATAATATATTCAACTATTGTGTAATAATTTTGAATTAAAAATTCAGGAGAGAATCATGAATCGTCCACTCAATTTAGGCGCACTCGTTTCTGAAAGCCGCAATCCGGATACGATGAACTTAGATGAAATGTCTTCACTGGAATTGGCCACCTGCTTCAATCAGGAAGACCGCAAAGTGCCGGAAGCCATCAATAAAGTTCTGCCTTATATCGCACAGGCTATTGATAAAGCGGCGGCTTCTTTTAAATCCGGCGGACGCCTGATTTACCTTGGTGCCGGCACCAGCGGACGTCTTGGCGTTCTGGATGCTTCGGAATGTCCGCCAACGTTTGGCGTGCCGCACGGCATGGTTGTCGGGCTGATTGCCGGCGGGCCGGGTGCGCTGCTCAAAGCGGTAGAAGGTGCGGAAGACAGTGAATCGCTGGGCGTTGAAGACTTAAAAAACATCAATCTGAACGCGGATGACACCGTCGTCGGATTAGCCGCAAGCGGACGCACCCCTTATGTCATCGGTGCTTTGCGCTATGCCTTCGAAACGGGCTGCGCCACAGTGGCGATTTCCTGTAACCCGGATTCGCCAATTGCCCGCGAGGCGGCTATCGCGATTTCTCCGGTTGTCGGGCCGGAAGCGCTGACCGGTTCAACCCGTCTGAAATCCGGCACGGCGCAGAAGCTGGTGCTGAATATGATTTCAACCGGGGCGATGGTCAAAAGTGGCAAGGTTTATCAGAACCTGATGGTAGATGTGAAGGCGACCAATGTGAAGCTGGTCGATCGTGCCTGCCGGATCGTTGTTGAGGCCACAGGGGCCTCCCGTGCTGATGCTGAACAGGCACTCTCTCAAACCGATTTTGAAGTCAAACCGGCTATTCTGATGGTGCTGGCAGGCATTGACGCGGAGCAGGCCAAAATACGACTGACTAAACACCATGGATTCCTGCGCGCGGCACTGACTGATTAAACTCAAGGAGTTAAGCATGGCGATGGCAATGGATAAAACTCATCTGCTGGCTGCGAAGATTTTGCAGGGCGTCGGCGGTGAAGGGAATATCAGCAAGCTGGAAAACTGCATGACCCGCGTCCGCGTGGAAGTGTATGACGATAACCGGCTGGATCTGGTCAGCCTGAAAACACTGGAAGGTATCAAAGGATATCTTAAACAAGGTGACCAGCATCAGTTTATTGTTGGCCCGGGTGCGGCGGCAAAAGTGGTGGATGAGATGCGTCTGTTGCTGAGTCCGACAGGGACGGCAAATTCGTCGGGAGAAAATGACATTGCCCGGAATAAAGCCAGCGCCAAAGCGAAGTACTCTGCACCGATGAGCGGGGCGCTGCGCAAACTGGCTGATGTCTTTATCCCGCTGATCCCGGCATTTATTGCCTCAGGGCTGATTATGGGCATTATTAACCTGCTCAAACGGCCGGATATCGCCGGTTCCATTGCCCTTGATTATCCTAACGTGCTTGGCTTGCTGGCGATTTTTGGTGGTGCTGTATTTGCCATCATGAATATTTTAGTCGGCGTGAACGCGGCGCGCGTTTTCGGCGGTTCTCAGGCCATGGGCGGTGTGATGGCGGGGATCCTCTCCAGCCCTGCACTGGCGCAAATTACCCTGTTTGGTGAAACTTTACAGCCGGGGCGCGGCGGTGTGATCGCTGTATTACTGGTCGTCGCGCTGATGTGCTGGCTGGAGAAGAGGCTGCGTCAGTGGTTGCCGGAATCTGTCGAACTGATCCTTAATCCGCTGATGACGACCCTTATCACTGCGACACTGGCGATTGTTATCCTTCAGCCTGTCGGTGGTTATATCTCTGACGGCATCGCGCAGGGTGTCAATATTGCCATCGATAAAGGTGGGTTACTGGTGGGCGCGATACTGGCGGGGACATTTTTGCCGCTGGTATTATCCGGGCTGCATCAGGGGCTGGTGCCGATCCACGTTGAGCTGATCCAGGCACATGGTTCTAATCCACTGCTGCCGATTTTAGCCATGGCGGGCGTGGGGCAGGTGGGCGCGGCAATTGCGGTGTATATTAAAACCCGAAACACACGGCTGAAAAAAGTGATTAAAGGCGCGCTGCCGGTGGGTATTCTCGGTATTGGTGAACCATTAATATTCGGTGTTACCTTGCCGCTCGGTCGTCCTTTTATTGGTGCGTGTCTGGGCGGAGCCGTCGGGGGTGCGCTAATCTGTTACTGGAAAGTCGCGACGGTCATCACGTTTGGTATTTCCGGACTGCCGCTGGCACTGACCATTATTTCCGGCAAAGTGATGTTGTATCTGACGGGTTTAGTCATTACGGTATTGGCTGGTTTTATTTTTACCTGGTTGATGGGGTTCAACGATCCCGAGGAGTAACGGATTGAGTAGGAAGCCTGATCGGCGGGTAGTCTTTTTTGATCTTGATGGCACGCTGCACCAGCAGGATATGTTCGGCAGCTTTCTGCGATTTTTGCTCAGACGGATGCCGCAGAATCTGATTTTAGTCGTGCCGGTTCTGCCACTGATAGGAATCGGGCTGTTTATCCATGGGCGCGCCGCGCGCTGGCCGATGAGCCTGTTACTGTGGGCTATTACTTTTGGTCACAGTGAAGCGCGGCTAAAAGCGCTGGAGCTGCAATTTGTGACTGCCTTTCGCGAGAAAGTGGTGGAGTTTCCGGTGGTGCAGCGCAGGCTGCGTGAATATCTCGACAGCGATGATACTGAAGTCTGGTTGATCACCGGATCACCGGAGAATCTGGTAAAGCAGGTCTATAATACGTCCCTGTTTTTGCCACAGGTCCGTCTGGTCGGCAGCCGGATCGCCCGGGGTAAAGGCGGTTGGGTGTTACCCTTGCGTTGCCTGGGTGAGGAGAAAGTGGTGCAGCTCGAAAGCCGCATTGGTTCTCCGCTTAAACTTTACAGCGGATACAGCGACAGTAAGCAGGACAACCCGTTATTGTTCTTTTGTGAACACCGTTTTCGCGTCAGTAAACAGGGTGAGTTACAGCAACTCGAATAACGGCCAGCACAAAATTCAGCTAAAATGTCTGCCGGTAAAAAATAATTGAGGTTGAAGTGGCAGACGCAGAATTGGCAGTAATAAATGATGATGAACACTGGATGCGGTATGCCATGACGCTGGCGCTGAAAGCGCAGGACGAAGGCGAAGTGCCGGTGGGGGCAGTGCTGATTTTAGACAATCAGGTGATTGGCGAAGGCTGGAACCGGTCTATCGGTCATCATGATCCGACAGCGCATGCGGAAATCATGGCATTACGTCAGGGCGGTGACACCATATGCAATTATCGCCTGCTTGACGCCACACTTTACGTCACGCTGGAACCTTGTGTTATGTGCGCCGGGGCGATGATCCACAGCCGGATCCGCCGCGTGGTGTATGGTGCCGCTGACGCTAAAACCGGTGCTGTGGGATCGTTGCTCGATATACTGCGCCATCCGGGCATGAATCATCAGATAGACATTACTGCGGGTGTACTGGCAGAAGCCTGTTCGGAACAACTGAGTCGTTTTTTCCGTTTTCGCCGCAGCCAGAAAAAAGCGCTGCGACTGGCAGAGCGTGCTGCTCAGGCGGGTAATGCGTCGGATGAACAGGCCTGATAAACAGGCCTGCCAGCCTTACGGTGCCAGGGCTTCCTGCGCATTGACCACCGGATACCCCTGACCTAACTGAGCCTGTAAGGCGGCTTTCTGTGCCTGCTGTTTTTCCTTTTCCATCAGGTATCCCACCAGACTCAGCTGATAACGACGGATATTCTCCACATAGTTATACGCCTGCGTACCACGCGCATATCCGTAACTCGTCCGGCTGAAGAAGCGTTTCTGATTCAGCATCGGCAAGCGTTGCTTCACATCAGCCCAGCTGTCAGGATTGCCTTTTTGCTGCGCCGTCAGCTTACGGGCATCCAGCATATGACCATAACCCATGTTATAAGCGGCAAGGGCAAACCAGATCCGTTCATCCTGCGGAATTGATTCCGGCATTTTATCCATCAGATGCGACAGATACTGGGCACCGCCGCGAATGCTCTGTTCGGCGTCAGTACGGTCGTCGACATTCAGCCCGCCAGCGGTTGCACGGGTCAGCATCATCACACCCCGTACGCCGGTCGGGGATTTCGCCTGCGGATCCCAATGTGACTCCTGATAGGCGATGGCAGCCAGTAAACGCCAGTCAATATTCCCGGCATATTTTTCAAACAGCGGCTGTAAATCCGGCAGCGTACTGTCGATGGCGTTAAGGAAAGTCCGGGTATCGACGTAATCAAAATCGCCCACATGCCCGAGATATTTCTCCTCCAGCTTTTCCAGTGTACCGTCTTCAGAAATCTGGCTGAAAAAGTCCAGCATGGCGGCCGAGAGGCTGTCGTCATCAGGTTGCTTGCGGTAGTACCAGGTCACGGGTTCGTCATCAGTGGCATCAAAAGCCACCGCCAGACGCGGATAGACGCGCTGCATCAGCGCGATAGTCACCGAATCGCCCAGCGTATAATCGAGTTTGCCGTTCTCGACTTGCTGCAACAAATCGCGTGGCGACATCTTATCGGTTGTGGTCCACGTGAGGCCGGGATACTTTTTACTGGCGTCTTCGAGTGTGGCGATATGTGCGCTGCCGGCAGACACCACCAGCGAGCCTTTGATGTCCGCAAAGCTTTTCGGACGCACGGCACCCTGCCGGTAAACCAGCTGCTGGGAAACGGAATAGTACTCCGGACCGGCGCGGTAGTTTTTCAGCCGCGCATTGTTATATACCAGCCCGGAAGCCAGCAGGTCAGTATGATCATGGTCCAGATCGTCAAACATGCTCTCGATGGTGGTGTGCTGTGTCACGACCAGCCGCACGCCCAGATAATCTGCAAAGCGTTTAGCCAGTTCGTAATCGAAGCCGAGATTACCTTCCGGAGATTCCATAAAAGTCAGTGGAGAATTGAGCGTGCTTACGCGCAATTCTCCACGGGATTTTATGTGATCCAGCTGGTCGCCTTCACCTCTGTGCCATGGGACTGCGGGCCATAAAGCCAGCGCCAGTAACAGGGCGGCGATCCCCACCAGGACATAATTAATTTTTAGTCGCGTCAAATAGTTATCTCGCTGCGGCGCTCTTGTTTTTTTACGCTATGCTGTGCAGTTAGTATGGTTATATCCCCAGTGCTGACGCATTTTGCTCAACAAAACGGCAGTCTGCAACTTTATTCATGATACCCGCAAGATATGTGGGCCTATAAATGAATATCAAGTTTCCCTGCGCAAACGGTTTCGTCGGACGCCAGCTTTCTTTATAATAGCCCGCGTTTTCCCCCTGTTGCGCCCAATGAAGCACTGTGGTCAGTGTCTTCGAAGACGAGAGATCTGTCATTATGGAAATACTGCGTGGTTCGCCCGCTTTGTCGGCTTTTCGCATTAATAAATTGTTGTCCCGTTGTCAGGAAGTCCGCCTTCCGGTCAGCGATATTTACGCCGAATATGTACACTTTGCCGATGTCAGCGCGCCGCTGAATTCGGACGAACAAACCAAGTTACAACGCCTTCTGAAATACGGTCCTTCTCTCGCTGAACATGCTCCTTCTGGTCGTTTACTGTTAGTGACCCCGCGCCCCGGCACCATTTCTCCGTGGTCTTCCAAAGCTACCGATATCGCACACAATTGCGGCCTGTCACAGGTTCTGCGTCTGGAGCGCGGTCTGGCATTTTATGTTCAGGCACCGCAACTGGCCGAAGCTCAGTGGAGCGAACTGGGTGCCTTGCTGCATGACCGCATGATGGAAACCGTCTTTGGCCAGCTGGAAGACGCCAGCGCGCTGTTTGCACAGCATCAGCCTGCCCCTGTGCAACATGTGGATATCCTCGGTGAGGGCCGTGGCGCACTGGAAGCCGCCAATACCAAATTAGGTCTGGCGCTGGCGCAGGACGAAATTGATTATCTGATGGCTGCCTTTACGTCGTTGGGGCGCAACCCGACGGATATCGAACTGTATATGTTCGCACAGGCAAACTCAGAACACTGTCGTCACAAAATCTTCAACGCAGACTGGATTATCGACGGTAAAACGCAGCCGAAATCCCTGTTTAAGATGATTAAGAACACCTTCGAACACACCCCTGATCACGTGCTGTCTGCGTATAAAGATAACGCCGCCGTGATGGAAGGTTCACAGGTCGGCCGTTTCTACGCTGATGCAAAAGACGGTCTGTATGATTTTCATCAGGAACAGGCGCATATCCTGATGAAGGTCGAGACCCATAACCACCCGACGGCGATCTCTCCGTGGCCGGGTGCGGCCACCGGTTCCGGCGGCGAAATCCGTGATGAAGGCGCAACCGGCCGTGGTGCGAAACCTAAAGCCGGTCTGGTCGGTTTCTCCGTTTCCAACCTGCGTATTCCGGGTTTTGAACAACCATGGGAAGAAGACTTTGGTAAGCCGGATCGTATCGTTACCGCGCTGGATATTATGACCGACGGTCCGCTGGGCGGGGCCGCATTTAACAACGAATTTGGTCGTCCGGCATTACTGGGCTACTTCCGTACTTATGAAGAAAACGTCAACAGCCACAACGGCCCGGAGCTGCGCGGTTATCATAAACCGATCATGCTGGCGGGCGGTATCGGTAACATCCGTGCTGATCACGTACAAAAAGGTGAAATCACCGTTGGCGCGAAACTGATCGTTCTTGGTGGTCCGGCGATGAATATCGGTCTGGGCGGCGGTGCGGCATCTTCTATGGCTTCCGGTCAGTCTGATGCCGATCTGGATTTTGCTTCCGTACAGCGCGACAACCCGGAAATGGAACGCCGTTGTCAGGAAGTGATCGACCGCTGCTGGCAACTGGGCGAAGCCAACCCGATTTTATTTATCCATGACGTCGGTGCGGGCGGTTTATCGAATGCCATGCCGGAGCTGGTCAGTGATGGTAACCGTGGCGGCCGTTTCCGGCTGCGCGATATCCTCAACGACGAACCGGGTATGAGCCCGCTGGAAGTCTGGTGTAACGAATCGCAGGAACGTTATGTGCTGGCGGTTTCTCCGGCGCAGCTGGAACAGTTCGATGCGATCTGCCAGCGCGAACGCGCTCCTTATGCGGTCATCGGCGAAGCCACTGAAGAAATGCATCTTTCTCTGGAAGACAGCCATTTCGACAACCAGCCAATAGATATGCCGCTGGATGTGCTGCTGGGCAAAACGCCAAAAATGACCCGCGACGTCACCACGCTGAAAGCCAAAGGCGATGACCTGAATGCGGAAAATATTCAGATTGCTGAAGCGGTAAACCGTGTTCTGCATCTGCCGGCCGTGGCCGAGAAAACCTTCCTGATCACCATCGGTGACCGCACTGTCACCGGTATGGTCGCACGTGACCAGATGGTCGGCCCGTGGCAGATCCCGGTAGCCGACTGCGCAGTCACCACCGCCAGCCTCGACAGCTACCACGGCGAAGCGATGTCACTGGGCGAACGTGCGCCGGTTGCCTTGCTGGATTTCGCCGCTTCCGGTCGCATGGCCGTTGGCGAAGCACTGACGAATATCGCGGCGGTAGAAATCGGCAGCCTGAAACGCGTTAAGCTTTCTGCTAACTGGATGTCTGCGGCCGGTCATCCTGGGGAAGATGCCGGTTTATACGCCGCCGTGAAAGCGGTAGGCGAAGAACTTTGTCCGGCGCTGGGCATTACCATCCCGGTGGGCAAAGACTCCATGTCGATGAAAACCCGCTGGCAGGAAGGTAACGAACAACGCGAGATGACTTCGCCGTTGTCACTGGTGATCACCGCGTTTGCCCGTGTCGAAGACGTTCGTCATACCGTGACGCCACAACTGCGCACCGATAAAGGTGACACCGCGTTGCTGCTGGTGGATCTGGGTGCCGGTCATAACGCACTGGGTGCCACGGCGCTGGCACAGGTTTACCGTCAGCTCGGCAATACACCGGCGGATGTGCGCAGCGCAGAGCAACTGGGCGGCTTCTTCAATGCCATGCAGGCGCTGGTGTCTGAGCAGAAATTACTGGCATATCATGACCGTTCCGACGGTGGTCTGCTGGTGACGCTGGCTGAAATGGCCTTCGCAGGGCATTGCGGCCTGACCGCAGATATCGCGGCGCTGGGCACTGATGCGCTGGCGGCATTGTTCAACGAAGAACTGGGCGCGGTGATCCAGATCCGTGCATCAGACCGTGAAGCGGTTGAGAAAACGCTGGCTGATTTTGGTCTGGCGGATTGCACGCATTACCTCGGCAGCGTCGAAACCGGTGACCGCTTCATCATTTCTTCTGGTGACAAGCCGGTGTACAGCGAAAGCCGCACCACGCTGCGTACCTGGTGGGCTGAAACGACCTGGCAGATGCAACGTCTGCGCGACAACCCTGAATGTGCCGATCAGGAACATCAGGCGAAAACCAACGATCTGGATCCGGGGCTGAACGTCAAACTGACCTTTGCCCCTGACGAAGACGTGGCCGCACCTTACATCGCGAAGGGCGCGCGTCCGAAAGTTGCCGTGCTGCGTGAGCAGGGCGTGAACTCCCACGTTGAAATGGCGGCTGCCTTCCACCGTGCCGGTTTTGATGCGGTTGATGTCCACATGAGTGATTTGCTGGCCGGTCGCCGGGATTTGCAGGATTTCCATACGCTGGTGGCGTGCGGCGGATTCTCTTACGGTGATGTGCTGGGCGCGGGTGAAGGCTGGGCGAAATCAGTTCTGTTCAATGACCGCGTGCGTGAAGAGTTCGAAGAATTCTTCCACCGTCCGCAAACGCTGGCGCTGGGTGTGTGTAACGGCTGTCAGATGATGTCTAACCTGAAAGAGCTGATCCCCGGTGCGGAACATTGGCCACGCTTCGTGCGTAACCTGTCTGACCGTTTCGAAGCACGTTTCAGCCTGGTGGAAGTGGCTGCCAGCCCGTCGATGTTCATGCAGGGTATGGCCGGTTCACGTATGCCAATCGCCGTTTCCCACGGGGAAGGGCATGTGGAAGTGCGTGACGCCGCGCATCTGGCGCAAATTGAGCACAGTAATCTGGTAGCGCTGCGTTTCGTGGATAACAACGGTCAGGCGACCGAAAGCTATCCGGCGAACCCGAACGGCTCTCCGAACGGCATCACGGCGGTGACCAACCTGTCAGGCCGCGTTACCGTGATGATGCCGCATCCGGAGCGCGTTTTCCGCACTGTCAGCAACTCATGGCATCCGGAAGAATGGGGCGAAGACAGCCCGTGGATGCGCATGTTCCGCAATGCCCGTAAACAGCTTGGCTAACGCTTAACGGGCTTCAGTAATAAAAATCCGCAGTGCGAAAGCCTGCGGATTTTTTTATGAAACTTACTTATTCCTTACGTTCTGTTTACTTATGGTATTATCTTCAGGGTAGGAATTCTCTTATAATATAATCGGCAATCACTTAAATTTCAGGTAATTAAAAAATAATAAGGGTATTGTTTTTAACTCGTTTAATTATTTTCCAGACGTGATTAGGTATAATAATTCATTACGTCAGGGAGTTATTTGAAAAGATGTTTTATAAAAAAATTGCCAGGGATTTAAGTTTCACCGTTGTTCTCGCCTGTTGTGTGCCCGCTTTTGCCGCCAATAATAGTGCCTATCCCACGGATGATCCAAAGCCATCACAGAAAGAGTCTATCTTTCCCGGAATATGGTCAGATTTTAAAGACAAGGTTTCGACGACGTGGAATGATTCTGATTCGCAGGATCTGTATTTACCGGTTATTACCTGGCATAACCGCCTGACCTACGATAAAGAGAAAACCGATAAATATAACGAACGTCCGTGGGGCGGAGGTTATGGTATTTCCCGGTACGATGAAAAGGGTAACTGGAATGGCATTTATTTAATGGCGTTTAAAGACTCCCATAATAAATGGGAACCCATCGGGGGTTACGGTTGGGAAAAAATATGGACACCTGCAGAAGATAAGAACTTCCGCTTAGGGCTGGGGTATACCGCAGCGGTCACAGCTCGTGACGACTATAAATATATCCCGATTCCGATCGTTTTACCGCTGGCTTCCATCGGTTATAACAAACTTACCTTCCAGGCGACATATATTCCGGGAACTTACAATAACGGCAATGTGTTCTTTGCGTGGCTGCGTTATCAGTTCTGATCCGCTTTCTTTGTGACTGAACAAAGCCCGGATACAGGTTGTGAACCTGATCCCCCACTTTTGATGAATATTCCACTATGCTGAAAATTCACCGCAGGAATCAATCTGTTGGCTTCTGCGGCGTTTTTTGTTTTCAGGGAATCTACAAAACACTTCATCAAGAGGATCACTCGTGAAAAAAGCATCCCGTTATTTTGCGTTGTCAGCACTTGCCTGCGTTTTACCTCTCACTTTGCCTGTCGCTCAGGCTGCCCAGTCCGATAATTTAGAACTGCAACAGGTGCTGGTGCTCAGCCGCCACGGTATCCGTGCGCCGCTGGTCAATTATGGTGATGTGCTTGCCGAATCGACAACGCACACCTGGCCGGTGTGGAAAACCGAAGGCGGTTTGCTGACACCAAAAGGTGGTCAGGTTTCCGAACATATGGGGCATTATTTCCGTGCCTGGCTGGCGCAGGACAAACTGCTGCCTGCCGCCGGATGCCCTGAAAATACGCAAGTCTTTACCTACGCTAACAGTTTGCCGCGCACCATTGATACCGCGAAACACTTTACCGGCGGGGCTTTCCCCGGCTGCGATGTCCCGGTGCTGAATCGCGTAGAGATCGGCAAAATGGATCCCGTTTTTAACCCGATCATTACCGCAGAAGTGAATGATACTTTCAAAACCAGCGCCCTGAACTCGATTAATCAGCACGCAGGCGAGGGCGGACTGGCAGGGCTGAATCAGCGTCTCAAGCCGAACTATCAGTTGCTGGAAAGCATCCTCGATTATAAAAACAGTAAAATCTGCAAAGAGAAAAAACAGTGCGATCTGGCTTCGCAGCCGTCAGACGTGGTGCTGACCCAGGGCAAGGAACCGGGCATTACCGGCCCGCTACGAATGGCGACCGGGGCAACCGATGCCTTCATGTTGCAGTATTACGAAGGTTTCCCGATGAAGGATATTGCCTGGGGGAAAGTTGATACACCAGACCAATGGACGAAGCTGGAAACTATCAAAAATTTGTATCACGAAACACTGTTCGGATCGCCAGCGATTGCGGCCAACGCAGCTAAACCGTTGCTGACCTTTATCGCCGGTGTGCTTGATCCGAAGCTGGCGTCAACCGCTGATCAGAAGGCCGCCCAACAGGCAAAACTGGCGGTGCTGGTCGGGCATGATTCGAATATCGCTTCCCTGCTGGCTGCACTGAAAACGCAGGATTACCAGTTACCGGGGCAGTATGAACGTACGCCTATCAGCGGCACGGTGGTCTTCCAGCGCTGGCACGATAAAAAAGCGGATAAGGATTTGATGAAAATTGAATATGTTTATCCGACTGCCCGCCAGATCCGCAATAATGTGGCGCTGAGCCTCAAAAATCCTCCGGAACGTGTGACGTTGCACATCGAAGGATGTACCACCGACAAGCAGGGTTTCTGTCCGATGGAACAGTTTACCCAGGCATTGCAAAAAGATATGCAGGGCTGAGTTTGTTAGCCGCTAACTGGCAATAGATAGTGATTTAAGTTAGTTAGCGGCATCAATCCATTGTCCGATAATGTGTCAGGCTTTCTGACTCTGGCACATTATGACGTCTTCTTCGTTTTACCTCAGCGCCCGTCAGCGGGCCGAAATTACTCTCCGCTCACGCCATTACTGGTGGAGGCTGGAAATCCCCACCTGGTTGCTGATTGTCTCAGTCTACAGCGGCTGGTTCGCTAGCGTTTTTTTCTGGCATGGTCTCGGTCCATGGCTCGGAACACCGCTGCTTATCTGGTTCACTACCTGGTATATGTCACTGCAACATGAACTCATCCACGGTCACCCTACCCGCAAACCCTGGCTGAATCAGTTATTTGGCATGCTGCCGCTGGCGGTCTGGTATCCCTATGGCCTGTATCGGGATACGCATCTGCAACATCACCGCAATGAACATCTGACGCTGCCCGGCGACGATCCTGAAGCTTATTATTTCAGCCGTACAACCTGGGAAAATCTGTCACCCGCGATGAAAACTGTTGTCCGTTTGCGCAATACCTTGCCGGGGAGAATGTTCATTGGCCCGCTGTCAGATATTGTGAGTGCGCTGACCGGCGCGCTGATGGCCGTATTGCGTGGCGAGTGGCGTACGGTGAGTATGTGGCTGATGCATGGCGTATTGCTGGTAGCCCTGTTCAGCGTGATGGCGCAACGCGGGTTATCGCCGCTGTATTTTATTCTGGCAGTAAGTTATCCCGCCCTGAGCCTGACCAAAGTCCGATCTTTCTTTGAACATCGCGCAGAGCATTTGCCGCAGGCCCGATCGACGCTCAATGAAGCCGGTTTTGTGTGGCGTCTGCTGTTTCTGAATCTGAATTATCATCTGGTACATCACGATTTACCCGGCGTGCCGTGGTATGCGCTGCGACAGGTCTACGTCGCTGACCGTGAGGCGTATATTCAGCGCAGCGAGGGTTTCGTCGTGCATGGTTACCGCCAGTGGTTCCGCGATCACACGCAGATACCTGTAGATGTTGAAGCTCATCCTTTTGCCGCCGGGAAATCTCCGGCGCAACCTGTGCTCAGCGACTATGATTATCAGCAGGATACCCCCTGACGGAGTGGCCAGATGATGCTGATGTCTTTGCCGATGTATGCGATTTCTCCCGCTGATGTGGAAGCGTTCGCCGACGTGCTACGCCAAAAACTCCGGCAACTCGGCCTCGCTTCAACACCGGATGCGCTGAACTGGCCGCAGGATTTATTCAGCCACTGGCAGGCACCGGATTTGTTGCTCAGCCAGACCTGCGGTTTTCCGCTGATGGAAAGTTTGCCCCAGGTTCAGCTGGTGGGCACATTCAGTTACCATGCCCCCGGCTGCGACGGTTTCCGTTATCGCAGTTTTTTACTGGCGCGTGAGGAGGATGCCGGATTACATCTGGCTGATTTTCGCCACCGGCGGCTGGCGTTTAACAGTACCGATTCCCAGTCAGGTTATAACAGCCTGCGCGCACTGGTCGCGCCGCTGGCCAAAGACGGAAGGTTTTTCTCACAGGCCACCGCCACCGGAGGGCACCGCGAATCGCTTCATTACGTTCAGCAAAATCTTGCCGATCTTGCCGCGATTGACTGCGTAACGCTGGAACTCCTGCGGCGTACCGGGTCCCGTTCCCTCACCGGGCTGGAGGTGATCGGACAAACCGCCGCTGTGCCCGGTTTACCGATGATCACCTGTGCGCAAACTTCTTCGGAGGATCTGGCGATTTTACGGCAGGCGTTGCACGACATTGTGGATGAGCCGGTCAGTAAACCCTTACTTATTGAAAAATTCACCGAAGTTCCACGACAGGCCTACCAGGTGATCAGCCAGATGAAAGCGTTAGCTCTGGCGCTCGGCGTCAGTGAGCTGATGCCTGAGTTGTCAAAAACGGCATAAAAAAACCGGGCGCGGTGCCCGGTTGTCGTTTTCCTGCATCACAGGATCAGTGCGTTTCGATCGGGAAATCTTCGTTAATGTCCCCCCATTCAGCCCACGAACCGTCATATAACAGCACATCTTTAACGCCCAGCGAATCAAGTCCGAATGCCAGGGCGGCGGCTGTAACACCTGAACCGCAACTGGTGATGACCGGTTTATCCAGATTGACGCCCAGACGTTCAAACGTCGCCTTCAGATCTGATGGCGATTTCAGATGTCCGTCCTGCGTCAGTTCGGTAAACGGCACACTCAGGCTGCCGGGAATATGCCCGCCGTGCAGCCCTGGCCGCGGTTCCGGCGCCTCGGCTTTAAAGCGTGCCAGCGAACGGGCGTCGATAATCTGCACCTTGCCGATCGCGTCTTTCACCTGACCAGCACTGACCACCACCGGACGCACCAGCCTGGCATTAAACGTTGTGGGTACGCGGGTGTGCTCGCCGCTTTGTGTCGGCTTACCTTCGGCAATCCATGCATTCAGACCCCCATCCAGCACGCGTACGCTTTTGGCACCGAAACTGGTCAGCATCCACCACACACGCGGCGCGGAGAAGAGATCGCCTTCGTCATACAGTACGATGGTTTGCGTATCGGCCACGCCTAAACGGCTCATTGACGCAGCGAATTCCTCCGCTGTCGGCATCATGTGTGGCAGGCCGGTACTGCAATCAGAAATGCTGTCGACTTCCACATAAATCGCGTTGGGAATATGCGTTTCGAGATATTTTGCGTGGAAATCGATGGGCGGTGTAATGCCCGGTTTGGATTTACGACAATCGATAATGACCACGTCCGGTGAGTTCAGATTCTTCGCCAGCCAGTCGGTAGATACGGTATGGGTAGAAAAAGTCATGTTTTGTTGCCTTATCTTTTTGTGAGGTCAGCCTCAGAGATCGCCCGGGATCAGAGAATACATCCAGGCATCACATGGCTGACCATGATAATAAAGCCGGTTACGGTGCAGGCCTTCTGATATCGCGCCCGTTTTTTCCGCTACCCGGCGGCTGCGTTCGTTGCCCTCCATCACCACGATTTCCAGACGGGTCAGCTCCAGCTCAGTAAACGCAAAGCGTGCCGCCGATCTGGCTGCCAGCGTCGCCAGCCCGTGGCCGGTATAACCGGTACGGATCCAGTAACCGAGATTGGCGAATTTGTACTCGGGCGTAATGCGGTTGATGCCCACGCTGCCAATCAGATTACCGCCTGAACGCTCAAAGATACAAAAATTGAATTCTGTGCCGCGATGGCGTTTCTGCTCGCTGTCGGCCAGGTATTTCCGGCTGTCTTCATGCGAATATTTATCGGTACACCAGGACTCCCATGCGCCGATATCCTTTACAGACGCTTTAACTGCCGCAAAATGCGTGACGGCCTCAAGTTCAGTCGCTACACGAATTTCGAATTCTTCATCCTGATAAATCTGGCGTGTCATCATGGGCGTTAACCTGTCATTGGGGAAACCAATTATTTAGCAAACCAAAAAAGTCAGCCTCACATATCCGGCATCTGTATGTCAATTGGTGAAAATGACCATTAACCAAGAAAAAACAGCAGGCTGCCCGCTGTGGTTTTTTACGTTTCGGGTACCAGTATCACCAGTTTACATTCTGCATATCCGGCCGGGAAAAAGGTCTGTTGCCGGTAACAGATTTCACCCTGAAGCGGGTGATGGAAACGCCGTTCACCTCCCTCACGCGCCAGCACTTCCTGCTGTGACCACCACTGGTTGAACTCGTGGCTGCGCTCACGCAGGTTGATCACCGACTGGCGGACGGCTTCCGAATGGGCGTAATGACTGGTTTCGGCGCGAAACTCCGCCACCACCCGTTTGGCGCGTTCCGGCCAGTTTGTGACCAGCCGGCGAGCCAGCGGATGCAGGAACATGAACTCCAGCAGATTAGGGTGTTCATCCACTCCCAGCCAGCCACCGAACAACGCTCCTGCCTGGGGATTCCATGCCAGCACATTCCAGGCACTGTCGAGCAGATAACCGGGGCAGGTGAGTTGACTGACGCAATCTTTAAGGCCGGCGTCCGGCGCGCCGGAAGAGGGCAACACCCGGGGATCTTTCACCGACGCCAGACTGAATAAATACTCGCGCGCGGCAGACTCCATGCGCAGCGCTTTTGCCAGTCTGTCGAGTGTCGCAGCGGAAATGGACACATCGCGGCCCTGCTCAATCCACGTATACCACGTTGCACTGATCCCGCTGATTTGCGCCAGTTCTTCGCGGCGCAAACCGCTGGTTCTGCGGCGGGAGGAACCGGGAAGCCCGACCATTTCAGGCGTGACACGTTCGCGGTGAGTACGTAAAAACGTGCCCAGCGCTTTCGGCCCGCTGAGCGACTCTGCATTATCAGTCATGACATTCTCTTAAACAGGAAGTAACTGATACCAGTATAAATGCTCATATTGTTCTCGTATAGAACTCTGCCTATAGTGATTTTGAAACATGAGAAACCCAGATTCTTATTACAAAAACAAGACAGACAGGAGCAATGATGAATACCAAAAATACTCACAGTGAGGCTGTTGATAAGCAGTTTGGCTCACAGGCACAGGATTACCTGACCAGTGCGGTTCATTCGCAGGGCGCGGATTTACAACGTCTCGCTGCCTTGCTGGCACCCTATAAGGAAGCGCAGGTCATTGATCTGGGGTGCGGCGCAGGGCACGCCAGCTTTGTTGCCGCAGGCGTGGTTAAAAATGTGATTGCTTACGATTTGTCGGCGCAGATGCTGGATGTGGTCATGCTGGCTGCCCGGGATAAGCAACTGACCAATATCACTGTGCAACAGGGCATGGCGGAATCGCTGCCTTTCGAGGATCATAGCGCTGAGGTGATCATCAGCCGCTATTCCGCGCACCACTGGCATGATGTCGGGCAGGCGCTGCGCGAAGTGGCACGCGTGCTGAAGCCAGGCGGTAAATTTATCATGATGGATGTGGTGTCACCGGGACACCCGTTGCTGGATATTTATCTGCAAACCGTCGAAGTGCTGCGCGACACCTCGCATGTTTGCAATTATTCACCAGGTGAATGGCTGAATATGGTGGCTGAAGCCGGGCTGATTGCCCGTGAGGTCACGACAGATCGTCTGCCGCTGGAGTTCACCAGTTGGATTGCCCGTATGCGTACGCCGGAACATTTCGCCGTTGCTATCCGCGAACTGCAAAAAGTCATGTCGGATGAGGTGGTACAACATTTTGAGATCCAGCCTGACGGTACGTTCACCAGTGATATCATGATGCTGGTGGCATCGAAGCACTGAAGATAAAAGCCTAAGAGGCGCCCTTTCACAGAGGGAAGGGCGCACAGCGTCTGTATTATGATTTCTTGCCGAACATTTTCTGCCCAATTATCACCAGCGCCAGCACGGCCGCGCCGACAATCAGACCGACGACTAAATCAGTGGCACCGGTAATCAGTGTATTCACCCAGCTTTCGTGGCCGTGCGTCAGGGGTTCAATCAGGCTGTGCATAAACGGCAGGCCGTGGCTGATGATGCTGCCGCCGACCAGGAACATTGCAACAGTTCCCACCACCGACAGTGCCTTCATCAGCCAGGGAGCGAGATTTACGATGCTGCGACCAAAGGCGCGCACACCCTTCATCATGCTGTTTTCGCCGGAGAGTTTACTCAGATACAAACCGGCGTCGTCGATTTTGACAATCGCGCCGACCAGCCCGTAGACACCGATAGTCATTATCACCGCAATCAGCACCATCACGGTGATCTGATTAAGGAACGGCGCTGATGAGACAATACCGAGCGAAATCACGATGATTTCAGCTGAAAGAATAAAGTCGGTGCGCACAGCGCCTTTGACCTTATCTTTTTCATGCTTTTTAGCATCCGCTTCATTTTTTATTTCAGCGGTGGCCGGTTTTTCTTCAGCAGGATGCTCGCCCGGCATGAGTTTATGGGCGATTTTTTCGAAACCCTCATAACATAAATAAGCGCCGCCAATCATCAGCAGCGGGGTAATGGCCCAGGGGATAAAGGCACTGATCAGTAAGGCCAGCGGAACCAGAATGGCTTTGTTGATCATTGAGCCTTTGGCTACCGCCCAGACGATCGGTAATTCCCGATCGGCTTTTACTCCCGTCACCTGTTGTGCATTCAGCGCCAAATCATCGCCCAGCACGCTGGCTGTTTTTTTCGCAGCGACTTTGCTCATCGCCGCTACATCATCAAGAATCGATGCGATGTCATCGATTAAGGCCAGAAGACTACCACCCGCCATAAATACTCCCTTTTATCATTATGCAAAGGTTCTCCGCACGCGCGGGAAACCGAACTCTGTAACCCTGACAGGACAGCCGGTCACTGCAACAGAGAATTCATACAAAATAATCATAACAGTGATTGCATGCTGGCGTCGATTTGTGCGAAAGTTGTGCGAACTATAAATAACTTTGAAATTCCTCCATACTTTCTCCATTAAATATCGTTGATTCTCCAGCGCTTACGCTAGCAGAAATGTTTGTTTTCATACTCTCCTTATTTTTACCACAATGGTTTAAGTTCTTTACATTGTATTACGTCCGCTTTCATTGCTTCGGCGATAATTAATTCAACGGATTGCTTCCGCCCCCATTAATTAACGAAACTAACGAAAGAAAGGTGCGTAATATGAAACTGTTACCTGCAATTACAGCTGTTGCTATTACTGTTGCTTCATTTTCTGCCCTGGCTGCGACGCCTATTTCAGAAATGCAGGCGCAAAGCGGTACTTATCAGTCACTGGGCATGGTGTCCGTCAGTGCGCCTAGCACCATCCCGGGCAGTTTGCACGACCAGCTGAACCAGATTGCCAGCGACAAAGGGGCGAGCCACTACCGTGTGATTGGTGCGGATACCCCGGGGGATTCAAGTCTGACCCGTGCCAGTGTTGAGTTGTATAAATAATAAGCAGATATTTTAAAGCGAAACGCTTGATTTATCTAATTTTTATTAGGCTCAATCGTGTTATAGGGAATTGAGAAGGCCAATGTCACCTGACATTGGCCTTTTTTATTCTTTTTATCTTTTCTCTTCGCCGGTTTATTTTGAGAATCATCTCATAGGATTTAATTTATATTAAACTTCCTGGCACTTTTTTATTCTTAATAATCATTTCTTAAGAATTTATAAGTGATATTGAAGTCTATATCCCCCAGGAGGACGTTTAAATGTTAAATGCCGCAATAATGACAATTAAGAACACCGGGATTTCGATTCAGAACCAGTTTTTTTATTTGCAGAATTTTATTACTTCACCACGCACCATGGGAACCCTTATGCCCTCGTCACCGTGGTTGTGCCATGCGATGCTCAGTCAGATTGACTGGACGACATCGCTGGATATTGCCGAACTTGGCGCGGCGGACGGCGTTCTGACCCGCCGCATCCTGAGCCGTATGCGGGCAGACGCCCGGCTTGAGGCTTTTGAAATCCAGCCCGCGTTTATCCGTAAGCTTAATCAGATGAAAGATCGCCGTTTACAGGTGATGGCACATTCAGCCGAGCATATGAGCACGTCGTATGATGCTGTGTTTTCCTGCCTGCCATTGCTCTCGATGCCTCTGCGTACCCGTATCAGAATTTTGCAGACCACGCGGCAACAGCTGAAAGAAAAGGACGGCGTGCTGGTTTTATTCCAGTACAGCCCTCTGTCAGAGAAATTGTTATCACGCTACTTCACCTGGAAAAAAATCCGGGTAGTGAAGAATTTTCCGCCCGCCCTGGTCTATATCTGTAAACCCCGCTGATACAGCAACTTAGAGGATAGGGCTCGCAAAGCTTATTGCAGGCCGTTGCGCAGCAAGGATTTTTCAGTATGATGCCCTTAACGGCGTAAATAAAACGCTACAGAAGCTTCACCGGCAGGTGACAAAAATCTGCCAGTGAGGCTTTTTTGTTGTACTATCTGACGAGTACGCATGCAGGGCAGTACAATGACCATTTTTGACACATACTTCATATTGATGATGGATTTTCATCAGGCGGGCTAACGGCTCCCAGGGAATAAAGGATAGCGGTAATGACACAAACCATTTTCATGGTCGGCGCACGTGGTGCGGGTAAAACAACCGTTGGCAATGCCCTGGCTAAAGCGCTGGGCTACAAATTTGTCGATACCGATCTGGCGTTGCTGTGTACTTCTGGCCTCAGCGTGGCAGATATTGTTGAGCGTGAGGGCTGGGAGGGCTTCCGCCGTCGTGAAACTGAGACATTAAAAGCTATTTGCTCGCCCTTCACCGTGGTTGCCACAGGGGGAGGCGTGGTGCTGTCCCGGGAAAATCGCGACTTTATGGGCCAGAATGGTACTGTCATTTATCTGCGTTCCCCTGCATCTACCCTGGCAAATCGTCTGGAAGATGCACCGCTGGAAGATCAGCGTCCGACATTAACAGGCAAGCCGATCACGGAAGAAATGACGGAAGTATTGAATGAGCGGGAAGCGCTTTATCAGGAGGCGGCCCATCATGTCGTTGACGGAACTCAGGAGCCGCAGAGGGTGGTGAATCTGATTATGGATGCACTGGCGCTGTCGATGGCGCGCTGAATTCCCCTGATATCTGACAAAACGAGCCCGGTGGCTCGTTTTTTTATGTCTGCGCGTTCTGAGCCGTGGCTCCGGGAAAAGCCGGTGTAAACAAAACGGGCCATGTGACGTGACGGAGATCACGTACGCTTAAGTATTGTACTGATGTATAGGTGGGCGTAAAATAATAACCCATGTGATTACTTAACAGCGGAACTCATGATGAAATCCATAATGTCGTTCTTCAGCCAGCATGCCAAAGTGATGCCCGCCATCTGGTCGGTTACCATTATTCTCATTGAAGCTTCTATCGCTCTTTATATTTTGCGTAATATTTAATCACGATAATCTGCTGGTTTTTACATCAGTCACCTCATTAATACTCGGCATTTATTTCTCCTTCCTCTCAATCTAATGGCTTTAGGAATTTCTTTAAGCATATTCCTTTGTGTATTTCATCCTGCGTGAAAAATAAACGACTTGACGCTGACACGTATCAGCTTTAATTTTTATTTAACTAAACAGGAACCTTGTTCCATATAGCGGAACTCGCGCCTTTATGACTACATTGGAAAATGCGGCGGCAGTACTGAAGCTATTTTCAAAACAAGGGATCCGTCAGGGGCATCCCGGTTTGTCGTTCAGTGATGTCGTTGAAAATTTAAAATTACCGAAAAGTACGGTTTCCCGGTTACTGATGACGATGGAAACAGAAGGACTGCTGGAACGTGATCCTGACAGCCGCCTGTACCGGATCGGACGATTATTACTGGCTGTTTCCAGTCATTATTTATCGACTCCGCTGGTCGATTTAGCGTCACCGTATATGGCGCAACTCAGCCAGCTGACGCAATGCACGGGTTATATTTCCATGCTGGAAGGACGCGACATCATGGTTATGCGCATGTTTCCCGGCAGAACGTATCTGCAAGTGGTCACGCCAGCCGGAAGCCTCCTGCCTGCGCATGAAACTGCCATCGGGCGTGCGATTCTTGCGCGGTATACCGATGATGATGTTCTCGCACGTTATAGCGGTCACTATCAGGTGCATTCTGCTAATTCACCGGCCAGCAGGGAAGTTCTGTTATCCCGGTTGGCGGAAGTCCGGCTGAACGGTGTGTCATTTGCCAACAACGAAACGTTGCTGGGAATAAGTACCTTAGCCACCAGTATTTTTAATAAGCACCGTAATGAGACCGTTGGATTATGTTTGTCTTTCCCTTCACCTGCACAGGGGAAAGACATTCCGGAAGGAATAAAAGAAGGGCTGATTGCTGTAACCCGGCAAATCGCCGAAAAATTGGGTGATGAGTATTGGCATTTATCTAAAACGGCAACAGAGCCGCCAGGATAATGACTTGTAACGGACCCGGATTATTTGCTATGTGAAATACTTGCTCAACACCAGGGGCCTTATGTCAGATCAATCTGCAAAGAATAATAAGGAGAATCCGCTAAAGGATATTGGCACGCTCATCGTAATGATTCTGTTGTCTGTTTTAGGCGCAATCATCGGTGTTCAACTGATTACCACGTTGGGTGTTACGCCAAATACGTCGATTATCGGCGCACTGTTTGCCATGTTACTGGCGCGCATTCCGATGCAGGCTTTTCACCGTTACCGTTCTGTTCACACACAGAACCTGGCGCAAACCGTGATCTCCTCCGCAACCTTTGGTGCGGCAAACAGTTTGCTGATGCCGATCGCTATCCCTTATGTCATGGGGCAGCCGCAACTGATCATGCCGATGTTTACCGGTGTGGCTGCAGCGATGTTACTTGATGCCTACCTGCTTTATCGGCTGTTTGACACCAAAGTGTTCCCGGCCAGCAATGCCTGGCCACCCGGTGTTGCCGCAGCTGAAGCGATCAAAGCCGGTGATAACGGCGGACGTCAGGCCTGGCTGCTGGTTGCAGGCGTAATTGTCGGGCTGGGCGGCGCGATGCTGAAAATCCCGATGGCGGCTTTTGGTACGGCATTTATCGGCAACATCTGGGCGCTCAGCATGTTTGGTATCGGCCTGCTGATCCGCGCGTATGCGCAGCCGGTTGCCGGACTGGATCTCAACGCCTTGTATATTCCGCACGGTATGATGGTCGGCGCGGGGCTGGTGTCTCTGCTGCAGGTGATTCAGGTTGTGCGTGCTAAAAACGCTGATGCCAAAGCCACGTTTACTCAACCGGCGAAAGAGGTGTGTAAAGCGCTCGGCCTGGGCGCATTCGGTTATATCGCCATCGCCGCACTGCTGGCGCTGGCGGGCGGGTTGTACAGTGAAATGTCGGTCGGCATGCTGATTGCGTTCGTGATTTACGCTGCGTTTGCCGCCTTCTTCCATGAGCTGATCGTAGGTATTGCCGCGATGCACTCCGGCTGGTTCCCTGCCTTTGCTGTGGCGCTGATTACCTTAATTATCGGCATTCTGATTGGCTTCCCGCCGCTGGCGTTGTGCGTGCTGACCGGTTTTACCGCCGCAACGGGTCCGGCATTTGCGGATATGGGCTTTGACCTGAAAGCCGGATTCATTTTGCGCGGTTATGGCAAAGATTTGCAGGCTGAACTTTATGGCCGCCGGATCCAGTTATTCGCCGCACTGCTGGCATTTATCATCGCCATTCCGGTGGTGTGGTACGCTCATTACGGTTATTTCGCCCAGGATTTAGTGCCGCCGGTTGCGCGGGTTTATGCCAAAACTATTCAGGCCGGAGCCCAGCCGGGCATTGCGCACAGTCTGCTGATCTGGGCAATTCCGGGCGCATTGATTCAGCTGATTGGCGGCCCGAAACGTCAGCTTGGCGTGCTGCTGGCGACCGGTTTGTTGATCAACAGCGTCATGGCCGGATGGGCCGTGGTCTGCGGCATCGTATTGCGCATTATCATTATCCGCATCTGGGGTGAAAAAGGGCGTACGCCCATGGAAGTGCTGGCGGCGGGTTTTATTGCCGGTGACGCACTCTACAGCTTCTTCACCTCGATTTTCAGTGCCAAAAAGTAGTGAGTACCGCACCAACACCAGGGCTGATGTTCAGCCAGTATTAAACACCTGACTGTTCCCCGACGAACAGCGCCCGCGACCGTTTGGCTACTGCGTGATATACGCCGGTCGCGATGTTTTAAGAGGGCTTTGTGATGAGTTTGCAGCAGACACTAACGGTATTCGAACTGATTGACAGTGCGCATGTCAGTGGTCAGGACATTGTGGACTTATTTGCCCGCTATCCTGAGATCACCGCCAGCACACACCGCGCTGACGGCCCGAAAGGTGGCACTGATTTTGTGCGTATCACCATACCAGGCAGCCAGGGAAAAAGCCGTGGCGGTACAGCGCCAACGCTGGGGATTATCGGCCGCCTGGGCGGGATTGGTGCACGCCCGACGCGTATCGGTCTGGTTTCTGATGGTGATGGTGCGATTGCCGCTGTCACCAGCGCGCTCAAGCTTGCTGACATGCAGCGCAAGGGGGACGTACTCGAAGGCGATGTGATTGTTACCACCCATATTTGCCCGAACGCACCGACCCGCCCGCATGATCCGGTCGATTTCATGGATTCGCCGATTGATGACGTGACCATGAATGATAATGAAGTGGTTGACGGCGTTGACGCCATCCTGTCCATCGACACCACCAAAGGCAACCGCATTATCAGTCACAAGGGATACGCGATTTCGCCGACGGTGAAAGAGGGGTACATCCTGCGTGTTTCCGAAGATTTGCTGCGCATCATGGAAATGACCAGCGGCAAACCGGCGGTCACTTTCCCGATTACCACGCAGGACATTACGCCTTACGGCAACGGTGTGCACCATCTGAACAGCATTCTGCAACCGTCAACGGCGACCACCGTGCCGGTGGTCGGTGTGGCTATTACGGCGGAATCGGTTGTACCGGGTTGTGGCACCGGGGCAAGTCATGAAGTGGATATCGCGCTGGCGGCAAAGTTTGCCGTTGAAGTTGCGAAAGAGTTCGGCCGCGGCACCTGTCAGTTCTTTGATGCCGATGAATATCAACTCTTGTTGTCGCTGTACGGAAGCTTGCGTCACCTGCAAAACCGGAAGTAATACGATGATGACACCTTTTGCGACGTTAACAATCGGACAGGCGCCACGTAGCGACATTATGCCGCTGTTGATGGCACATCTGCCGGCCGGGTCAGTCACCCATGTGGGTTTACTCGACGGGTTAAGCACGGAGCAAATAGAACAGCGTTATGCCGCTGTTGAGGGTGAGGCGGTACTGGTCACCCGCCTGCTGGATGGTTCGCAGGTCACGATGGCGGCACACCGTGTCGAGCGCGGATTACAGGAAAAGATCGACGTCATGGAAGCCCTGGGTTGCATGACCATTCTGCTGCTTTGTACCGGCCAGTTTCATCATCTGCAGGCTAACAATGCGCTGCTGCTGGAGCCTGACCGCATTATTCCCCCTCTGATCGGTTCAATGGTCGGGCAGCACCGTACGGGCATTGTTGTGCCGGTTGAATCACAGGTGGTTGAACAGGCGGACAAATGGCGCAAATTAGCCAAATCCCCCTGTTTTGCGGTTGCCAGTCCGTATCTTTCTGACGACCAGGAACTGAAGGAAGCCGCGATGTGCCTGGCTGAACAGGGAGCGGAAGTCGTGGTGCTCGATTGCATCGGCTTTAATCGCCATCACGTTGATGTGCTGAAAAAGCATCTGAATATTCCGGTGTTGTTATCGAATGTACTGATGGCAAAACTGGCTGCGGAACTGGTGGTTTGAGGGGATGACTGACGGGCAAACAGCTACCCACAATGGCACTGTGCGACGGTAAAATCAAATCAGCGCTACCGCTTTGCGTGCGGTGTCGTTTCGTGCGGATAAAGCCGTAATAATCAGTGACAGAAGAGGCTTTCTGCCCCTAATATGAAGGCTCTGAAATTTATCGCAAAGGGCCAATCTATGTTGAAAAATAATGAGTATTTTGACGGGAAAGTGAAGTCGATTGGTTTTGACAGCGAAAGTACGGGTTCAGCCAGTGTTGGCGTGATGGCCGTCGGTGAATATACTTTCGGCACCGCAAAGCCGGAAGAAATGACCGTAATCAGCGGCTCTCTGAAAGTGCTGATCCCAGGTTCTCCGGACTGGCAGGTCTTTAAGCCAGGCGAAACCTTCTACATTCCGGGTAAAAGTGAATTCAACTTACAGGTCGGCGAAACCACATCGTATCTCTGTAAGTATTTAACGAAATAGTTATTCAGACACAGTCGAAACAAGAAAGGCGCCAATGAGCGCCTTTTCTTATTTTTGCGGACTGATTTTTGCAGACTGAGAAAATTATCGCTGAGCTTCGCCGCCTAACGCTTCGATCAGGTTCTGGATCAGCGCTGCCAGTTCACCGGTCATCAGCACGAAATCGGCATCGAAACGGCCGGCGAAATCTTCGCGGTCAATATCTTCGTTTTGATCACGAATGACATCGCTGAATTTCAGGCGTTTAATACTGCCGTCGTCCGCCAGCATCAGCGCAATGCGTTCCTGCCAGTCAACGGCCAGTTTGGTCACCAGTTTGCCATTCTCGATATGTGTGGCAATTTCGTCGCTGACCAGCGCCTGCTTCTTACAGCGGATCACACCGCCGTCTTCCAGAATCGCTTTGAGTTCGGCTTCATCCTGCAATGCGAAACCGGCCGGGGTATCCCCTGAACGCACCCATTCGGTCAGCGTCAGTTCGATCGGACTCTCCATGGTCAGCGGTACCACCGGCAGCGAACCGAGGCTTTTACGCAGCAGCGCCAGCATGTCTTCCGCTTTCTTGGCACTGGCGGCATCAACCATGATCAGGCCGTTAACGGTGTCGATCCACATGAATGTCTGGCTGAAACGGCTGAAGGCGCGCGGCATCAGACTGTGCAGTACTTCATCTTTCAGAGAATCTTTTTCAGTCTTCTTCAGCTTACGGTGTTGTTCACCTTCGAGCTGTTCAATCTTGGCCTGGAGTTCCTGTTTGATCACCGGAGAAGGCAGGATTTTCTCTTCTTTACGGGCGCAGATCAGGATCTGACCGCCGTTGACATGCGTCAGCGCATCGCCACCGTGAGAACCCATCGGTGAGACCCAGCCGGTTTTCGCCATGTCCTGGCTACCGCACGGAGTAAAGGTGAAAGCGCTGAGCTGTTTTTCCATTTCATCAGCAGATAACGAAACTTCACGGCTCAAACGGTAAACTAATAAATTCTTAAACCATAACATGGCGTTATCCCTGTCGCAGCGCACTCGTAGTACGCTGAATAAATGAATGCAGGGCGGCATGATAACCAATTGAGCGTCAGTCGTCGTTAAGAAATCGCCGCACCCTGTAACATTGCATAACAGCTTATTCTGGTGACAGTCGCGTCTGGCTTCTAAACTGAATAAACTCAAAAAAACTGACCCTGGCAAAGTGTAAAAGGAGAACACCACGTGCGAATTGGCATTGATTTAGGCGGCACAAAAATAGAAGTCATTGCGTTATCTGATGAAGGTAAAGAGCTGTTCCGTAAACGGGTCGATACCCCGAGAAATGACTACGAACGCACGCTCAAAGCGATCGAAGGACTGGTGCTGGACGCTGAAAAAGCCACAGGCCAGCGCGGCAGCGTAGGGCTGGGGATACCCGGCACTCTGTCGCCTTTTACCGGTAAGGTGAAAAATTCCAATTCGGTCTGGCTGAACGGACAACAGCTGGATGAGGATCTGGCCCTGCTGTTAAAACGCGAAGTGCATATTGCCAATGATGCGAATTGCCTGGCGGTGTCAGAAGCCACTGACGGCGCAGGGGCGGGCCGTCAGACCGTATTTGCGGTGATTATCGGCACCGGCTGTGGTTCCGGTGTGGCGCTTCACGGCGCGGCGCATGCGGGCGGTAATGGCAATGCCGGGGAATGGGGACATAACCCGCTGCCGTGGCAGGATGAAGAGGAAATTCAGTTTGCCCGTGAGGTACCGTGCTATTGCGGGAAATCAGGCTGCGTCGAAACCTTTGTTTCCGGCACCGGTTTTGCAGAAGACTACTTCCGTTTGTCCGGTCAGCGGCTGAAAGGCGCTGAGATCATTGCGCGGGTGGAACAGGGGGATGAAACCGCAGAACTGGCGCTCGGACGCTATGAACGCCGTCTGGCTAAGGCGCTGGCGAACGTAGTAAATATCCTCGATCCGGACGTGATTGTCTTCGGGGGAGGCATGAGTAATGTGGATCGTTTGTATCAGACGGTGCCGCTGTTGATTAAACAATGGGTGTTTGGCGGAGAATGTGAAACGCCGATCCTCAAAGCCGTTCATGGTGATTCGAGCGGTGTGCGCGGCGCGGCCTGGCTATGGCCGCAATCGCGCTTTGCGTTGTAAGCACCAGAAATAATCATGAGTAAGTCACAGGAAAAAAAATCGCGCCCCTGTGACTTACCGCCGTTGCCCTTCAGAGCGCCATTTCGCGCTTAAAGACTTCCAGAGTATGTGCCTTGACGCGGATAAATTCCGGATGGCTCATGATTTCCGATCCACGCGGGCGCGGCAGGTCGAACGGTACGATTTCCGCAATCTGCGTCGGTCGCCGCGTCAGCAGTAAAATCTCATCCGCCAGGAACACCGCATCTTCCAGATCATGTGACACAATCAGCATCGTGACGCCAGTCGCCAGTTGCACTTCCTGCAATTTATCGCGGATAAACAGCGTCATCTCGAAGTCCAGCGCCGAGAAAGGTTCGTCGAGGAACATCACTTCCGGACGCGTCGCCAGCGCCCGCATGATACATACCGTTTGCTGCTGGCCGCCGGAAAGCTCATACGGATAGCGTTTCAGGTCAAAGCGGATATCAAACATCTGCGTCAGCTCCTCAACCCGTGCATTCACATCGGCTTTGCTCATGCCATGGCGGACCAGTGGATAGGCGATGTTGGCGCGCGCGCTCATCCACGGAAACAGCGCATCGCGGTAGTTCTGAAATACGTAGCCGATGGTGGTTTGTGCCAGCGTTTTGCCGTCAAATAAAATATCGCCCTTATCGACCGGGATCAGCCCGGCGATCATATTCATTAAGGTCGATTTTCCACAGCCATTCGGGCCGAAGATCGACACAATTTTGCTGCGCGGCAGATCCAGATTGAGATCGGTGTAAAGCGGTTGCCCGGCAAAGGCTTTGCTCAGCCCGCGGATTGTCACATGCGTGTCGGGGCGCGTGGCGTATTGAGGCAGCTTCGGGCCTTGGTAGTCAGGGTTCAGCGAGAGAGGTTGCGTCATGCTTTGCTACTCCAGTGCACAGTTTTTTTCTCGATCAGTAAAAAAGCCAGATTCAGCAGATAGCCCAGCGCACCAGTGATCAGGATCGAGGCGTACATATCTTTGATATTGAAAACCTGCTGGGCATCAATGATCCGATGACCGAGGCCGGTTTCTGAACCGATAAACATTTCGGCGACAATCACGATCACCAGCGCAATCGACACGCCGGTGCGCAGTCCGACAAAGGTTTGTGCCAGGCTTTCCATCAGCATGATGTCTTTGAAAATATGCCAGCGGGAAATACCCATCACTTTGGCGGCCATCAGGCGGGTTTTTTTGGCATTCATCACGCCGTATGCACTGTTGAACAGGATGACCAGCACGGCAGCAAAGGCGGCGATGGCGATTTTGTTGGCATCCGTAATGCCGAAAATCAACATAAACAGCGGGATAAGCGCTGAGGATGGCGTTGAACGGAAGAAGTCGATCAGAAACTCCAGGCTGCGGTAAACTTTTTCATTGCTGCCCAGCATGACCCCCAGCGGCACACCAATGACCGCGGCAAAGGCAAAGGAAACCAGCGTCCGGTAGAGTGTGGCGCCGATATCGGTGCGCATGGACGCATCGGAAAATGACCGGAACATATAGCCAAGTGTCTCGACGGGTGAGGGCAGAAGCACCGGATTGAGCCATTTCGCACTGACGGCCAGTTGCCAGAATAAAAACAGCAGTACCGGGCCGATCAGCGGCAGTAATCTTGAAGACCAGCGTGAAGTCATTCTGTTTCCCCTCATCCCTGATAAATCAGTGAAGCGACATCCACCGGCTTGCTGAAGATTTTCCTTTCTGTAAAGACGTCATAAAACTTCTGGAACCATTGCAGGTTGTCGCCTTTTAAACCGGAATACATCACAAAGCCCGGCAGCGGCACTTCCTTCACCAGCGCCGGTTCAATGCTGGTGTAACCGGCGACATTTTCGCGCGCTTTGTCAGGGTGAGCCGCAATGAATTCCACCGCTTTCTGATAAGCGGCAATAAACTTTTTGGTTTCTTCAGGCTTGCTGGCAATAAAGCTGGCGTTGAGTGCTGCGGCACCGCCAAACCACGGTGCGTCGGCGTTGCCGAGCACATATTTAGAAATCACGCCGGTTTCCAGGGTGCGGGAAAGATTTTTCATCCGCCCCACGGTGCCGGTCGGTTCGAGCGTGTATACACCGTCAATTTGCCCGGCGGCCAGGGCAGGTGCGTGTTGCCCCACCGGCAGTTCGATCACCGACGGGTTAGTGAAGCCATTTTTCTCCAGAATAATTTTCGCCATAGTGACGTTCTGGATCCCCGGGCCGCAGGCAATTTTCTTGCCTTTCAGATCACTGATAGCCTTGGCCGGGCTGTTCAGTGGTACCAGAAACTCATCTAACACCAGCGTGTGGTTTGACGGATTAGAACAGATAATTTTAAACAGACCCGGTGAGGTAATGGCCCCCAGTCCCAGCGCGCCGGTTGCGGTACCATTCGCGCAGCCGTGGATCCTGCCGGTGATCATCCCTTCAACAATTTGTTGTGCGCTGGCGAATTTCACCCCTTTCACATTCAGCCCGACCTCTTTAAAAAAGCCCTGTTCAAGTGCCACGTACAAGGGTAAACCGCCGACAATCGGCCAGTAGCCAATACGGATTTCATCGTCGCCGGCTGCAAAAACCGACGTCGGGATCATGCCACCCAGGGTTGAAACGCCACCGGTAATGGCAAGCCATTGCATCAGCTGGCGGCGTTTTTTATCGACCGGACGGCATTCTGGTTTGATGTTTTTCATGGGCGGTTCCCTTAGCGGTTATGGATACATTGCAACTTGTACTGCAACTTGTATACATAACGTTAAGCACAGGGCATGCCAGTTTGTTAACGGGCGGGAAGCGGCCTAAATTCAGCAGGTTGACAAAGGGATACGCACTGCGCTGGTGCGATTTTTGGGCGCCTGCTCACAATCAGGATCCACGGCAGGGCATATCGCTAGCAATATTTTTAGCGACATGCCCCGCAAAAGATCGCGGTCAGACTTTAAATTCACTGCTTAAACGGCTGATACCCAGACCATTCACTTTGGTGACTTTGATTTGTACCGGAATGCGATCTTTCATTGCTTCGACATGGCTGATCACGCCGATGGTTTTACCCGAGGCGTTAAGGCTGTCGAGGGCATCCAGTGCCGTATCCAGCGTGTCGGCGTCAAGCGTGCCGAAACCTTCATCAAGGAACAGAGAGTCGATGCGGGTTTTGTCGCTGACCAGATCAGACAATGCCAGCGCCAGCGCCAGGCTGACCAGGAAGCTTTCGCCGCCGGACAATGTGCGGGTGTCACGTAGCGCATCGGCCTGCCAGGTATCGACCACCTGCAACTCCAGCGCATCGCTGGTTTTGCGCTGTAACAGATAGCGCCCGTGCAGTTTTTCCAGCTGGCGGTTCGCCAGATAAACCAGATGATCGAGGGTCAGTCCCTGCGCGAATTTACGGAATTTCGCCCCGTCACTGGACCCAATCATCTGATTGAGATAACCCCAGTCATCACAGGTCAGCTGTGCCTGCGCTATCTGAGCAATCAGCGCCTGTTGTCCGCTGTGGCGCTGCTTGTCGCTTTCCAGTTGGTTCTTCACTTCGCCCAGACGTTGTTGTAACGCTTTCAGTTGTTGAGCCAGTTCCGTCTGCTGCACGGTCAGGGCATTAAGATCACCGTCAGATTCACTCAGATGAGCAGGGCGGACAAGACGATGCTTTTCCAGCATATCTCTGGCGTCAGTCAGTAATGCCTGAGCCTGTGCAAGTTGTTGTTGCAGATGTTCTTTGCGTTGCTGCAGCTGTTGGCGCAGCACGTCGTCAAGCAGCGCTTCTTTCACCGCGGCTTCATCGGCAAACCCGCTGGTGCTCAGCGCCTGTTGCCACACCTGTTCCGTTTGCGTCAGTTGTGCGCTGGTCTGTAATTGTTGCTTTTGCGCACTGGCCAGCTGACCGGCAAGCTGGTCGCGTTGTTCCTGCGCCTTATGCAGCGCGGTCTGGGCATCACTGAACGCTTTTTCTGCCGCCTGCTGTTGCTGATGTAAGTGTTCGCGAACCTGAGCCACCTGGCGCTCGCCGAACAGTTCGAGGCGCCGGGCATGAAGCTCAGAAAGCGCTTTTTCACCTTCGGCCTGTTGTTTTTGCAACCGGACAAGGTCTTGCTGAGATTTCGCCTCTATTTCTACCAGCCGCGTAATGCGTTCGGTCAGCAATGCACTTTGCTGTTGTACTTTCTGTTGGAGATTCAGGGCGTCAGTCAGGGCATCTTTCGCCTGTTGAAGTGCCCGTGCCAGCTGTTCGTGCTGGCCGGTCAGCGCCTGAGACTGCTGCTCTTCTTCGTCGCGGGCGGTCAGCCATTGCGAGATGTCAGTGGTGTCATGCAGGGTAAACGTCAGATTCAGCGGCATGCTGAGCTGTTGCCAGTTTGCCGTCTGCGCATTCAGTTGCTGCTGATCCTGCTCCATCAGGATCTGCAGACGTCTTTGCTGTTCTTTCAGGCTTTTGATCTTCGCCGCCAGTTCGATACCGCTGGCTTTTACCGCATCGAATTCAAGCTGCATTTTCTCGACGCGCTGTGCGGTTTCAGAAGGTTTGATCTCCTGATAGTGTTCAACCGCCGGATGCGAGGTCGAGCCGCACAACGGGCAGGCTTTACCGCTTTGCAAATTCGCGCGTTCAGCTTCGAGGCTGACGATCAGCATTTCCTGTTTATGCAGCGTTTTTACGTCGTTGAGATGTTCAAGTTGTGTCTGACATTGCAGGCGGATCTTATCCAGGCGCTGCTCTTCCTCAGCCAGTTGTACCTGATACTGCGCAAAATCTTGGTTTTGTTGCTGCACGCGCTGGTTAAGCTGCGGGAAAAGTTGCGCGAGCGAAAAAAGCTGTTGTCGCACCGGCCGGAGTTGCATCAGTTCTGTTTGCCGTTTCTGTAAGGCTGCCAGCGGATGCTGTTTTTCCAGAGCTGCCTGACGCTGCTGTGCGGCGTTAAGGGCTTCGGTCAGTGCGGTCTGCCGGGTTTGATGCTGGCGGTTTTCTTCATCCAGTTTTTGTCGTTCTGCCGTTATTTGCCGCAGTGTTGTGTTCTGGTCAGCGGCCTGTTTCTGCGATTCACTGACCGCCCGCTGTGTTTCTGCCAGTGATTTGTGCCACTGAGCGATTTCACCGTCCAGCGGCAGGATTTTTTCTTCGATCAGCGTTTGCATCCGGCGCTGTTCTTCGGCCTGCTTCTGACGTGCAGTTTGCGCCTGTTCTGCTGCCTGGTTCAGCGGCGCCATCTGCGCGATCTGCTGTTCCTGTTGCTGTATCAGTTGCGTCAGATGCTGCTGAAGGCGTTGTGACTCTTCCTGACAACGCTGACGGTCATTGAGTAACGGACGCAGTTTTTCCGCCGGTTCACTGCGTGCCAGCTGTTGTAACTGCGGCGCGGCGGCCAGATTTTCCTGCTCAGCGGCAGCCAGCTGCAACTGAGATTGCTGAAGTTTTTGCTGCACCTGTTGCCATTGTTGCAGCCAGTTCAGATCCCGCAGGCGTTGCTGCGCCTGTTGGCTGAGGCTGTTTTCCTGTGCGTTCAGTTCAGCATGCTGTGCCTCCAGCGTCTGGCGTTGTTCTTCGCTGAGCAGTTCGATGCCGGACATGCGCTGATGCAGACCGTCGAGTACGATGCGCGCTTCTTTATGTTGCTCAAAGACGCGCTGAGACAGCCGTCCGTAAATTTCGGTGCCGGTCAGTTCTTCCAGCAATTCGGCGCGGTCGTTGGCATCAGCATTCAGAAACGCGGCGAACTGCCCCTGAGACAGCATCATGGATTTGGTGAAACGGCCGAAATCCAGCCCGGTCAGTGTGGCGATGGCGTCGAGTTTGTCGCGCACTTTATCGGCCAGAATTTTGCCGCCGGCCAGTAACGCCAGCTCGACTTTCGGTGCCTGCAAGTTGCCATCCGGCGAATTTTTAGCACGACGCTGGCTCCAGAATGCGCGGTAAGCTACGCCTTTAACTTCAAACTCCACCTCAGCCAGCGATTCGGCGGTGTGGCGGGTCATCAGTTCGTTCTGGCTTGGTGTGATGTTCAGACGTGGCGTCTGATGATAAAGCGCCAGACAAATGGCATCAAGCAGGGTGGTTTTCCCTGCACCGGTCGGGCCGGTGATCGCGAATAATCCGTTGCTGGCGAACGGCTCGGCAGTGAAATCAATTTTCCATTCGCCTTCCAGCGAGTTCAGGTTTTTTAAACGCAGGCTGAGAATTTTCATTGTGCGCTGTCCTCTGCATTCTGACCGTGCGTGACCTGCTCAACAACCTGAGCAAAAAGAGTGCGCATCCGCGCCTGACGGGGGGCATCAGGGTCCGGCTCCAGCGCCAGCCGCCGTTCAAAGACGTCGCTGACGCTCAGTTCACTGAGGGTCTCTTTTTCCTGCTGCTCAATGCTGCTGATGCGCTGTTCTTTGCTGCGGCGCAACAGGACAACTTCCACCGGCAAATCCGCAGTCAGCGCCTGAATACGCCGCTGAATATCGCTGAGATAATCCTGCGTGGCGACTTCGATATCAAGCCAGACGGGTTTTTGTGCATCGCCGCCTTCGAACTGCGCCAGTTGCTTTTCAATTTCCGCCAGCGAGCCTTTGAGTATCTGCATGGGCTGGAAAACAGGAATTTCCAGCGTGTCGATGGCACTGAGCGTTGCCCCGTCGAAATCGAGCAGATACACACTTTTGGCTTTGCTCAGTTCGTCAAAGCTCAGGGCAATTGGCGAACCGCTGTAACGGATGTGGTGAGTTTTTGCGACGCACTGTGCGCGGTGAATATGGCCAAGCGCCACATAATCAACCGGCGGGAACGCCTGCGCGGGGAAGGCGTCAAGTGTGCCTATATAGATGTCACGCACGGAATCAGAAGTACTGACGCCAACGGTGGTCAGATGGCCGGTTGCAATAACGGGCAGCGGTATGCCAAGTTCATCACGCCTGGCCTGCGCGGCCTGCCAGAGCGCGTCATAATGTGCGGCGATGGCTTCCTGCAATGCCAGTTGTTTGTCGCTGCCGGACTGACCGGCCTGACTGGCCAGCAGATCACGCGGGCGTAAAAACGGGATGGCACACAGTACCGCGCCCGGTTTTCCGTCACGCTGACTGAGCACCAAAATCTGTTCAGACAGATTTTCGCCGACAGTGGCAATCACCCGCGTATTCAGGCAGGAAAGTAGCTCGCGTGATTCATTAAGTGTTGCGACGGAATCGTGGTTGCCAGCCAGTACCACCAGCTGACAGCCGGTTTGTTGTAATTCCACCACGAAGCGGTTATACAATTCGCGGGCATAACTGGGCGGTGATCCGGTATCGAAAATATCACCCGCGACAATCACGGCGTCGACCTGATGTTGCTGCACCTGACCGGTCAGCCAGCGCAGAAATGCCTGATGTTCGGCTGCACGGCTTTTGGTGAAAAAGTACTGGCCAAGATGCCAGTCTGACGTGTGGATCAGGCGCATGAGACTCCTGTATGAACCCTGGATGACGACAATGGGGCAAAGTATAAACGTCGGCGGGGGGAGATGTCCCCGATAAATCAGTCCAATTTCAGCAAGATGGCCGCTAATTATCTGTCATATTTGACTGTAATGAACCATTCTTTTCGTTCATAAATCTGTCACAAAACTGACGCATAATGGCGCCCGCAATCAAATAAAAGATCGCTAACCTATTGGCAGGACCTACGATGGCTAGACGTATATTGGTGGTTGAAGACGAAGCTCCAATCCGTGAAATGGTGTGTTTTGTACTGGAACAAAATGGCTATCAGGCCGTAGAAGCTGAGGATTTTGATTCAGCGATTGGGCAGCTTGTTGAACCTTACCCTGAACTTATCCTGCTCGACTGGATGTTACCTGGCGGTTCCGGTATTCAGTTTATTAAGCATCTTAAACGTGAGGCGCTGACCCGCGAAATTCCGGTGATGATGTTGACCGCACGCGGTGAAGAAGAAGATCGGGTGCGTGGCCTCGAAGTCGGTGCCGATGATTACATCACCAAACCGTTTTCCCCGAAAGAGCTGGTTGCCCGCATTAAAGCGGTGATGCGTCGCATCTCGCCAATGGCGGTGGAAGAAGTGATCGACATGCAGGGTTTAAGCCTGGATCCCTCGTCTCACCGGGTGATGGCCAACGAACAGGCGCTTGATATGGGGCCGACAGAATTTAAGTTATTACACTTCTTTATGACGCATTCTGAACGTGTTTATAGCCGGGAACAGTTGCTCAATAACGTCTGGGGCACTAACGTTTATGTGGAAGATCGCACCGTAGACGTGCATATTCGTCGTTTGCGTAAGGCGTTGGAAACCAGCGGACATGACAGAATGATCCAGACTGTTCGTGGTACCGGATACCGTTTTTCAACGCGTTATTGAGTCCTCACAGCGGAGAATCTGTGTGCTAGAACGTTTGTCATGGAAACGATTGGCCGGCGAATTTTTTCTCTTTTGTCTGCCAGCGTTAATTCTCGGTATTTTCGTCGGTCATTTCGGCTGGCTCCTGTTTGTGTCGCTGGTTGCGGCACTGGGCTGGAATTATTACAACCAGCTTAAACTCTCTCACTGGCTGTGGCTTGACCGCAGTATTACGCCGCCGAACGGCCGCTGGAGCTGGGAGCCGCTGTTCTACGGGCTTAACCAGATGCAGATGCGCAACCGGCGCCGGCGTCGCGAATTAGGTCAGTTGATCAAACGTTTTCGCAGCGGTGCTGAATCGCTGCCCGATGCCGTGGTGCTGACTACGGAAGAAGGCAATATTTTCTGGTGTAACGGGCTGGCGCAGGATCTGCTCGGTTTCCGCTGGCCGGAAGATAACGGGCAACATATCTTCAACCTGCTGCGTTATCCGGAATTCCGGTTGTGGATCCAGACCCGCGATTTCAGCCGGGCGCTGAATCTGCAACTCAATAATGAGCATTACGTCGAGTTTCGCGTTATGCCTTATTCAGAAGGGCAACTGCTGATGGTGGCACGCGATGTCACACAGATGCGTCAGCTTGAAGGTGCACGGCGTAACTTCTTTGCTAACGTCAGTCATGAGCTGAGAACCCCGCTGACCGTATTGCAGGGATATCTGGAAATGATGGAAGACGCCAAACTGGAAGAACCTTTCCGCACCAAAGCACTGGATACCATGCAGGAACAGACGCGGCGAATGGACGGGCTGGTGAAGCAGTTGCTGACGCTGTCGAAAATCGAAGCTTCAGCGAATATTGATTTGCATGAGAAAGTCGATATTCCGGTGATGCTCGGTATGCTCGAACGTGAGGTGCAAACGTTAAGCAACGGCCGGCATGAGGTGGTGTTTCGCATTAATGACAAACTGAACGTCTTTGGTAATGAAGATCAGTTGCGCAGTGCGGTATCGAATCTGGTGTATAACGCCGTCAACCACACGCCTGCCGGGACGCGGATTGAAGTCAGCTGGCAGCAAACGCCGCATGGCGCGCAATTCCAGATCAGTGATAACGGGCCGGGCATTGCGCCGCAGCACCTCCCGCGCCTGACCGAACGTTTTTACCGGGTCGATAAGGCCCGCTCGCGGCAGACCGGCGGCAGCGGACTCGGGCTGGCGATCGTCAAACATGCGCTCAGCCATCACCACACCAAACTTGAAGTCATGAGTGAAGTGGGGGTCGGCACGCGCTTCATGTTTACGCTGGCACCGAAGTTGATTGTTCCTCCGGAACAGGCCAGCCAAAGCGATGTAAAGGGATAAAAATCAAGCCACAGCAACAAGCTGTGGCTTCTTTTAGCAAATGATCTGTAACCCTTTTTCTTCGATTAATAGCAGTAAAAGCAGGGCGGCACCCGTTGGTTTCGTTTCGTTGCGTTCCCATTTTTGAATACTGTTAGCCGACATATTGATGAGTCTGGCCAGCACACCCTGACTGATTTTTTCTTTCTCACGCAACGCACGAATATGTTCAGCTGAACTTTCGGCAAAGGCTCTCAGCCGCTCTTCCTGAACGGCCTCATCAACAATTTTGTTAATATCGCGCATCGTGGTTTGTGAAACCACGCCAGATGAGTCATGGAAGCGTTGAGCCATCCGCTGCATTTTTAGCAAACGTTCATCAGCCATTAGACATCGCCTCTTTAATTAATCCAGTCCGAAGTTCTGTTTCGAGTTGCAGCTCTGTGAAGTTGAGCAAATCTTTAGCAATGGCCCGGCCAAACCTTGATTTCGATCTCCCTGTCGGCGCAATTCTCTTCTTGTAAACGTTGCCGGACAAATCCGCATCAAAAAGTCCGTTTGCCAGTTTATGTGCCGACGTGAGGATAACCTGTTCCGACAATTTGCTGGCGGTCATGAAGTCGTGAAAATCCTCTGTAACGAAAATACGTAAACAGTTCATGCTATCGTCCCTGGTAAAAATAACTGTAGTATTTATTACCACAGATCGTCATGGGGCAAATATTGTTCAGCATCATGAAACATCGCAAAGCGATCATGAATTTTATTCAAGCCTCATGAGGATTCCTCTGTTGCTCCTGAGCAATCTGCATGACACTATCGGTTTAAAGACGTTTAGACATCCAGATGTCTAAATATAACGCCGCGTAATTATTCACTATGTAAATCATTCGCATTCCGCCGCCAGAAGCGGGATGGCTAAAAGGAGTCATGCATGCAACGTACAACCCCTCCGTTCCGCGCTGATGTCGTCGGCAGTTTCCTGCGCCCTGCGGCAATTAAACAAGCCCGTAAGCAATTTCAATCCGGGGAGATTGATGCCGCGCAACTGCGGGCAGTAGAAGACGCTGAAATCCGCCGCGTGGTGGATTTACAGCGCGAAGCCGGTCTGCAAGTGGTCACTGACGGTGAGTTCCGCCGGGCGTGGTGGCACTTTGATTTCTTCGAAGGTCTTGAAGGTGTGGAAGGTTACGACGCAGTGCAGGGGATCCAGTTCAACGGCGTCCAGACCAAAGCACGCAGTATTAAAGTGGTCAGCAAACTCGGTTTCGGCTCGCATCCGATGCTGGAAGATTTCCGTTTCCTGAAAAGCATCAGCGGAACGGCGGTGCCGAAAATGACCATTCCAAGCCCGAGCGTGATGCATTTCCGCGGCGGACGTAACGCCATTAGCAAAGAAGTTTATCCGGATCTGAAAGAGTATTTTGACGATCTGGCGCAGGTTTATCGTGATGCGATTAAAGCGTTTTACGATGCCGGTTGCCGTTATCTGCAACTTGACGACACGGTGTGGGCGTACCTGTGCTCTGAGGATCAAAAGAAGCAAATCCGCGAGCGGGGCGATTCTCCGGAGGCGTTAGCGCGCACTTACGCTGATGTGCTGAATAAAGCGATTGCCGGTAAACCGGATGATCTGGTGATTGGTCTGCATGTCTGTCGCGGCAACTTCCGTTCCACCTGGATTTCAGAAGGTGGCTATGAGCCGGTGGCGGAGATCCTGTTTGGTGGCGTGAACATCGATGCTTTCTTCCTGGAATATGACAACGAGCGTTCCGGGGGCTTCGAGCCGCTGCGTTTCATCAAAAAAGGCCATCAGCAGGCGGTCCTGGGGCTGATTACCACCAAATCCGGTGAACTGGAACTGGCAAAAACAGTAGAATCACGACTGGCAGAAGCCGCTGAATATCTGGATATTAACCAGATTTGCCTCAGCCCGCAGTGTGGTTTTGCGTCTACGGAAGAGGGTAACAGCCTGACCGAAGCGCAGCAGTGGGAAAAACTGAAGCTGGTGGTCGATATCGCTGCCCGCGTTTGGTAACCCCTGACGCGTTGGAAATTCAGCTTCAGGAATATGCTGAGTATTGTGCGTGAAATAACCTGCAGATGGTGATTTCACGCATTTTTTGTCTTATCGGGGCGTATCTTGTGCTTCGTTAGTTTAAAAATCATACATATCATATGGTGTGTTTTTGGCGGTATTTAGTGAATATCCCTGCTTTGATATATTAATCTGGTCAAACACTCTGCTTTTTCGATCACGCCTTGCCTTTATACGCTATAAAAGTTTACCTTACCCTTCGCTGTCGCTCGATACTCCCTGCATAACAACGTAATCATCTGCATATCATCAGGCGTTTTGCTCACTTCGATCCTTATATTGATGCTCTCTGACTTTTTCAGGACATTCATCCTTTTGACGACGTGGCGCGACGGCAGCATCGGACACTTTATTCATTTGAACAGGCAACACGACACCCATCATGAGTACTCGTTTAACAAATAAAGATATTCTGGCGCTGGGTTTCATGACCTTCGCCTTATTCGTCGGGGCCGGAAATATCATTTTCCCGCCAATGGTTGGCCTGCAGGCAGGCCATGACGTCTGGTGGGCTGCTGCCGGGTTTATGATTACCGCCGTCGGGCTACCCGTGATGACGGTCATTGCACTTGCGCGCGTTGGTGGCGGTGTGGATGCCCTGAGTACGCCAATTGGTCGTGGTGCCGGTATTCTTCTGGCGACCGTGTGTTATCTGGCCGTTGGTCCGCTGTTTGCTACGCCACGCACGGCAACCGTATCTTTTGAAGTGGGGATCGCACCGATGACCGGTGACGGCCCGCTGCCTTTACTGATTTACAGCGTGATCTATTTCGCTCTGGTCATTGGCATCTCTCTGTATCCGGGCCGTTTGCTCGATACCGTCGGACATTTCCTCGCGCCACTGAAAATGGTCGCGCTGGCGGCACTGGGTATCGCTGCTGTACTTTGGCCAGCGGGTTCTCCGATGCCAGCGGTGGATGCTTACCAGACGGTGCCGTTCTCCAGCGGTTTCGTTAACGGTTATCTGACCATGGATACACTGGGGGCGCTGGTGTTTGGTATCGTTATCGTCAATGCCGCGCGTTCCCGTGGTGTTACGGATGCCAAACTGCTGACCCGTTATACGGTTCTGGCGGGTCTGATTGCCGGTCTGGGTCTGATGCTGGTTTATCTCAGCCTGTTCAAACTCGGCGAAAACAGTGCTTCACTGGTGCCTGACGCGACTAACGGCGCGATTATTCTGCATGCGTATGTGGCGCACACCTTTGGTGGCATTGGCAGTTTCTTCCTCGGTGCGCTGATTTTTATTGCCTGCATGGTGACGGCGGTTGGCCTGACGTGTGCCTGTGCGGAGTTCTTTGCCCAGTATTTACCGCTGTCTTATAAGACACTGGTCTTCATTCTGGGTCTGTTCTCCATGCTGGTGTCCAACCTGGGGCTGAGCCATCTGATTCAGATTTCAGTGCCGGTACTGACGGCGATTTATCCGCCATGTATCGCGCTGGTTGTGCTGAGTTTCACCCTGCGCTGGTGGAACAGCACCACGCGTATCGTGGCTCCGGTCATGGTGGTAAGTCTGGTGTTCGGCATTGTTGATGGGATCAAAGCCTCTGCTTTTGCTGACCTGATGCCCGCCTGGACCGCTAACCTGCCACTGGCTGCGCAAGGTCTTGCCTGGTTACCGCCTTCATTATTAATGCTGGTGCTGGTGGGAATATATGACAAAATCAGCGGCCCGCGCAGCGTAACCGCGCATCAGTGATCATCGGGTGAATGTTCGAAGAGCTGAAAGCATGAATGTCTGACGAATGTTTCGCCAATCAGGCCACGGAGAACCCTTCCGTGGCTTTTTCATTGGCGGGCTAAAAGTCATTTTTTTAGAATACGATTTTTGATATCAAAAAAAACAACACGGGTTAACGCACATGCAGCAAGAAGCTGAACAACCAATCGCGCAACAAGAAGCGCCGGGCACGAAGTTAAAACGTGGCCTGACAACGCGCCATATCCGCTTTATGGCACTGGGCTCAGCCATCGGAACCGGTTTGTTTTATGGCTCGGCAGACGCCATTAAAATGGCCGGGCCGAGTGTATTGCTGGCGTATCTGGTCGGCGGAATTATCGCGTTTATCATCATGCGTGCCCTCGGCGAAATGTCGGTTAACAACCCGCAGAGTGGTTCATTTTCGCGTTATGCGCAGGATTACCTCGGGCCGATGGCAGGTTACATCACCGGCTGGACATACTGTTTCGAAATCCTGATCGTCGCTATCGCTGATGTCACGGCGTTCGGTATTTATATGGGCGTCTGGTTCCCGGATGTGCCGCAATGGACCTGGGTTCTCAGCGTGGTGCTGATTATCGGCGCGATTAATCTGGTCAGCGTAAAAGTGTTTGGCGAGCTGGAGTTCTGGTTCTCGTTCTTCAAGGTTCTGACCATCATTATCATGATCGTGGCAGGCTTTGGCATTATCTTCTGGGGCATCGGTAATGGCGGGCAGGCGACCGGTATCCACAATCTGTGGAGTCACGGCGGCTTCTTCAGTCAGGGGATCATGGGGACAATTTTATCATTGCAACTGGTAATGTTTGCTTATGGCGGCATTGAAATCATCGGGATCACGGCCGGTGAAGCAGAAAATCCAAAACAATCTATCCCTAAAGCCATCAACTCCGTGCCGCTGCGTATTCTGGTATTTTACGTGGGTACACTGTTTGTGATCATGTCTATTTTCCCATGGAATCAGGTGGGGACACAGGGCAGCCCGTTCGTGCTGACTTTCCAGCACATGGGTATTACCGCGGCGGCGGCAATCCTGAACTTCGTGGTGATCACCGCCTCGCTGTCGGCGATTAACAGTGATGTATTCGGCGTGGGCCGTATGCTGCATGGTATGGCAGAGCAGGGGCAGGCACCGAAAATGTTCAGCAAGGTATCGCGTCTGGGCACGCCGTGGGTCACCGTGCTGGTGATGATGGCGGCACTGCTGGTAGCGGTTTATCTGAACTACGTCATGCCGTCGGCTGTGTTTCTGGTGATTGCGTCTCTGGCGACTTTCGCGACGGTCTGGGTGTGGATTATGATCCTGTTCTCCCAGATTGGTTTTCGTCGCAAACTGAGCAAACAACAGGTGAAAGAACTTGAATTCCCGCTGCGAGGGGGTGTTTACACCTCCGTGTTCGGGATCATTTTCCTGGTGTTCATCATTGGCCTGATTGGTTACTTCCCGGATACCCGTATTTCGCTGTATGTCGGGATGGTGTGGGTAGTGGCATTACTGGTGGGTTATGCCTTCAAACGCCGTAACGATCGCAAGAAAGAAGCGCTGGCGCTGAGCAACAAAGCGTAAGCAAGCACTTACCTTCCGGTAAATTTTAAAGCCCTTGATATCAGATGATTTTAAGGGATTTTTACTGTTTATAAATTGTTATTAACCAAATCATTCGGGCTGTATCAAGGCAGTCAACGCAGAGACAGCCCGAAGGATGAAGGTTAATAGCCGATGGCGGCACCTGCAGGTCGCCGCACATCATTTGCACCGTAGAGATAACCTTCGCGAACCTTGCCTGACACTGCCGAGTCATTACCTGAGTTCGCCGATGTCACGCCAGCAGCCCCCGGTAACCCCACCATAATCAGCTCTGTCGCGCCCCATGGCGTCTGCTCCACCATCTTGTAACCCATCTTCTGCAGGATGTTCAGGCTGTCCTGAGAAACGCCACGCTGCTCATAATAGACCTCATCCGGCAGCCACTGATGATGAATACGGGGGGCATCCACCGCTTCCTGTGGTGCCATGCCGTAGTCGATAACATTCAGCGCCGACTGCAAAGTAATGGTGATAATACGTGATCCGCCCGGCGACCCCAGAACCATGAAGATTTTACCGTCTTTGGTCACCAGACTCGGGCTCATAGACGATAGTGGGCGCTTACCGGGGGCGATGGCATTTTTGGTTCCCTGTACCAGTCCGTACAAATTCTTCTCGCCGACTTTGGTCGTGAAGTCATCCATCTCATCATTCAGGAAAAAGCCCGTACCCGGTGCAATCACCACTGAACCAAAGCGGCCATTGACCGTATAGGTGGTTGAAACGGCATTCCCCATTTTATCGACAATAGAGTAATGGGTCGTTTCCGGCTTCTCGTGGGGTTCCATGCCAGGCTGAACCGCCGTCGAAGGCGTGGCTTTATCCGCTTCTATTTTCTTACGGATTTCTTCGGCATAGCTTTTGCTGACCAGACGGTCGACGGGATTTTTCACAAACTCCGGATCGCCGAGATAGGTATTTCTGTCCATATACGCATGGCGCATGGCCTCGGTAAGGGTGTGTATAGAGGCTGCAGAGTTGAAACCCATACTTTTCAGATCATAACCTTCAACAATGTTGAGGATTTCACACATCGTGACGCCGCCGGAACTCGGCGGCGGAGCCGATACGAATTTATATCCGCGGTAACTGCAGGTGATAGGGGCGTCTTCAGTGACCTTATAGTTCGCGAAATCGGCCGCTGTCAGGATGCCGCCACCTTTTTTCGCAGCGGCCTCAACCGCCGCCGGGATTTTGCCTTTATAGAATGCATCCGGACCGTGCCGGGAGATGGACTCCAGCGTGTTGGCTAAATCGGTTTGCACCAGTTTGTCGCCGGGTTGCAGCGGGCTGCCGTCTTTGCGCAGGAAAATACGAGCCGCTTCAGGATCTTCTTTGAAGCGTTTCACGGTGGTGTCGAGAATATCGGTATCGGCGCGGGTCAGCACAAAGCCCTGACGGGCCAGTTTAATTGCCGGTGCCATAACTTGCTGGCGCGTCAGTTTGCCATATTCTTTCTGCACCGTATCCATGCCCAATACTGTGCCGGGTACGCCTGCAGCGAGATACCCGTACAGGCTGGCACCTTTCTTCACGTTGCCGTCAGCATCCAGATACATATTGGCGCTGGCAGCAGCAGGCGCAGTTTCACGGAAGTTGATAAAGGTATCTTTACCGTTGGCAAGATGCACCGTCATGAAGCCTCCGCCGCCAATATTGCCACAGCATGGGTTAACGACAGCCTGCGCGTAGCCGACAGCCACGGCAGCATCGATAGCGTTGCCACCCATTTTCAGAATATCGACGCCGACCTGAGAGGCCAGATATTGCGAAGTGACGACCATCCCGTTTTTGGCTTCCACCGCAGGATTAGATGCGGCGCAGAGCGGGAAGCTGGTCAGCAAGGCCAGCGCGATGAGTGATTTCCGTAACATATAGGCTCCTGTTTATTACCCTGTCTTTTGAGTCATAACCTTCAGGTTATTGTGTGATAACGCTTTTTTGTTATTTTAGTCCGACCATTATTATGCAAACGTCGCGCCATGATGACGCAGCCTGACCGTTTTCAGCGTAGACCTAAATAACAGAGAGTGAGGAAGCGGGGAGGGAAAAATGTGATCGTGCAGGATAAGAGGCAAAAAAAACGGCCAGCGAGGCTGACCGTCATGCATCATAAAACCGTGAAGGAATTACAGATTTGATGCGTTTTCAGACAAATATTTGGCCACGCCATCCGGGGATGCGCCCATGCCTTTTTTGCCTTTTTCCCACTGAGCCGGGCACACTTCGCCGTGCTCTTCGTGGAATTGCAGCGCGTCAACCATACGCAGCATTTCGTCGATGTTACGACCCAGTGGCAGATCATTCACTACCTGGTGACGGACAACACCTTCTTTGTCGATCAGGAAAGAGCCACGCAGTGCAACGCCGGCGTCCGGATGTTCAATACCGTAGGCTTTCTGGATTTCGCGTTTGATGTCAGCAACCATCGCGTACTTAACAGGACCGATGCCGCCTTTCTCAACTGGGGTGTTACGCCATGCGTTGTGAACGAACTCGGAGTCGAAGGACACGCCTACCACTTCTACGCCACGATTCTGGAATTCTTCATAACGGTGATCGAAAGCGATCAGTTCTGAAGGACAGACGAAAGTGAAGTCCATTGGCCAGAAGAAGATAACAGTTGGTTTGCCTGCAGTGTGTTTTTTGAAGTTGAAGTTTTCAACTACTTCGCCGCTGCCCAGTACGGCTGCTGCGGTGAAGTCAGGGGCTGGGCGAGTTACCAGAACCATAATATTACTCCTTATGAAACCCAAGAGGGCGTCGTAGGTGAAAGGAAAGGATGAACAAAACGACTGCCAGTATAGGGGCAAGCTGCGGGTGAATAAACCCCATCGCACCAATCAATCAGATAGTATCCGGCTATCAGTCTTTGACGTAAGTCCCAGAGTTCTTTAACAACAACCTCTTGTGTTGCAGGGAATTGCGGGACGGTTCACAGAACTGGTGAGATTGATCAGAGTTGTCGGTCTTTCGCCTGTTGCATCATGACCGGATAAAACTGCCAAAAAAGCTGCTCAAGGGCATCGTAATTCAATTCGATATCGTGGAAAGAGCCGGTCAGCGCACTAAGTTTCGGCCTCCGGTTGGCCATACCGCGTAATACGTCCCCAATAAAAGGCAGTGCGGCATAACGTTCCATCCAGCGTTCAGGCCATAAATACGCATTCAGATTCCGGAAACGTTCAGGCATTTCAGGCAGCAGCGGTTCAATTTCCTGCTGACAGGCGTCGAGAAAATCTTCGAGCGATTGCTGTGGATGAAGTGTCGCCCAGTGGCGGGAGAGAAAGTGATCCCAGACGACATCCAGCGTGATGGGCGCGACGCGGCGAAAATCTTCACGAAAATAGCGGCGGGCAATTTTCACTTCCGGCAGCGAATCGGTCATGGTATCTACGCGGCGATGCATGCGGATCCCGCTGACGATCTCGTCAGAAAATTGTCCGTCAGGATTGCCGCGAACGAAATCAGCCAGCAGGTTGCCGGTCAGGGAACTTTCGGCCAGAGAGGCTAAGTGGAGATGCGCTAAAAAATTCATCGGGCGAGTATAACGCAGGAAAGTTGATCTCTGACAGGGCTGTGATGCCTTTATTAGCGCAGAAGCTTGCAGGGGATGCCCCGTCCCTCTAGACTAAGCCGCCTGTTTTTGTCGTTAAGTGAAGTGAAAAGCCATGCGTGTTGCCGATTTTTCTTTTGAACTCCCTGAATCCCTGATTGCCCGCTATCCGCAGACCCAGCGCAGCGGCTGTCGTTTGTTGTCTCTGGACGGGCCGAGCGGTGAGTTAACGCACGGCGTGTTCACCGATATTCTGGATAAAATTCATCCCGGTGATTTGCTGGTTTTTAACAATACCCGCGTGATCCCGGCCCGCGTATTCGGCCGTAAGGTCAGCGGCGGTAAAATTGAAGTACTGGTTGAGCGTGTGCTCGATTCACACCGCGTTCTGGCACACGTACGTGCGTCTAAATCGCCAAAGCCGGGCGCTGAACTGCTGCTTGGCGACAACGAAGATATTAAAGCGACTATGGTGGCGCGCCACGATACCTTGTTTGAGCTGGAATTTAATGAAGATCGTGATGTCTTTACTCTGCTCAACGAAATCGGCCATATGCCGCTGCCGCCATATATCGATCGCCCCGATGAAGATGCTGATCGGGAATTGTATCAGACAGTCTACAGCGAACGTCCCGGCGCAGTGGCAGCCCCTACCGCCGGTTTACACTTCGACCAGCCGCTGATGGATGCGCTGAAAGAAAAAGGTGTGGAATTTGCTTTTGTGACGCTGCACGTGGGCGCAGGAACTTTCCAGCCGGTTCGCGTGGACACCATCGAAGACCACATCATGCATGCTGAGTATGCCGAAGTGCCTCAGGAAGTTGTGGATGCGGTGCTGGCCTGTAAAGCGCGGGGTAATAAAGTCGTGGCGGTGGGAACAACCTCGGTACGTTCGCTGGAAAGCGCGGCGAAGGCCAGCGAAGATGCGCTGATTGCGCCCTTCTTCGGTGATACCAAGATTTTCATCTACCCGGGTTATCACTATCAGGTTATTGACTCCCTGATCACCAATTTCCACCTGCCTGAATCGACACTGATCATGCTGGTGTCGGCGTTTGCCGGCTATAAAAATACCCTGAATGCCTATCATCAGGCCGTCGCAGAGCAATACCGTTTCTTCAGTTATGGTGATGCGATGTTTATCAACCGTAACCCGCTGGCGCCACAGGAAGTGGTGGGGCAGCAGTAAACCGCGCCGGACGCACTCGGTGCATCCGGGCTTTCTTTTCCGGGCGTGATGCCACGGACTTAACCTCATCAGACTGTTTCTCTGATGCTGGAGGCAATGTGAAGTACGAATTAAGCACTACCGATGGCCGCGCACGCCGCGGACGTCTGGTCTTTGAACGTGGCGTAGTCGAAACCCCGGCATTTATGCCTGTGGGCACTTACGGCACAGTAAAAGGTATGACCCCGGAAGAAGTGAAAGAAACCGGCGCACAAATTCTGTTGGGTAACACTTTCCACCTGTGGCTGCGTCCGGGGCAGGAAATCATGAAGCTGCACGGCGACTTACATGATTTCATGAACTGGCATGGCCCGATCCTCACCGATTCCGGCGGCTTCCAGGTATTTAGCCTGGGTGCGATGCGCAAAATCAAAGAAGAGGGCGTGCATTTCCGCAACCCGATCAACGGGGATCCGGTGTTCCTGAGTCCGGAAAAATCCATGGAGATCCAAAACGATCTGGGCTCCGACATCGTCATGATCTTCGACGAATGTACGCCATATCCTGCCGACTGGGATTATGCAAAACGCTCGATGGAAATGTCTTTACGCTGGGCAAAACGCAGCCGCGATCGCTTCAACGAGTTGAATAATAAGAATGCTTTGTTTGGGATTATTCAGGGGAGCGTTTACGAAGATTTACGAGATGTATCATTAAAAGGGCTGGTAGATATCGGCTTTGATGGTTACGCTGTGGGCGGACTGGCAGTCGGCGAGCCGAAGGAAGACATGCACCGTATTCTGGAGCACGTTTGTCCGCAAATTCCGGCAGACAAACCTCGCTATCTTATGGGTGTCGGTAAACCGGAAGATCTGGTTGAAGGCGTGCGTCGTGGTATCGATATGTTTGACTGCGTGATGCCAACGCGTAATGCACGAAACGGCCATCTTTTTGTGACCGACGGTATCGTTAAAATCCGTAATGCGAAGCATAAAGATGACACGTCAACGCTTGACGAACACTGTGATTGCTACACATGTCGCAATTATAGCCGCGCTTACTTGCATCATCTCGACCGTTGCAACGAAATTCTGGGTGCGCGCCTGAATACGATCCATAACCTGCGCTATTACCAGCGTCTGATGGCCGGTTTACGCCAGGCTATTGAAGAGGGTAAATTGGAAGCGTTTGTGACAGACTTCTACGAGCGTAAAGGCAAACCGGTTCCGCCTTTAAACTTCTGATTTCTTTCTCGCGTCGGCATCTTCGAAAGGAGGTGCCGATTTTATAATTTCTTGGACCGGCATTATGGGGTATTGTGCGAGACGTTTTATCGCCAGTCTCCGGGTCGGATTCTCGGTTTGTTTTACATCAATTTGCTTCACAACAACAATGAGGGAATTTAAATGAGCCTTTTCATTTCTGATGCAGTCGCAGCGACCGGCGCACCGTCACAGGGAAGTCCTTACTCTCTGGTTATTATGCTGGTGGTTTTTGGTCTGATTTTCTATTTCATGATCCTGCGCCCGCAGCAGAAACGTTCTAAAGAACACAAAAAACTGATGGATTCTATCGGTAAAGGTGACGAAGTCATGACCACAGGTGGCCTGATCGGTCGCGTAACCAAAGTAGCCGAAACCGGTTATGTGGTTATCGCACTGAACGACACCAACGAAGTGATGATCAAACGTGACTTCGTGGCAGCAGTTCTGCCAAAAGGCACGATGAAGTCTATCTAATTTTCGATTTTCCCGAAGGGAACTGCCGTGTTAAACCGTTATCCTGCGTGGAAGTATCTGATGCTGATCGTTGTGGTCATCGTCGGGCTGCTTTATGCACTTCCCAACCTTTATGGTGAGGATCCGGCTGTTCAAATCACTGGTGTTCGGGGTTCCGACGCCAGTGCAGCAACACTGGATCAAGTCCGTAATGTATTAGACCAAAACAAAATCCAGAGCAAATCGATTGCCCTTGAAAATGGCGCTATTCTTGCCCGTTTTAAAGACACAGACGTACAGCTTCGTGCACGTGAAGCGCTGACTGAAGCGTTGGGCGACAAGTTTGTTATTGCACTGAACCTCGCGCCGGCAACGCCGCGCTGGTTGAGTATGCTGGGCGCTGAGCCGATGAAGCTGGGCCTCGACTTACGTGGTGGTGTGCACTTCCTGATGGAAGTGGATATGGATACCGCGTTGAGTAAGCTGCAAGAGCAGACCATGGACAGCATGCGCAGTGACCTGCGCGACAAGAATATTCCTTATGCCACGGTGCGTAAGCTCGACAACTATGGCGTTGAAGTGCGTTTCCGCGATGCTGCGACCCGTGATTCTGCAGCCAGCTATCTGAGCCCACGTCATCGCGATTTAGTGATCACTAACAGCGGTGACAATGCTTTGAGTGTGGTGATGACTGATGCCCGCCTGAGTGAAGCCCGTGAGTACGCCGTTCAGCAAAACATCAATATCCTGCGTAACCGCGTAAACCAACTGGGTGTTGCTGAGCCACTGGTACAGCGTCAGGGTTCCGACCGTATTGTGGTTGAACTGCCGGGGATTCAGGATACTGCACGTGCCAAAGAAATCTTAGGCGCGACCGCGACCCTGGAATTCCGTCTGGTTAACACCAACGTGGATGCTTCTGCTGCTTCAACCGGTCGTGTACCGGGCGACAGCGAAGTGAAAGACATGCGTGATGGTCGCCCGGTTGTATTATACAAGCGGGTGATTCTGACCGGTGACCATATCACTGATTCCACATCCAGCATGGATGAATACAATCAGCCACAGGTCAACATCTCACTCGACAGCGCTGGCGGTAACGCCATGTCTAACTTCACCAAGGATAATATCGGCAAACCGATGGCAACCTTGTTCGTGGAGTACAAAGACAGCGGTAAGAAAGATGCCAACGGCCGTGCGATTCTGGCGAAACAGGAAGAAGTTATCAACGTGGCGACTATTCAGTCACGTCTGGGCAACAGCTTCCGTATCACTGGCGTCAACGATCCGAATGAAGCCCGTCAGTTGTCCCTTCTGCTGCGTGCCGGTGCGTTAATCGCGCCAATTCAGATTGTTGAAGAACGGACCATTGGCCCGACCTTAGGGATGCAAAACATCACTCAGGGTCTGGAAGCGTGCTTGTGGGGCCTGGTGGCATCCATTCTGTTTATGGTGGTCTTCTACCGTAAATTTGGTGTGATCGCGACGACCGCGCTGATTGCGAACCTGGTCCTGATTGTCGGGATCATGTCTCTGCTGCCTGGTGCGACGCTGACCATGCCGGGTATTGCCGGTATCGTACTGACGCTGGCGGTGGCCGTCGACGCCAACGTACTGATAAACGAACGTATCAAAGAAGAGTTGAAGAACGGGCGTTCCGTTCAGCAGGCGATTCATGAAGGCTATAAAGGCGCGTTCTCCAGTATCGTTGATGCCAACATTACGACCCTGATCACGGCAATTATTCTTTATGCAGTGGGTACCGGTTCGATTAAAGGCTTTGCTATCACCACCGCTATCGGTGTGGCAACCTCGATGTTTACGTCGATCGTGGGAACCCGTGCCATCGTGAACCTGGTTTACGGCGGCAAACGCATTAAAAAGCTGTCTATCTGAGGAGTGCGTTGTGGCACAGCAACAACCATATACTGTTGAACAACTGAACTACGGCCGTAAAGTTATCGACTTTATGCGCTGGGACAACGTGGCCTTCTGTATTTCAGGCCTGTTGTTTATCGCATCCGTTGCGATTATGGGCGTTCGCGGGTTCAACTGGGGTCTGGATTTCACTGGCGGTACCGTCATTGAAATCAGCCTTAGCCAGCCCGCTAACCTGGACGTAATGCGTGCCGATCTGGAAAAAGCAGGATTCAAGGATCCTGTTGTTCAGAACTTCGGTAGCAGTCGTGATGTGATGGTTCGCCTTCCACCTGTATCGGGTAATGCCGGTCAGGAACTGGGGAATAAAGTCCTGAGTCTGGTGAATGCGGATATCGACAAAGACGCGACCGTGAAACGTGTTGAGTTTGTCGGCCCGAGCGTGGGGAGTGATCTGGCGCAGGCTGGCGGCATGGCGCTGCTGATGGCGCTGATTTGCATCCTGATCTATGTCGGTTTCCGTTTTGAATGGCGACTGGCGCTGGGGGCGGTAATCGCACTGGCGCATGACGTGATCATCACCATGGGCGTATTGTCACTGTTCAGGATCGAAATTGACCTGACCATCGTCGCGTCCCTGATGTCCGTTATCGGCTACTCGCTGAATGACTCCATCGTGGTATCGGACCGTATTCGTGAAAACTTCCGCAAAATTCGTCGCGGTAATTCTTACGAAATCATGAACGTGTCCCTGACCCAGACGTTAAGTCGTACCATTATGACCTCAGCGACCACGCTGATGGTGGTTCTGATGCTCTATATCTTTGGGGGTGCGTTGCTGGAAGGCTTCTCACTGACCATGTTGATTGGCGTGTCGATCGGTACGGTTTCGTCAATCTACGTGGCGTCCGCGCTGGCCCTGAAACTGGGTATGAAGCGTGAGCACATGTTGCAGCAGAAAGTGGAAAAAGAAGGCGCAGATCAACCTTCGATTCTGCCGTAAGTTGCTGATGGTTCCGTTATCGGAATAGAAAACCAAAACCCCGCGACGCGGGGTTTTTTTTATCTGCTGTTTGCGGTTTTTATCGGGTTACGACAGGCAGGGACTGTGGCGTTGCCACAATATTATGCAGATGTACAAATCCCAGCGTTTCGACAGTCACCTGGTCAAACTTCACATCGACTGTTTTCACCGGACCCGGCAGAAGGTCTGGCTCGACGGTAATGGTCTGGGTCTGCATATCGACAGTCAGCGGCTTGCCTGTAACCGGATCGAGCTGTCCCCAGCTCAGAGATGCCGTAAACGCTGGCAATGGCTGACCGGCATTATTTTTGATTTCCAGTACGGCCTGTACGCCGCTGGCGTCCGGAGCGATACGGGTTAGCTGAAGACTTAATTCACCAATGTTACTTTTGAGCAATGCGGCACTTTTGGCTGCCGGTAATAAATAGACACCATTATCCGACTGGCGGTTGAGGGTGGTTTGCTGTTCCAGTGCGAGGGCCAGATCGGTCAGGTGTTGCAGCTTTTGATTAAGCTGCCCGACTTCCGTTTTCAGGGCCGGTATTTGTGAATTTTGCGTCGCGCAGCCCGTCAGGCTGAACAATGCGGCGCAGACCAACAAAAGGTGTGGATGTTTTGTCATATCAGAGACTTCCTTTCATCTGCCCGTTGAAACATTCCATCCGGGCACCCATATCGATAGCTAAGTTTAACCCGATGTCGATGAAAGTAGCGACAGCCTTTGTTGTCGGCACACTTCGGGTTAAACTACTGTTCAATTGAGTTCGCGATCAGGAAGTGCTATGCATTGCCCATTTTGTGCCGCTGTTGATACTAAAGTCATCGATTCCCGTCTGGTAGGCGATGGATCGCAGGTTCGCCGTCGCCGTCAGTGCCTGGTGTGCCATGAACGTTTCACCACGTTTGAAGTGGCGGAACTGGTGATGCCGCGCGTCATTAAAAGCAATGAAGTTCGTGAACCGTTCAATGAAGACAAACTTCGCGGTGGCTTTCTGAAAGCGCTGGAAAAACGCCCGGTAAGTTCCGATGACGTCGAAACTGCCATCAGCCACATTAAGTCGCAGCTGCGTGCGACCGGCGAACGTGAAATCCCGGCTAAAATGATCGGTAATTTGGTGATGGACGCCCTGAAAGGGCTGGATAAAGTCGCCTATATCCGCTTTGCGTCGGTGTATCGCAGCTTCGAAGATATCCGTGAATTTGGTGAAGAAATTGCCCGCCTTCAGGACTAAGGAAAGCTGATGTCGTCTGAACAATCTGCAAAGCCACTCTCCGCCGAAAACCATACCGATGAACGCTATATGGCGCGGGCTTTCGAGCTGGCGCGCCGCGGGCGTTTTACCACCACACCTAACCCTAATGTCGGTTGTGTCATTGTATTGAATGGCGAAATTGTGGGTGAAGGCTATCATCTGCGTGCCGGTGAACCCCATGCAGAAGTTTACGCATTACGCATGGCCGGTGAGAAAGCCAGAGGGGCGACCGCTTATGTGACCCTCGAACCGTGCAGTCATCATGGGCGTACACCACCGTGTGCCGATGCATTGCTGGCGGCAGGCGTCGCCCGCGTGGTAGCGGCGATGCAGGATCCTAATCCGGAAGTGGCAGGGCGGGGTTTGTACCGGCTCAAACAAAACGGCGTGGATGTTAGCCATGGGCTGATGCACCCGCAGGCTGAAGCGGTGAATCTGGGTTTCCTCAAACGGATGCGCACCGGTTTTCCCTATGTTCAGCTTAAAATGGGTGCCTCTTTAGATGGCCGAACGGCGATGGCTTCTGGCGAAAGTCAGTGGATCACCTCGGCGGCGGCCCGTGCTGATGTTCAGCGTTTTCGCGCAGAAAGCTCGGCGATCCTGAGCACCAGTGCCACGGTTCTGGCTGACAATCCTTCGCTTAATGTACGCTGGAGCGAACTGGGCAATGAAGTGCAGGCAATTTATCCCGAGGAAAATCTGCGTCAGCCATTACGGATTATTCTCGACAGTCAAAACCGCGTGACACCACAGCATCAGCTGATGAATTTACCGGGGGAAGTATTACTCGCACGGCTGGAAACTGACTCGCAAGCCTGGCCGGAGTCTGTTGAACAATGGCGCGTGGCCGGACGCGACAATCGTATTGATCTGGTTCTGCTGATGATGCAACTGGCGAAACGTCAGGTTAATTCCATCTGGGTGGAAGCCGGCGCACAACTGGCCGGTGCCTTATTACAAGCCGGTCTGGTTGATGAATTAATCGTTTATATGGCGCCTAAGTTATTGGGCAATAATGGTCGGGCACTGTGTGAACTGCCAGGATTGCAGCATCTGGCGGATGCGCCGGAATTTATTTTCAGCGATATCCGCCAGGTCGGCCCTGACTTACGTTTGCGTCTGAAACCGGTGTATTGAGAATTTTACTCCTCCCTGCGGAATGGCTTTAAAAGCGCATGTCCAGACAGGGTTATTTTATGATAGAATCCGCCCCCCTGCGGCTGGGGTTGAGAAACTCCTGAACCCACTTTAAGGAAAACTATGAACGTTATCGAAGGTGTTGTAGCCACGCCTAACGCGCGCGTAGCGATCGCGATTGCTCGTTTTAACAATTTTATCAATGACAGCCTGCTTTCAGGTGCTGTTGATGCATTAAAACGTATCGGTCAGGTCAGCGATGACAACATCACCGTAGTCTGGGTCCCGGGCGCGTACGAATTGCCTCTGGCAACCCGCGCACTGGCTGAAAGCGGCAAATACGATGCGGTTGTTGCACTTGGCACCGTGATCCGCGGGGGCACTGCCCACTTTGAATTTGTGGCGGGCGAATGTAGCTCTGGCCTGTCCAGCGTTGCCATGAACAGCGAAATCCCGGTTGCCTTTGGTGTGCTGACCACAGAAAGCATTGAACAAGCCATCGAACGCGCAGGGACAAAAGCCGGTAACAAGGGTGCAGAAGCTGCACTGACCGCGCTTGAAATGATTAATGTTATCAAGGCTATTAAAGCCTGAATCTAGTTAAGGGGAAATCCGTGAAACCTGCTGCTCGTCGCCGCGCCCGTGAATGTGCCGTTCAGGCGCTTTACTCCTGGCAGTTGTCGAAAAATGACATCGCCGATGTTGAATTAGAATTCCTGACCGAGCAGGATGTCAAAGACGTAGACATTGCCTATTTCCGCGAACTGCTGGCTGGTGTAGCAAACAGTGCTGAGAAACTCGATGCACTGATGGCGCCGTACCTGTCCCGCCAGCTGGATGAACTGGGCCAGGTGGAAAGAGCAATTTTGCGTCTGGCTCTGTTTGAGCTAAGCAAACGCCAGGACGTCCCTTACAAAGTGGCGATCAATGAAGCCATTGAACTGGCGAAAACTTTTGGTGCTGAAGATAGCCATAAGTTCGTCAATGGTGTGCTGGATAAAGCAGGCCCGCATATTCGTAAAAAATGATCATCAAAAAAGTTTCGGCTTCAGTCACAAATGGCGACAGTCATTTTGGCCTGGTAACCGTCTCTGTTGATAATCTGGTGATGTCACCTGGTTTATCTTTTGTGTGACACCCTTCTTAAGGCCGGATTTCCGGCCTTAAGTCATTCTAACGATTTGGAAATGTACTATGTCATGCGGCGAATTTGATGTAATCACTCGCTACTTTAACCGGTTCAGAACCGCCCGACAGGATGTTCATTTAGGCATTGGTGATGATTGTGCCCTGCTGACGGTAGGCGAGAAGCAACTATTAGCAGTCAGCACCGACACGCTGGTCGAAGGCATCCATTTTCTCAAAACGATTTCACCGGCAGACCTGGGCTATAAAGCGCTGGCGGTTAACCTGAGCGATCTGGCTGCTATGGGTGCCGATCCTGCGTGGGTTTCTCTGGCGCTGACACTACCGGAAGTGAACACTGAATGGTTGCAGGCATTCAGTGACAGTCTGTTTGAACAGCTTAATTATTACGGCATGCAGTTGATTGGCGGGGATACGACACGCGGACCGCTGAGCATGACGTTAACCATTCAGGGTCTGGTGCCTGCGGGGCGTGCTTTAACCCGCGCCGGTGCGGGCATAGGCGACTGGATCTTTGTTACCGGTACGCTGGGTGATAGCGCAGCTGGCCTGGCGATTTTGCTGGAACAGCTGAATGTTGATGATGCGAAAACTCGCGAATTTCTGCTTAAACGCCATCTGCGTCCGTCGCCACGTGTTTTACAGGGGCAGGCGCTGCGCGATTTAGCCACCTCAGCCATCGACCTGTCCGACGGGCTGGTTTCCGATCTTAAACATATACTGAATGCCAGCGAGTGTGGTGCACGCCTCGATCTTGATGCGATCCCTTTCTCGCCAGCCATGAATCAGGTGGCGGATCCGGAACAGGCACTGAAATGGGCACTGACCGGCGGTGAAGATTATGAACTTTGCTTCACTGTGCCGGAAATTAACCGGGGTGCGCTGGATGTTGCGCTGAGCCATCTGGGTGTCAACTTTACCTGTGTGGGTCAGATTGCGCCGCTTTCAGAAGGTATTAAGTTTATGCGTTCAGGCGTACCGGTCGAACTTGAATGGCAAGGTTTTGACCACTTTGCCGGAGAGGAATTGTTGTGAATATAGGCCGTAAAAAACGCCCGGCGGGGTACAAAGGAAAAACCGGAGATCCGGTTCAGGACATGGCTGCGGCCAAAAAGCGTCTGGATCTGCGTAATCCGTGGCATTTGCTGGCGACAGGTTTTGGCAGCGGTTTATTCCCTGTTGGCCCTGGCACGGCGGGCTCCGTCGCCGCGATCCCGTTCTGGATTGTCATGACCTACCTGCCATGGCAGGTGTATTCGATGATCGTTATGTTCAGCATTTGTATCGGGGTTTATCTTTGCCGCCAGACCGCGCGCGACATGCGGGTTCATGACCATGGCAGTATCGTATGGGATGAATTTGTCGGTATGTGGATCACACTGATGGCGATCCCGGTCAATGACTGGCGCTGGGTGTTGATCGGATTTATCGTTTTCCGTGTGCTGGATATCTGGAAGCCGTGGCCCATCCGCTGGTTTGACCGCAACGTACAGGGCGGAATGGGTATTATGATCGATGATGTGGTCGCCGGTGTGCTTGGCGCGGCTATCATCTATCTGGTCGGGCATCACTGGCCGCTGGGCCTGTTCTGATCTTCGTGACCATGCAGTGAAAAGGCGTTACAGGATTGGCCTGGTAACGCCTTTTTTGTCATCTCAGATTACTGGAAACCGGTCGCCTGATGCGGCACATACGCCATTTCCAGCTCGGCGATTTCCTCAATGGAAAGTTTCACCTCCAGTGCGGCGATGGCATCTTCCAGATGAGCGGGGCGCGAAGCACCGATTATAGGCGCGGTAACGATATGTTTACTTAAGATCCACGCCAGGGCGATCTGCGCACGTGGTACGCCATGGTCTTCCGCTATTTTCCCGACACGCTCAGCGATTTTACCGTCGGCCTCATCGGTCGCGTCATACAGCGTTTTGGCAAAATTATCGGAAACTGAACGGGCGGTGGTTTCTCCCCACGGACGCGTGAGTTTACCGCGTGCCAGCGGACTCCAGGGCAACACTGCAATATTTCTTTCCAGGCACAGCGGGTACATTTCGTTTTCTTCTTCACGCTGGATAAGATTGTACTGATCCTGCATTGAGACAAAACCCGCCCAGCCATTTTGCTCAGAGACATCTAATGCGTGTTTGAACTGATGTGCATGCATGGAAGACGCGCCAATAAAACGCGCTTTGCCGGCTTTTACTACGTCATTCAACGCCTCCAGCGTTTCCTCTATCGGCGTTTCGTAATCCCAGCGGTGGATTTGCAACAGGTCGACATAATCCATGTCCAGACGGCGCAGGCTGTCATCGATGGATTGCATAATCGAGGCCCGTGAAAGCCCGGGTTTTAAGCCGGTGACCGCGTGATACACTTTAGTCGCCACGACAATCTCATCGCGCCTGGCAAAATCCTTCAGGGCACGGCCGACGATTTCCTCGCTGCTGCCGTCAGAATAACTGTTAGCGGTGTCAAAAAAATTAATCCCCGCATCCAGCGCCTGCCGGATGATAGGACGGCTGCTCTCTTCCGGCAGTGTCCACGCGTGGGTGCCGCGATCCGGTTCGCCAAAAGTCATACAGCCGAGACACAGGCGGGAAACTTTCATACCGGTTTTTCCGAGCGTAATGTATTGCATGATGTCTCCTGGTAAGCATGAAGTGATAACAGAAAATCGTGAAAATGATTAGCACGCTATAACTGTAGCTTAAAGCAGGGCAGGCTCGTGTGACTGAAAAGGAAATCGGAGGGGAAAACCCCTCTTTCAGGAAGAAAGAGGGGGAATAATCAGGCCAGCCAGTCAGTTATCTGACGGTCAATGCCTTCGGCATCCAGCCCTAAATCATGACGGATTTCGTCCTGTGTACCTTGCGCAACAAAGCTGTCCGCCAGACCGATATTCAGTACAGGCACCAGGATTCGCCTGGACATCAACAGTTCATTTACGCCGCTGCCCGCGCCGCCCATGATGGCGTTTTCTTCCAGCGTGACCAGCACTTCATGGCTGGCGGCCAGTTCCTGAATCAGCGCTTCATCCAGCGGTTTTACAAAGCGCATGTCAACGACGGTGGCGTTGCGTTTTTCTGCTGCGGCCAGCGCTTCCGGCAGCAATGTACCGAAGTTCAGGATCGCTATCTTTTCGCCTTCACGACGCACGACGCCTTTCCCGATGGGCAGAGAAGCCAGCGGTTCACAGGAAGCACCGGTACCATTACCACGCGGATAGCGTACGGCAACCGGCCCGTTGTTATGGTGATAACCGGTATGCAACATCTGGCGACATTCGTTTTCATCGCTCGGCGTCATAATGGTCATGTTCGGGATGCAGCGCAGGAAGGAGAGATCGAACGCGCCCTGATGCGTCTGACCATCAGCGCCGACGATGCCACCGCGGTCGATAGCAAACAGTACCGGCAGATTCTGGATCGCTACATCATGGATAACCTGATCATAAGCGCGTTGCAGAAACGTTGAATAGATCGCCACAACCGGCTTGTATCCGCCAATCGCCAGGCCTGCCGCAAAGGTGACGGCGTGCTGTTCGGCGATGGCCACATCGAAATATTGTTGCGGATATTCGCGTGAAAAACGCACCATACCGGAGCCTTCGCGCATCGCCGGCGTAACGGCCATCAGCTGGCTATCTTTGGCGGCGGTTTCGCACAACCAGTCACCGAAAATTTTCGAATAGGTCGGCAGACCTTCTTTGCTTTTCGGCAACGTGCCGGAAGCCGGATCGAATTTAGGCACCGCATGGAAACTGATGGGATCTTTTTCGGCTGGCGCGTAGCCTTTGCCTTTTTTAGTCATAATGTGCAGTAACTGCGGGCCTTTCAGGTCCCGCATGTTTTTCAGCGTCTGCGTCAGCGCCAGCACGTCATGACCATCTACCGGCCCGATATAGTTAAAGCCCAACTCTTCAAACAACGTGCCTGGCACCATCATGCCTTTCAGATGTTCCTCGGTTCGGCGCACCAGTTCTTTAATCGGTGGCAGGCCAGACAGGACCTTCTTGCCGCCTTCACGCAGACGCGAATACAGTTTGCCGGAGAGCAGTTGTGCCAGGTGGTTATTTAGCGCCCCGACGTTTTCGGAAATCGACATCTCGTTGTCGTTGAGGATCACCAGCATGTCGGGTTTAATGTCGCCCGCATGGTTCATCGCTTCAAACGCCATACCTGCTGTGATCGCACCATCGCCAATCACACACACGGTGCGACGGCCTTTACCTTCACGTTCAGCCGCGACAGCCATGCCGAGACCTGCACTGATTGAGGTCGATGAGTGACCGACGGATAGGGTGTCGTATTCGCTTTCACCACGCCACGGGAACGGGTGCAGACCGCCTTTCTGACGGATGGTGGAAATACGGTCACGGCGACCGGTCAGAATTTTGTGCGGATAGGCCTGATGGCCGACATCCCAGACAACGTGATCGAACGGTGTGTTATAGACATAATGCATCGCCACGGTCAGTTCAACCGTCCCCAGACCGGACGCAAAGTGTCCGCTGGACTGACTGACGCTGGCCAATAAATATTGGCGCAACTCATCGCAGAGCTTAGGTAAGCTCTCTTTAGGAAGTGAGCGGAGATCTTCAGGATTCTCCGCCAGCATCAGTGTCGGGTATTTCGCTAATTCAAGACTCATCAGTTGCTCATAGTAAGTTTAATTATCGCGTTCAATGATAAAGCGGGCTAACGCGAGAAGTGGCGCCGTGTTGTAGGAAAGTGCGGCCAACTGATCCAGTGCGGAAACGGCTTCCTGATACAGGTCTGCGGCCTTGGTTTTCGCGCCATCCAGCCCCAGCAGGGCAGGATAGGTACTTTTCCCGAGTTGCTGGTCAGCACCCTGACGTTTACCGAGCGTAGCGGTATCGCCAACCACGTCCAGAATATCATCCTGAACCTGAAATGCTAAACCAATGGCCTGCGCGTAGTTATCCAGTATCGGTAAAACGGCACGTCCGGTTTCACCGGCTGCCAGCGCGCCCATGCGCACGGCGGCGCGGATCAGCGCACCGGTTTTATGACGATGAATTTTTTCCAGCGCCTCCAGGCCAACCTGCTGGCCTTCCGCAGCTAAATCCAGAGCCTGACCACCACACATACCGCTGACTCCGCTGGCGCGGGCCAGTTCGGAAATCATCGCCAGACGATCTTTTATGGCAACATCCGGCATTTCGCTGTCAGCCAGAATAGAAAACGCCAGCGTTTGCAGGGCATCGCCCGCCAGAATCGCATTAGCTTCGCCAAATTTAATGTGGCAGGTTGGCTGACCACGGCGCAAATCGTCGTCGTCCATGGCCGGTAAATCATCATGTATCAGTGAATAGGCATGAATACATTCCACGGCAGCCGCAGGCGCATCGAGATTTTTCAGATCGAGGCTGAACAACTGGCCGCTGGCGTAAACAAGATATGGACGCAGACGTTTACCCCCCAGCAGCGCGCCGTAACGCATGGCTTCAACCAGCGGTAAATCTGCCAGCGGCTGTGCGCTGACATAGGCTGTTAGTGCCTCATCGACACGCTTTTGCATTGCGCGCAGTTCACGGGTAAATCCGCCAGCGCTGGAGAGAGAGATCGCTTCAGACATGACCCGTTACTCGGCTTCTGGGGTGAACGGCGTCAGCGGAGCATCGTTGTCGCTGTCGAGCAGGATCTGAACGCGTTGTTCTGCCTGTTGCAGCTTTTGTTGCCCCTGACGTGCCAGCTGGACGCCTTGCTCAAATTCGTTGAGTGCGTCTTCTAACGGCAGCTCGCCCGACTCAAGGCGGGAAACAATCTGTTCCAGTTCGGCCAGAGCCGTTTCAAAATTGGCAGGTGATGCAGATTTTTTTGACATAATTCTCTTTTAATATCGTTGATCAGAACGGATGATCGAAGTACTGAGGCGACAGACTCAGCGCTCAGCCTCAAGAGACATTCCTGTTCAGTATGAGATCGGCTACAGGGTTTTGTGCACAGAGTACCCATTTTAAGTGATATACTCTGCGCCGCAGATATTATTGCTAAGCCCAATGTGACACATAATGAACATTTGGCTTAGCAATAATAGGATCCTAGATCCTTATTCAGCGACTTACTACCCCGTTTTTTCACCCGCTAACAAAAGACTGCCATGAAGTTTATCATTAAATTGTTCCCTGAAATCACCATCAAGAGCCAATCTGTGCGTTTGCGCTTTATTAAGATCCTCTCAAGCAGCATTCGCAATATTGTGCGACCGCATGATGAGACGCTGGCGGTGGTTCGCCACTGGGATCATATCGAAGTTCGCAGTAAAGACGAAAGTAAACACGACCTGATTCAGGAATTGCTCTGCCGCATTCCGGGTATCCGTTATGTGGAAGAAGTTGAAGACCGTCCTTATACCGACGTTCACAATATCTTTGAGCAGGCGCTGGAGGCTTATCGCACTGAAGTAGAAGGCAAAACTTTCTGCGTGCGTGTTAAACGTCGTGGCAAACATGATTTCACGTCTACTGAAGTTGAGCGCTATGTCGGCGGCGGTCTGAATCAGCACATCGAATCGGCCCGTGTGAGCCTGACCGCTCCGCAGGTCACGGTGAAACTGGAAATTAACGACGATAAACTGGTGCTGGTAAAAAGCCGCCTCGAAGGCCAGGGCGGTTACCCGATTGGCACACAGGAAGATGTGCTGTCACTGATTTCCGGTGGCTTTGACTCCGGCGTATCCAGTTATATGCTGATGCGTCGTGGCTGTCGTGTGCATTATTGTTTCTTTAATCTTGGCGGTGCCGCGCATGAAATCGGCGTAAAACAGGTGGCTCATTATCTGTGGAACCGTTTTGGCAGCTCGCATCGTGTGCGTTTTATCGCGGTTGATTTCGAACCGGTAGTGGGTGAAATACTCGAAAAAGTCGAAGACGGCCAGATGGGTGTGGTGCTGAAACGCATGATGGTGCGAGCGGCGTCTGCTATCGCTGAGCGCTACGGCGTCCAGGCACTGGTGACAGGTGAGGCGTTGGGGCAGGTGTCCAGCCAGACACTGACCAATCTGCGTTTGATTGACAATGTTTCGGACACGCTCATCCTGCGCCCGCTGATTTCTCACGATAAAGAGCACATCATCAGGATTGCCCGTGAAATCGGTACCGAAGATTTTGCCAAGACCATGCCTGAATACTGTGGAGTGATTTCGAAAAGCCCGACGGTGAAGGCGGTGAAAGCCAAGATCGAAGCTGAAGAAGCAATGTTCGATTTTGACGTGCTGGATAAAGTGGTCAGTGAGGCGCGCAATGTCGATATTCGCGAAATCGCTACGCAGGCAGCTGAAGTCGTACCGGAAGTGGAAACGGTGGCGGAGTTTATCTCAACAGACATCGTTCTGGATGTCCGCGCACCGGATGAAGTGGAAGCACAACCGCTGGCACTGGAAAATGTTGAAGTGAAACCGCTGGCGTTTTACAAACTGGTCACTCAGTTTGGCTCTCTCGATCAGAGCAAAACCTATCTGTTATATTGCGACCGCGGCGTCATGAGCCGTTTGCAGGCGCTGTATCTGAAAGAACAGGGTTTCGATAACGTTAAGGTGTATCGCCCTTAGTTTTTACCCTTCAGGCTGCAGGTGCGCTGGCTTTCCTCTTCCCGTCGGGGCCAGCGCAGGCGCAGTTTAAAAGGTTGCCCTGCAGCCCGAATTATTTCGGGTATCTGATGGTTCAGGCTTCCCGGGCACCTTCATCGGTATAATTATAAATCCCCGGCGCAAGAACCAGTTGCGCGGCAATCTCTGCCGCTTTGGTTTTACCCAGCAACAGATCGATAATCTTCAGGGCAAACTCCATTGATGTACCCGGTCCCTGACTGGTCAGAAGATTAACGCGTGGATCGAAAATCACGCGACGATCGGACCATTTGTTCGGGTCGATCTTATCCCTCAAGCCCGGAAAGCCAGTCATGTTGCCTACCGGGAATAAATCGTGATATTCCAGCACCAGCGCAGGAGCGGCGCAGATGGCGGCAACGATTTTACCGCTGACGTGCATCTGTCGGACTTTCTCCACCAGCAACGGGCTTTCACTGAAGCAGGTTGCACCAGCGAGGCCGCCTGGCAGTACGATCACGTCATGCTCATCATCTGCGACATCCACCAGCGCGACGTCGGCCAGAATCCGCACGCCGCGTGAGCAGCGGATCTCCAGATTGCCATCGCCGGCGACGCTGGCCGTGATGACGTTAATGCCCGCCCGCACCAGCAAATCAATTACGGTAACGGCTTCTATTTCTTCGCTACCAGGTGCCAGGCAGACCAGAACTGATGCGCTCATAATCGTTTTCCTTTCTCTTAATCTGTTCAAATAAGCGGGTATTCACCGGTAAATTCAGCCCATATTTCCGTCCGCGCCGCAGGACATAGCCGGTAATGTAATCAATTTCAGTATGACGCTGGCTGCGGATATCCTGCAACATCGATGAATGATTTGCTGACGTCGAGTCGATCACCTGATAGACAAAACTGAGTAAAGATTCGCTATGAATTTCAACGCCTTCAATGGCCATCACCTGTGCGACTTCCTGACAGATTTCTTCAATCTGCGCGGTATGGGCCAGTAAATCGCCGTTAGTGCAATTGTATATCGCCGTCAGCGGATTGATGACGCAATTCACCGCCAGTTTATTCCATAACGATGATTTGATGTTGTCATGCCACGCGACATCCGGTAACGCATTATGCAGCGTATCTGCCAGTGAACTCAGTGCAGCACCGCGCGGTGTTACCGGCCCGATGTGTGTGACACCCGCTGCGACATGGACAATTGCGTTGCTTTCATGACGTGCCGCATGGGTCGTCGCGCCTTGCAAAATGGCCAGACGATGGGGCGGTAATTCATCAACAGTACCCATGCCATTATGCAGCAGTAATATTGCGCAATTATCATCAAGCTTTGGCATCAGCGCGCTGACCGCGCCGGAAACCTGCCATGCTTTGAGCGTAACCAGCAGTAATTCGCTTTGTGCCAGATGTTCCGGGTCGTTAGTAGGCATATTGCGATTAAAAGCAATGCCTTCCGGCGAGATAACGTTGACGGCACAAAATGGCTGCGGAATGCGGATCCAGCCCTGTACGTCGTGGCCTTGCTGATAAAGAGCCGAAAGCCAGAGTTGTCCCAGCGCACCGCAACCCAATACTGTTATTTTCATTGTGCCTCCCGGGAATCGTGGCGAAATAGAACCATGAAGAAGATAGTTGAAAGAATATTCTGCTGTCCGGTTATCTTATTAGTATAGACTTTTGTGCTACAGATCACATTTTCACCTGCACTTTATGAGCACCGGAGCATTTAATGTTTGGTGCTTTGCTGTCGTTTGGCATCGGCGGTTGAAGGCGGTATTATGCACGCCATATAACGCAACACAAAAACTACAGGGAGAAGCGATTATGCCGTCTTTTGACATTGTTTCCGAAATCGACATGCAGGAAGTGCGTAATGCCGTGGAAAATGCCAGTCGTGAACTGCAAACCCGTTGGGATTTCCGCAATATTCCTGCCAGCTTCGATCTCAATGAAAAAAATGAGAGTATTAAAGTGGCCAGCGAATCAGATTTTCAGGTGAACCAGCTGGTGGATATTCTGCGTGAGAAGTTAGCCAAACGTGGCATTGAAGGCGGGGCGTTGGAAATTCCGGAGCAGATGGAGCACAGCGGTAAAACTTACAGTGTTGAAGCAAAATTGCATTCCGGCATTGAATCCACGCTGGCGAAGAAAATCGTCAAGCTGATCAAAGACAGTAAGATTAAAGTGCAGGCGCAGGTTCAGGGTGACGAAGTTCGTGTCACTGGCAAAGCGCGTGATGATTTACAGGCTGTGATGGCACTCATCCGTAACGGCGATTTAGGCCAGCCGTTCCAGTTCAAAAACTTCCGCGACTGATAGCCGTCGTTCTTTGAGCGGCAGATGTGTTGACCGTATTCAGTAACCCGAATCACTTACTCCGGTAAGCGCATCGGGTTCCTTCATTTGCCGCCTTCCTGCCGCTCAAATTACCTGGCTCTCTGGCAATTAACATGGGAACGCATTGCGTCCCTTTTTTGTGGGTTACTTGCGCTGGCGTAGTCTTTTCACCAGCTCGAAATCTTTAAAGTAAACAGGTTTGTCATACTGCATCGACAGGTTCCCGGCGATCCCGGTCAGGATCGACATGGCACCGGCGCGATGATCGGCTGCACGTTTTAACGGATCCTCTTTGCGCTCGCCGAACAAGTCTTCCAGCATCGCATTATCACCGCCGCCGTGACCACCTTCTCCCAGCTGGAATTGTGCCTTCCAGGGTTCGGCAAATAACGGATAAACCGTGATTTCCGCTTTTTCAATGCTGCCTTCTTTTTCGCGTTTCCCACCTGCGTTAACGTAAGACATCTCGACAATTTTCATTTCAATGCGTCCCCGGGTGCCGTTAAACACCACGTTCAGCCCTTCCCATGGCAGATATGCATTCAGTGAATAGGTCAGTTGCACCTTGTTCTGATATTTCACCAGCACCGATAACGTATCTTCAATATTGATGCCCTCGCTGAATACACTCTGATCACGGAAGTAGTTATCTTCGTGTTCCGCATCCAGATACAGCGCTTTAAGCTGGGCATTATTTGCCATATGCAGTGCAAACGGATCATTTTGTGCCTGTGTGTAGCCATGCGCACGCGGATAAAATTCTGTCATGCCGCGTTTCTCAGCATTCTCTTTACCGTAAAACCGCAGGTCACCCTGGGCGTATACTTTTTCCGGCGTACTGTTCAGCCAGAAGTTCATCAGGTCAAAATGATGGGTGGATTTATGCACCAGCAGGCCGCCGGAATTGCGTTTTTCACGGTGCCAGCGACGGAAGTAATCTGCACCATGTTCGGTATTGAGCAGCCATTCAAAATGAACTGACAGCACTTCGCCGATAGTATCCTGCATCAGCAGTTCGCGTATTTTGCTGTGATGCGGCGCGTAGCGGTAATTGAACGCCACACGCACCTGATAACCGGTGGCATCGACCGCATCCAGAATACGCAGCGCCCGGTGTTCATCAATGGTCATCGGCTTTTCAGTAATGACGTCGCAACCGGCGTGCAGGGCGCGGACGATGTAATCATCATGCGTGCGGTCCATGCTGGTGACAATCACGATATCCGGTTTGGTTTCGTCGAGCATCGTATTGAAACCGGCCGCTTTCCAGGTCGGTACCCGGGCGACGCCACTTTGCTCAAGCTGGCGGTTCGCATAATCCATTCGCGTCTGGTTTGTATCACAGAAAGCCACAAATTTTGCATTGTGGCGGTATTTGCCGGTGATCGCTTCAATGTATAAACCCGAGCGACCGCCGGTGCCAACGAGAGCATATGTTTTCATGAGATCCTCAAAAGGCCCGAAAGCCGTCATCACTGACAAAATTTTTGTTAAGGAATTCCTGAGGATAATGATTACTGAGGTTTTTTAAGTGAGGGGAGTCACGCGGCAGAGATAAAAGTGAAACGCTGTGCCAGTTTGCCAGCACAGCGTGTTTTTGTCAGGAGGGCAATCAGGCCGCGCTGACCAGTTGTTCGAGCGCTTTACGGTTAGTCTGTTTGGTATCCACTTTCACATAGGCACTGAATTCTTCCGGTACGACAACGGCTTCAGCCACACCTGGCTGTGCAAGGATCCGCGCCTGCAAGGCGGAATCTTTCACTGCCAGTTCAGATAAGGTGATACGCAGGCTACTGACATACGGCGGTTCAGTCATAGTAGAACTAACCAGCAACCAGACGACGGCAATTGCCGCACATACCAGGAATACTGTACCGGCACCGGCGTGTCCGTAAACATAACCGCCTAAACTGCCACCAATTGCTACCCCGATGAACTGGCTGGTGGAGTAAAGTCCCATTGCCGTGCCTTTATAGCCTGCGGGAGATTCTTTACTGATTAGCGAGGGTAAAATCGCCTCCATCACGTTGAAGGCCAGGAAGAACAACTGGATACCGGCGATGACTGCCCATAAATGCAGGCCAGCAGCCCACAGCACGATTTCAGCCAGCAGCAACACCATCACGCAACCCATGAATACCTGTTTCATGTGGCGCTTTTTCTCGGCGTAAACGATCACCGGAATGACGGCAACGAAAGATGTCAGCATGGTGATCAGATACACCCGCCAGTGTTCACTCGGCGGGAAACCTGCATGTTCCATCACTTGCGGCAACACCACGAAACTCGACATCAGTAACACGTGAAGACACAGGATGCCGAAGTTCAGCTTCAGCAATTTAGCGTTACTCAGCACTTTACCGAAGCTGCCTTTCACCATGCTCGATTCACGGTTCAGGATGTGCGTGGCAGGGGAGGGCACCACGGCCACGGTGATGATGATACCGAGAATGGTCAGCGCCGCGATCGCCCAGAACAAGGCGTGTAAGCCCCAGGCGTGGGTGATGATCGGGCCGAGAACCATTGCAATCGCAAAGGTAATACCGAAACTGATGCCGATAAACGCCATCGCTTTGGTACGGTTTTGCTCGCGGGTCAGGTCAGAAAGCAGGGCCATCACGGCAGCTGCAATTGCGCCAGAGCCTTGCAAGGCACGACCTATGATCACGCCCCAGATAGATTCGGTGGAAGCAGCCACAATGCTGCCGATACAGAAGATGACCAGACCAAAGACGATCAGTGGTTTACGGCCAACACGGTCAGAAAGCAGGCCAAACGGGATTTGGAAAACAGCTTGTGCCAGTCCGTAAATACCGATGGCGATGCCGATCAGTGTTTCGCTGGCGCCGGACAGTTTCATGCCATAAGTGGTCAGCACCGGCAGCACCATGAACATGCCGAGCATGCGCAAAGAAAATACAGTCCCTAGTCCCCATGTAGCCCGACTTTCCTGCGGGGTCATCTGGTTATCGTTCACATTACTACCTCAAAATAACAATCCGACATTTTAATGATTAAGCCGGCTTGGGTAAAACGATGGATCTTTAGCAGATATTACGAAATTTGCCCGTCAGAGTGAGCAAAAGAAAAGGCCAGTATTGCTACTGGCCTTTAGCTGTGATTTCAGCGGGTTACACTGAACGTGTGCGTTACCAAACGTACGTCAGCAATGATGTCGGGGCAGAATTAAAATCCACGGACATCATGAAGCTCAGCGACATGATAGTGATGATGGAGAAACCAAACAGCTTCCTCGCCCACAGCACATCGTTTTCCGTTTTGTAACCCTTCAGTGCCATACCCAGCCACCAGATACTCACAGCGGCGGCGACGATCAGGTATTTATAACCTGCATAACCGCTCAGGGTCAGCATCAGTGTCGCAATCATAAAGGCCAAAATATAGACGATAATATGATGCTTGGCGACAGAAATGCCTTTCACCACTGGCAGCACCGGGATGCCCGCAGCCTGATAATCCTTGAAGCGGAAGATGGCAATCGCGTACGAATGCGGCATCTGCCACAGGCTGAAAATCAGAAGCAGGATCAGGGCACCGGTATCGAACTGGCCTGAAACGGCACAATAACCGATAACCGGTGGCGCTGCGCCAGATAAGCTGCCGATCAACGTGCCGTATACCGAGTTGCGTTTCATGTACAGGCTGTAAATGCCGACATAAACCACAAAGCCCATCACTGCCAGCCACATCGCCAGCGGATTTGCTCCGATATACAACAACGCAAAGCCCGCAATACCCAGAATGGTCGCGTAAACCAGGCTTGTTTTCGGCGGAATAAGCCCTTTCACCAGGACCCGGTTCTTCGTTCTTTCCATGATCCGGTCGATGTCGCGGTCGATAAAGTTGTTAAATACACAACCCGATGCGACCACCAGCGAAACACCGACCAGTGTGGCGAGAAAGAGTGGGAAGTCGATGCTGCCTTTGGCAGCAAGGAGAAATCCCCCGATGACAGAAATTAAGTTGCCGAAAATAATTCCTGGTTTCGTTACTTGCAGGTATTGCTTAATCATCACGTGCAGCTCGGCTCTTTAACTGACCATCATATTGAGGTTGAGGTTATACATAATCCACAATGAGCCCACAACAACGATAAAGATAATCACAGCGGTGAACAGAAGCGCCACCAGGTTCCAGCGCTCTTCCGACGACGTATTCATGTGCAGGAAGAACACTAAATGGACAACGATCTGGATGATGGCGGAAGCAACCACGGTACCCAGAATCAGTGAATGTGATGCCGTGTCGGTCATGACCATGGCAAACGGGATCACCGTCAGGATAACCGACAAGATGAAGCCAATAGCGTATGACTTCAGGCTGCCGTGGCTTGCGCCACCATGGGAAGTAGCAGAATGACTCATTACATCGCTCCCATCAGATAAACAACGGTAAACACGCAGATCCACACCACGTCAAGGAAGTGCCAGAACAGGCTCAGACACATCAGACGGGTTTTGTTAACTTCCGTCAGACCGCGACGTGAAACCTGAACCATCATCGTCAGGATCCAAATCAGACCACAGGTCACGTGCAGACCGTGGGTGGCGACCAGTGCAAAGAAGCCAGACAGGAAACCACTGCGTTGCGGGCCATAGCCTTCAGCAATCAGGTGATGGAATTCATAGAGTTCCATCCCGATGAAGCCTAAACCGAACAGGAATGTCAGGAACAACCAGCCGTTAACAGCGGCTTTGTTGCCTTTGTTCATGCCCAGCATGGCAAAGCCGTAAGTGATACTACTGAACAGCAGGCAGAAGGTTTCTACCAGCACGAACGGCAGTTCAAAAATGTCTTTACCAGAGGGACCGCCAGCGGTCCCGTTTACCAGCACTGCATATGTCGCGAACAGGCTCGCAAACAAAATGCAGTCACTCATCAGGTAGATCCAGAAGCCGAAGACTTTGGTTGCACCTGCATCGTGGTGCCCATGCTCAGCATGGGCCTCATCGTGGTGAGTCAGAGTATCAGTTGCCATGTTTCACACCTGCTTTACGGATTTGTTCATAATGTTGGTTTTCAATACGTTCCACTTCTTCAACTGGCACGTAGTAATCAACATCTTCGTCGAAGCTTTTCGCAATCCAGGTCGCAGCCAGGGCAATGAAGCTCACTGCAGCCAGCCACCAGATATCCCAGATTAAGGCGAAACCACAAACCAGACTCAGCATAGCGATGATGAAACCGGCGCCGCTGTTACGTGGCATATGAATCGGTTCATATTTAGCAGGCTGCTTGTAAGCGGTACCTTTCTCTTTCATGTCCCAGAACTCATCGCGGTCGTGAATTTGCGGCACGATGGCGAAGTTGTAGAACGGAGGAGGAGAAGATGTTGACCACTCCAGAGTACGTGCGTCCCACGGGTCGCCGGTCAGATCACGGTTCTGGTCGCGGTCGCGAACGGAAACGAAGATCATGATCAGCTGGCAGAGGATACCGCAGGCAATCAGTGCAGCACCGCATGCCGCAACAACCAGCAGCGGGTGGAACTCAGGGTCGATGTTCTGGCTGACACGACGGGTCATGCCCATGAAGCCCAGTACGTACAATGGCATGAATGCAACGAAGAAGCCGATGATCCAGAACCAGAATGAACGCACACCCCATTTTTCGTTCAGCGTGAAGCCGAAGGATTTAGGGAACCAGTAAGTCAGACCTGCGAAGCAACCGAAGACCACACCACCGATAATAACGTTATGGAAGTGGGCAATCAGGAACAGGCTGTTGTGCAGCACGAAGTCAGCACCCGGAACCGCCAGCAGAACGCCGGTCATACCACCTACAGAGAAGGTGATGATGAAGCCAACAGTCCACAACATCGCCGCGTTAAGCGTGATACGGCCCTGATACATGGTGAACAGCCAGTTGAAGATTTTTACCCCGGTCGGGATAGAAATGATCATCGTCATGATGCCGAAGAAGGCATTGACGTTAGCGCCTGAACCCATGGTGAAGAAGTGGTGCAGCCAAACGATGAACGACAACACGGTGATGGCGATGGTTGCCCATACCAGCGAGGTGTAACCGAACAGACGTTTTTTGGAGAAGGTCGCGGTCACTTCCGAGAACACACCGAATACTGGCAGAACCAAAATGTACACTTCCGGATGGCCCCAGGCCCAAATCAGGTTGATGTACATCATCATGTTGCCGCCCATATCATTCGTGAAGAAATGGGTGCCCAGATAACGGTCTAAAGTCAGCAGTGCAACAGTCACGGTCAGAATCGGGAAGGACACGATAATCAACACGTTGGTGCACAGTGCGGCCCAGGTAAATACCGGCATTTTCATCAGCGGCATACCCGGTGCGCGCATCTTCAGGATGGTCGCAAAGAAGTTAACACCGGTCAGCAAGGTACCGACACCGGATATCTGGAGACTCCAGATCCAGTAATCTACCCCGACCCCCGGACTGTATTCCTTACCTGACAGTGGCGGATAAGCTAACCAGCCGGTCTGTGCGAACTCACCCACACCCAGAGAGATGTTGATCAGCACAACAGCCGCGGCGGTAAACCAGAAGCTCACGTTGTTCAGGAACGGGAACGCAACGTCGCGCGCACCGATTTGCAAAGGAACAACCACGTTCATCAGACCGATTACGAAAGGCATCGCCATGAAGAAAATCATGATCACGCCGTGCGCGGTAAAGATTTGGTCGTAGTGATGAGGGGGGAGGAAGCCCGGCTCGCCCGCAGAGGCAAGGACCTGCTGGCTACGCATCATGATGGCATCGGCAAAACCACGCAAAAGCATGACGAAGGCCAGAATGATATACATGATACCTAATTTTTTGTGGTCGACGGAGGTCAGCCACTCGGTCCACAGATACTTCCACTTACCGAAATAGGTGATGCCGGCAACGACTGCCAGACCACCGATAATAATTGCGGCAACTGTGACCATGATAATCGGTTCATGATACGGAACCGAATCAAGCGTTAATTTTCCGAACATCTTTTATTCCTCGGCTCCGGCTGCGTGAGACTGTCCACCCATATCCATGCCTTTCATGTCAGCGCCTGCAGGTATTGGCATGGTATGACCTTCCGGCGCTGCCTTCATGTCATGCATGGAGTATTTGCCAATGATTTCTTTAAACAAACCAGGTTTTGCAACAGAGAAGTATTCGACCGGGTTGTCGATGCTCTGTACAGCCAGTTTGTTGAAGTCATCAGTTGTCGCCAGCTGATTCGGTGCACTTTTCACTTTCGCTACCCAGGTGTCGAAATCGGCACGGGTTGGAGTCGCAATTGTGTTGAACTTCATACCTGAGAAGCCGCGGCCGCTGAAGCTTGCTGAAATGCCTTTATACGTACCCGCTTCATTTGCAATCAAATGCAGCTGAGTTTGCATACCGGCCATCGCATAAATCTGCCCGCCTAACTGAGGAATGAAGAACGAGTTCATCACAGAGTCTGAAGTGACTTTGAACTGAACAGGCACATCTTTAGGAATAACCAGTTCGTTAACGGTCGCGATGCCCTGTTCTGGATAAATGAACAACCATTTCCAGTCCAGAGAAACGACTTCAACCGTCATCGGTTTTTGGTCAGTCACAATTGGCTTGAACGGATCAAGCGAGTGGGTGGTTTTCCAGGTAATCGTTGCCAGGATGGCAATGATAATAATTGGAACTGTCCAGACGACGGCTTCAATTTTGTTGGAGTGGGACCAATCAGGACTGTATTTTGCTTTTGTATTGGAAGCGCGATACTTCCAGGCAAAGGCAAACGCCATGATAATAACTGGTATAACAACGATCAGCATTAAACCGATAGCGGTTAAAATCAGCGTTCTCTGCTCAAGTCCAATTGCTCCCTTGGGATCCATCAATGCCGTATTGCAACCGCTCAACATTACTGCGGAGGCAAATAAGGACAACATCCCAATACTTTTATTGTATTTCTTAAGTCTCATCTAACGACCTCAATAACTAGGGCTCTATTGTCGCTTCAGGTGTGCGGGCATTTTACGGGAAGGTTGCAGGACTGTAAACACGCTTAAACAAGTGTCAAAGCGCTGTTGACACTTTATGTTAACGCAGTCACACATGTCACGGAACGTGACAATTTACAGTCGGCAACAATATGTTGCGTATGGATTTTTTTCTATAGTGATGAAAAACAAGGAGTGACAGATTTTGACATTATAATTACCGTGCGATATCGCATCGGTAGGTTTAATTAATGTTAAATTAATGTAGACAGCAGGTGAAATAAAAGCACAAAAAGCACGAAAGAAAATTATCCCTGAAAATATTATTTTTTCTGGATTTAATTTATTGCCTCATATGTAGAGATAATTTGTTAAATGAAATACGCCATTCATTTCGAATGAATGGCGGTAAATCAGGCACGTGCAGTACGGCGCAGAGATAAAAAATCGAGCAGGCTGCCTAAAATAACGCCAGTCAGGCAAATGATGGCACCCGCTTGTAACAGGATTGTCGCCAGACTTTGCCAGGATGCCCATCCGGCACTGTCGATTATCAGCGTGAGCAGCCAGAGTACCAATAACACGCTGCCCGTCAGCATGCAACGTAACGCCCAGCGGTACGGGGCGGCGAAGTGAATGCGTGGCAGGAAAGCCTCTGTTTTTTGAGTGTATTCAAGAGTCTGCCGGCAAACTGCAAGCAGTAACAAGCCGGGTATAGCGGCCACAATCGAGAAAAGATAAAACCAAGGCCAGCCGTAAGCTTCAACGAACCATCCGGCAATCGGCCCGACATATACGCGTCCCACGGCAGACAATGCTGAAAGCAGCGCAAACTGGGTGGCAGAGAATGACCGATTACACAGTGTCATGAGCAACGCCACGAATGCAGCTGTCCCCATACCGCCACACAGGTTCTCAAAGAAAATCGCCGCGCCCATGGTGGTTAAATCTTTATCGGTAATGGCCAGGATCCAGTAACCGGCGTTGGAAACAGCCTGTAAAATCCCGAACAACATGAGTGCGCGGAACATGCTCAGACGCTGCATTAACATTCCGCCAAATAAGGCGCCGATAATCGTTGCCATCAGCCCGAGCGTTTTATTTACCAGCCCGACCTCCCCGGCATCAAAGCCAACGCCACGGATTAAAAATGTTGTACTCAGGCTACCTGCAAAGGCATCGCCCATTTTGTACATGACGATAAGCAGCAAAATCAGCCAGGCATTGTTGCGGCCGAAAAAATCTTTAAGCGGGGAGATAACAGCCATCTCAATACTGCGAGGCGCGGGTTGGGCGTTTTGAGGTTCCGGTGCTAACAGGGTAGCGAGAACGCCTATCAGCATCAGACCCGCCATCAGCCAGTACATATGCTGCCAGCCGAGATACCGGTCAGCCAGCCATAACGCCAGTCCCCCTGAGACCAGCATCGCCAGACGGTAACCCAGGACCGACACGGCGGCACCATTTCCGCGTTCTTCCGGTGGCAGTACATCGGTTTTATACGCGTCGAAAACGATGTCCTGCGACGCCGAGGCGAAGGCGATCAGTACGGCCAGCGCAGCCAGCCAGAATAAGTCTTTTGAGGGATCCATAAATCCCATCGCGAAAATCGCCACGACCAACAGCAACTGCGTCAGGATCAGCCATCCTCGTCTGCGCCCGAGAAAAGAGGGGGTATAGCGATCCATCATCGGCGACCATAAGAATTTAAACACGTAGGCCTGACCTACCAGCGAAAAAATACCGATGGTTTTCAGGTCGACATTTTCGACCGTCATCCACGCTTGCAATGTGCCGGACGTCAGCGCCAGGGGTAAACCGGAAGCGAAGCCCAGAAGCAATAAAATGACCGTATTGCGTTGCGTGAAAATTTTAAAGTACTGACTGATCATGAAAATTGTGTTCCTGCGAACCGTTGAGAGAGTGGCGCACATGCATAATAAAGGAAGGGATACATTTCAGGAAAGATAATCGCTGGCTGTAAAAAGCATTCTGCCCGGACGAGCCGGGCAGAATTCATCATGTAAACTTCAGCTGAACTTAACGGGCGTTTGCTTTGATGAAGTCGCTGATGCTGGTATCTGACGCCATGTCACTGATGACATCGCCTAGTGTGGTGTTAACGGCATTGGTGATTTTTGCGTTAGTCGCAGACAGTGCACCCTGAACGTTATACGTCGAGCGGTAGTTTTTTACCTGCTTGCTGCCGTTTTTCGCCGTCGCGATGATAGAAATATCGGCTTTGGTGGTGATGTTATAACGCAGGTTCCCTTCCTGAACGTCAGCATACAGTTTGTTCACCACAATTTGCAGATCAACGGCACCGTCAGCACCGACCATGTAGCCCCGGGCAGTCATTTGCTTCTCCAGAGATTCCTGCAGCAGGAAGCGAAGATCACGTGACGGGGTCAGGGAAATCAGCTGACCATCGCGGTTCACTTTCGCCAGTGCCTGATCCTGACGCTGGTCAGCACCATTAATGCTGATAGTAATCCCCTGCAGGGTAGGATCCTGGGAAGGCAGAACAATTTTCGGGGAAACATCCAGCGTGTTAGTGCTGGTAGCGCAACCCGCCAGCATAAAGAGCGCCAGAACAGGGAAAATAATTTTCTTTAGCATGTGTATTTTCTCAATATTAATAAGGGAATAGTGCTCAAAAATTTGCCGACATCATAACATTGCCATTTGCCGGGGGAAGTCCCAACAATCCGGAAAAATGTGTTTTTCGCGTTTTTTTTCAGCAAAGTCACAGTAAAGCGGCGAACGGCTGACGTCATCCGTGGCTAAGCGGCACTTTATTTGACAGACTGAGCGGCATTTTTATCAATCCGCAGCAGAAATTTATTCTTCTGGTGTGCATAGAATCTGGAAAGCCGCCTATCATTATAAAAGGATAGGGGTACCAGACAGGCGCAGTTCTCTGCTGATGCGGTGTAAGGAGATTGCTATGATTCGTGAGCAAATAGAAGCAAAATTAGTTGAAGCATTCGAACCTGCGTTTCTGGAAGTGACTGACGAAAGCTATCGTCATAATGTCCCGGCAGGCTCTGAGAGCCATTTTAAAGTGGTCATGGTGTCCGATAAGTTTATCGGGGAGCGTTTCCTGGCGCGCCATCGAGCCATCTACGGGAAATTAACCGAGGAGCTGGCAGGCAGTGTACATGCGCTGGCTTTGCACACGTATACCTTGAAAGAATGGGAAGGCTTACAGGATACGGTACCGGCTTCACCGCCATGTCGTGGTGCGGGCACAATGGCCTGACAGTGGCGATCTGATTCACAAAAGGCATAAATATCGGCATTTGACACGGTAAAACTGGAACTTTCCTTGTCAGATGCGGTATTAGTAGGTGCGAATTTCAAGAAACGGCCTGCGGGCCGTTTTTGTTTTTCTTCTGACGGACTGACGGCAAGAGGTTTGTGCCTCTGAAATGACCGCATTTTTCGAAGGATCGAGTCCCGTGTGAGTTTCCCTCCCGCGCATCAGAGACCGTCCTCGACTCAATGCGTATGCGCCGCTATAATGTCGCGTCTAATTTTTCCGGAATGGTTTCGGACGCTCTCGAATACAGGGCTACGTTCTGATACAGAACTGTCCCGGTTCTTAGAAGTCGTTTTCAAGGTAAGTTTGCGCTCATCTTGAGAACGACTTCTGGAGTTGACCGAGCACTGTGATTTTTTTTTGAGGTAACAAGATGCAAGTTTCTGTTGAAACCACTCAAGGCCTTGGGCGCCGCGTAACGATTACTGTTCCTGCTGAAAGCATTGAAAAAGCAGTGAGCAGTGAACTGATCAACGTCTCTAAAAAAGTACGTATTGACGGCTTCCGTAAAGGCAAAGTACCCAGCCATATCATCGAACAGCGTTACGGCGCATCAGTACGTCAGGACGTACTGGGTGATCTGATGCAACGCAATTTCGTTGATGCGATCATCAAAGAAAAAATCAATCCAGCTGGCGCACCTAACTATATCCCGGGTGAGTACAAGCAGGGTGAAGACTTCAACTTCTCCGTAGAATTTGAAGTGTACCCGGAAGTTGAGCTGAAAGATCTGGAAAACATCGAAGTTGAAAAACCGGTTGTTGAAGTTAACGACGCTGATGTTGACACCATGCTGGAAACTCTGCGTAAGCAACAAGCGGACTGGAAAGAAACTGATGCTGCTGCCACTGCTGAAGACCGCGTAACTGTTGATTTCTCCGGTTCTATTGACGGTGAAGAATTCGAAGGCGGTAAAGCTTCTGATTTCGTACTGGCTATGGGCCAGGGCCGCATGATCCCAGGCTTCGAAGACGGTCTGGTTGGTCACAAAGCCGGTGAAGAATTCACTATTGACGTGAACTTCCCGGAAGATTACCACGCTGAAAACCTGAAAGGTAAAGCGGCTAAGTTTGCTATTACCCTGAAGAAAGTTGAACAACGTGAGCTGCCAGAGCTGACGCCAGAATTCATCAAACGTTTCGGCGTGGCTGATGGTTCTGTAGAAGGTCTGCGCGCTGAAGTGCGTAAAAACATGGAACGCGAGCTGAAAGGTGCTGTTCGTAACCGCATCAAAACTCAGGCAATTGACGGTCTGGTCAGCGCTAACGAAATCGACGTGCCATCTGCATTGATCGACGGCGAAGTGGATGTTCTGCGTCGTCAGGCTGCACAACGTTTTGGCGGCAACGAAAAACAAGCGCTGGAACTGCCACGCGAATTGTTCGAAGAGCAAGCTAAGCGTCGTGTCGTTGTCGGTTTGCTGCTGGGCGAAGTCATCAGCCAGCACGAACTGAAAGCTGATGAAGATCGCGTTAAAGCGCTGATCGAAGAAATGGCATCAGCGTACGAAGATCCACAAGAAGTGGTTGAGTTCTACAGCAAAAATAAAGAGCTGATGAACAACATGCGTAACGTCGCGCTGGAAGAACAAGCGGTCGAAACTCTGTTGTCTAAAGCGAAAGTGACCGAAAAGGCCACGACTTTTACTGAGCTGATGAACCAGACTCAACCTGCATAATTTTAATACACATTGCTGAACCTGTTTACAGGTTTGCTTCCAAAGCCCGCAGTTTTTACTGCGGGCTTTTTATTTCCTGAAAATCAGGTATTTTTGTTTTTGACTGTTGTTTTTGCACTATATTTATCAATATAAGGCACAGCCGACGTAGAAACCGTTGACCGCCCCCCTCAGGATGGTTTTTTACGGAGCCTGGGGCGCGTCAAAAAAAGAAATGTCCCTGCAGGCTTGAAAAAGGGGGCAATTTCCCCCATTGATAAGAACTAACCCAGGTAAATTTGTACTTAAAATCTGACTGATAAACACCGTCAGGCGTGTAAATGGCGACTTGGCCGCTTGAGCATAGTCATGTGTGCCTATCTCAAGTAGAATTGATGTTAAATAGCGCCAAACAGAATCTATTAGGAGACGGTTATGTCATACAGTGGTGAAAGAGAGCAATTTGCACCAAACATGGCGTTGGTACCCATGGTGGTTGAGCAAACTTCACGGGGCGAGCGTTCATACGACATCTTCTCCCGTCTGCTTAAGGAACGTATCATCTTCCTGACCGGTCAGGTCGAAGACCATATGGCTAACCTGATTGTTGCCCAGATGCTATTCCTGGAAGCAGAAAGCCCGGAAAAAGACATTTATTTGTATATCAACTCACCGGGTGGCGTGATCACTGCCGGTATGTCGATTTATGACACCATGCAGTTTATCAAACCAGATGTCAGCACGATTTGTATGGGACAAGCATGTTCAATGGGTGCATTCCTGCTGACAGCCGGGGCTGAAGGCAAACGTTTTTGCCTGCCAAACTCACGGGTAATGATCCACCAGCCACTGGGTGGTTTCCAGGGTCAGGCGACAGATATCGAAATCCACGCTAAAGAAATCCTGAAAGTGAAATCTCGTATGAATGAACTGATGGCGAAACATACGGGAAAATCTCTTGAAGAAATAGAGCGTGACACTGAGCGTGATCGTTTCCTGTCCGCTGATGAGGCTGTACAGTACGGGTTAGTAGACTCCGTATTTACCCATCGCGCCTGACGGCTTATTTCTGCCGGGCTGATGGTCTATAGTTATACTCATACGGTCGTCTCAACGGCAGAGCTTGAGCCACTAAAGCTCTGCTGAAATGAGTCATAACAGGAATGAACAGACATCAGCCAAACAAACATGCGGCTGTTGTGTAATATAGTGGTGTCGTGGTGTTATTGTTACGCTGCGGGACTGATACCAGAGAAGAGGTTTACTGATGACAGATAAGCGCAAAGACGGTTCAGGAAAGCTGCTGTACTGCTCTTTTTGCGGCAAAAGCCAGCATGAAGTTCGTAAGCTGATTGCCGGGCCGTCAGTGTATATCTGCGATGAATGTGTCGATTTATGTAATGACATTATTCGCGAAGAGATCAAAGAAGTCGCGCCACACCGTGAACGCAGTGCACTACCGACGCCGCATGAAATCCGTCAGCACCTTGACGATTATGTTATCGGCCAGGAACCTGCGAAAAAAGTGCTGGCAGTGGCGGTCTATAATCACTACAAGCGCCTGCGTAATGGCGATACCAGCAACGGTATCGAATTAGGTAAGAGCAACATTCTGCTGATCGGGCCGACCGGTAGTGGTAAAACGCTGCTGGCTGAAACCCTGGCACGTTTCCTGGATGTGCCATTTACGATGGCCGATGCGACCACCCTGACCGAAGCCGGTTATGTGGGGGAAGACGTCGAAAATATCATTCAGAAACTGCTACAGAAATGCGATTACGATGTTCAGAAAGCGCAACGCGGTATTGTTTATATCGATGAAATCGACAAGATTTCCCGCAAATCGGACAACCCATCGATCACGCGTGACGTGTCCGGTGAAGGTGTTCAGCAGGCGCTGTTGAAACTGATTGAAGGCACGGTGGCTGCCGTTCCACCGCAAGGCGGACGCAAGCATCCACAGCAGGAATTCCTGCAGGTTGATACCTCGAAAATTCTGTTTATCTGTGGCGGTGCTTTTGCCGGCCTGGATAAAGTCATCGGACAGCGTATCAATACCAATACCGGTATCGGTTTCGGTGCCGAAGTGAAAGGCAAAGAGCAGAAAGCGACGGAAGGTCAGTTACTGGCTCAGGCAGAACCTGAAGATTTGATCAAATTTGGTCTGATCCCAGAGTTCATTGGCCGTCTGCCTGTGGTGGCGACCCTGAGTGAGCTGAATGAAGAAGCTCTGATTCAGATTCTGAAAGAGCCGAAAAATGCGCTGACTAAGCAATATCAGGCATTGTTCAATCTGGAAGGCGTTGAACTGGAATTCCGGGACGAAGCACTGACGGCGATCGCGAAAAAAGCCATGGTCCGTAAAACCGGGGCACGCGGTCTGCGTTCCATTGTGGAAGCTGCATTGCTGGATACTATGTATGATCTGCCATCTCTCGAAGATGTCGAGAAAGTGGTTATTGATGAATCCGTGATTGCGGGTCAGTCAGAACCTCTGATGATTTATGGCAAACCAGAAGCGCAACAAGCATCTGGCGAATAATTAGCCAATCTATCCAGAGAGTTAGCCACGAAATGGGGGATTTTGTCCCCCATTTTTTTTTCGCACATTCTTATCGTTGAATGTCGGACATTCATCCCCATATACTCAGTTAACGACTTGCTGAAACCCGTCTGACTCGTGTTTCACGAGATTTCCTTAACCTGGCGGAAGCTAAACTAAGAGAGAGCTCTATGAACCCTGAGCGTTCTGAACGCATAGAAATCCCCGTATTGCCTCTGCGCGATGTGGTGGTTTATCCGCACATGGTGATCCCGTTGTTTGTTGGCAGGGAAAAATCGATACGATGCCTCGAAGCCGCGATGGATCACGACAAAAAAATCATGCTGGTGGCCCAGAAAGAAGCCTCAACAGATGAGCCGGGCGTTAACGATCTCTTCTCCGTGGGTACGGTTGCCTCAATATTACAAATGCTGAAGCTCCCGGACGGCACGGTCAAAGTGCTGGTGGAAGGGTTACAACGCGCGCGTATTACGACACTTTCTGACAGTGGCGAGCATTTTGCTGCCCAGGCGGAATACCTGGAATCTCCGGCTGTGGATGAACGCGAGCAGGAAGTTCTGGTGCGGACTGCGATTAATCAGTTTGAAGGTTACATCAAACTGAACAAAAAGATCCCGCCGGAAGTGCTGACTTCGCTCAACAGCATTGAAGACGCTGCACGTCTGGCTGATACCATCGCTGCACATATGCCACTGAAACTCGCTGACAAACAATCTGTGTTGGAAATGTTTGATATCACCGAGCGTCTGGAATATCTGATGGCGATGATGGAATCGGAAATTGACCTGTTGCAGGTTGAGAAACGCATTCGCAATCGTGTCAAAAAACAGATGGAAAAAAGTCAGCGTGAGTACTATCTGAACGAGCAAATGAAAGCGATTCAGAAAGAACTCGGTGAAATGGATGACACACCTGACGAACACGAAGCGCTGAAACGCAAAATCGAAGCGGCCAAAATGCCGAAAGATGCGCGTGAAAAAACCGAAGCTGAGCTGCAAAAACTGAAAATGATGTCGCCGATGTCCGCCGAGGCCACGGTTGTCCGTGGTTATATCGACTGGATGCTTCAGGTGCCATGGAATGCCCGCAGCAAAGTTAAAAAGGACTTGCGCAAAGCACAGGAAGTTCTGGATACCGACCATTATGGTCTGGAGCGTGTCAAAGACCGCATTCTGGAATATCTCGCTGTGCAGAGTCGTGTCAGCAAAATTAAAGGGCCTATCCTCTGTCTGGTGGGGCCTCCGGGCGTGGGTAAAACCTCACTGGGTCAGTCAATCGCACGCGCGACTGGCCGTCAGTATGTGCGAATGGCGCTGGGTGGCGTACGTGATGAAGCGGAAATCCGCGGTCACCGTCGTACCTATATCGGTTCCATGCCGGGCAAACTGATCCAAAAAATGGCTAAAGTAGGGGTTAAAAACCCGCTGTTCCTGCTTGATGAGATCGACAAGATGTCATCGGATATGCGTGGCGATCCGGCCTCTGCCTTGCTGGAAGTCTTGGATCCGGAACAAAACGTGGCGTTCAACGATCACTATCTGGAAGTCGATTATGATCTATCAGATGTGATGTTTGTGGCGACCTCTAACTCCATGAATATCCCGGCTCCGCTGCTGGACCGTATGGAAGTGATTCGTCTTTCCGGTTATACCGAAGACGAAAAATTGAACATCGCCAAACAGCATCTGTTACCGAAGCAGCTTGAACGCAATGCGCTTAAGCAGAACGAACTGACTGTGGATGACAGCGCAATCATCGGTATTATCCGTTTCTATACCCGTGAAGCGGGTGTACGTAGTCTGGAACGTGAATTGTCGAAACTGTGCCGTAAAGCGGTTAAGCAATTGCTGATGGATAAAGACACCAAGCATATTGAAATCAACGGCGACAACCTGAAAGATTTCCTGGGTGTGCAGAAGGTCGATTATGGCCGTGCTGATACCGAAAACCGTGTAGGTCAGGTTACAGGTCTGGCGTGGACCGAAGTGGGTGGCGAACTGCTGACCATCGAAACGGCCTGCGTACCGGGCAAGGGTAAGCTGACTTATACCGGTTCTCTGGGGGAAGTCATGCAGGAATCTATTCAGGCCGCGCTGACGGTTGTCCGTTCACGTGCAGACAAACTGGGTATTAACCCTGACTTCTACGAAAAACGTGATATTCACGTTCACGTACCAGAAGGGGCAACGCCAAAAGACGGTCCGAGTGCGGGTATTGCTATGTGTACCGCGCTGGTGTCTTGTCTGACAGGCAACCCCGTTCGTGCAGATGTTGCGATGACCGGTGAAATCACGCTGCGTGGTCTGGTTCTGCCAATTGGTGGTCTGAAAGAAAAACTGCTGGCAGCCCATCGTGGCGGCATTAAAGTGGTTCTGATCCCGGACGACAATAAACGTGATCTGGAAGAAATTCCGGCAAACGTGCTGGCAGATCTTGAGATCCACCCGGTAAAACGCATTGATGATGTTCTGAACATTGCACTGCAAAATCCGGCCTACGGCGCATTGCCGGTGGCAGCAAAATAGTGACTTCAGCTTACACAGTTGAATAAAACTGAGGCTGGCAGGTGAAATCTCACTTGCCAGCTTTTTTTTGTGCCGTTAACTTAGTCAACGGTCATAGAGTTTCAGGCTGCTTTCAGTCGCTTGCATCGCTCTGACAAGATTGATATAACAGCAGCGCGGTCACGTCCGTAGGGAAAATGCGCCGTGATGAACGAATTTTAAGAGGGGATGATAAGAGTGAATAAGTCACAATTGATCGACAAAATTGCTGCAGGCGCTGATATTTCTAAAGCCGCAGCGGGACGTGTTTTAGATGCTGTTCTTGCATCTGTCACTGACACCCTGAAAGCTGGGGATGAAGTAGCTCTGGTTGGTTTTGGGACTTTCTCTGTGCGCGAACGTTCAGCACGTACTGGTCGTAACCCACAGACCGGTAAAGAAATCAGCATTGCAGCGGCTAAAGTGCCTGGCTTCCGTGCAGGTAAAGCGCTGAAAGATGCCGTTAACGGTTAATTACCCGCAGACTGACGTCGAAACTGTGTGAAGCGCATCACTGATGCTTTTTCATTCAGGTCTGGTTGTTAAACAATAACCTGACGTCATCGGGCTGGTAAGGTAAGATATAAGGCGCATCGAAAACGGTGCGCTTTTTTTATTACAGCGGAGTGTTGCCACACTATGATGGACAATTTACGCGCGGCCGCCAATCACGTCGTGCTCAAAATCATTCTGGCCCTGATTATTCTGTCCTTTATTTTGACAGGGGTGGGCAACTACCTGATCGGCGGTTCAGGCGACTATGCAGCGAAAGTGAATGGTCAGGAAATAGGACGTGCTCAGCTGGAACAGGCAGTTCAAAACCAGCGTAGCCGTTTGCAACAGCAGCTTGGAGATCAATTCTCTGCGCTTGCGGGCAGCGACGGTTATATGCAGCAATTACGCCAGGAATCCCTGAGCAATCTGATTGACGTCACGTTGCTGGATCAGTATTCCAAAAAATTAGGCATTACCGTCAGCGATCAGCAGATCAAAGACGCGATTATTGCCACCCCGCAATTCCAGACTGACGGGCGTTTCGACAACACTAAATATCTGCAAAGCATCCAGGGTATGGGATACACCGCCGATAATTTTGCGCAGCTGATGAAACAACAACTCATCAGTCAGCAGCTGGAACAGGCCTATGGCCGGTCCGATTTCGTTCTGCCTGTGGAAAGCAAATCATTGGGTGAGCTGATTCTTCAGAGCCGTGATGTGCAGACTGCCACAGTGGATACCGATGCACTGGCAGCTAAACAGCAGGTCACTGATGCTGAATTGCAGGCATTCTACGATCAGAACAAGAACAACTTCCTCTCGCCTGAACAGGTGAAAGTCAGCTACATCGAAATGGATGCAGCGGCCATGCAGGGGAAAACAGATGTGTCGGATGCGGATATCAGCGCTTATTACGACCAGCATAAAAGCGAATTTGGTCAGCCTGAACGACGTCGCTACAGCGTTATTGTCCTGAAATCTCAGGCTGATGCTGATGCTGTGGCCGCCGAGCTGAAAAAAGGCACCGATTTCGCGGCGCTGGCTAAGTCTAAATCGACCGACACCCTGAGTGCCAAACAGGGGGGGGATCTGGGCTGGATGGAACCTGAAACCACGTTACCCGAATTTAAAAATGCCAATCTGACTACGAAAGGTCAGGTCTCTGGTGTGATTAAATCTGACAGCGGCTTCTTCATTCTGCGCCTTGATGATGTGACGCCTGAGCAGGTCAAACCGTTAGCTGACGTTCGCAACACGATTGCAGACAAGCTTAAACAAGAGAAATCACTGGATGCTTACTACGCGCTGCAACAGAAAGTCAGCGAAGCGGCAACCAATGACAACGAATCTCTGGCCTCAGCTGAAGAAGTTGCCGGTACGAAAGCGGTTCACACTGACTGGTTCACCCAAAATCAAATCCCGGCAGGTATTAATTTTAAACCTGTCGTACAGGCGATTTTCGACGGTGGCCTGATTGGTCAGGACGGTTCTCCGGGCAGTAACTCAGACATTATTACCGTTGATGGTGACCGGGCCTTTGTGGTTCGCGTGGATGCGCATAAAGCTGAAGGGGTCAAACCTTTCGCTGACGTGAAAGATCAGGTGACGACGCTGGTGAAGCGGCAGAAAGCACAGGATCAGGCGCGGATGGAAGGCGAGAAATTACTGACCGCGTTGAAAGATGGCAAAGGCGATGATGCCATGAAAGCTGCTGGCCTGACATTTGGCGCAGTCCAGAAAGTACAACGCAGCCAGCAACCTTCCGCATTCGAAGAAAACGTCTACGCGCTGCCTCATCCTCAGAAAGACAAGCCGGTTTATGGCCTGACTCAGGACGATAAAGGCAACAGCGTACTGGTCAAACTGAATGCGGTGACGCCAGGCACCCTTCCTGACGCCGATGCAGTACGTTTTAATCAGGAAATGCAACAGACCTCCTCGAATGTGACTTTTGATGCGCTACTGACCAACCTGCGCCAGGAAGCGAAAATTAAATACGGTTCTGCTGCACAAAACCAGTAAACGCCGCAAAGTTTTGCAACGCGTTGCAACAAACAAAAGGCCGCTTCCGCGGCCTTTTCCACATTTGAAAGTTGCCCATTGTCCGCTTTCTTTGCCTGATGCACTCTCTCCGTGCTGTCAAACACATGGAGGATACAGCATGAAAAAATTAGGCATTACCTCACTTTCGTTAGCGCTGGCGCTGGGGCTTTCTACACTACCTGTAATGTTGCAAGCCGCTCCCAATGCGACCAGTAGCGTGGCGACCACGGCGCCGGCACCGGCGACGGCAGCCAGCAAAAACACTGGCCCGCAAGTGAAAAAGGAGCAAGTAGCCGTCACCGATGAAGGTACCGTAAGCATCAACACAGCGACGGCGGAAGAATTTGCCAGCGTGATGAACGGCGTCGGTATGAAAAAGGCGCAAGCCATTGTCAGTTACCGCGAAGAGCTGGGGAAATTTACGGATATTGAACAACTGCGTGAGGTGCCGGGGATCGGCGCCGCATTGTTTGAGCGTAACAGGGACCGTCTGAAATTGTGACGGATGTCGCGGCGGTGATCCCTTAACGGTTGCCGCCGTTTTCTTCTGCTAATCTCTAAAGACATCTGACCAGTTTGGTCGTATACCTCAGACGACTATCAGGAGTTTTTTAACGATTATGCATACGTTCATTAAAGTTCGCGGTTTTCACATTGATGTTTATCAACACGTAAATAATGCGCGTTATCTGGAGTTTCTTGAAACGGCGCGCTGGGAGTGGCTCGACAATCAGTCGGGTTTCCAGTGGATGAGCCAAAACAAGATTGCTTTCATTGTGGTGAATATCAACATCAACTACCGAAAACCGGCCGTACTGGGCGACGTTCTGCGTATAGACAGCAGCTTGCAGCAACTGAACGGACGCAGCGGTGTTCTCGAGCAGGTTGTTACCTGTGAAGGTGAAGTGGTTGCGGATGCGACGCTGACGTTCGTATGTATCGATTTGCGCACGCAAAAAGCGCTGCCGCTGGAAGGGGAATTGCTCGAACGGTTACGTGAACTGGAACTGGAAAACGATTAACCTTTTCGCTTTATACATAATAACTGCCGCGCGGAAAGAACAAACAGACGGGCGGTTTGTAAGCCGCCCGTTACCGAAAGTCAGTCACTGCAACACCACAACCCTAATACTAGCGCAGCCCGGTTTTATTCTTCATGTTACTCATCACGCCCGCTTGATCCTGCATGTACTGTTGCAAGCCATTGGCGCGCAAATGGCATGCTGCACACTCACCGCAGCCATCACCGGCAATGCCGTTGTAGCAGGTTAACGTTTTATGGCGAACCAGATCCAGTTGCTGATAATAATCAGCCAGTGCCCAGGTTTCGGCTTTATTAAGCCACATTAACGGAGTCTCGAAGCGAACATCGCGTGCCAGACCCAGTGAGACGGCGGCATTCAGCGCCTTAACAAATTCATCGCGACAATCAGGATAACCGGAGAAGTCAGTTTCACACACACCGGTGATCACCGCTTCTGCCTGGATCTGATAGGCATAAATGGCTGCCAGTGTCAGAAATAGGATGTTCCGGCCGGGAACGAATGTACTCGGCAGGCCGCCGTTACTTTCATCATTAAAGTTTGGCACCGGAATATTATCGCGGGTCAGGCTGCTGACAGCCAGTTCGTTTAACAAACCGACATCCAGCAGTTTGTGGGCACGAGCACCCAGTTCCACAGACAGTTTTTGTGCGATCTCGATTTCTGCACGATGACGCTGACCATAATCGAAAGTAACGCAGTGGACTTCGTCATATTGCTGCAGAGCCTGAATCAGGCAGGTTGTTGAATCTTGTCCGCCGCTAAAAACCACCACTGCTCTTTTCATTAAGATTACCTGTTGTTAAAACCATTATCTAAAACCTACTGCGCACCGGGCAGTAAAATTGCCCTAATGTTACTTTCCTTTCCCTTCAGAGTGTAGTGAAACAGCTCCTTCAGGTACTTTCCGTTGGCAGTGGCGGCGGAACCCATGCCTGACAAAAATCGAACCAGCCCCATGCGGTGAGTTGCACTCCGCTGATGCGCGGTGGTGCGCTGACCTGATACTGATAGTTAAACAATGGCGTGACGATGGCTGATTGCATCCACTGAAAAAAATGATCGCGCAGTTCGTCCGAGCGATGATTTTCCAGCGGAATTTGCTGGATAGCGCTAAGGCGTTGTTGCTGGCGGCCATAATCTTCTTCACGCAGAATTCCTGGCCAGAGCGGATCTTGCTGTAACCAGTTTTCCAGTGAGGCATCAGGGGATTCGCCAATCAGGCGATCACCGAGAAGCAGGTCAGCCGAGTCCAGCCGTGCATCATCTTCCCATAGTCGCCCGGCATGATACTTAATCTCCAGTGCACAACCTTCTTCCGCCAGCTTTTTCCGGAGCGCCTTCGCCACCAGCTCGAATTCAACCGGCGGGTGAAACAGTAATGTCAGTTTTGCAGGCAGCGGAACATCCGCATCATCGTGCAAAGGTATTGGCCAGCCAGGCAACATTTCCTTGCTGGCTTTCACCAGATCATGATCGATAGGTAAATTATCCAGCATGCCGCTGCGCTGAATAATACGGACGATTTTACGTGCCTGAGCCTCATTTAACACACCACGTTTAAGATTGGCAGCGATGTAGCAAAATCCCAGGCTGGTACTGCGTCTGACGGGTTTCACACGCGATAATTCATCCTGTTCCCCCAAAATGATCCGCACAGGATGCTGGCAACTGACGTTGCTCTTCTGCGCAAACAGTTGCGGCGTGATCCAAAATTCGATAGCTGCCAGATAAGGGTGCTGCAAGGCGTACAACGTATGTTGTTCCAGCCTGAGAAGTTCGGGCGAAAAGGTAGTCAGGCGAAAAGGGCCTGCACCGATATGCGGGTTATCAGGATGCGATAACAAGCAGTTCAGGTCGGCAAACCGGTGCGCCAGCCAGTAATCAGGTTTATCGAGTTCAAACTGCAGGCACAGTGCGTGCGGCTGTGACAATTTGCTCACGGATGCCAGATTATGTTTACCGCGCGGCGAATTTCTCAGTTGTTCAAAACGCGCCATCAATTGCGCCGTTTTAAGGGGTTCACCGTTATGCCAGAACAACTGGCTGCGCAGGAAAAACTGCCAGGTTTTGCCGTTATTACTGATTTGCCAGTGATGAGCAAGATCGGGCTGAGGGGTTGAATTTCCCGGAATAAAACGTGTCAGCCCTGCATGAATAGTATGGGCAAGATGCTGCTCAGCGCGACCGGTCAGTGTCAATGGATCCAGCGGCTGGAGAGGGCGATAGTAAGGAATGCGCAGTGTGGGCGCATCCTCCTGCCATTGTCCGCCCAAATGCGGTGCGAGCAATGCATTGAGATGGCTCGGATCCAACTGACTAAGTTGCAATGCGGCCGAATGTTCGCCATTTTTCAGCAGTGCCTGCAGATAGGCTCCCCGCAGATCTTCAGGTGTTCTCAGGCAACAGAGCGAGGCGCGTTTCCCGCGGCCGGCTTGCGATTGCCAGTCAATCCAGCCCGCATCCTGAAAATGTGCCAACAGTGTACGGGTATGCCGTTCACTGCAGCAGAATACCTCTGCCAGTTCTGCCACGGTAAACTGAACCGGATGTTGTCCGGTCTTCAGGTATAAACGCTGGAACTGATTTAGCCGGTTTTGCAGGCGCACGATAAACAGGAAGCCTTATTTTTTCAGATTAAATAATCTGCTCAGCCTATCGCACCTATGATGCCCTGGCTTGCAGTGAAGAGCCAAAGTGTGAACTAAAACCGGAACAGTATTCACAAACTGTTCACTATTAGTTCCGCAAATCGCAGTCCATACTTTGACGGTGAAAATCATTCCCTTTCTGAGAGAAAATATGTTCCGTTTAGCTGCATTTGATATGGATGGCACACTGCTTTTACCTGATCACACGCTGGGCGAAAAAACGCTGGCGACGCTACGACAGCTGGCCGAAAAGCCAATAAAACTGACGTTTGCGACTGGCCGTCATTATCTCGAAATGAAAGATATTCTGGCGAATATCGGGCTTGAAGGTTTTCTGATCACCGGAAACGGCACGCGCATTCATGACTTATCCGGGCACCGGCTGCATGCCAGTGACTTGTCCGAAGATTGTGCGCATGAGCTTTTACATACGCAATGGGACACGCCTGCCAGCTTGCATGTATTCCGTGATGACGGTTGGTTTACTGCTCTGGATGATCCGGATTTACTGATCCCGCATCAGTTCAGCGGCTTTCGCTACCAGTTACAGGATCTGCGTTTATTACCTGACTCCGGCAACAGCAAAGTTTGTTTCTGCGCACCGCACGAAACCCTGCTGGCGCTGGTACCGCAACTTGAAGCGCATTTCGGCCCGCGCCTTGACCTGTGTTTTTCAGCGGCAGACTGTCTGGATGTGCAGCCAGCCGGGAGCAATAAAGGCAGCGCTCTGGCGCTTCTTACTGCTGGTCTGGGTATCGATATGTCAGAATGCATGGCATTCGGCGATGCCATGAACGACAAGGAAATGCTGGAAAGTGTCGGGATGGGGCTGATCATGGGTAACGCCTTGCCTGTGCTGAAGGAACGAGCCTCTCATTTACAAATTATCGGACATTGCCGTAATCAGGCTGTGTCTCACTTTTTGCAACACTGGCTGCAGACTCCACACCTCACCTATTCCCCCGAATAATAAGGTATTGCAGCAAGCCGGGTTCACTTTAACTGTCCCGGCTTTTTTCCGTCATACTTCAAGCTGCAAAGGCGTTGGCTGCGTTTGCTCACCCGAATCATTTACTGATGTATGTTCATTGGGATTCACACATTTGCCGCCTGCCTGCAACGCGAATTATTTTTGATAAATATTAGTTAAGTCCTTCCAGTTGTGCCGCATAAACCGAAATATCACCGATATTATTCTCTACCCAGTGATTATCAAAATAGGTATTAAGATAACGTTCGCCGCTGTCGCAAAGCAGGGTAACGATCGAACCGGTTTCGCCTTTCTCTCGCATGTGTTTTGCCAGTTGCAATACTCCCCACATATTGGTGCCAGTCGAGCCGCCGACTTTTCTCCCCAGTACCTGCTCAAGCCAGCGGACGGCAGCAATGCTTGCGGCATCAGGCACTCGCATCATGCTGTCAATGACGTCAGGAATAAATGAGGGTTCGGCACGCGGGCGCCCAATACCTTCAATGCGACTGCTGCATTGTGCATTAACGCTGGCGTCACGTTGCTGAAAATAATCGTAAAAGACAGAGTTTTCCGGATCCACCACCACCAGTTCGGTATCGTGCCCCCGATAACGGATGTAGCGGCCAAGTGTTGCGGACGTTCCGCCGGTGCCGGCGCTCATTACCAGATAACGCGGCACCGGATGTGGTTCGCAGGACATCTGACGAAAAATACTGTCTGCAATATTATTGTTGCCGCGCCAGTCAGTGGCCCGCTCCGCGTAGGTAAACTGATCCATGTAATGGCCGTTCAGTTCTTTCGCGAGCTGCTCCGAGGCAGCATAAATCTGACCGGAGTTTTCGACAAAATGACAGCGGCCGCCATAAAACTCAATTTGTTGAATTTTGCGCGGGGCGGTACAGGCGGGCATCACGGCAATAAAGGGCAGGCCCAGAAGACGCGCGAAATAGGCTTCGGAGATGGCGGTACTGCCCGAAGATGCTTCAATAATCGGTGTATTCTCGCGGATCCAGCCATTACACAGGCCATATAAAAATAATGAGCGAGCCAGACGGTGCTTCAGGCTGCCGGAAGGGTGCGTGCTTTCATCCTTCAGATACAACGAAATTCCGGGAAAATCATTCAGTGCGAGACGGATTAAATGTGTGTCGGCTGAACGCTGATAATCGGCGTCGATTTCTCTGATGGCGTGATTGACCCAGGAATTACGCATGTTGCAGGCTCGTAAGTAAGTTTTGATAAGATAAAGAATAACGTAATCATTAGAGAAATAAGTTACTCTTTTTGCCATGAATACCCTTATTGAGAGAAAATATTTCTCCGGGAGAGCGAGATGATAGATAAAACTGACCGCGCACTTTTATCGTTGCTACAGAAGGATTGCACCCTTTCTCTCAACACACTGGCGGAGGCCGTCAATCTCACGACCACCCCTTGCTGGAAAAGAATAAAGCGTCTTGAAGATGAAGGGATTATTTGCGGGAAAGTGGCGTTGCTCGATGGTGAGAAACTGGGGCTGAGCCTGACGGCATTTGTGCTGATTAAGACGCAGCATCACAACAGCGAGTGGTATCAGCGATTTGTTCAGCAAGTCGAAGCGTTTCCGGAGGTGCTGGGTTTTTACCGGATGGCGGGCGAATACGATTACCTGCTGCAGGTTCAGGTCTCCGATATGAAAAGCTACGATAACTTTTACAAGCGACTTGTGAATGGCATTCCAGGACTGAACGATGTGACCTCAAGTTTTGCGATGGAGCGCATAAAATCGACCACTGCATTGCCGATTTAATGCAAAAGTTGCAGTAAAAAGTTTCATCAGAAACACTTGTTAACTCTGGTATCCTTGTCGGCCTGAAGAGGAAACGGGGAGTTCGGCTGCCGGTTTAACTCAATAAAATCATTATTATTTGTATGGAAAATGCTGCGTGAGATTGTTTGCACAACTGGGCTGGTACTTCCGGCGTGAATGGCGCCGGTATCTGGGAGCCGTCGCCTTACTGGTCATTATCGCCGTTCTGCAATTACTGCCGCCAAAACTGGTGGGGGTCATTATCGATGGTGTTACGTCAAAACAAATGTCTTACAGCATGCTTTTTGCGTGGCTTGGCCTGATGCTGGGTACGGCTGTTGTGGTCTACCTGCTGCGTTATGTCTGGCGTGTGCTGCTCTTTGGCGCGTCTTATCAGCTTGCAGTTGAACTGCGGCAGGACTTTTTTCGTCAGCTGAGTCGCCAGCATCCTGCTTTTTATCTGCGCCATCGCACGGGCGATTTAATTGCACGTGCTACGAATGACGTCGACCGTGTGGTGTTCGCTGCGGGGGAGGGCGTACTGACGCTGGTGGATTCTCTGGTCATGGGGTTGGCGGTACTTATCGTTATGGCAACCCAGATCAGCTGGGAACTGACATTACTCTCGCTGGTGCCGATGCCGGTGATGGCCATCATCATCAAGCGCTATGGCGACCAACTTCATTCCCGCTTCAAGACTGCACAAGCTGCGTTTTCCTCGCTTAACGATCAGGCGCAGGAAAGCCTGACCAGTATCCGCATGATCAAAGCTTTTGGCCTGGAGAATCATCAGTCATCGCAGTTTGCTGACGTGGCTGCGGATACCGGTGCAAAAAATATGCGTGTCGCGCGCGTTGATGCCCGCTTTGATCCGACCATTTATGTTTCTATCGGCATGGCGAATCTGCTGGCCATCGGCGGCGGTAGCTGGATGGTCGTTAATGGTCACCTGACGCTGGGTGAACTCACCAGCTTTGTCATGTACCTTGGCCTGATGATCTGGCCGATGCTTGCGCTCGCCTGGATGTTTAACATCGTCGAACGTGGCAGTGCGGCCTACAGTCGTATTCGTAGCCTGTTGCAGGAAGCCCCCTCTGTTGTGGATGGCATCATCCCCCTACCGGCAGAGCGTGCGGTGCTGGAAGCCCGCATCACTGATTTCCATTATCCGGAAAATAGCCACGCTGCGTTAACGTCGGTCAATTTTTCCCTGCAACCTGGGCAAATGCTGGGGCTATGCGGTCCGACAGGTTCCGGTAAAAGCACGCTGTTGGCACTCCTTCAGCGCCAGTTCGATGTCACTGACGGGGATGTGCGTTATCACGGATTATCCCTTAAAGAAATTCAGCTTGATGACTGGCGTGCCCGTCTGGCTGTTGTCAGCCAAACGCCTTTCCTGTTTTCAGACACTGTCGCGCAGAATATCGCGCTCGGAAGACCTGATGCCACGCAGGAAGAGATTGAAGAAGCCGCGCGTCTCGCCAGCGTTCATGACGATATTCTGCGATTGCCTCAGGGATATGACACTGAAGTCGGCGAGCGTGGCGTCATGCTTTCCGGTGGTCAGAAGCAGCGTATTTCGATTGCACGTGCACTGCTCCTCAAAGCTGAAATTCTGATCCTTGATGATGCTTTATCCGCCGTTGATGGACGGACAGAGCACCAGATCCTGCACAATCTTCGCCAGTGGGGCAGTGACCGTACGGTGATCATCAGTGCTCATCGACTTTCAGCACTGACCGAAGCCAGTGAAATTTTGGTGTTCAGTCAGGGGAGTATTTCACAGCGTGGCAATCATGATCAGCTTGCTGCAGAACCCGGCTGGTACCGCGATATGTTCCGTTATCAGCAATTAGAAGCCGCGCTGGATGATGTGCCGCAGGAAAAGGAGCCGGAACACCGTGGCTGAACAAAAAATAATTAAAATTCAGAAGCTTTGGCCAACGCTAAAGCGCCTGTTAAAATACGGAAAACCCTACACTACACCGCTGTCTTATGCGGTGCTGATGCTATGGATTGCCGCTGCAGCGGAAGTGACCGGCCCTATCTTAATCAGCTTCTTTATTGATCATTACGTGGCTAAAGGTGAGATGCCGTGGGGGAAGGTTAGTTTGCTCGCGTTAAGCTTTCTTTTCCTGCAATTCCTGGCGGCAAGCCTGCATTATTTTCAGGCACTGTTGTTCAACCGTGCTGCGGTGGGTGTCGTTCAGCGCCTGCGCACCGAAGTTATGGATGCTGCACTACGGCAGCCGCTGAGTGCATTCGATACTCAACCTGTAGGTCAGCTGATTTCCCGCGTGACAAACGACACGGAAGTTATCCGTGATTTGTATGTGACTGTGGTATCGACAGTCTTGCGCAGTATTGCCCTGATTGGGGCAATGCTGGTGGCGATGTTCAGTCTCGACTGGCGTCTGGCATCGGTGGCGATTTGTATCTTCCCGGCCGTGTTTGTTGTGATGGGGTTGTACCAGATTTACAGTACGCCGGTGGTGCGCAAAGTACGTGCTTACCTGGCGGATATTAATGATGGTTTCAATGAAGTCATCAACGGTATGAATGTCATTCAGCAGTTCCGCCAGCAGAAAAGATTCGGGGAACGGCTTGCCCGCGCCAGTCAGTCGCACTATATGGCACGTATGCAAACGCTGCGGTTGGAAGGATTCCTGTTGCGTCCTTTGCTCAGTTTATTCTCCTCGTTAATTTTATGTGGTCTGCTCATTCTCTTTGGATTCAGCGCAGAGGGCTCTGTAGGCGTTGGTGTTTTATACGCCTTCATTAATTATCTCGGACGGCTCAACGAGCCTCTGATTGAACTGACCTCACAGCAATCGATTATGCAGCAGGCAGTGGTTGCCGGTGAGCGTATCTTTGATTTGATGGACAGGACGCAGCAGCAGTATGGACCCGATGATAAATTGCTGACCAGCGGTGAGATTGATATCAAAGACGTCAGCTTTGCTTATCTGCCGGATAAATGGGTGCTGGAAAACATTTCTTTGCACGTCCCTTCACGCGGATTTGTCGCGTTGGTCGGGCATACCGGCAGCGGTAAAAGCACGCTGGCAAATCTGCTGATGGGCTATTATCCGCTAAACAAAGGTGAGATCCGGGTTGACGGGCGTAACCTCGCCGATTTATCGCACACCAGCCTGCGTAAAGGTATTGCGATGGTGCAACAGGATCCGGTCGTTCTGGCAGAGTCCGTATTTGCCAATGTCACGTTAGGCCGTGATATTGATGAAGCACAGGTTTGGCATGCGCTGGACATTGTCCAGCTCTCACCGCTGGTGCGCGAAATGCCCGAAGGTATCAATACGCGTCTGGGAGAACAGGGCAATAATCTTTCTGTCGGGCAGAAGCAATTACTGGCGATGGCGCGCGTTTTGGTGCAGGCACCGGAAATTCTGATCCTTGACGAGGCAACGGCCAATATTGACTCCGGCACAGAGCAGGCAATTCAGCGCGCATTACGGGCTATCCGTCAGCAGACTACACTTGTGGTTATTGCACACCGGCTTTCAACGATCGTAGATGCCGATAATATTTTGGTATTGCACCGCGGACAAGCCGTTGAGCAGGGTAATCACTTGCAGCTGCTGGCAGAAAAAGGCCGGTATTATCAGATGTATCAGTTGCAACTTGCCGGGCAGCAATTGGCTTCTGCCGGACAGATTACACCCGCAACAGAAAACGCATAATCTTATGCCGGTGCCGTCTCTCCGCGGTACCGGCTATCTTTTTTCCCCGGTTTTCTTTTCCCGTTTTTAGCTTTCCCCGCACTGTATTCATGCAGGCAAAACCTTTTTATCAATCCGGATGCACTAAAAAGCAGCGATGAGCACTTAAATGGTGCGAACGCTGCTGTGCTGAATAGGATTTGGCAACTGTGCGCAGGGTCACGATTATTCTGAAAATGCCGTATTACGTGGGAATTGCATGAATCTGTGACCAATTTCAACTCTGGCACATCCTTTGCTTTATTCAATCCGTATCGGGCGTGAGTCCTCTCACGGCAGGCCCTTAATTCGAGGAGTGGCACAATGAAGCTGGTTACTGTGGTGATCAAACCTTTTAAGCTGGAAGACGTGCGTGAAGCGCTGTCTGCTGTTGGAATTCAGGGGCTGACCGTAACGGAAGTTAAAGGTTTTGGCCGTCAGAAAGGTCATGCAGAACTTTACCGTGGCGCGGAATACAGCGTGAACTTCCTACCAAAAGTAAAAATCGACATTGCTATCGCTGACGATCAGCTTGATGAAGTGATCGACGTGATCAGCAAAGCGGCCTACACCGGCAAGATCGGTGATGGCAAAATTTTCGTTGCTGAGTTGCAACGTGTTATCCGTATTCGTACCGGTGAAACCGACGAAGCAGCACTGTGATTTCAGGTTCTTTTCTCTCACACCAATCGGTTTGAGATAAATCAGATTAGAAAAAACAGTTTTGAGAAACAGGGGTGGGTTAATAATGAAAAAACTTTTATCCATGATGGGGCTTGGTGCAGTGGCTTTGCTGCCTTCGCTGGCCATGGCGGCAGCACCAGCAGCGGCAAACGGCGCTGATAATGCCTTTATGATGATTTGTACTGCGCTGGTATTGTTCATGACCGTACCTGGCGTAGCGTTGTTCTACGGCGGCTTACTGCGTTCGAAAAACGTTTTGTCCATGCTGACTCAGGTTATTGTCACCTTTGCTCTGGTCTGCGTTCTGTGGATCCTCTACGGCTACAGCCTTGCTTTCAGCGAAGGTAATGCGTTCTTCGGGGGTTTCAGCAACGTCATGATGAAAGGCATTGGACTGGATTCTGTGACGGGCACCTTCTCGCAGATGATTCATGTTGCATTCCAGTGCTCATTTGCCTGTATCACGGTGGCGCTGATCGTGGGCGGTATCGCTGAGCGTGTACGTTTTTCAGCGGTTCTGATTTTCACGGTGATCTGGCTGACTTTCTCTTACATCCCGATGGCTCATATGGTGTGGGCAGGTGGTTTCCTGGCTGCTGATGGTGCGCTGGACTTTGCCGGTGGTACTGTTGTCCATATTAACGCCGCAATTGCAGGCCTGGTGGGAGCGTATCTGCTCGGTAAACGTGCCGGTTTTGGTAAGGAAGCTTTCAAACCACACAACCTGCCAATGGTCTTCACGGGTGCCTCAATCCTCTACGTGGGCTGGTTCGGCTTCAACGCGGGTTCAGCAAGTGCCGCAAGCTCTGTTGCCGCATTGGCTTTCCTGAACACGGTAATTGCTACCGCTGGCGCAATCCTGTCCTGGACGCTGGTTGAGTGGATGGTACGTGGTAAGCCTTCACTGCTGGGCGCAAGCTCTGGTGCTATCGCGGGTCTGGTCGCTATCACGCCGGCATGTGGTACGGTGGGCGTTGGCGGTGCTTTGATCATCGGTCTGGTCGGTGGTATCACTGGCCTGTGGGGTGTGGTTACCCTGAAAAAATGGCTGCGTGTTGATGACACCTGTGACGTATTCGGTGTTCACGGCGTGTGCGGTATCGTAGGTTGCCTGCTGACTGGCGTGTTCACTTCCAGTTCCCTGGGCGGCGTAGGTTATGCAGAAGGCGTGACCATGGGCCATCAGGTGTGGGTGCAGTTCTTCAGCGTATGCGTGACCTTGGTGTGGTCCGGTGTTGTGGCCTTCATCGGTTACAAAGTGGCTGATATGATTGTAGGTCTGCGTGTTCCTGAAGAGCAGGAACGTGAAGGTCTGGATGTTAACAGCCACGGCGAAAATGCTTACAACCAATAAGCCAGTAGTAATCTGATTTCAGAGAAAGTAGTGCGCTAACTCTCTCATTAAGCAGTACAGAACAATAAAATAATGATGATATGCAAAAGGGGCGATAGTGATATCGCCCCTTTTTAATGCGCCATTTTCACAGGACGTTTTTTAATAAAGATTATTCAGGCTTTCGCTGACGAATAACGCCTTCCTGGACCGTAGAGGCGACCAGAACGCCATCGCGGGTATAAAACTGCCCACGCACAAAACCGCGCGCACCGGAAGCAGAAGTACTTTCAACGGCATACAGCAACCAGTCATCCATGCGGAACGGACGGTGGAACCACATCGAATGGTCGATGGTCGCGACCTGCATTCCCGGTTCAAGGAAGCCAATGCCATGAGGTTGCAGCGCCGTAGGCAGGAAATTGAAGTCAGATGCATAGCCCAGCAAATACTGATGAATTCGCAAATCATCTGGCATCTCACCGTTGGCCCGGAACCACACGGCACGGTTAGGTTCTTCGACGCTTCCTTTCAGCGGGTTATGAAACTTCACCGGACGCATTTCAATAGGCTTATGGCCGATAAATTTTTCGCGGAATTTTTCCGGTATCAGATGCGCCAGATTTTTAGCAATATCGGATTCTGATACCAGCGTTTCCGGTGGTGGTACATCCGGCATGGCGTTCTGATGCTCAAAGCCACTTTCCTGGCTCTGAAACGACGCTGTCATATAGAAAATCGGTTTTCCATGCTGTACGGCTTTTACACGGCGTGCACTGAAGCTGTTGCCATCGCGCAGGATTTCCACGTCATAGATGATGGGCTTACTGCTGTCGCCAGGGCGCAAAAAATAGCTGTGGAAAGAATGGATACCCCGCTCCGCCGGGACAGTCTGCTTGGCGGCATACAATGCCTGTCCGACCACCTGACCGCCAAAGACCTGACGTAAGCCTAAATCTTCACTTTGGCCACGGAACAACCCTTCTTCAATTTTTTCCAGATCGAGCAGATCCAGCAGATTTTTTAATGCCTGACTCATAGTGGCCTCATGAAAGTAACCAGAGAAATCGACCTCAGTTGTTCGGGGTAGTGCAGGCAGGAATCTTCTGAAATACGCCTTCACCGACAGGTCTAACCTGTTAATCATAGTGGATCTTCCGTTTTGCCAGAAGATCTGTTTGGCCGTTAACAGGAAAACCTCAGATTCTTGTGCCATGATTAATAGGTAAGCTGGTTAAAGTCACTACATTCATCGTCGGCGCTTATTACGGCTTGTCGACAAGCGACTATAAAAAGGGAGTACGATCAATGAAACTTTGGCAGATAGTAGGTGGAACCGCGCTGTCTCTGACTCTTGCCGGATGTGCGCAGCATCATGAGGCACCAGCGCAGCAACCTCCTGTGAATACGGCGGCCAGTCCGGTCACTCAACCTGCGATCACCGGCCCGAATGTATCGGGTAGTGTGTTCATCAATCAGCGTGTTGCTTTGCCACCGGATGCTGTCCTGACGGTGACATTGTCTGATGCTTCGGTGGCGGATGCGCCATCCAGGGTGATTTCGCAAAAAGTAGCAAGAACGCAAGGGAAACAGGCTCCGTTTACCTTCATCCTGCCATATAACCCGCAGGAAATTGCCCCTGACGCCCGTATTCTTCTGAGTGCAGCGGTAACCATCAATGGTCAGATGACCTTCATCACTGATTCCATTAAAGAAGTGATTAACCATGGTCAGGGTACACGTGCTGATCTGCAACTTGTCCCTGTTGTCGCCGTACCTGTCGCGACGAAACCGAGCACTTTGGGGCCAATGAGCAACCCGTCAAATCCGGGGCTGGGCACGTCACCGGCACCGGTAAGTTCGGCACCCGCGCAACCCATGACCTATTGATTCATGACTTGTGATGGCTAAGCACCGCTCCGGCGGTGCTTATCTGTAAGATGGTTTAGTGAACGCAACATCACCATTTCCAGCCATATTTCTCTAAATCCACTTTGCCTTGCTTAAAGGTAATGCCTTCTGCCAGCAGTGCCTGACGTTGACGCTTAAAGTCTTCGCCCTGCAGGGATATTTCGCCGTGCCGGTTAATCACCCGATGCCAGGGAAGGGTGCTGCCTTCCGGCAGCTTCTTGAGTACGCCGCCGACCTGCCGCGCTGCACGCGGTGAACCGGCCAGTTGTGCGACGTTACCGTAAGTTGTAACTTGCCCGACCGGAATGGCGGCGATAATCTGAAATACGCGCTGGCGAAAGTTATCGGGTTCCGACATGACATCCTCCTCGGTGATTTGCGCCAGTATGACGCAAAAATTAAGGCATTGTTGGCTCTGATTTAGGCATATCGTTTAAGAAAACAACGGTTGTCGGCGGTTAACTTGCTTTTGCTTCGGGCATCGCAGATAATGCCCGTCGCTTCAATTCTCTTAGCAGAGAAATGAAGCCGACAACGTCAATGGGGGCCCTGTTGGTTCTCCCGCAACGCTAACTTGTCAACTTGGTCAGGTCCGGAAGGAAGCAGCCATGGCAGGTGTCGTGTGTGCCGGGATGTAGCTGGCAGGGCCTCCACCATTTCAGGTGTCTACCGATTCTTCTTATCTTCCTCATTTCTTCTTAAACATCCGTAAAGCCAGGCTGCGCCCGTAAAAAAGGGCACGTTTTCACGCACCCTCTGTTTGATTCGTTAGGGTCAGTGATGTACCAGCGTCGCAAAATAATAGACCAGCGGGATCGCCAGAATATAAAGGCTCACCGGTACCTCACGTGCCTTGCCGGCAACGACCTTAATGCTGACGTAAAACAGCAATCCGCCGGCGATACCTGTACCGAAGCTGTTGGAAATCAGCGTAATCATCACCATCATCAGTACTGGCAGCGCGTCGGTAAAATTCGCTAAGTCCACTTTTCGTAAATTACTGAACATGTTCAGGCCAATCAGAATCAGCGCCGGAGCGGTCGCCTCTTTCGGGATCATCAGCGCAATGGGGGTAAATAACAGCATCAGCAGAAACATCATGGCTGCAGCCAGCGCGGTCAGGCCAGTTTTTCCGCCTGCTTCAGCCGCTGCAGAGGACTCGATCAGTGCGGTGGCGGCAGGAATACCGACGATCGGGCCCAGCGCCGCCGCAATGGAATCCACCATGAAAGGCCGGTTGATATGTTTCATATTGCCGCGCTCATCGAGCAACCCGGCTTCACCGCCAACAGCCAGTGTGGTGCCCATTGTCGAGAAGAATTCTGAGGCGAAAAAGATAAACAGGAATGGCAGGAAGGCGATGTTGATGGCACCGGTAAGATCGACTTTGCCCAGCAGCGGAGCCACAGAATGTGGTACAGAGATCCATTGTTCAGGTAAATGTGTTACACCAAACGGTATGCCAGCCACCGTCGCCAGCAAAATGGCCCACAAAATAGCACCGGGTACTTTTCGGGCCTGTAAGCCCACGGCGACCAGCAGACCAAGAAGCGCGATTAAGGCACCCGGCGCGGTAAAATCTCCTAAAGCCAGTGCATGCGTTTTGGCATTTGCCATGACCAGTCCGGCATTGCGGAAGCCGAGCAGGGCGACAAAAATGCCAATAGAAGCGGTCAGTCCAAGTTTGATCGACTGCGGAACAGAACGGGTGACCACTTCACGCAAACCAAACACTGTCATCACGAAAAATAAAACCCCCGACCAGCATGCAATACCCAGTGCGACGGGCCAGGTAATGCCGTCGCCCGCCAGCGTAATACCCACCAGTACCGAGCCGCCAATGCCAGGCCCGACCATAAAAGGCAGGTTGGCGTAAAAGGCCATCAGCAGAGAACCCAGCACAAACACCAGGATCACACCGGTGGTGGCTGCACCTTTATCCATACCGCTGACCGCCAGTAAGCCTGGGATCACCACCAGTAAATACGCTGCCGCCAGGAAACCGGTGATACCTGCCAGACATTCCGTTTTAATTTTGGTCCCGCGCTGACGCAGATGGAAACGGCGTTGTAACCAGCTTTCGTCAGCTGAGACGGTAACATTTTTCACAGAACTTTCGGACATGCTTAAATACCCCTGAAAACAATCATTTATATTATTGTGTTTGCTGTCTTTTTGACGTGTAGTGGTTTTCTGCTTCAGATTTCTTCTGGCCAGATTTCCAGAACCGGATCGACGATTTCACGTAATCCGCCATCTGTAAGACCTAAATCGGTCAGATGCGGGCCGGCATTACAGGCGAGACATGTCCCTTCGATGGCTTTGAAAACGCGATAAGGGGGTTCCCAGTCGGCGACCTGTGCGCTGAGGTCGCGCAGGTTTTTAAACTGCTTCGCTAATTCTGGAGCCGGTAAATCAGACAGCATGCCGCCAATCGGCATATCGATGCTTGCCAGTAATTTCCCATGCTGACTGAGGGCCATACCGCCTCCGCTGGCAATCAGTTGATTGGCTGCTACCACCATATCAGCAGGATTCCGGCCGATAACCACCAGATTATGGGAGTCATGCGAGTAAGACGTTGCAATGGCGCCGCGCAAAGCTCCCCAGCCTTCGAGTAATGCCATTTTCGGTGTGGCCTCGTGGCGGCCATGCCGGTGCTGTACCCAAATCAGGCTGAAATCGTCGGGTATCTGCACGACACCGTTCCTCACATTCACGGTCACTTCACTCCATTGTGTAAAGCGCGCGCCTTTAATATTGCGCAGACGCGCTTTACCGTTGTTCAGACCCGGAATTTTCAGTTGGAAATCATCGGCGCTTAAGGCACTTAGCCGCATAGTATTGCGCGGAGGTGTCACGTCGCGGGCTGCCGAAGGGGTAGATAACAGTTTGCCTTGTCTGGCAACGCAGCTACCCGCAACGTACACCGCGCACGGATGCAGAGTATCCAGCGAATCAAACGCGATAATATCTGCCGTACGTCCTGCGGCAATAAGGCCTAAATCTGAACGTTGCATGCGGATCGCTGCATTGAATGTTGCCATCCTCAGTACATCTTCCGCACGTAACCCGTGTGAAATCAGAAGCCTGATTAAGGCAATCAGCCCGCCTTTTTCCAGCAAGTGATCGGGTGGAACATCATCAGTACACAGTGTTATCTGCGATGAAAGGTGGGGAAGTGCCAGCAAAGCTGCGGCGATATCGGGCAGAAGATAAGGATGTGAGCCGCGAATTTGCAGCGTCAGGCCAGCACGCAGCTTTTCCAGCGCATCTTCAGCTGAAGTCAGTTCATGATCGGATGTCACACCCGCAGCCAGATACGCCTGTAATTGTTCGTCTTTAAGGCCGCGGGCGTGTCCTTCAATGAGTTTCCCACTGTTTAATCCCGCCTCAAGAATTTCCAGCATTCGCTCGCTGCCATTGAGCACGCCATACATATCCATCACTTCGGCCACACCGGCAATTTCCGGCCAGCTAAGCATTGTCTGCATTTCCTGGCCTCTGAAATCTGCGCCGGACATCTCTAAGCCCGGCGTTGACGGCACGCTGGAGGGCGCAGCACATATCACACGTAATGGCAGATTACGGCTGGACCGGACGGCGTACTGTACACCGGCAACACCCAGCACATTCGCCAGTTCATGCGGATCCCAAAACACTGTTGTTGTGCCCTGAGCAACGACGATTTCTGCATACTTTTCCGGTGGTAAATGAGAGCTTTCGATGTGAACATGCGTATCGATAAGGCCGGGGGAGAGATAATTTCCTGATAAATCATCGACATTTTCAGTCTGCGAGAATTTCCCCCGCGGATGGACGCTGGAAATCATATTTCCGGTGATACCGACATCGGCTTCGCGGATCTCTCCTGTGACCATGTCGATGACTTGGGCGTTAATCAGCAGGCGGTCAAAAGGGATCTTCCCCAATGCAGCGTTTATTGCCCTCTGTCGCAGAGGGCGGGAGGCGATGCTGTCGGTCATATCAGTTTCCGGATTTAAACAAGATGAAGTTAATGTAGGGAGCGGCAGGGGCTTTGCACAGATGAATTATTTTATCCGTTTATAAGATGCGGTTATGCTGAGCAAACGTTTCCTATTTTTAGCGGAAGAGTTGCTCATTATGTCTGAACCCTGGCGCCGGTTGCCGGCCCTTTCCCTCAAGCAAATTCAATACTTTGTGACGCTGGCGCAACTGCGTAGTTTCACCGATACGGCAAATCGTCTGGCGATAAGTCAGCCCGCACTGAGCAGCGCGCTTCGTCAAATTGAATCCGTATTAGGCGGGAAATTACTTAACCGAACGGCACAAGGTGTGAGTCTGACAGAGCAGGGGGAAGCCGTTTTGCCTTATGCAGAACGCTTATTGAATACTGCACTTAGCGTTTTCGACGATATGCAGCAAATTATGCTTCAGGGCGGGGATGGCACTTTACGCATAGGATTAGTGCCTTCGGTCAGCACGTTATTATTTCCGGTCGTTCCGCAATTACTGGCAGAATATTTCCCTGATATGCGTGTTGAATTCCATGACCTCACAAACGACGCACTATTGCTGGAACTGGAGAACGGCTCGGTGGATTTTGGTATCGGTGCAACCGACAGTACCGTGCCGGAATCCCTGGCAGTCTACCCATTGCTGGAAGATCCTTTTGTGGCCGTTATCAGACGAGATGATCCGCTTTCTCAGGGCCACAATATTCCCTGGCGGCAACTGCTGAAAAGAGATATTGCTTTGTTTTCAAAGGGGAATGTCAGCAGGCTGGTGACATCACTGAGTGAGAGCCATCGTCTGAATTTACGGGTCAGTTATCGCGTGGATTTTCAGGAGACATTATATGGGCTGGTTCGTTCGCGTCTGGCATTAGCAATATTACCAGAGTTATATACTGCAACACTCAACGATAATGAATTAACGGTGATTCACTTGCAGCAACCCACATTAAGCAGAACGGTGGCAATGATGCGTAAACCTGCACCATTACGTTCACCCAAAACAGAAGAATGTTTTCAGTTTCTATTACGGACATTTCATCGTCAGATCAACGAGAAAGCGGAACACCTTAACCCGCAGATATAGTTAAAGAATATTAACGTTATTTTGGTTAAATATTAAGCGGCCAGGCCGGAAGATATTACGGCCTGGCGTTATAGATCAGCGTACAAATTTCCAGACTGATACCGGAATTTTATCGTACAGTTTGTTCATCGTTAGCTCCGCTAAACGATGGTCAGCTGCCGAGTAAAACAATTCCAGTTCGTCGTCGGAAAGTTCATACTTATTTTTCTCAATAACACGTTCGAGTGTATCGATTGTGGTGCATTTTCTTAAACGCATCAAATAGTCGATTTTGTTCATCTTAGCCTTTTGATTTTTATCTGATGACTGCATATAAATTATTACTCAAGTCTTCATTAGGGTACAGATGTAGTCCCCTGAGAACATTCTGAATAAGCGCTTCTTGGTCTTTTGCCATTGACGCAAATCAGAATCGTTAATTCCATAATTGCTGAACAGGGTGTAGGTATCATCCAGATACTCTTCAACCAGATCACTTAAATGGTTATCAGCCGGATACTTAATTTTAAAACTCATCACAAAGGATGCAATGTGCTCAATCAGTTCATTGAGCTGTAGGTTAACGGCCGAAGTCGGATCATTAACCCAGCCATGATGGCTGTCACCCAGTGTTGCAATCCCTTCATCGTACAGCATTTCATTCAGGTAGCGTAACTGAGCGATATCGTGCCGCTTAGGCGAGTACTCATCCATATCATCCCCTCCGTAATGGTTTATTCGGTGTTGATAACACTCTGTGAGTAAACAACAAAACTTAATGGCTTACAGGAAACGGCTCTCACTAAAAACGCTATGAACTGGCTTAAACATCAAAGACAATCACAATGAGCTGTCTTCGGGATGAGGTTTAAAGGATTTTATTATATAGCCGGTATTTTAAATATAATTCATTTTTAGAAAGCTGTGCAAACGTATTACTCAAACTTACAATTCTTCGGAAGCGGAGCCTTTGAAACAATCAATAATATCAAACTCCAGTCCGTCAGGTTTAACCTGGAATGCGACGCTTTGCTTCGTTAACTCATCAGCATTAATGTCCAGACAAGCATTGAAAATCGTCCATTTGAACTGGTAAGTCATTGAATAATAGTTTTTGCCAATTTCCATTATTGACACAATCTGCAAAGAATTTGTTTCATAACGTGCATTTTCTGAAAAGTAAGTTAAATCTCCAATTAGAGGCTCTTCAATTTCAGATAAAGCAGGCTCAATAATCTGCTGTAACTCGTCAACCGTCAGAACGTTCCCCTTAATAAGGTAAGGGATTAGTATCTTCAAGGCGTTTACCTCTTAACCGTATTCCTTTTCATTATCGCATACTTTCCTCAGGATGTGTTTTGAGGGAAGAAAAAAAATTCTAAAGAAAAATTCCATAACCTGCTGATTATAAAGTGGATTGCAACTCGCTCATCATTTTTTACTTTTTTTTTACACTCGGGGGCCTCGTCCTTCGAAGATCTCCGGTTGCATCTGTACCCGTAAAAAACTGAAACAGTTGCTGTATTGATACCGAAGCTCTATTGTGATGTTATATTATAACTTTTCGGAGGGCGCATGACAAAAACACTGTTTACACTTTCTTCGCCGGTACGCTGCATTGTTGTACTGGCTGTGCTCGCTGTTTTATGGGCAGCTATCTACTGGGCAATTTCATTACCATGATTTTTGTTAACAATGTCGAAGTGGGGTATGGCCGTCTGGCAGTAGCCATGCCGCTAAACGGACAGTTCTGTTCTGGCTCCCTGACGGCAGTTATCGGTGCCAACGGTGCAGGAAAATCCACCTTTCTCAAAACACTGGCCGGTTTGCAGCAGGCTGTTGCAGGGAATATTACTTTTACTGGCGGGAAACGTCCCCGGCTGGCGTATTTACCGCAGCAGGCTGAGTTGGATCGCGGTTTCCCTATCAGTGTATTTGACCTGGTTGCAATGGGATGTTGGCCGCAAAGCGGGCTATTCGGTGGCATAAACCGACAGTCAGCGACAGCCGTCGATAATGCACTGCATACGGTGGGCATGAAGGAAATGTCGCACCTGCCTGTAGGATTGCTTTCCGGCGGGCAATTACAACGTACGTTGTTTGCCCGCTTACTGGTTCAACAGGCACCTCTCATTATGCTCGATGAACCGTTCACGGGTATCGACACTCAAACCACTGATTTACTGCTAAAAGTTATCGCGCAATGGCATCGGGAAGGTAAAACTGTCATTGCGGTTTTGCATGATATTTCGATGGTTGCCCGGCACTTTCCACATGTGCTTTATCTCAGTGCGCAGCAGAATTTATGGGGAAGCACGCCAGATGTCCTCGGGCATTTCCCTCATCAGGCACATGCCTGCATTTCGACAGAACCTTTCTCCCTGACGACGGGAGTCGCGAATTCATGATGCTTTTTCATTTGCTTGCTGACCCTTTTATTGAATTCGGCTTTATGCGCCGGGCTTTAATTGCTTGTATCGCATTATCAATCAGCGCCACGCCATTGGGTGTTTTCCTGTTATTACGCCGGATGAGTCTGGTGGGAGATGCACTGTCGCATGCTGTCTTGCCTGGCGCGGCGATTGGCTATCTGCTCTCGGGAATGTCGCTGGTCGCTATGGGGATTGGCGGTTTTATCGCAGGTCTTGCTGTTGCGATGTTGTCCGGACTGGTGAGCCGCCGTACGCAATTAAAAGAAGACGCCAGTTTCGCTGGTTTCTATCTTGGCTCTCTGGCGCTTGGGGTCACGCTGGTTTCCCTGCGCGGCTCGAGCGTTGACCTTTTACATGTGCTGTTCGGCTCAATTCTTGCCATCGATTCCTCCGCCATGATCATGGTCGGCATTATCACCAGCCTCTCTTTAGTTGTACTGGCATGCATCTACCGCGCACTGGTCATTGAGTCATTTGATTCGCTGTTTCTGCGCGTCAGTGCCGGGAAATGGCTGGCAGCAATCCACGGCATTTTCCTGGCGCTGGTGGTACTCAATCTGGTGGCGGGTTTCCAGATCCTCGGCACTCTGATGTCTGTGGGGCTGATGATGTTACCTGCTGCCAGTGCCCGTTTCTGGGCCCGTGACCTTCCTCATACCTTACTGAGTGCGATGATCATTGGTGTGATTGCCAGCGCCGTAGGCCTTATCTGGTCTTATTATGCCTCGCTGCCCGCCGGGCCCGCGATTGTCCTGAGTGCAACGGTTATCTTCTTTATTTCGGTTTTATTTGGAAAGCGGGGCGGGATGTTAACAGCTTCGCGAAATTAAGCAGCAGTACCACAATTAAGGGGACATGATGAAAGTATTACCTGTATCACTCGCAGTAGCTGCCCTGCTGTCGAGCCCGCTGGCAATGGCGAAAACCATCGATGCGGTAGCCAGTTTTTCAATTCTTGGGAATATCGTGCAGGAAGTCGGAGGTGATCATGTGAAAGTCACGACGTTAGTCGGGCCGGACGGTGATCCGCACAGCTTTGAACCTTCACCCAAAGACAGCAAAGCGATCAATGCGTCTGATGTCGTGTTTGTCAGCGGCCTGGGGCTGGAAGGGTGGATCGATCGCCTGGTGACGGCGTCGGGTTATAAGGGGCATCTGGTGACAGCATCGAAAGGCGTAAATTCCCGTAAAATGGAAGAAGACGGTAAGCAGATCACCGATCCACACGCCTGGAACAGTATGGCAAATGGCGTGATTTATGCCACTAACGTGATGAATGCACTGATCAAAGCGGATCCGGAAGATGCGGATTATTTCCGTCAGCGCGGCGCTGCCTATATTGAACAATTGCAAAAGCTGGATGCGTGGGCAAAAACTGAATTTGCCGGTATTCCGCAGTCAAAACGTAAAGTGCTGACCAGCCATGATGCCTTCGGATATTTTGGTCAGGAATATCATGTCAGCTTTATGGCGCCTGTTGGATTTTCTACTGAAGCTGAAGCCAGTGCCAGCGGAGTGGCTTCTCTGATTAAGCAGATTAAAGCGGAGAAAGTGAAAACTTACTTCATCGAAAATCAGACCGACCCGCGACTGGTTAAGCAGATCGCTGCAGCCAGCGGGGCTGTACCCGGCGGTGAGTTGTACCCTGAAGCATTGTCCGGTCCGCAGGGACCCGCGACAACGTACGTGAAGGCATTTAAGCATAATGTTGAAACGATTGTGGCCAGCATGAAATAAGATCTTTCCTCCTCACCGCAATACGGTGGGGAGGTTTACATCATGTCTTAGCATAAGAAAAGCCCCGCCGGGCAAGCGGCGGGGCTTTTTTATTGAGCAACCATGGGCATGAAGAGGCGTTGTTAACGTTTTTTCTTCTTACCCTGTACAGCTTTAAAACGTGGATTGCTTTTGCAAATCACATAAACCCTGCCTTTACGGCGAACAACGCGACAATCCGGATGACGATTTTTTGCTGAACGTAATGAACTCAGAACCTGCATAACGATTTCCCTGATGTAATTTTATTTTTTACCGAGGAAGCTACCGAAACGTTGGTTGAACCGCGCGGTGCTGCCTTCCTTGGAATACTCTTTCTGCTTACCGGTGTAGTAAGGGTGAGAGGCTGAAGACACTTCAATCGTGATATACGGGTAGGTTGCCCCTTCCAGTTCAATGGTGCGGTCCGTTGATATGGTAGAGCCGACTTTGAAGTATTCGTCAGCACTGGTGTCGTGAAAAACCACGGTGCGATATGCAGGATGGATAGTGGGTTTCATGATGCCTCTTTATGTAATGTTATACTATAACATAAATTATGCACTCATCAGGTTTAAGGTTCAAGTCTTAGGGGCGAAAAAAAGGCCGCATAAGCGGCCTTTTCAGAGTAGATATCCGGTTATAGCGTTGGATGCTCTACTTTGTGGGTATGTTCGGTATTCTCATTCTTCTTACCAAAGCGGCGGCGAACCACCACGAAGAAGACCGGAACAAAGAAGATCGCCAGCAGGGTGGCTGTGATCATCCCGCCCATAACGCCGGTACCTACAGCATTCTGAGAACCGGAACCTGCACCAGAGCTGATAACCAGCGGCATAACACCGAGGATGAACGCCAGGGAAGTCATCAGAATCGGACGCAAACGCATACGAACCGCTTCAAGCGTTGATTCGATAAGGCCCTTGCCTTCTTTATCCATCAGATCTTTGGCGAACTCAACAATCAATATGGCGTTCTTCGCGGACAGCCCGATGGTAGTCAGCAGGCCCACCTGGAAGTATACGTCGTTGCTCAAACCACGCATTGTCGCTGCCAGAAGTGCACCCACAACACCGAGCGGAACCACCAGCATGACCGAGAACGGTATTGACCAGCTTTCGTACAATGCTGCCAGACACAAGAATACGACGATCAGAGAGATAGCATACAAGGCCGGAGCCTGGTTACCTGACAGACGTTCCTGATAAGACAGACCGGTCCAGTCATAGCCGATACCGTTTGGCAATTTAGAAGCCAGAGACTCCATCATTGCCATGGCAGCACCCGAACTTTTGCCCGGCGCTGGCTGGCCCAGAATTTCCATTGATGGCAAACCGTTATAACGTTCCAGACGCGGTGAGCCGTATTCCCATTTCGCACTTGAGAAAGCGGAGAACGGTACCATCTGTCCAGCGCTGCCACGGACATACAGATTGTTAATGTCCGAAGGCAACATACGGTATTTATTTTCAGCTTGCACATACACTTTCTTCACACGACCACGGTCGATGAAGTCGTTGACGTAGCTACCACCAATCGATGCACCCAATGTGGTGTTGATGTCGGAGATAGAAACGCCAAGTGCCGTTGCTTTTTCCTGATCAATTTCGATTTTGAACTGTGGCGTATCTTCCAGACCATTTGGACGAACCTGAGTCAGCAAGTCAGGGTGTTGAGCAACCATGCCCAACAACTGGTTACGTGCCTGCGTCAGTTTGTCATGCCCAAGGTTAGCCTGGTCAATCAGCTGGAAGTCGAAGCCTGTCGCCGTACCTAACTCAACAATAGCCGGTAAGTTGAACGGGAACACCAGTGCATCTTTAATGGTGCTGAATGCGCCCATTGCACGGCCTGCAATGGCAGGAACTTTGTTTTCAGCGCCGCTACGTTCTGACCAGTCTTTCAGACTGACAAACGCGATACCGGTGTTCTGTCCACGACCTGCAAAACCGAAGCCGTTAACCGTAAACACGGAATTCACGTTAGCTTTTTCTTTCGTCAGGTAGTAGTTGCTGACTTCATCGAGCACTTTCTGTGTACGTTCCTGGGTTGCACCTGCTGGCAACTGCGCCATGGTCAGGAATACACCCTGGTCTTCTTCCGGCAGGAAGGAGGTTGGCAGGCGGATAAACAGGAATGCCATGCCGACAACGATCAGCAGATAAATCACCAGATAACGACCGGTGCTGCGCAGAATGTTACCCACGCTGTCGGTGTAGTGGTGCGTACTTTGCTCGAATTTTTTGTTGAACCAGCCGAAGAAACCTTTCTTCTCGTGATGCTCACCTTTAGCGACCGGTTTGAGCATGGTCGCACAAAGCGCAGGCGTCAGGATCATCGCCACCAGAACCGACAGCACCATGGCAGAAACGATGGTGATGGAGAACTGGCGATAAATAACACCGGTTGAACCGCCGAAGAAGGCCATCGGGATGAATACGGCAGACAGCACCATCGCGATCCCGACCAACGCTCCCTGGATCTGTTCCATGGATTTTTTGGTGGCTTCTTTTGGTGGCAAACCTTCTTCGACCATGACACGTTCGACGTTTTCGACCACGACGATGGCGTCATCGACGAGCAAGCCTATCGCGAGCACCATCCCGAACATCGTCAGGGTGTTTATCGAGTAACCGAACGCTGCCAGAATGGCAAAGGTACCCAGCAAGACCACCGGGACCGCGATCGTTGGGATCAGGGTTGCACGGAAGTTTTGCAGGAACAGGAACATCACCAGGAATACCAGGACGATGGCCTCGAACAGCGTTTTACCCACTTCTTTAATCGAGATTTTAACGAACGGCGTGGTGTCGTACGGATAAACAACTTGCAAGCCAGACGGGAAGAATGGCTCCAGTTTAGCCAGCGTAGCTTTCACGGACGCTGCAGTATCCAGGGCGTTAGCACCGGTCGCCAGTTTAATCCCCAGACCTGAAGCCGGCTGTCCGTTGAAGCGGGCAATAACGTCGTAGTTTTCACCACCGAGTTCAATTTTTGCCACATCTTTCAGGCGAACCTGAGAACCGTCCTGATTCACTTTCAGGATAATTTTGCCGAATTCATCCGGTGATTTCAGACGTGTCTGAGCCACGATAGAAGAGTTCAGCTGCTGTCCCGGAACCGGTGGCGTACCGCCTAACTGACCGGCAGCAATCTGGTTGTTCTGGACTTTAATGGCATTGATGACATCAACCGGCGTCAGCTGGAAGTTGTTCAGCTTGTTCGGATCCATCCAGATACGCATTGCGTACTGAGCACCGAACAGCTGAACGTCACCCACACCGGCGGTACGGCTGATAGGGTCCTTGACGTTGGAACCGACGTAGTCGGCAATATCATCCTGAGTCATTGAACCATTGTTAGAAATAAAGCCGGCAACCATCAGGAAGCTACTGCTCGATTTCTCAACGGAGATACCCTGTTGCTGAACTTCCTGCGGCAGCAACGGCGTTGCGAGCTGCAGTTTGTTCTGCACCTGTACCTGTGCGATATCCGCATCAGTACCGGAAGCAAAAGTCAGGGTAATCTGAACAGTACCGGACGAGTCACTCGTCGACGACATGTACATCATGTTGTCGATACCGTTCATGTTCTGTTCAATAACCTGAGTGACGGTATCCTGTACCGTCTGCGCATCCGCGCCCGGGTAAGTTGCGGTCAGCTGGATAGCCGGTGGCGCAACGGTTGGATACTGTGCAATCGGCAATTTAAGAATTGCCAATCCCCCGGCCAACATGATGATGATCGCAATCACCCATGCAAAGATGGGACGATCTATAAAAAACTTAGCCATGAATTACCGGCTCCTATTAAGACTTCGTCGCTGTAGCGGGCGCTGCTGCGTTTTGATCGACTTCCTGTGCAGTAACCTGTACGCCTGGCTTAATTTTTTGCAGACCTGTCACGATAACTTTATCGCCACTTTTCAGGCCCTCTGTCACAACCCATTTGTCGCCAATCGCCTGTGTCGTCGTCACAGTTCGAAGTTCAACTTTATTGTCCGCACCGATAACCATCGCTGTTGCATCACCGCGTGGGTTACGGGTGATACCTTGCTGCGGTACCAGCAGCGCGTTGTTGTTAACACCTTCATCAAGACGCGCGCGTACAAACATACCCGGCAGCAGGGCATCATTTGGATTCGGGAAGATGGCGCGTAAAGTAATGGAACCGGTAGTTTCATCAACCGTCACATCAGAGAATTCTAATGTACCCGGCTGTGAATATTCTTTACCGTTATCCATCAGCAGCTTGACTTGCGCTTTACCGTCTGTCTGTTTCAGTGAACCGTCAGCCAGTTCCTGTTTCAGGCGCAGGAAATCATTACTGGACTGCGTCACGTCAACATAAATAGGATCGAGCTGTTGCACGGTCGCTAGCGCATTGGTCTGGCCGTTAGACACCAGCGCACCTTCTGTCACAGACGATTTACCGATGCGTCCGCTGATCGGGGAGGTGACTTTGGTGTAAGCCAGATTGATGCGTGCAGACTCAACGGCTGCTTTCGCACTGACTACCGCCGCATCAGCCTGTGCCGCCGTAGCGACAGCCGTATCGTAATCTTGCTTACTGATATAGCTGGTGCCGAGCAGAGGCTTGTAACGGGTAACGGTAAGACGGGAAATTTGTGCGTTTGCCTGAGCTTTTACCAGATCGCCTTTAGCGCTGTCATACGCGGCCTGATAAGTGGCAGGATCAATTTGATATAATGAAGTACCGGCTTTAATGTCGCTGCCTTCAACAAAGTTGCGTTTGAGAATGATACCGCTAACCTGTGGGCGTACTTCAGCAATGCGAAAAGCAGCAGTACGACCTGGAAGTTCGGTAGTCACATTAAGCGGTTCAGTTTTCAGGGTAACGACGCCAACCTGCGGAGCCTGTGGCGCACCTTGTTGAGCTTCTTTATCGTTACATCCTGTAAGTGCTAAGCTTCCGGATAGCATCAGAACTACCGCCAGAGGCGTTAACCCTCTGTTTTTGTTCATAAATAAACCTCAAGTGTCCGATTTCAAATTGTCCAATGGATCACAACATTCTAAATCCATTGCTGCGCTTTTAGTATGTGCGTGCTATGTTACATACATTCAAGAATGTATGTAAATCAAACTCCCCTGAAAGATAAACCTATGGCACGAAAAACCAAATCACAGGCGCTGGAAACCAGACAACACATTCTGGATGCTGCTGTGCGCGAATTTTCTGCCCGTGGGGTATCGTCGACATCACTGACTGATATTGCTAATGCAGCCGGTGTGACGCGGGGCGCAATTTATTGGCATTTCAGGAACAAAGTGGAACTGTTTAACGCGATCTGGGAAGCTTATGAATCCCGGATAAAAGTGCTCGAAGTAGAGTATCAGACAAAGTTTCCGAATAATCCACTGCGTATTTTGCGCGAAATCCTTATTTACATACTGGTCGCCACCGTCACGGATAGCCAGCGTAAAGCATTGATGGAGATTATATTCCATAAATGTGAATTTGTTGGGGAGATGACTTCAGTCCATGAAGCCCGTAAAGCGCTCTATATGGAAGGGTACGGTAAAATCGAACGTATTCTCCTGCGCTGTATAGACGAAAAGCAACTGCCCGCTAATCTTGATACCCGCCAGGCTGCCATTATTTTACGTGCCTATCTGACCGGCTTAATGGAAAACTGGTTATTTATCCCTGAAAGCTTTGATTTAGAAGGTAATGCCGGGAAATTTGTGGATACCTATATTGATATGTTGCGACACTCGTCCTTTCTCGCCGTAGTAAAGTAACGCTCTGATACTTTCTCCTGTATTAATAAGCCTGCAAATTTTTCCTCCTGTTGATGATTAAATAACCACCCTGATGTTGTATTCAGATACGCTTTTCTCCTTCCTTTCATTGTTAACACTGTTATTGTCGTTACCATATTATTCATTTGGTAAATGAGTTGGCACAGACGTATGTGTATCCGGTTTTTGACCGCTTTTTCTGATGTAATTTCTCCCCGCAAAAAAAAGGGGATGACAGGGTTTTTTACGGGGATGATTTGCATTGCCCTGTTTCTTTTCTCCCTTCCCGGTCACGCGGCCAGTAATGATATTCCCAGCCGGAATGAAGTTCAGAACCAGCTTGATGCATTAAATCGCCAAAAAAACCTGACGCCGGTCGATAAACTTTCGCAACAGGATCTGATCCACACGCTGGAATATCTTGATGCGCTTGACCGGGTGAAGCAGGAAGTTAATCAGCTGCAAAAACAGGTCGCGGAAGCCCCGCAAAAATTGCGTAGCGCGATGGATGGGCTGGATCAAATCAAAAACAACCCGAAAGATGATGCGAATAAAGCGCAGCTTTCTGCGCTGTCGCTGCGTCAGTTGGAAAATCGTCTTAACGATACGCTCGATGATCTTCAGTCCTCTCAGGAAGATTTATCGACGTTTAATACCCAACTGATTTCCCTGCAAACCCAGCCGGAACGTGTACAAAACGCGATGTACACCTATTCACTGGCCATCCAGAAAATTCGTAATCAGCTCAACGGGATGTCGCCCGGTCAGCAGGATCTCCGAACTACTCAGCAAAATATGCTGGTCACGCAACAGGCGTTGCTGACTGCGCAGATTGATCTGCAACGCAAGAGCCTTGAAGCCAACACGACGTTGCAGGATCTCCTGCAAAAACAACGCGATTACACCAATGCACACATCAGTCAGTTGGAACATACCGCACAATTGTTGCAGGAAGTGGTCAACGGAAAACGGCTGATTTTGTCTGAACGTACGGCAAAAGAAGCCCAGAGTCCGGATGACACCTCTAACATCCAAAATGATCCGCTGGTCGCGCAGGAACTGGGGATTAACCGTCAGCTCAGTGAACGCCTGATTGCCGCAACGGAAGAGGGCAATCAGTTGGTGCAAAAAAACATCACGGTGAAAAACTGGCTCGACCGTTCGGCTCAGGCTGAGCATGACCTCAAAGAGCAAATCACTGTGCTGAAGGGCAGTTTATTACTGTCGCGCATTTTGTATCAGCAACAGCAAAATACCATCCCGCCTTCCGGCCTGATAACCGACATGAGCACACATATTGCCGATCTGCGTCTTGAACAATTCAAGATCAATCAGCAGCGTGATGCCTTATTCCAGGGCGACAGTTATATTCAGGGCGTTGTCAGCAGCAGTAAAGAAACCATTAATGGCGATATCAGCGATGCGCTGGATCAGATTGTCGACATGCGACGGGAGTTGCTTGATCAACTGAATAAACAACTCGGTAATCAGCTTTCGCTGGCCATCAGCTTACAGATTAACCAGCAACAATTACTGAGCATCAATCAGTCGCTGACCGAAACGCTGACCCAGCAAATTTTTTGGGTGAGCAGCAACAAACCGATGAACTGGGAGTTCATCAAGTCTCTGCCCGATGAAGTGAAAAATCAGCTGAGCGGCCTGCATGTCAGTATTCCGCCGGGCGAACTGATGCTGGGTGCACTGCATTCTCTGCCGGTGACCATCCCGCTGTTAACTGTCATTTTGTTGCTGTTATGGCGCCGGAAATATATCAATCAGCGGATTGAAATGCTGGGTAAAGATGTCGGACAGCTCAAGCGGGACAGCCAGTTGCATACACCGCAGGCGCTGGCATTGATGGCACTGAATGTGTTGCCGGGCGTCCTGCTTATACTCGGCATCGGCTACTGGCTCTCAGTGTGTGATATCGATCCGAGTGATTTCTTATGGACACTGGCGCAACGGCTGGCGGTTTTCCTGCTGGTGATGGGCTTTTGTTATCGCATTCTCAAACCTGGCAGCATAAATGAACGGCACTTTACTATGCCGGCAACCACCTGTGCTCACTATCGTCGTTCTGTCATTCGTCTGAGTCTGATGATGTTGCCCGTAATTTTCTGGTCGGTACGCGGTGAGAAAGCGCCGCTCGGGCTGGTGGATGACATCATCGGTCAGGTCGTGATTTTCCTGACAATGCTTGCTCTGGCCGTTCTGGTCTTCCCGATTGCGCGTGATGGCTGGCGTGAAAAAGATTCACACAGTATTCGTCTGGTGGTGGTGACGGCCATTGCGCTGGCACCGCTTTTCTTTGTCGGATTGATGGTCACCGGTTATTTTTACACCACGCTGCGTCTGGCTGGCCGCTGGATTGACAGCCTGTATCTGCTGATTTTCTGGAACATTACCTATCTCACGGCATTGCGTGGATTAAGCGTGGCCGCACGGCGCCTGGCTTATCGCCGAGCGCTGGCGCGACGCCAGACCATAGCGGCGAAAGATGGCGCGGAAGGCAGCGAGCCGGTCGAAGAGTCGCAGATCGGGTTAGATCAGATCAACCAACAGTCATTGCGCCTGACCACGATGGGTCTGTTCTTTATTTTCGCGACCATATTCTACTGGATCTGGTCGGATTTACTGACGGTCATTTCGTATCTGGACAGCATTACCTTATGGCATTACTCAAGCACGGTAGCGGGTGCGGTCATTCAGCAAACGGTGACGCTGGGTAATTTACTGCTCGGTTTTCTGGCGGTGATTGTGGCCTATGTGTTAACACGAAACTTACCGGGGCTGCTTGAAGTCGTCGTGCTATCACGGCTGCAATTGCGGCAGGGGACGTCCTATGCCATCACGACTATCCTGACCTATTCGATTACGGTGATTGGCGCAGTCACGGCACTCGGATCGCTCGGCGTCTCGTGGGATAAATTGCAATGGCTGGTGGCAGCGCTGTCGGTCGGGCTCGGCTTTGGTTTGCAGGAGATCTTCGCGAACTTTGTTTCAGGTCTGATCATACTTTTCGAACGTCCGGTACGTATTGGCGATACCGTCACCATCGGGACATTCTCGGGCACCGTCAGCCGCATCCGTATCCGTGCGACCACGATGATCGATTTTGACCGCAAAGAAGTGATCATCCCGAATAAAGCCTTTGTGACTGAGCGGCTGATTAACTGGTCGCTGAGCGATACCGTCACCCGGGTGTTAGTCAAAATTGGCGTGGCGTATGGTTCTGATCTCGACAAAGTGAAGGAAATTTTATTGCAGGCGGCACATGAAAACTCTCGTGTGATGAGTGACCCCGCGCCCTTGGTGTTCTTCCTCAATTTCGGAGCCAGTACGCTTGATCATGAGCTACGGGTGTATGTGCGTGAGCTGGGGGATCGCAGTTATACCGTGGATGAACTCAACCGCAGCATTGATAAGCTGTGCCGCGAGAACAACATTAATATCGCGTTCAATCAGCTGGAAGTGTATCTGCATAATCAGGACGGTAGCGAAGTCCAGGAAGTGAAAAGGGTGCTGAGACAGCCCGGCGATCAGCAGGACCATTTCTCACCGGTCTGAGGCGTAGCGTGCCAGTCAGGGGAAAGCGACGGGTTCCCCTGAAACAGGCAGCCGGCTGGCTTAAAGGTAGCTGATCGACAGCGTACTTTTACTGTTCTTTAACTTTTCCTGATAATCGCGATGTACAATTTCCAGCGCCGCAAGAGCGGTTTCAGGGGCAATCTCATTGCACTCAAGCAGGTAAATCAAATCGACAGCAAGCTGAAGTTCGGGGGGCGCATTTTCTACGGACATATAGGCCAACGTTATGATTAGCAGGTTTTGGACTTACTATTATAGATAAGAAAAGGCTTAGCCTGAATGCCGGATTAAAAAAATGTGATAAAGATTCAAAAACCTTTTTCCTGCCGCTCGATTTGTCTCTCAATTTTGGCCAGTGCCTGCCGACAACGCATTAAACGTCCTTCGAGTGCTGCCAGCTCCTTCTGCACCCGCTGCTGATCGCTGAATGTAGCCAGCTGGCCCAGCGTCGTCTCCCGGTCTTCAATCATCGCGATCAGACGCCGCTCGAACTGCTGAGTTTCCGCCAGTTTGGTATAATTATCATGGCTTTTGCGTTCGGGTGCCTGGTGTATTTTACGCAAAGACTGGGTCGCCAGTTCGCGCTGCATGGCGGTAATTTGTGCCACCAGCCGTTCAGCAATAAATGCCACCTGTGCGGAACGTTTCTCGAGTACTTCCTGATTAAGTTGCTGCAAATTGGTTTTAATTTCTGCCAGATAGTCGCGCAACCGGGTACCTTTGGTTGAGAAAAGTGCGACATCAAACCGCGCCTGCGAGGCGGAAACATGGCCGATCGGTTCAATTTCCCTGGCCAGTGTTTCGATCTGCTGATCGAGGACATGTAAAATTCGTTCTGTGCTCACGATAATCTCCCTTAAACTCTGGCGTAGCTTACCGGTATGCCAGCTTCTGCGCACTTGTTTACACTGAGAATCCGCAAACCGGCTACACAGTCTGTTTGAAACCGAAGGAAATGCATGAAACGCGTACTACTGATTATCCTAGGCTGGTTGTGTGTGGTGCTGGCGACGCTCGGGGTGGTGCTACCGCTGTTGCCGACGACCCCCTTTTTACTGCTTGCCGTCTGGTGCTTTGCCCGCTCATCACCACGCTTTCATCAGTGGTTATTGTATCGCTCATGGTTTGGCAGCTATCTGCGCCACTGGCAGACACATCGCGCATTACCGAAAGGTGTAAAACCGAAAGCGATCGTACTGATTGTGGTGAGTCTCTCGGTTTCGATCTATTTTGTGCCGTTATTGTGGGTGCGTATTTTACTGGTTTGCATGATGTTTGCGTTACTGATCATGATGTGGCGATTACCAGTGGTTGACCTTGAGCAATAAAACAGGCGATCATGTCCGGCTGCGGGTTGCTTTTTAAAGCAGCTTTGCATAGATTTGGGCATCTCGTACGTCGGTGCGCTCCCAATTTCCTTCCTTGAACGACATGCTTTATCACGGCATGACGGGGGACATTTGACCGCCCGCGTTTAAGTATGAACAGCAGCTTTATCAGGCAATTAACATTATGACCGCTACCGCACAGCAGCTACAGTTTATTAAAGACAGTATTAAAACCATCCCTGACTATCCTAAGCCAGGCATACTGTTCCGTGACGTCACCAGCTTGCTGGAAGACCCAAAAGCTTACGCTGCAAGCATTCAGTTACTGGCTGATCGTTACCGTGATGCCGGCGTCACCAAAGTGGTAGGCACCGAAGCGCGGGGCTTCCTGTTTGGCGCACCGGTTGCGCTGGTTCTGGGCGTGGGCTTTGTTCCCGTGCGTAAGCCGGGCAAGTTACCGCGTGAAACCATCAGCGAAACCTACGATCTGGAATACGGTACTGACAGCCTTGAAATCCACGTTGATGCTATTCAGCCTGGCGAAAAAATTCTGGTGATCGACGATTTGCTGGCAACGGGTGGCACGATTGAAGCCACGGCTAAACTGATCCGCCGTCTGGGCGGGGAAGTGACCGATGCCGCATTCATCATCAATCTGCCGGAACTGGGCGGTGAAAAACGCCTGAATGATTCAAATATCAACTGTTACAGCCTGGTCTGTTTCGACGGCCACTGATTTTTACCCGTTGGTAATGAACTGGCCTCGCCGTTAACGCGAGGCCTTTTGCTTTCTGCGCCGTTATTTCCCGCTTTCTCCGGTCCAGACCACCATGACTTTATCCTCACCTTGCTGACGGCTGAAGGCATAATATTGCGCGGTTTGCTGTGATTTCTGCACGCCTGCGCCAACCGCGGGGTGTTGTTCCCTGAACGTTCCCAGTTTTTGCCAGTGCCTGAGTAAAGCCTGTTTCGGGCCAGTCAGTTCATGCCAGTTCATGTCGGACCGCGTTCCTTGTAAAGGATCTGAACCCGTCGGGCCAAACTGACGGCCACTTTCATCGCCGTAATAAATCTGTACCGCGCCCGGTGCCAGTAATAATAAATCTGCGGCACGCTGCTGTAATGGCAGAGACTCCCTGGCATCGGCAGTGAAAAACAGCCGGGTATCATGTGATGACAAATAACTGAGAACGTTAAAATCCCGCATTTTCTCCGCCATCTGCTGATAAGTTGTGTCGATATTGGCAAAACAACTCAGCGCCGCTGCTGCCTGATCCTGAAAATCAAAATTAATCATGGCATCAAATCCACTGGCGTAATAATCGCTTTTCATCACGCCATGACCCCACGCCTCGCCGGTCATCCAGAATGGCGCGTCATCAAGCACCTTTGAAGGATTGGCGGCTTTCCATTGTTTCAGGGCTTCGGCTGAACGCTCTTTAAGTAAGGCCAGTGTTGATTTTTCGACGTGTTTGGCGGTATCCACACGGAACCCGTCTATGCCGTAGTCCCGTACCCACTGACTGAGCCAGGTGACCAGATAATCACGCGGTGTTGCACCGGGAATTTCACGTGCGGCCGTATCGGGTTTGTTGCGATAGAAAACGGGCAGGCCGCTGACCTGACTGGATTCCGTTTTAATATCCGGCAGGAAGGCTAATGACATGGTCAGATCGTCATAACCGGGCGAGTCATAATCGCCAATGTCGGTACGGATCCATTTTTCACCCCACCAGGTACGCCAGCCGTCCTTGTCGCCGAAATTGATATAATCATTAAAGCTGTGCCAGTTCTGACCAGGGCCGGGCTTCCAGTCCGTCCAGTTTTTGCCGAGCATTTTTGCGATATCATCACCTTTCAGATACAACGAGCCAAAATGGAAGGTTTGCATATCCGCCAGCGTGGCGTAACCGGTGTGATTGACGACAACGTCAAATAAAATGCGGATCCCACGCCGGTGGGCTTCACTGACCAGCTTTTGCAAATCTTCCCCGGTACCCATATTGGCATCGAGTTTTGTCCAGTCGAGGGTGTAATAGCCATGATAGGCATAATGCGGAAAATCGCCTTTGGTGCCGCCGCCAACCCAACCGTGGATCTGTTCGAGCGGCGAACTGATCCACAGCGCGTTAACGCCCAGCTGTTGCAGATAATCGAGTTTGGTTGTGAGTCCGGCCAGATCGCCACCGTGGAAAGTACCGATTTCCTGCAGGCCGTCATTGTGGCGACCATAGCTGTGATCGTTTTCCGGATTGCCGTTTTCGAAACGATCGGTCAGTACAAAATACACCGTGGCATTTTTCCAGTTGAATGTGGCTGGCGTTTTACGCTCTGCTGATTCCAGTAACAGCAAACCCCCGCTGGCCGGGTCGGGCATCATGGTGATGTGGCCTTTTGTTACTGTGGCGCTCTGGCCGGAATAAAAATCGCGAACAGTTTCACCCTCAGCAAAAGTGCCGGAGACATCGACAATCAGCGGTTTCCCATCCTGACGCGGGCAGGTTTTCGCCACGGCAGCGACAGATTCCTCCGCCGTATTCAGACTGAGCTGAAGCGTAGGCGTACCGCTGCGGGTATCAATTCGAACCTGATAATCTCCGGAGCGGAACTGTTTCCAGTAAACCGGCGGGTGGCTTTTGCAGGGTTGCAGCGACAGCACCTCGTTAAGCTTTATCGCGGTAGACGGTTGCCAGCACTGATTATCCTGATGTAATTCAAGCGTACGTTGCCCTTTTGGTAACGTGGTGTGGCTGGTGAATATGCCGCTGACCGGTTCGGCGAAACCGGGAAAGCCTTGCAGCGTCCAGCTGGCCTGTGCGGCGGGGCAAACGAGCAATAATAAAGGCAGTGTCAGGGGTTTCATGGCTCTCCTTACAAAAGGCAGGAAGCATTATCAGAACAGAGGTGAATCCAGTTTAGTAAGTGCGCAAAATTTGCCCTCATCCTGTGAGACGAATTGTCAGGAGGAGAAGGAAGGGGGAGAAACTGCGACGCGGTATGCAAAAGTAAAGTAATAGGAATGAGGGCGACCCTGCTGGTACACTATGCAGTGGCAGTCTGGCTCAGGCATCATTATGCTGAGTCTTCAGTCTCCGTTTCGCAGACCCGCGCAGAAAGACGGGTTAAACGATGTTTTTTCGTGTATCGTCAAATTAATCATTATAAATCAACGATGAAGTGTTAATGAGCTATCAGGTTCTTGCCCGTAAGTGGCGCCCCCAAACTTTTGCCGACGTCGTCGGACAGGAACATGTGCTGACCGCACTGGCCAATGGCCTGTCGCTCGGGCGCATCCATCACGCCTACCTGTTTTCCGGTACCCGTGGCGTGGGCAAAACCACCATCGCCCGCCTGCTGGCGAAAGGGCTTAACTGCGAAACCGGGATCACCTCCACGCCTTGTGGCGTGTGCGATAACTGCCGTGAAATCGAGCAGGGCCGTTTTGTCGATCTGATTGAGATCGATGCCGCATCGCGTACTAAAGTCGAAGACACCCGCGATTTGCTGGATAACGTGCAATACGCACCGGCGCGTGGCCGCTTCAAAGTTTACCTGATTGACGAAGTGCACATGCTTTCGCGTCATAGCTTCAACGCGCTGTTGAAAACGCTGGAAGAGCCGCCTGCACACGTCAAATTCCTGCTGGCGACCACGGATCCGCAAAAGCTGCCGGTCACCATTTTATCGCGTTGTTTGCAGTTCCATCTGAAAGCGCTGGATGCTGAACAGATCCGCAAACAGCTCGAACATGTATTAACGCAGGAAACCATCACCACTGAGCCGCGTGCCTTACAACTGCTTTCCCGCGCTGCCGACGGCAGTATGCGTGATGCGTTAAGTCTCACCGATCAGGCAATCGCGATGGGGCAGGGTGCCGTCACCACTGAAACTGTGGCACAAATGCTTGGTACGCTGGACGACGAGCAGCCGCTGGCCATGCTCGAAGCGCTGGTCAGCGCCGACGGTAGTCAGATGATGGCGCAGGTCGAACAGGCCGCATCCCGTGGGGTCGACTGGGAAAATCTTTTGGTGGAGACGCTGGCGCTGCTGCACCGTATTGCAATGGTTCAGCTCCTGCCGTCCGTGCTGGATAATCATTACGCAGCTATTGAGCAACGCCTGCGTGAGCTCGCGCGTGTCATTCCGCCAGCTGATGTGCAGCTTTATTATCAGACTTTACTGATTGGCCGCAAAGAGCTGGCGTATGCGCCCGACAAACGCATGGGCGTCGAAATGACGCTGCTGCGCGCTCTGGCCTTCCATCCGAAAGTGATTATTGCTGAACCGGCTCCGCAACCCGTCGCAATCCCGGCAAATGTGGCGACACCAGCGCCATCGCAACCGGCAGCGCCGCGTAACGCACCGCCGCAACCAAACTATAATGCTCCGCCGCCGCCGGGGAATGCAGAACCGGCGGCGATGCCGGATACCACTGCGCAACTTCTACAGGCGCGAACACAATTGCTCAGGCAGGGGAGTACCACCCCAAAAAAAGCTGAGCCGGCAGCGCCAGGAAAAGCGCGGCCGGCAACCTCAGCACTGGAGCGCCTTGCTTCGGTGACTGAACGTGCGCAGACATTGGCCGTGAAGAAAGAGCCCGCCGCGCCAATAAAAGAAGAAGCCTATCGCTGGAAAGCGATGACGGAACCGGAAGTCGCACCGGAACCGGTGGCGACGCCGAAAGCGTTGCGCACCGCGCTCGAACATGAAAAATCGCCGGAACTGGCTTCCCGTCTGGCAGAAGAAGCAACTGAACGTGATGAATGGGCGGCTGAAATCAGCCGGATGTCCATTCCGAAACTGGTGCAACAACTGGCGCTGAATGCCTACCGCGAGCAACCGGAACCGGGCAAAATCTGCCTGCATCTGCGTTCGTCGCAAAAGCACCTGAATTCGCCGTCTGCACAAAAGGTACTGACGGAGGCCTTATCGGCACTGCATCAGATGCCGGTTGAACTGACCGTGCTGGAAGATGATAATCTGGCGGTGAAGACGCCGCTGGAATGGCGACAGGCCATTTATGAAGAAAAACTGGCGCAGGCGCGTCAGTCTATTATTGCGGATAACAACATTCAGACTTTGCGCCGTTTCTTCGACGCGGAGCTGGATGAAGAAAGTATTCGCCCAATTTAAACGCCGCGATTGTGACGCGGCCATTGCTGAGAGAGAAGACTATGTTTGGAAAAGGCGGCATTGGTAACCTGATGAAACAGGCCCAGCAAATGCAGGAAAAAATGCAACAGGCTCAGGCGGAAATCGCTCAGCTGGAAGTGACCGGTGAATCAGGTGCGGGTCTGGTGAAAATCACCATCAACGGTGCGCATAACGTGCGTCGTGTTGAAATTGATCCAAGCCTGCTGGAAGACGATAAAGATATGCTGGAAGACCTGATCGCTGCGGCGTTCAACGATGCAGCACGCCGTATCGATGAAACTCAGAAAGAAAAAATGGCAGCCGTGTCTGGCGGTATGCAATTGCCACCAGGCTTTAAGATGCCGTTCTGATGCAAACCAGCCCTCTCCTTGAATCTTTAATGGAGGCGTTGCGTTGCCTGCCGGGCGTTGGCCCGAAGTCCGCGCAACGAATGGCATTCCAGTTGTTGCAACGTGATCGCAGCGGCGGAATGCGGCTGGCACAGTCTTTAACGCGTGCCATGTCTGAGATCGGCCATTGCGCCGATTGCCGTACCTTCACCGAGCAGGAAATCTGTACTATTTGTGCCAACCCACGGCGCAAAGAAAATGGTCAGATTTGTGTGGTGGAAAGTCCGGCTGATATTCATGCGATAGAACAAACCGGTCAGTTCTCTGGTCGCTATTTTGTGCTGATGGGCCACCTGTCACCCCTTGATGGCATCGGGCCTGACGACATCGGTTTAGGTCGCCTGGAAGAACGACTTGAAAGTGAAAATATTCAGGAAGTGATCCTCGCGACTAACCCGACGGTTGAAGGTGAGGCGACCGCCAACTATATCGCTGAAATGTGCGGCCAGTACGGTGTGCTGGCCAGCCGCATCGCGCATGGTGTGCCGGTTGGTGGTGAACTGGATATGGTGGACGGTACCACGCTGTCCCATTCCCTCGCCGGACGTCATCCCTTCCGGTTCTGACTGTCGACTGTCATGCGGGCGCGATTCTCTGCGCCCCGTTTTGTTCCGTTATCCCTCTGCATTTCTTCTTAAAAATTTTTCCCTGCGCTTGAAAAGCCTGACGCGTAACCCCACTTATTCCTCAACGTCTGATTTGGTCAATAACAGTATCTGGATTGAGGTAATTTGATGAGTATGAAAGGACAAGAGACACGCGGATTCCAGTCTGAAGTAAAACAACTGCTTCATCTGATGATCCATTCCCTGTATTCAAACAAAGAAATTTTCCTGCGGGAGCTGATTTCTAACGCCTCCGATGCCGCTGATAAACTGCGTTTCCGCGCATTATCTGCGCCTGAACTTTATGAAGGTGATGGCGAGCTGCATGTCCGTCTGGCATTTGATAAAGAAAAACGCACCCTGACGTTGAGTGATAACGGTATCGGTATGAGCCGTGATGAAGTGATTGATAACCTCGGGACAATCGCTAAATCCGGTACCAAAGCCTTCCTGCAATCTGTCGGTTCGGAACAGGCGAAAGACAGCCAACTGATTGGTCAGTTTGGTGTGGGATTCTACTCTGCCTTTATCGTGGCAGACAAAGTCACCGTGCGCACCCGTGCAGCCGGTGCCAGCGCTGAAGAAGGCGTATTCTGGGAATCTGCCGGTGAAGGTGAATACACCCTGGCGGATATCGAGAAAGCCGATCGCGGCACTGAAATCACTTTGCACCTGCGCGAAGATCAGGACGAATTCCTTGATGACTGGCGCGTACGCTCCATTATCAGCAAATATTCCGACCATATTGCGTTGCCGGTGGAAGTCGAAACCCGTAACGAAGAAGACGGCACCGTAACCTGGGAACAAATTAACAAGGCGCAGGCCCTGTGGACGCGCGGTAAAGCGGAAGTCACGGACGAAGAATATAAAGAATTCTACAAACATATTTCTCATGATTTCAGCGATCCGCTGAGCTGGAGCCACAACCGCGTTGAAGGTAAGCAGGAATACACCAGCCTGCTGTATATCCCTTCACAGGCACCGTGGGATATGTGGAATCGTGATCATAAACACGGCCTGAAACTGTATGTTCAGCGCGTGTTTATCATGGACGAAGCCGAGCAGTTCATGCCGAACTACCTGCGTTTCGTGCGTGGTCTGATAGATTCCAACGATCTGCCGCTGAACGTATCCCGTGAAATTCTGCAGGACAGCCGCATTACTCAGAATCTGCGCAGTGCGCTGACCAAACGCGTTCTGCAAATGCTGGAAAAACTGGCCAAAGATGACAATGAAAAATACCTGCAATTCTGGAAACAGTTTGGTCTGGTATTGAAAGAAGGCCCGGCAGAAGACGGTGCGAACAAAGAAACGATCGCCAAACTGCTACGTTTCGCCAGCACCCGCAACGACAGCAGTGAGCAGACGTTGTCGCTGGAAGACTATGTGACGGCGATGGTAGAAGGTCAGGACAAAATTTATTACATCACTGCCGACAGTTATGCGGCGGCGAAGAGCAGTCCGCACCTGGAATTGTTCCGCAAAAAAGGCATTGAAGTCCTGTTGTTGTCTGACCGCATCGACGAGTGGATGATGAGCTACCTCACTGAGTTTGAGGGTAAAGTCTTCCAGTCCGTCAGCAAGGCCGACGAGTCACTGGATAAACTGGCTGACGAAGAAAACGAACAGCAGAAAGAAGCCGAAAAAGCGCTGGAGCCGTTTGTTGAGCGTGTGAAAACCCTGCTGGGTGACCGTGTGAAAGAAGTGCGTCTGACGCACCGTCTGACTGATACACCGGCTATCGTCACCACGGGCGCAGACGAAATGACCACGCAAATGGCAAAACTGTTTGCGGCGGCCGGTCAGGACGCGCCGGAAGTCAAATATATCTTTGAGCTGAACCCGGAACATGCGCTGGTAAAACGTGCTTCGGACGTCGCTGATGAGACTCAGTTCAGTGAGTGGATTGAACTGCTGCTGGATCAGGCACTGTTCGCCGAACGCGGCACGCTGGAAGATCCAAACCTGTTCATCCGTCGTATGAATACGTTGCTTCAGGCGTAATTTGCACATTGAACCGTAAACCGGAAGGGTGTCGTTAACACGACACCCTTTTTTTGTCTGTAAAAGACCCCGATTTCATGTTGTCGTGTGGTTTTGCACTGCAGGCGGTACAACGCTTCTGCTGGCCGTAGCCAGCCCGAAACAGGGGATAAAACGCCAGTCTGCACCGGCTTAACCCCCATTTCAGCAGGGCTTGTTCCTTGAGCAAAAGTGCTCAGAATGGTATGGTTGAGCGTTTTTCGAGATTCATAAAAATTACATGCAAGGGGATTTACGCAATGCGTATCATTCTGCTGGGCGCTCCGGGCGCAGGTAAGGGTACTCAGGCTCAATTCATCATGGAGAAATTTGGTATTCCGCAAATTTCTACCGGTGATATGTTGCGCGCCGCTGTGAAGGCCGGAAGTGAACTCGGCAAGAAAGCAAAAGAGATTATGGATGCGGGTAAACTGGTGACCGATGAATTGGTTATCGCACTGGTGAAAGAGCGTATTCAGCAGGAAGATTGCCGCAAGGGTTTCCTGTTAGACGGTTTCCCTCGTACCATTCCGCAGGCTGATGCCATGAAAGACGCGGGCATCAAAGTTGATTATGTGCTGGAATTCGATGTGCCGGACGAACTGATCGTCGATCGCATCGTAGGTCGTCGCGTACACCCTGGCTCTGGCCGTGTGTACCACATCCAGTACAATCCGCCAAAAGTGGAAGGTAAAGACGATGTCACCGGTGAAGAACTGATCACCCGTAAAGACGATCAGGAAGAAACCGTGCGTAAACGTCTGGTGGAATACCATGAACTGACGGAGCCGCTGGTGTCTTACTACAGCAAAGAAGCCGAAGCGGGCAACACCAGGTACGTCAAAATTGACGGCACACAGCAGGTCTCTGCTGTGCGTGACGAACTGGCTGCCATCCTCAGCTGATCGTCTGCTCTGCACGCCATCACGGGGTGACTTCGGTCGCCCCGTTTGTATTTTAAGGCTCCTCACCTTCCTCATAACCCCAATATTCCAAGTGGCAGAACGGCGGCAAGCGGGCGGAGCCCCGATGAGCTTACTAAAGTAAGTGATTCGGGTGAGTGAACGTAGCCAATGTATCAGCCTTTGAAATAGAACGGGTATTAATAACAATTCGCATTGATAGCTTCTGCCGTTGTTCCGATCGTCATTGTTTTCGTTACAATGGCCTGCGCTTCTTTACTGCATCTCCAAATAAACGGTGGCGCCCATAACTTTTTGCACTGGCTTCAGTGCCTTCAATTTAGGAAATTCAGCATGACGCAGACCAAATTCGGTGTTCTTCTGGTCAACCTCGGGACTCCGGAGGCTCCGACTCCGCAGGCCGTTAAAAAATATCTGGCTGAATTTTTGAGTGATATTCGTGTGGTTGATACACCCCGTTGGCTGTGGTGGCCTGTACTGAATTTAGTGATCCTGCCGCTGCGTTCTCCACGTGTGTCCAAACTGTACAAAGCCGTGTGGATGGAAGAAGGTTCACCGCTGATGGTATATAGCCGTCGTCAGCAGAAAGCTCTGGCAGAACGCCTGCCGGGTACGCCGGTCGAGCTGGCCATGAGCTACGGTAAGCCGGGCATGAAAGAGCCTATTGAAAAACTACTGGCGCAGGGGGTGACCAAAATGGTGGTGTTGCCGTTGTATCCGCAATACTCCTGCTCCACCAGTGCTGCAGTTTTTGACGGTGTTGCGCGCGTGCTGAAATCGCAGCGTCGTCTGCCTTCAATGAGCTTTATCCGTGATTACGCCACGCATCCGGCGTACATTTCCGCACTGAAAGCCAGCATCGAACGTTCGTTCGCTCTGCATGGCGAACCGGACCGTCTGGTGTTGTCCTTCCACGGTATTCCAAAGCGTTTTGTGGCGGAAGGTGATGACTATGAACAGCGTTGCCGCGATACCGTGCAGGCGCTCACAGACGCGTTGCAACTGCCTGTGGGCAAAATAATGCTGACTTTCCAGTCCCGCTTTGGTCGTGAGCCCTGGCTCACGCCATACACCGATGAAACACTGAAAGGCCTTCCTGCTCAGGGAGTTAAACATATTCAGATCCTTTGTCCGGGCTTCGCGGCAGACTGTCTCGAGACCCTGGAGGAAATTAAAGGCGAGAATCGTGAAGTTTTTATTCATGCAGGCGGCGAGCGCTTCGAATATATTGACGCCTTGAACGACCAGCCGGAGCATATTGATTTGCTGCAACAACTGGTCACTCAGCACTTCTGAATGAAGCCTGAGCTTTTTGAACTCCCCGAGAATAATGAATGAAATTTCCTGGTAAACGTAAGTCCAAACACTATTTTCCGGTCAGCGCGCGCGACCCTTTATTACGTGATTCTATGTTGCAGGACATGCTGCCGGAGTCAGAAGCCGGTGCTTCGTACATCACCGGCATTGACCAGACGATGGTCGATATCGAAGCGCGTGTTGATGAAAATTTTGTTGCCCGCTACGGGCTGACACCGGGTGAATCCAATATTCTTGATGATGAGATGTCGGAAACGCTGTATCAGGAACTGATGAGCAACGCGCTTATCACGCATCAGTTTGCGGGCGGCACCGTCGGTAACACGTTGCATAACTATTCGGTGCTGGCGGATGACCGCTCCGTTTTGCTTGGCGTAATGTGCAACAATGTCAAAATAGGTGATTATGCCTATCGCTATCTGTGCAACACCTCCAGCCGTGTGGATCTTAACTTCCTGCAAGGCGTGGACGGTGCAATTGGCCGCTGCTTTACCCTCATCAGTGACACTGGCGAACGTACCTTTGCTATCAGCCCCGGTAAAATGAACGATCTGCGTGCACAAAGCATACCGGAAGATGTGATTGCCGGTGCATCAGCACTGTTACTGACATCGTATCTGCTGCGCAGTAAGCCAGGTGAACCCATGCCGGAAGCGACTATGCAGGCGATTGAATACGCGAAAAAGTATCATGTGCCGGTGGTACTGACGCTGGGCACCCAGTACGTTATCGCGGAAGATCCCCAGGCATGGCGCGATTTCCTGCGTGATCACGTCTCGATCCTGGCAATGAACGAAGATGAGGGATTTGCGCTAACGGGTCTGAGGGATCCGCTGATGGCTGCTGATAAAGCGCTGGACTGGGTTGATTTGGTGCTGTGTACCGCCGGGCCAAACGGCCTGTTTATGGCGAGTTATACGGAAGAAGAATTCAAACGCACCACCCAACATCCACTGCTGCCTGGCGCAATAGCTGAATTTAACCAGTATGAATTTAGCCGCGCCATGCGCCATGACTGTTGCCGTCAACCGTTGAAGATTTATTCCCACATTGCACCCTATATGGGCGGGCCTGAAAAGATCATGAATACCAACGGAGCAGGAGACGGCGCGCTGTCAGCATTGCTGCATGATATTGCCGCGAATGGGTTCCACCGGACTTCAGTGCCGAATTCCAGCAAACATGCCCGTGAATATCTGACCTATTCCTCTCTGGCCCAGGTGTGCAAATATGCAAACCGCGTGAGTTATCAGGTGCTGAACCAGCATTCTCCGCGTCTGACGCGTGGCCTGCCGGAACGTGAAGACAGTCTTGAAGAAAGTTACTGGGAACGTTAAATAAACTAGGCGGGGATTTTCATCCCCGCCGATACTTTTTATCCGCAATAACCCCAACGAAGGTTTTTAGGTAGTGTTCCCCAGCTCTTAATGCAGACATCTTTATAATTGTTCAGACTGACGTTATAAATCGACCGACCGGATTTTGATTTCCCAATAACCTGAACATTTTTAGCCCCACGTGGCACTTCGACAGTGACGGTGTTGCCCAATGCCAGACGATGATCAATGGTTGCATTTGATCCGTCTTCCCGGACGTATTTAACTTTATAAATACCAATGTAACCGCCACCGTTTTTCAGTGTAACCCTGAAAGCATTTTCCTTAATGGTCTTATCTACCACGGAAAGTTTAAGTGGGATAGTGGCTTCCAACTTTTTCGTTTTCAGGTCGTTATCTGAAACCTCATAAATGGACAATTCTCTTTTAAGGTTATTAACTTCAACCAATAAAAATGTTTCTTTGAATGTCGCACCACTGTTGGCGTAATAGTCACCTACAGACATTTCATGAGTATGGCCGTTGAAAATAGCGGTAATATCATAATCGCTATTTTTCGCCGTCATCTGTTGCAGACGTGAACTTGCTGCACCCATATTTTTAATATGCGAAAGTAATATAACAGCTTTGCCTTGTTTACGGGCATCAGCGAGTTGTTGTTCCAGCCAGTCGACAGAAGGGGTGACTTTTACTGTATATTTGCGGGCATCTTTCATACTGAAGCCGCTAAATTCCTTGGTATATTCGGCATAGTTGTTCAGTTGGATAAAGCGAATGCCTGACATATCAAAGCTATAAGAGAAACTCCCAATATAGTTCGTCGATAGTGAAGGGAATGAATAACCTGAAATTACGTTGTAATCGATCGCATTAATATTTTTACGCGATTTAAGATTGTTGGTCAGTTCGCGGATACTGCGTACGGCACAGTTATTGGTGAAACAATCATTGACATTGTTTTCGTAGTCATGATTGCCTAGTCCATACCAGTAATCATGGTTAAGCGTTCCCAGGGCCTTTTTCATTTCTGACCACTGCCAGTCATGACCAAAATCCGTAATATCACCGTTAATGATGGTGCCCTTAAAGGCATCACCATAGGTGCTTTTCAGACTGTTGAGCACTTGGTACTGATTGTAGATTGCCGGTTTTGCCTGCTCTTCCTGGTCAACACCGTTGGGAGTACGGGCATACTGCGGATCAGAGGTAATCGCGTAATACTCAATCGGGTGAACAATTTTCCACCAGGTATTATCTTTATTATTTTCCGGGTAATACCATTTGTTTTGCCCAGGCGCACCGTCTTGTTTAGCTTCAAAATAGTGACGACCATCCGACCAGTCCGCGTAGTAAATCTCACCTTTGGTCCCTGCTTCATTCCAGGTTTTAGGTGAACCGAGTGAACCAAAATGGGCAGTACTATTTCCCTGCTCATTTTTGATTTTTTCAGCCATTCGGGTTTTAAATGTCGTCAGCGACATTTCCACATCATCTACAGAGTCTGACAGTATTTCATACTTTTCAGTCTGTTTGCCGCCATGGGCGGTATAATTCACTTCACCGGAAGTAAAGGCATAATCCCCATTGCTGACATTATTTATCTGCGTAGGGGCGGACAATACAGGATATAAAGTATCTAACTTATCTGACATTACAGCATAGGTATCATTATCTGGCTCGATATTAGCCTCGCCAGACTCCACATCGACAGAAGGAACATTGTGTTCAGGATTTATGCAATTTAGTTGATCAGGGGCGGTTGTACCCTTATTGGCCTGTAGGGAATGTGTTTCGTTATTACGGGATATGCCGCCTATGTCCGTTGTTCCCGCCGGGGTTACTGCTCCTCCGGTTCCTGTATCATCGTTTCTGACGCTTACATCCGTTGAACGGGTGCAATTATAAGGGGTTATATCTGCGCTCGTTCCCGCCGGGACAGTTGCCCCCGATGGGATACCTGCACCGTCGCGCTGGACGGTTGCATCCATAGAGCTGGCGTTATTATGAGAGGTTATATCTATACTCGTTCCCGCCGGGACAGTTGCCCCCGATGGGATACCTGCACCGTCGCGCTGGACGGTTGCATCCATAGAGCTGGCGTTATTATGAGAGGTTATATCTATACTCGTTCCCGCCGGGACAGTTGCCC
>NZ_SEWS01000011.1:0-179200 GCF_004195095.1 Rahnella sp. CFA14(1/10) | reverse complement strand
CAAACTCTTCAATTAAAAGTTCGATTTGCTTAAACATGTTAAGCGGTGCTCAGAGATTACTTCGTAATAATTCAACTAAATGAATTACTGCTTGGTCACTCTAAGACTTGATATTTTTTGCCACCGAAGTGGCTGATATCGTCTTGTGAGTGCCCACACAGATTGTCTGATAAATTGTTAAAGAGCAGTGAGTTACGCGCTTTCGCTTGCTAACTCGAGGTGGCGTATATTACGCTTTCCTCATTCAGTGTCAACCGTTTATTTCATCCGGTTGCCGCTGTTTTTAATCTTTCCGACCCGGTTACTTCGTGATGTTGTTCACGTTGTTCCCTGTCGATGGAGCGGCATTATAGGGAGTTGGATTTTAATGGCAAGCGAATAAATACAGTTTTATTCCGTTTGCCGTTTTTTTATCCAGAAGACGTTATTTATGGCCTTTTGCTAGAAAGGAAGGCAATGCGGCAAGGCTTTCCAGTACTGCATCGGCGGCATTTTCACTTACGGAGGTTACGGGCTTGCCGGTACGCACTAAAATCTTATGCCCCACCCCCGCAGCGGCAGCTGCCTGCATATCCTCCAGTTTGTCGCCCACCATATAAGAAGAAGCCATATCAATGCCCAGTTCTTCTTTGGCCGTCAAAAACATCCCGGGTTGGGGCTTACGGCAATCACAAACCTGAGTAAACTCTTTAATGGAGCCTTCCGGATGATGCGGGCAGAAATAGATACCATCGAGATCAACCCCGCGATCGGCAAGCGACCAGTCCATCCACTCTGTCAGCGTCATAAACTGATCTTCAGTAAATTTGCCACGTGCGATACCGGACTGGTTGGTAACCAGTACCAGTAAAAAGCCCATCTCTTTTAATTTAAGACAAGCATCAATGACCCCGTCGATGAACTGGAAGTCATCGATTTCATGTACATAACCGTGATCGACATTCAAAGTGCCATCACGGTCAAGAAAGATTGCTGAAACTGGTTGTGCCACGAATTTGCTCCTGATGGCTGATTAACGGCGCCAGTATCGCATGTTTTCAATGTCTGTGAGAATGCTAACCTGGTTGACTTAGACGTCTAGACGCCTTAGCATCCACACCATACTACGGAGAAGACCTCCGCAGAGTTAAATTCACCACGTCACGGCAAAAAGACAGAATAAAAAAAATATGATTAAACTTTCTAACATCACCAAGGTTTTCCAGCAGGGTTCGCGCCAGATTGTCGCGCTCTCTGACGTGAGTCTTCACGTCCCTGCCGGACAAATTTATGGCGTCATCGGCTCTTCCGGCGCGGGGAAAAGTACTTTAATCCGATGCGTGAATTTGCTGGAGCGCCCGACTGAAGGCCAGGTATTGGTCGATGGTCAGGATCTGATGTCCTTTTCAGAGAAAGCACTTACCCGTGCACGCCGACAGATTGGCATGATTTTTCAGCACTTCAATTTGCTGTCGTCACGTACCGTTTTTGGCAACGTTGCTTTGCCACTGGAACTCGACAATCTGTCTTCAGCCGCGATTAAAAAGCGCGTCTCTGAACTGCTGAGTCTGGTCGGATTAGAAGATAAGCATGACGCCTATCCTGCCAATCTTTCCGGTGGACAAAAACAACGCGTAGCGATTGCCCGTGCGCTGGCCAGTAATCCAAAAGTATTGCTCTGTGATGAAGCGACCAGCGCACTGGATCCGGCCACAACCCGCGCAATCCTGGAATTGCTGAAAGATATCAACCGCCGTCTGGGGCTCACGATTCTGCTGATTACCCATGAGATGGACGTCGTAAAACGCATTTGCGATCAGGTTGCCGTGATCAGCGATGGCAAACTGATTGAGCAGGATAAAGTGAGCGAGATGTTCTCACATCCTAAGACTCCGCTTGCCCAGCAGTTTATTCAGTCAACATTGCACCTGGATATTCCGGATGATTACGCCGTGCGTCTGTTGACCACGCCTGAAGCGGGTCGAGTGCCCTTATTACGGTTAGAATTTACCGGCCAGTCAGTGGATGCTCCGCTGCTTTCAGAAGCGGTCCGTCGCTTTGACATTAATAATAATATCATCAGTGCTCAGATGGATTATGCCGGTGGCGTGAAGTTCGGGATTATGCTGACAAAAATGCACGGTTCAGAAGAAAACACTCAGGCGGCAATTCGTTTCCTGCATGAGAATCAGGTGAAAGTAGAGGTACTCGGTTATGTCTGAGGCAATGATGTGGTTAATGGGCCGGGGTATCTGGGAAACGGTCATCATGACGCTAACCTCTGGCTTCTTTGGTTTTGTCCTGGGTCTGCCTTTTGGTGTGCTGTTATATGTCACCCGTCCGGGTCAGATTGCAGAAAATAAAAACGTCTATCGCGTGATGTCAGCGCTGGTGAATATTTTCCGTTCTATTCCTTTTATTATCTTACTGGTGTGGATGATTCCGTTCACCCGCATGATCGTCGGTACCTCTATCGGTTTGCAGGCAGCGATTGTTCCGCTGACTGTGGGTGCAGCACCGTTTATTGCCCGCATGGTTGAAAATGCTCTTTTGGAAATTCCAAGTGGTCTGGTAGAAGCCTCCCGCGCGATGGGGGCAACACCGATGCAAATCATCCGTAAAATTTTATTACCGGAAGCTCTGCCAGGATTGGTCAATGCAGCTACCATCACGCTGATCACCCTCGTAGGCTATTCTGCTATGGGTGGCGCAGTGGGTGCGGGTGGTTTGGGTCAAATCGGTTATCAGTATGGTTATATCGGTTATGACGCAACCGTGATGAATACGGTATTAGTCCTGTTAGTGGTTTTGGTGTATTTAATACAATTTTGTGGCGACCGCATTGTAAAAGCAGTCACACATAAATAAAAACAGCTGTAATAGCTACCCTGTGAATGATTTATATCCGTTTATTGAGGAAAGGACATGTCTAACAAATTCAAATCCATTGCCATTGTCGGCGCGCTTCTGGGATCGCTGGCTTTAGTCGGCTGCGGGCCAAAAGAACAAGATCCAAACCATATCAAAGTGGGTGTGATTGTCGGTTCTGAACAGCAAGTGGCAGAAGTTGCACAGAAAGTAGCTAAAGAAAAATACGGCCTTGACGTTGAGCTGGTGACTTTCAATGATTACGTTTTGCCTAACGAAGCACTGAGCAAAGGCGACATTGATGTTAATGCCTTCCAGCATAAGCCTTATCTTGATCAACAGATCAAAGATCGCGGTTACAAACTGGTGCCGGTCGGTAACACATTCGTTTACCCAATCGCCGGATACTCTAAAAAAATCAAATCTATTGATGAACTGAAAGATGGCGATCAGATTGCGTTGCCAAACGACCCGACTAACCTTGGTCGTTCTTTGCTGCTGCTGCAAAAACAAGGTCTGATCAAACTGAAAGACGGTGTTGGCTTGCTGCCGACTGTTCTGGATGTGACCGAGAACCCTAAAAATCTGAAACTGGTCGAACTTGAAGCCCCACAACTGCCACGTTCACTGGATGATGCCAAAATCGCTCTGGCCATTATCAATACCACCTATGCCAGCCAGATAAACCTGACGCCGGAGAAAGACGGTATCTTCGTAGAGGATAAAGAATCTCCATACGTGAACCTGATCGTGGCACGTGAAGATAACAAAGATGCTGAAAACGTGAAGAAATTTGTTCAGGCTTACCAGTCTGATGAAGTGAACGCTGCAGCAAATAAAATCTTCAACGGCGGCGCAGTAAAAGGTTGGTAATTGTCCGAAATCAGGAACGTTACGTTTCTCCTGACTATTCATTTATAAGATAGTAGATTCGCAAATACATCTTTTCATAAATAAATAACAAGGCGGGCATATGCCCGCCTTGTTATTTCCTCAATACCTTGGTTCAATAACGCCACATTCTTTCCTGTAAACATATTAAAAAGCAGAGGATATACCATGCGTGCTTTACCTCTCTGTTTGTCGGCACTTTTGCTGGCGGGTTGTTCCCTGACTCAACACACACAGCCAACACCCCCTGCGCCTGTTGTTAAAGAAGAACCAAAACCTGTCAAACCCAAGCCGGCACCAGTGCGCCCCGCTCCTGTAAAGCTCTATAAAGATGCAGAAGCTTTAGTTGGAACCCCGTTCCGTGATCTTGGCGAAGTCTCCGGCGAATCTTGCCAGAGTGCTCAAAATGATACGCCACCAAGCCTGGCTGCCGCACGGAAGAGAATGCTGACCCGCGCATCCTATATGAAAGCCAATGCCGTGTTGTTGCATCAGTGCCAGATTATCAGCGGCGTACCTGGCTGTTTCCAGCAGGCAATTTGTCAGGGTTCTGCCCTGAACGTCACGTTTAAATGACCTCATTTTCTTTTGAGCAAATAGGGACCATTCACTCGCCCTATAAAGAGAAGTTTGCTGTTCCGCGCCAGCCCGGATTGATTCAGGACGGTGGCGGCGAATTACATCTGCATGCACCTTATAACCAGCCTGAAGCCGTCCGCGGGCTGGAAGAGTTCAGTCATTTATGGGTGATGTTTATTTTTCATCAGACGATGGAAGGCGGCTGGCGTCCGACGGTCCGCCCGCCACGTTTGGGCGGTAACGCGCGTACCGGTGTATTCGCCACCCGTTCAACTTTCCGGCCGAACCCGCTCGGAATGTCTCTGATTGAACTGAAAGGGATCCGCTGTCAGGGCCAGGATGTCATCCTGCAGCTTGGCAGTCTGGATTTAGTAGACGGCACGCCTGTCGTGGACATCAAGCCTTACCTTCCCTTTGCAGAAAGCCATCCTGATGCACGCGCAGGTTTTGCCCAGCACGCCCCCGATGCCAATATGCCGGTCGAATTTTTACCTCAGGCAGAACAGCAAATTACCCAACATACGCATCAATACCCGCATCTGCGTCGATTCATCACGCAGGTTTTAGGGCAAGATCCCCGCCCGGCTTATCGCAAGGGTGAAGCCGCAGAGCGCGATTATGCCGTTCGCTTGCTGGAGTTTAACGTCCGCTGGCGGGTCTCAGGCTCAGTGAATCAGGTATTGTCTCTCGACAAAAACTAAATTTCCTCTGCGTCTCTTTTGACAATAGCAACTCGCTGGTAAACTAAACCACTTTTCACGTTTTGGCTGCTCATGGCAGCCCGATTGCAATTTGCAGTGCTAACGGAACCAACAACATCATGCGTACTACTCAATATCTGCTCTCTACTCTGAAAGAGACGCCAGCCGACGCAGAAGTTATCAGCCACCAGCTGATGCTGCGCGCGGGAATGATTCGTAAACTGGCCTCAGGCTTGTATACCTGGATGCCGACCGGCTTACGCGTTCTCAAGAAAGTTGAAAACATCGTACGCGAAGAAATGAACAACGCGAACGCCATTGAAGTGTCGATGCCGGTAGTTCAGCCCGCCGATTTATGGCAGGAGAGCGGACGTTGGGAACAATACGGTCCGGAGTTGTTGCGTTTTGTTGACCGTGGCGATCGTCCATTTGTTCTGGGCCCGACCCATGAAGAAGTCATCACTGATTTGATCCGTAATGAAGTCAGTTCGTACAAGCAATTGCCACTGAACTTCTTCCAGATCCAGACCAAATTCCGTGACGAAGTTCGTCCGCGCTTTGGTGTGATGCGTTCCCGTGAATTCCTGATGAAAGATGCCTACTCGTTCCACACAACACAGGAATCTCTGCAGGAAACTTACGATGCAATGTACGCAGCCTACAGCCAGATCTTCAACCGCATGGGCCTGGATTTCCGTGCCGTGATGGCGGATACCGGTTCTATCGGCGGCAGCGCATCTCATGAATTCCAGGTCCTGGCACAAAGCGGCGAAGATGATGTCGTGTTCTCGGACTCTTCGGATTTCGCGGCTAACATTGAGTTCGCTGAAGCGCTGGCTCCGGCGACTCCGCGCGCTGCAGCAACCGAAGCAATGCGTGTTGTTGAAACACCCAATGCCAAAACCATCGCTGAACTGACTGAACAGTTCCAGGTGCCGGTTGAGAAAACCGTGAAAACGCTGATGGTTCACGCAACAGCGGAAAGTGGCCATAAACTGGTGGCGCTGCTGGTTCGTGGTGATCATGAGCTGAACGAAATCAAAGCGGAAAAATTGCCACAAGTTGCTGTACCACTGACTTTCGCAACGGAAGCTGAAATTCGTGAAATCGTTGCTGCTGGTCCGGGTTCACTGGGTCCGGTGAACTTGCCGATGCCAGTTGTTGCTGACCGTTCCGTCGCCGCCATGAGCGATTTTAGCGCAGGTGCTAACATCGATGGTCAGCATTACTTTGGTATTAACTGGGATCGTGATGTTGCGCTGCCAGAAGTTGCCGATATCCGTAACGTCGTTGCTGGTGATCCAAGTCCGGATGGCCAGGGTACTTTAGTTATCAAACGCGGTATCGAAGTCGGTCATATCTTCCAGCTCGGAACTAAATATTCAGAAGCGATGAATGCGACCGTTCAGGGCGAAGATGGCCGTAATCAGGTAATGACCATGGGTTGTTACGGTATCGGCGTGACCCGCGTGGTCGCTGCGGCGATTGAACAGAACCATGATGACCGTGGCATTATCTGGCCGGATGCTATCGCTCCGTTCCAGGTCGCTATTTTGCCAATGAACATGCACAAATCCTTCCGCGTGAAAGATGCGGCAGAGGCGTTGTATAAAGAACTGCGTTCACACGGTATCGATGTGATCCTCGACGATCGTAAAGAACGTCCGGGCGTCATGTTTGCAGATATGGAACTGATCGGTGTGCCGCATCAGGTGGTGATTGGTGATCGTAATCTGGATGCAGAAGAGCTGGAATACAAAAACCGTCGCACCGGCGAAAAGCAGATGATCAAACAAAGCGATATCATTGAATATCTGCTGAGTCAGATCCCGCGTTAAGATCGGATAACAATTGTTTGCCATAAAAAATGCCCGCTTAAGCGGGCATTTTTATTGATGCTGTTGAGCCAGGCTTTCGTTATTAAAAAACGGTGTGCGCTATTAAGGGCAGGACTTCGTGGCGTCAAATTTGACATTTTTATCTGCCACGACAGCGTTCTGCATCTGCCCTTCTTCCATTGACGGTTCCGTCATGAAATGGCCATCCATAGAAAGGAAGACCAGCTGATTCGGTGCTTTACGTGCCGTAAGGTAGCCTTCTTCCAGTGACTGGTTTGCCGACATCGGGAACACTTTACCGGTCACACAATCTTTAAACGAGGCAACGTCTGCGCTGTATTGCATCATTCCATTCATTGCCATCGGCGTCTGAGGCAAATGTTGCTGCACCGGCTTCAATGTATAGTTGAACTGAGAAGTTATAGGCTCACCGCTCATGTCCAGCATTTCCAGATTTTCATCTTTCGGATGGAAATAACGTTTATCACCCTTGTTGCCAGTCAGCACCAATTTGTCGGCAGTCCGTGCCCAGCGTCCATAACTGGCAAATACCTGATCGCCCTCTTTGCTGCCCTGATATTCCTCCTGAAGAATGTAAGTACCATCCTGTTGCAGGAATAACGACGTCTTCAAACCACTGCAATCAGCACACGGCAATACGCCGCTGTAACTCTGCTGCATAGCCTGCAAAGGTTTTTCATGATTGAAGGCGGCAGTATGACAACCGAACAATGATAACGCCCCGAGCGCCAGCACTGCACTAATAATGATTTTTTTCACAGTTTCTCCCCTACTGCTTTTTCCTGGTGCTGCGATAAAAATTGTCCTGCAACACGAATTTAGGGCTAACGTATTTTGCCCCGTAATGCTTTCGTCGCACCCTTGCGAACCTTACTTTCTACCCGGCGAATTTTAGACCCGCGGGTTGGTTTCGTCGCACGACGCGTTTTTTCTATCACCATCGCCTGGGAAATCAATGCTCCCAGCCGGGTCAAAGCCGCTTCACGATTCATCTCCTGACTCCGGTATTCCTGAGCCTTGATAATGACCCAGCCGTCGGCAGTAACAGAATGATGATTAAACGCCAGTAACCGCTCTTTATAGTATTCTGGCAAACTCGACGCTTTAATATCAAAGCGCAAATGGATGGCCGTTGATGTTTTATTGACGTTCTGGCCGCCGTTACCCTGAGCGCGAATCGCGGTTAATTCGATTTCGCTGTCGGGTATTTCCAGTTTTCCGGAAAGAATTAACACACTGATTACCTTGCTTCTTTAACAACAGACTCTTTCCATTCAGAAAAATGAATTTCTAAATTACTCTGAGCATCAGAAAGCCAAATAGTTCCGTCCTGCAAAGTCGCCTGTAAGTTCATGGTACGGTTGCCAAAAGCGGTCAACTGATTGAGCAACTCATCTTCTAAATAACGGATACGCAGGTTCTCAAAACCTCTGACTTTCCCCTCCATTTGTGACCACCAGACTTTTGCCGCACGCTCACCATACGCGTAAAGCACGACTTCGCGCGATTGGTTACAGGCTTTTTTCAGACGCTTCTCATCGGGTAGTCCTAATTCGACCCACAGTTCGATGCCATTGTGATCATTCTTACGCCAGATTTCGGGTTCGTCCTCTGCACTTAATCCGCGGGTAAAAGTCAGTCGTTCGTCAGCATGATAAATCCATGCCAGCAGGCGCAGCATCATGCGCTGTTCTGTTTCGGAAGGATGCTGTGCCAGAGTCAGGCTGGCGTCATGAAAGAAATTACGATCCATATCAGCGATGTTGACCGCTGCTTTATAAATGGTTGCTTTTAACGCCATGGTAAACCCCTTGATAATAGACGCACAGTGTACTTGAAAGCATCCTGCCGCGACCAGTTTTCCCCCGATGGTCATCCTCAATAATGGTTTTACACAAACGATTTACCTTTACAGGCCTGCTAATAACTCACACTCTCCTGTGCTATAGTCGGTAAATACTGAGAGCTTATCTTTCTGCGCTTTCCTCAGAGGGATACGCTTTTTAGGGAGAACTTATGCAACGATACTGTGAGTTGGTACGCCGTAAATATTCTGAAATCGCCAGCGGCGATCTCGGATATGTGCCCGATGCATTGGGCTGTGTATTGAAAGCATTGGACGAAGTCGCAGCGAATGCTGACCTTCCGTCTTCCGTTAGGGATCAGGCGGCCTACGCCGCCGCTAACTTATTGGTGAGCGATTATGTCGATGAATGATGAGTACCAACCCATCAATTGTGATGACTACGATAATCTTGAGCTCGCCTGCCAGCATCATCTGGTTTTGACGCTGAAGATGCGTAGCGGAGAAGTCGTTGAGGCAAAAGCCAACGATCTGTTAATGCGTAAAAAAGTGGAATATCTGGTGGTTGAGGTCAACGGCGAACAACGGGATCTTCGTCTGGATCACATTGAAAGCTTTAGCCATCCGGAAATTGGCACCGTTGTCGTCAGCGCTGAATAGCGATAACGATCGTCAATTTAACTCACGGGCAATCTCAGGATTGCCCGTTTGCATTTTACGATAAGCTTATTTTTGCAGCGGTGTCAGACTGGCGTAATAGGCCGACAAATCACTGATATCCTCATCAGATAATGACGAACTGAAAGCCTGCATCACACCCGCCTGCCCGCCACTTCTCTCACCTTTCTTATAAGCATGCAACGAAAGCGCCAGATAATCTTCATTTTGCCCTGCCAGATTAGGGTAAATCGAATTAACAGCTTTACCCGCTACACCGTGGCATGCCGCACAACTGGCTGATTTAGACTGCCCGTCAGTCACGTTTCCGCCTGCCAGGGCAGGTGAAGTGATTAACATTAACAGTGCGATTCCTGCCACCGTTCTTTCCCCGACTTGCATCACTATTCCCTCAGGCAAATGACCACAGCCCCAATAAAGTGCTCTTTTGTTTATTACGCAGCTGACCAGACGATCCGCCATAACGCTTCGTTATTTTCAGTAAGAGACTGGCGGGTAGTAAACCAACCCGGTGCAGCCATCAGTTGATCATTATAATAAATCAAAGGAATACGATCCCGCTCCCATGGAGGCACACCTAATTCAGACCACAATTTTTTTGCCTGACGGGCACGATCCCGCCCGACCTTTTCGATAATTCCCTGTACCTGAAATCGCACAGTGATCTTTTCATCAGCACGTGGCTGGCGGATCAAACAATCAGCCGTCTGCGCGGTAAGAACATGATCCGCAATCAGACAACCCAGACCGTCTGGCAGCACCAGTTTTTCGACCGGATCCCAACAGAGGATCTGATCTTTAAGAGGCTGGTGTTCCGGCAATACATACAGACGCTGACGGAAACGCCGGACCATCATTTTCCCCAGCACTAACTGCGCCTGCGCATCTTCGCGACTTAAAGCGACTTCGTCCCATATTCTCTGCAATTGCTCACGCGAAGGCATTCTTGCGCCACATGCTCCCAGCCAGCGTCGTAATAACGCAGAGCGCCTCACCGCCGAGACATGTCTCAGCCCGTCTACCGACAAACTGCCTTGCTGGTCAGTGAGTGTTTTCAAAGATTCACTGAGTAATTCATCCAGCAACGCTTCCTGCTCTGCGCAAAGTAACGCGCTACGGGCTGTAGCCTGAGCAAAGTGAGGCCAGCGGGCATAAAGATCAGGCAAAATATCCAGCCGCAAAAAGTTACGATCAAAGCGTGAATCCCGGTTGCTGTCGTCTTCGATCCAGGCAAGCTGATGCTGCGTGGCGTAAGCCTCAAGCTGGTTACGACTTAGATCAAGTAAAGGCCGTAACAAACGATATCCCTGAGCCGAACTGCCCGCGCTCATCGCCGAGAGACCAGCAGGCCCGCTCCCACGTTTAAGCGCCAGCATAAAGGTTTCGCATTGGTCATTCAGGTGCTGTGCTGTCAGTAGCACTTCACCGGCCGTCAGGCTTTCAGAGAATGCCTGATAGCGTGCCGTTCGTGCCGCCGCTTCGATCCCACCATCCTGCGCATTGACCTGCACTTTAATCACGGAGAAAGGGATATCTCGCTGCAGACAAAATGTCTGGCAGTGCGCGACCCAGTCATCAGCAAACTGGCTTAATCCGTGATGGATATGCAATGCACGCAGCCTGATGTCCGGCAACGCGTTGTCGCGTAATTCTGCCAGGCCAGCGAGCAGCACGGAAGAATCCAGCCCGCCACTGAACGCCACGCAAAGTTTTCGTGCATCACCGATTTTATTGTGCAGGTGTTGTAAAAGAAATGTCGCCGGTTTTGAATTCATAAGATTATCAGGGTTCGTACAGTTCCAGCGGCAAGCCATCAGGATCGTTGAAGAAAGTGAATTTTTTACCGGTGTGAGGATCGGTTCTCACGGGCTCACAGATAATACCCGCTTCGGTAAGTGCGGAAACGGACTGGTCAATATTTTCAACGCTGAACGCCAGATGACGTAATCCGCATGCCTCAGGATGACTTGGCCGGGCGGGCGGATGCGGGAAGCTGAATAGCTCAATGGTGTATTGACCCTGGAGCGCAAGATCGGCTTTCCAGGAATCGCGTTCCTCACGGTAAAACTCACCCAGCAACGTGAACCCGAGAATGTCACAATAGAAGTGTTTGCTGGCCTGATAATCAGCGCCAATGATGGCGATGTGGTGGATCTGGCGAAGGTTAAGCATAGTCATGTCCTGTTGATTTATGATCTGCACGTTACTCAGCGCATCCGGACACGTCAATAAAAAGCCCTCCTGAAGAGGGCAGTTTGCTAGCTGGCTTCCGGAAGCTTTAAGACTTTGACCAGATATCGTCCGTCTTCTGTGAGCCGCGTTCCATGAATATCGGTTTCAAAGCCGGGATAACGCTCGCCTATCGAGCAAAGCATGATCAGGAAATCGAGCACGGCGCGGCTTTCTTCCGTGATCACCTCTCCCGGCATCACCACCGGTACTCCCGGCGGATAAGGCAGGATCATGTTTGCTGATACTTTGCCGACCAGTTCGTCAATGTCGCATTCATCAACATGGCCACGAACCTGATGCTGGAACATTTCGTAGGGCGTCATTTTCATTTCCGGCAGCACATCAAACGCCTCCAGCATTAAGCGTGGCAAATCGTGACGAACAATCAGTTTATGGATCCCTTGCGCCAGATCCTGAATACGCATGTTGCGATAAAAATCAGGATCTTCCGCATATAAATCCGGCAGCATATTTTTAATGCGCAGGTTAAGATCATAACTGCGCTTAAAATCCGTCAGGCCGCGCATCAGACTCATAGATTTGGTTTTATCAATGCCGATACTGAACAGGAAAAGCAGATTGTACGGGCCTGTTTTTTCAACAACTACCCCACGTTCATCCAGGAATTTGGCTACCAGCGCCGCCGGGATCCCCTCCTCTTCCAGCTTACCTGTTTCATCCATGCCTGGTGTCAGGATCGTCACTTTGATCGGATCCAGAAACATATGATCGGCATCTGCGTGCGCAAAACCATGCCAGTTCTGATCAGGATTCAATGGCCAGCACTCGGCCTCATCAATATGCTCAGGCTGCCAGATATCAAAGAACCAACCCTCAGTTTCTTCGCGTAACCGCTGGATCTCTTTACGGAAATGTAGTGCACGTTCAACCGAACGGTTAATGAGACGTCGTCCTGGATTACCACGCAACATCGCTGCGGCCGTTTCTGCGGAAGCCACAATACCGTAATTAGGTGATGTTGTAGTGTGCATCATATAAGCTTCATTAAAGGTACTTTCATTGTAATCGCCCTTAATGTGAATCATTGAGGCCTGCGAGAAAGCTGCCAGTAGTTTGTGCGTTGATTGTGTTTCGTAAATGACTTTCCCCGGAATGCGCTCGCCGCTCATTCCGCTTTTACCGTCATAAATCGGATGAAAATTAGTGTATGGCACCCATGCGGAATCGAAATGAATCGACGGAACATCCAGTGTGCTTTTGATGTAATCTGTGTTGTACAGCAAGCCGTCGTAGGTAGAGTTAGTGATCACGGCGTGGACAGGCCAGGTAGCGCCCGCGGTCTGCGCAATTTTCTCTTCGATACTTTCGCGGGTGAATTCACGCTTAGGAATTCCGCCAAGAATGCCATACGCGTTGCGATTGGGCCGCAAATAAACCGGTACGATATTGGTCATCATCATCAGATGGGCGAGCGATTTATGACAGTTGCGGTCAATCAGTACCGTACTGCCCGCCGGTGCCGCATACATTCCGACGATTTTATTGGCTGTTGAAGTGCCATTAGTAACAATATAACTTTGCTCGGCACCGAAAGTACGGGCGATATATTCCTCCGCCTCGAGATGCGGCCCCGTGTGGTCAAGCAGGGAGCCAAGCTCCGTCACAGAAATCGACACATCGGCTTTCAGTGTTTTGGCCCCGAAGAAATCATAGAACAACGTTCCGACAGGGCTTTTTAAAAACGCTGTACCGGCCATATGTCCGGGCGTACAAAAAGTATATTTCCCTTCTTCAACATATGTAAATAGCGCTTTAGTCAGCGGTGGCGTAATGGTATCGATGTATTCATCAGTGTACTGGCGGATGCGTTTGGCAATATCCTCAGCCGCACTCAGGGCATATTCAAAGAAATAGAGCACCATGCGCATTTCATTAACGTCCACATCAAGCGTTGAATGCGTATTGATGAAAGCGTACAGCGGCAGATATTCATTCAGCTCATTAATGGCTGTACACAGCTCTTCACTGTGCTGATCCCAGTCAAAAATTGCGCCGCAAATACGGGCATTATTTTCGATGAGTTTGAGCAGATCTGCGCGGTCACGTGGATAAATGACCTGAAAACCAAGAAGCGTCAGCGCACTATCCAGTTCACGGATCGGCTCGTCTTTGTAGTAAGCCCCTTCCGGGCGCATGATAGCGATAATATTCATCTGACAAATCCTTCTGTTGTTTATTCTCTCAGGTAATTATAGAAACACGGTTAGTACCTGCTGTGTACCCTTTACCGATGCGTTTACAGTGAATGGAGGAATATTTAAGAATGCTGGAAAGATCCAGCGATGAAAACGGACAATAAAAAAGGCCACGCTTTGCGTGGCCTTTTGAAATAACGAACAAAATCAGCAGTAGCCGTAAGTCATCAGACGCTGATAACGACGGTTACGCAGTTCTTCTGTACTCAGAACATCAAGATCACTGAGGTCAGCTTCCAGCTGTGCGCGCAGGGAAGCCGCCATTGCTTCTACGTTACGGTGAGCGCCGCCCAATGGTTCAGGGATAACGGAGTCGATCAGTTTCAGTTCTTTCAGACGCGGTGCAATGATGCCCATCGCTTCCGCAGCAAGAGGGGCTTTATCCGCGCTCTTCCACAGAATTGACGCACAACCTTCCGGTGAGATAACCGAATAGGTGCTGTATTGCAGCATGTTAACTTTATCGCCCACGCCGATAGCCAGTGCGCCACCGGAACCGCCCTCACCAATAACGGTACAGATAACCGGGACGTTCAGACGAGACATTTCGCGCAGGTTACGGGCGATCGCTTCAGACTGACCACGTTCTTCAGCACCCACGCCCGGATATGCACCCGGCGTGTCGATAAAGGTGATAATTGGCAGTTTGAAACGCTCAGCCATTTCCATCAGACGTAACGCTTTGCGATACCCCTCGGGAGCGGGCATACCGAAGTTACGACGAATTTTCTCTTTCGTTTCACGGCCTTTCTGATGACCAATGATCATCACAGCACGTTCACCCAAACGGGCGATACCGCCAACGATAGCTTTATCGTCTGCGAATGCACGATCACCCGCCAGTTCATCAAAATCAGTGAAGATATGTTTGATGTAATCGAGCGTATAAGGGCGACGAGGATGGCGTGCCAGTTGGGCAATTTGCCAGGCACCCAGATCAGAGAAAATCTTACGAGTCAGTTCAACGCTTTTCTCGCGCAAGCGTGCAACTTCTTCGTCCAGATTAATATCTAATTTTTCGTCTTGACGGCTGACTGCAGTCAGCGAGTCAATTTTCGCTTCCAGTTCCGCAATCGGCTGTTCAAAATCAAGAAAATTCAGACTCATAGCATTCCTATTTTAGTCAAATTCCAGTTCCACCTGCTCTGTACCGACCAGGCCTCGCAAATCCAGCAATAGTTTGTCCGTTGGCGTAACACGCCATGACGCCCCGAATCGTAGCCGGGCTCTTGCGTTTTCTCGTTGGTAATACAGATGCACTGGTATCGTCCCCGATCGATGAGGTTCCAACGATTGGCGGAGACGGTTCAAAAGCTGGTCATCAATTTGCCTGTCAGTCAGCGAGATAGCAAGACCGCGAGCATATTTTTCCCGTGCTTCACTGATGTCCATTATATCGCGGGCCATCATTTTAAGCCCGCCACTGAAGTCATCAAAGCTGACCTGTCCTGTGGCGATAAGGATACGGTCTTTTTCCAATAAATGCTGGAATTTTTCCAATGCTTCAGTGAACAACATGACTTCAAGACGACCCGAACGGTCGTCAAGTGTACAGATCCCAATACGGTTACCCCGCTTGGTGACCATCACGCGTGCAGCAAGGACAAGCCCGACCGCGACGGTCATTTTGCCCCGTTCCGTCGGGTGCATATCTTTCAAACGCTGGCCACCGCCATAACGTTCAATTTCTTTCAAATATTGGGTAATAGGATGGCCGGTCAGATACAGACCGAGCGTCTCACGTTCGCCATCCAGAACCGTTTGTTCCGGCCATGGCATTACATTCGCGTAAGATTTCTCAACCTGCTCAGGTGCTTCTGCCAGCACACCAAACATATCAACCTGACCAATTGCCTCAGCTTTAGCATGTTGATCTGCGGCTTTCAGTGCGTCGCTTAAGGAACTCATCAGCGCGGCACGATGGGGTCCCAGACGGTCAAACGCCCCGGACATAATCAGCTTTTCGAGGATACGTTTATTAAGCTTTTTGACGTCAGCACGCGCGCAAAGATCAAACAGTTCTTTGAAATAGCCACCTTCGTTACGCGCTTCAATAATGGCTTCAATCGGGCCTTCACCCACGCCTTTAATCGCGCCGATGCCGTAAACAATTTCGCCTTCATCGTTGACGTGGAAATGATAAAGGCCGCTGTTGATATCAGGCGGCAAAATTTTCAGCCCCATACGCCAGCATTCATCCACCAGTCCGACCACCTTTTCGGTGTTATCCATATCAGCCGTCATTACCGCTGCCATGAATTCCGCCGGATAGTGCGCTTTCAGCCACAGCGTCTGATACGACACTAAAGCATAAGCCGCTGAGTGAGATTTGTTAAAACCGTAACCGGCAAATTTCTCTACCAGATCGAAGATTTTAATCGCCAGTTCGCCGTCAATACCGCGAGATTTGGCCCCTTCTTCAAAGCCACCACGCTGTTTGGCCATCTCCACCGGGTTTTTCTTACCCATCGCACGGCGGAGCATGTCTGCGCCACCCAGCGAGTAACCGGCCAGAACCTGCGCAATCTGCATAACCTGTTCCTGATACAGGATAATGCCGTAGGTCGGCTCCAGCACAGGTTTCAGCGATTCATGCTGCCACTGGATATCCGGATAGGAAATCTCTTCGCGACCGTGTTTGCGGTCAATAAAGTTATCCACCATGCCGGACTGCAACGGGCCCGGGCGGAACAGCGCCACCAGTGCGATCATATCTTCGAAGCTGTCAGGCTTCAGACGTTTGATCAAATCCTTCATACCACGTGATTCAAGCTGGAATACCGCCGTGGTTTCCGAGCGTTGCAGCATGTCGAAGCTTTTTTTGTCATCCAGCGGGATGGCCGCAATGTCCAGCGGTGCCTCACCGGCTTTCGCCCGGCGGGCGTTGATCATCTCCAGTGCCCAGTCGATGATGGTCAGCGTGCGCAGGCCGAGGAAGTCGAATTTCACCAGTCCTGCGTATTCCACGTCATTTTTATCGAACTGCGTGACCGGATGGTTACCTTCGGCATCGCAATACAGTGGCGCAAAGTCGGTAATTTTGGTGGGCGCAATCACCACACCACCGGCATGTTTACCGGCGTTACGGGTGACACCTTCAAGCTGACGCGCCATGTCGATAAGCGACTTAACTTCTTCGTCAGCTTCGTAGATCTCTGGTAATTGCGGCTCAGCGGCAAATGCTTTTTCAAGCGTCATCCCAGGATCAGGGGGCACCAGTTTGGAAATGCGATCAACGAAACCATAAGGATGACCCAGAACCCGGCCCACATCGCGGATTACCGCTTTGGCCGCCATCGTACCGAAAGTGATGATCTGCGAGACCGCTTCGCGGCCATACATTTCTGACACGTGATCGATGACACGGTCGCGTTTTTCCATGCAGAAGTCGACGTCAAAGTCGGGCATGGAAACACGTTCAGGATTAAGGAAACGTTCGAACAGCAGGTCAAACTCGAGCGGATCCAGATCGGTGATTTTCAGGGCATACGCCACGAGAGAACCTGCACCGGAACCGCGCCCCGGCCCGACAGGCACGCTGTTGTCTTTCGACCACTGGATGAATTCCATTACGATCAGGAAGTAACCGGGGAAACCCATCTGGTTAATAACTTTAAGTTCGATGTCCAGACGCTCGTCATATTCAGGGCGTCTTTGTGCGCGCACTTGCGGATTCGGGAATAAAAACTCAAGGCGTTCTTCCAGTCCGATTTTTGATTTTTCGACCAGAAAATCTTCGGTGGTCATATCACCGGTCGGGAACTGCGGCAAAAAATACTCACCCAGACGGATGGTCACATTACAACGTTTGGCGATTTCCACACTGTTTTGCAGCGCTTCAGGCACATCCTCAAACAGCTCGCACATCTCATCTTCGCTGCGCATATATTGCTGAGATGTGTAATTTCGCGGACGTTTAGGGTCATCGAGCGTAAAGCCATCGTGGATCGCGACACGAATCTCATGAGCATCAAAATCACCCGGCACCATAAAGCGTACATCGTTGGTTGCCACTACTGGCAAACCACGTTCGGTCGCCAGGGCGACTGCCGCATGCAGATAGTTTTCTTCGTCTGCACGGCCGGTGCGGATCAATTCGAGATAATAGCGATCGGGGAAATACTGCTGATAGAAATCCAGGCACTGGCTGACTTGCAGATCATTTCCGCGGATCAGAAACTTACCGACATCACCCATTCTCGCGCCGGAGAGCAGGATCAGACCTTCATTCAGTTCTGCCAGCCATTCGAGATCAACGATCGGGCCGGCGGCGCCGTAACCGCGCTGATACGCTCTGGAAATTAATAACGTCAGGTTCTGGTAGCCCTGATTATTCATCGCCAGAACCGTCAGCTGTGCCAGTTCATCACCCAGGATTTCGCTTTGGACATTCACATCTGCACCGATAATCGGTTTTATGCCCGCGCCGTGTGCCGCGCCGTAAAACTTAACCAGTCCGCACAAGTTAGTGAAATCGGTAATCGCCAGAGCAGGCATGCCGAGTGACGCTGCGCATTTCACCAGCGGGCCTACCTTCGCAAGCCCATCCACCATGGAATAGTCGCTATGTACACGCAGATGAATAAAACGAGGTTCGGCCATATCCAGAGTCCAGAAATGAGTGAATTAAGGGTTTGTGTGCCTGTCTTTTTTAGCAATAAAAACGGGCAGGGACAAATGATACGTTATGCCAGCCCGAGCGCGCGTTTCACCGGAGAGAAACTTCGACGGTGGTGTGTAGTGGCTCCAAGACGGGCAAGACTTTCAAGGTGCACCGGCGTCGGATAGCCCTTGTGCTTCGCAAAACCATATTCGGGGAACTGAAGATCCAGTTCAACCATTTCACGGTCGCGGGTGACTTTAGCCAGAATAGAGGCGGCGCTGATTTCAGCGACTTTACTGTCCCCTTTTACTACCGCCTGGGAGGCCATCGGAAGTGCAGGACAACGGTTACCATCAATCAGCACCATATCAGGCGTGATGCATAAACCGGCAACAGCTCTTTGCATGGCCAGCATGGTGGCATGCAAAATATTCAGTTCATCGATTTCATGAGGCTCAGCGCGCCCGAGACTCCAGGCCAGTGCTTTCTCTTTGATTTCGATATATAACGCCTCGCGGCGTTTTTCGGAGAGTTTTTTTGAATCTGCCAGCCCGGTAATCGGATTCGCGGGATCAAGAATCACGGCAGCGGTGACAACGGCACCGACTAACGGGCCGCGCCCTACTTCATCCACGCCGGCGATACAAACGGCTTGTGGATAGATAAATACATCGTTCATCGGTTTGCCAGCTCCATGACAGCCTGAGCAGCCTGTTCATCTGCGTCACGACGAATACTTTCATGTAATTCAAGGAATGTCTCACGCAGTGCCTGACTTTTCTCCCCCCCTGCCAGTAACGGCAGCAAGGCGGCGGAAAGCTTGTCCGGCACACATTCAGTTTGCAGTAATTCGGTGACAATTTCCCGTCGTGCCAGCAGGTTTGGCAACGAAACATAGGGCGTTTTCACCAGACGCTCAGCCAGCCAGAAAGTGAAAGGCTTCATACGGTAACCCACCACCATCGGACATTTGGCCAGCATACATTCAAGCGCTGCTGTTCCTGATGCCAGCAAAGCAGCATCACTGGCAATCATCGCTTCCCGACCTTTGCCATCCAGTAAATGCGCAGGTAAGTCAGGCGCAATCTCAGCCTTAATTCGCTCAAACTGCCCGCGACGTTTGGCATTGACCAACGGCACTACGATGTGTAAATCAGGATAGGTTTGCCGCAGCTGTAAGGCTGTTTTCAGAAAATCCGCGCTGAGCATTTCTACTTCTGCATGGCGGCTTCCCGGCAATAACGCCAGACAGTGCACATCCTCTGGAATACCGAGTGACAAACGTGCAGCCTGTTTGTCCGGATGCAACGGCATTGCATCGGCCATCGTATGACCAATGAAACGACAAGGAACATTGAATTTGTCATAAAACGCTTTTTCAAAAGGCAGAAATGCCAAAACCAGATCAGTGGCTTTCCCGATTTTGAAAACGCGCTTTTGGCGCCAGGCCCAGACAGACGGGCTGACATAATGAATAGTGCGGATACCGCGCTGCTTCAAACGCCCTTCCAGCGTGATGTTGAAATCCGGGGCATCGATGCCCACAAATACATCAGGCTTCAGCTCGCTAAAGCGTTTGGTCAGATCTTTGCGGATTTTCAACAGACGTGGCAGTCGTTCAAGAACTTCCACCACGCCCATTACCGCCAGTTCTTCCATTTCGTACCAGGCTTCGCATCCTTCCGCCTGCATCAGCGGACCTGCGACCCCAACAAAACGGGCATCAGGATGATGCTTCTTCAAGGCTCGAATCAGTCCGGCGCCAAGAATATCACCGGACGTTTCACCGGCCACCAGGCCAATTGTCAGAACAGGCTTTTGCATTGTTTTCCGTAGCGCAGATCAGCGAATAATGCCACGCGTTGAACGCGCAAAGAAGTCACTGAATGGTTTAGCTTTCGGGAATTCAGCCGCGATAGCAGCGATTTCCGGTTGTGCTTCTTCCAGTGTTTTACCACTGCGATACAGTAATTTATAAGCATTACGGATAGCATGCAGATCGGCTTTTTCGAAACCACGGCGCTTAAGCCCTTCGATATTGATGCCGAAAGGTGTTGCATGGTTACCTTGCGCAATGACAAACGGAGGAATGTCCTGAGCCACCCCGGAACATCCCCCAACCATCACATGCTCACCGATAATACAGAACTGATGTACCGCCGTCATACCGCCAATGATCGCAAAATCATCCACCTCAACGTGACCACCCAGGGTCGCGTTGTTCGCCAAAATACAGCGATTTCCAATGACACAATCATGGGCAATATGTGCGTTAACCATCAACAGGTTATCACTGCCCACTTTTGTCAGACCACCGCCCTGAACAGTACCACGATGAATGGTAACGCTCTCACGAATATTGTTGCGATCGCCAACTTCAACGCGTGTTGGTTCACCGGCATATTTCAGATCCTGGTTAATTTCACCAATAGAAACAAACTGAAAAATGCGGTTATCGCGACCAATTTTGGTCACGCCATTAAGAACTACGTGTGATTTAAGCTCGGTACCTTCACCAATTTCTACCTGAGACCCCACGTAGCAGAAAGGACCGATATGAACTCCGGCACCAATAATGGCACCGTCTTCAACAATAGCGCTTGGATGAATAAAGGCGGTATTATCAATCATGTATTAAGACTCCCGGCGACGGGCGCACATCATTGATGCCTCGCAAGCGATCTCACCATCGACTTTCGCGACACCTTTGAAACGAGCAACGCCACGACGCTCTTTAATGAATTCAACTTCCAGAACCATCTGGTCACCCGGCAAGACCGGACGTTTAAAGCGTGCATCGTCGATTGCTGCAAAATAATACAGTTCGCCAGGCTCCAGTTTTCCCACGCTTTTAAACGCCAGAATGCCAGTAGCCTGAGCCATCGCTTCCAGAATCAAAACGCCAGGGAAAATCGGTTTGCCTGGAAAGTGGCCCTGGAAGAACGGTTCATTAAAAGAAACGTTTTTCACAGCGCGCAAAAATTTCCCTTTTTCAAAATCCAACACGCGATCAACCAGCAAGAACGGGTAACGGTGTGGCAGTAAATCCAGTATCTCTTCAATACGCAGAGTATGAGTGTCAGTAGTCAAAATACTCTTCCTGTCTATAAAAACTGATGGCATCAATAACACGGCCTGCCAGACCCTAAAAGAAGGTCATCAGGCAGGCCGCAAATAGGAACGTATGTCGCAGGTTCACTCAACGAAGGGAACACAAAGCAGCACCGTAGGTGGTAATTAATCTTTTTCGATTTTACGCTCGACAGCTTTCAGGCGCTTATTCATCTCGTCGATATTCATTACCAATGCAGCCGTCTTACGCCAAACTTTATTCGGCTGTAATGGGATACCGGAGGAGTATACCCCAGGTTCAGTGATTGGTCGCATTACCATTCCCATTCCCGTCACTACAGCCTGATCACAAATCTCCATGTGACCATTGATAACACTGGCTCCGCCGATCTGGCAGTAGCGCCCAATTTTCAGGCTACCGGCCATAATAACACCGCCAGCAACTGCCGTATTGTCTCCAATCACGACGTTGTGTGCAATCTGACATTGGTTATCAATGATAACGCCATTGCTAATGATGGTGTCGTCGAGTGCACCACGGTCAATCGTGGTACAGGCACCGATTTCAACGCGGTCACCGATAATGACAGTCCCCAGCTGTGGAATTTTGACCCAGTTGCCACGATCGTTGGCATAACCAAAACCATCAGCACCGATCACGGTACCTGACTGAATCAGACACTGCTCACCGATTTCAACGCGGTGATAAATAGAAACATTGGCCCACAACCGTGTGCCTGCGCCGATTTTTGCCTCTTTACCGATAAAGCAACCTGCACCGATGACAACGTTGTCACCCAATGCAACGCCTGATTCGATGACTGCATTTGCGCCAACCGAGACATTCTTACCTAGTGTTGCACTGTCTGAAATCACCGCACTCGCTGCGATATCCTGTGCCGGTGCTGGCGTGGTATCCAGCAATTGCGCCATCCGGGCGTACGTCAGGTAAGGGTTTTTAACCACTAATGCCGCTGTCGGGCAAAATGGCAGATCCGCTTCGGTCAACACTACGGCACCTGCATTGCAGAAAGCCAACTGTTCACGGTAACGGCTGTTTGATAAAAACGTGATTTGCTCAGAGTGTGCGGAATGCATTGAAGCAACGCCGGTGATGGCAATTTCGCCATCACCGTGCAATTGTGCATCCAACTGCTGTGCGAGATCAGCCAGTCGAATTGAAGACATGTTTATTTAACCTGTTTCAGCACATCAGCAGTAATGTCTTTGCTATTGTCAGCATATGCAATGGCATTAGCATCGATAACAACGTCATAACCTTCTTTACTTGCTACAGTTTTCACAGCGTCCTGAATACGGCTCAGAATTTTGTTACGTTCTTCGCCCTGACGACGACGGTTGTCTTGATCGAATTGCTGCGCTTTAGCAGAGAACGCTTCACGCTGAGCCATCACGTCTTTTTCAAGTTTAGAACGTTCACTGGCTTTCATTGTAGAGCCATCACGTTGCAGACGTTGCATTTTGGTTTGCAGATCACGTTCCTGAGATTGCAAATCTGTCGCACGGCTTTTGAACTCGTTTTCCAGTTGCTTTGCTACAGCTTCACGCGCAGGCATTTGTTGGAAAATACTTGCTACGTTAACGATAGCAATTTTATCAGCAGCCTGAACGCTAGCTGAAGAAGCCATCACTAAACCGAGGCCTGCGGCATATAACCACTTTTTCACTATAAACTCCTTCCATCACCCGTTGTGCCATGTGGCACATTAAATTACACAAAACACCTGATACGAAAACAATACACGGGCCGAAACCCGTGTATGAGATTTTTCATCAGGCCATTGCGATTCCGCTGAACAACTTCTGCCCTGACAGAACGTTACCAGGTTTTACCAATGTTAAACTGGAACTGTTCTGCCTTATCGCCTTCATATTTCTTGACCGGTTGTGCGTAGGAGAACACCAATGGTCCAAGTGGAGACATCCACTGCAACGCAAGACCTGAAGAAACACGAATATTACCTGGTTTACTGTAATCAGGAACACCAGCTGCCAATGTCTGCGGCGTATTTTCCCAACCTGTATCCCACACAGTACCGCTGTCCACGAACAGGGAAGTACGCAATGAGTTAGCGTATTTCTCACTAACAAATGGAGTAGGAACAATCAATTCCGCACTCAATACTGCCATTGCGTTACCGCCAACTGCGTCGTTTGAATTATCAATCGGACAGCCACTGTAAGACGTATTAGCCGTAGTACACTTGTAATATGCCGCTTTAGGACCAATGGTATTCGATTGGAAACCACGAACACTGCTTGAACCGCCAGCATAGAAGTTGTCGTAGAACGGAACTTCTTTACCCCCAAGACCATCTGCGTAACCTGCACGCGCACGGCCCATCAGCACCCAATCACGGTCCTGATTCAGTGGCATATAACTGGTTGAATCAAATGTAATTTTGTAGTATTCGTTATCAGAACCAGGGACAGTCACTTTACCGTTCAGGCTGGCTTTCGTCCCGGATGTCGGGAAGTAGCCGCGGTCGAGATTGTTATAACCCCAGCCGAGATTGGCAAAGAAGTCATTCGCACTGAAGTCAGCATCCGCATTGTCACTGGTGGTCACCGGCGGTTTTAGCCCGACAGAGTTCAGATAACGGAACATGGCGATCTGTGGCTCCATATTGGACAGATCGTTATGGACGTAATCTATCCCTAACCGCAATGAGTTGTTCTCATTGATTGGGAAACCAAGATTACCGCCAATACCGTAACTTCTGTTGGTATAGCTGGAGAGGTCTGCATCATCTGCTTTAAAGTCGTTATAGAAGATGCGGCCGCCCAGACTTACACCATCGACCGTGAAGTAAGGGTCAGTGATAGTGAATTCTGCATATGTCTGGTAGTCATTTTTAGTCCCGCTGATGCCAACGGAATTACCTGTACCCAGCCAGTTATCCTGCTGGACGCCTACCTGGAAGCTGACACCACTCTCAGTACCGTAACCCACACCAAAGTTAAAGCTACCCGTGTTACGTTCTTTCACTTTGTAGACGACATCAACCTGATCAGGGGAACCTGGAACACGCTGTGTATCTACATCCACGGTTTCGAAGTAGCCCAGACGGTTCAGACGCTCTTTACCTTTATCGACCAGATCGTTGCCCAACCAGGCTCCTTCCATCTGACGCATTTCACGGCGAAGTACGCTGTCCTTACTGGTGTCATTGCCTTCAAACCGGATATGACGAACATAGAAACGGTTTCCCGCATCAACGTTGATATGCAGTTTGACGGTTTTGTCTGCATCATTAATTTCTGGCTGAGTCGTCACACGAGGATAAGCATAGCCATAACGCCCCAGCATCTGCTTAATGTCGTTTTCCATTTTGGTGACTTTGGCGCCGTTATACAACTCGCCCTTATCAATTTTAGTCAGGCTTTGAACTTCTGCCGAGTGACCGGCCATGCTGCCCGTTACTTCAACGCCAGAAAGTTTGTATTGCTCACCTTCTGTAATGTTGAGCGTAATATAGATGCCTTTTTTGTCCGGCGTCAGGCTGACCTGAGTCGAATCAATGTTGAAACGGGCATAACCGCGATCCAGATAAAAACTGCGCAAGGTTTCAAGGTCACCCGCGAGTTTTTGTTTCTGATATTTACGGTCACCGACTACGTTCCACCATGGCACTTCATCACGCAGTTGGAAGCGTGAAATCAGATCATCGGTTGTGAAGGCATGGTTACCCACAATGTTGATCTGCTGAATTTTCGCAGAAACACCTTCGGTGAAGACCAGCTTCAGATCAACACGGTTACGTGGCAATGGGGTCACAACCGCTTTTACCGATGCACTGTATTTACCGACGCTGTAATAGAAGTCTTCGAGACCTTTCTCGATGCTACCGATGGTTGTACGGTCAAGAGCTTCGCCAACACGGACGCCAGAGGCCTCCAGGTTTTGCTTGAGCATGTCATCTTTCACCGATTTGTTACCGGAGAAAGTAATGCTGGCAATGGTTGGACGTTCTTTGACCTGAACAATCAGAGAATTACCATCGCGCAGGACACGAACGTCCTCAAAGTTGCCAGTGGCAAACAAAGCACGGATGGTATTACTGATATCATCGTCAGTCACCGTATCACCGACGCGAACCGGCATATTGAGTAACGCCGCACCGACGGCAACTCGCTGCAGGCCTTCGAAATGAATATCTTTCACTACGAAACCGTCTGCACCGTATACGGTGGCGCTGCCAAACAGCAGCGACGCTATGAGCAACTTTTTGATCGCCATCGTTGTTATGCGTTCTTCCTAACCTAATCTCCGGTCTTAAAGACGGGAGAAATCATTGAAAAGTGCAAGCCCCATCAACAACACCAGCAAAACTGAACCAATGCGGTAACTGAAGTCCTGAACTCGCTCGGAAACTGGCCCACCCTTAAGCTTTTCTATTGCGAGAAACAGCAGGTGTCCACCATCTAATACCGGTAATGGGAAGAGGTTGATGATCCCCAGATTGACGCTAATGAGCGCCAAAAACGTGAGATAAGACACCAAACCATATTCAGCTGACATTCCTGCGCCCTGTGCGATGGAGATTGGGCCACTCAGATTGTTCAGCTTCACATCTCCGGTAATTAACTTACCCAGCATGCTCACAGTGAGTTTCATCAGTTGCCAGGTTTTATCCCCGGCTTCATAAAACGCCACAAACGGACCATACTGACGGATTGTTTTATACTCATCAGGCAGCGGTATCACCTTCGGTACCACACCAGCAAAACCCTGTATTTTGCCTTTGCCTGCGGACTTCGTGTCCGGCGTCAGTGTTAACGTGACAGGATTTCCTGCCCTTTCAACCTCCAGCGCGATGGGTTTACCCGGATTGTCCCTTACCTGGATGACAAAAGACTGCCAACTTTCCAGAATCTGACCATCGACTTTAACGATCCTGTCCCCGGCTTGCAAACCCGCCTTTTGAGCGGCTGAATCTGGCTGCACCTCCTGCAGAACAGATTCTATCTGCGGCCCTCTCGGAATCATACCCAGAGATACCACGGGATCCTGCTTTTCAGGATCAAAGTGCCATTGACGCAGATCCAGGGTTTTCTCAACGACCTGGGACGAGCCAAATTGCGCCACGCCAACCGTCGTTTGATCATCACCAATTTCGCCCATTAACGCCATGCGAACTGAATCCCAATCAGGCGTTTCGATACCAGCAACAGATTTTAGTTCCATTCCGGGCGAAATATTGGATTGTGCGGCAACTGAATTGACAGTGACATTTGCCACGACAGGACGCACGCTCGGCACGCCGATGACGAAAACCAGCCAGTAAGCAAAAACCGCAAAAATGAAATTAGCGACAGGTCCGGCACTGATGATAGCAGCACGTTGCCAGATTTTTTTGTTATTGAAAGATTGGTGACGAAATTCAGGCGCGACTGCCTCGACACGCTCGTCGAGCATCTTAACGTAGCCCCCGAGCGGAATGATGGCCAGAACATACTCGGTCCCCTGACGGTCAGTACGGCGCCATAGCGCACGTCCAAACCCGACAGAAAAACGTTCAACACGGACACCACAACGACGAGCAACCCAGAAGTGGCCGAACTCGTGCACGGTGATAAGCACCCCCAATGCGACGATAAAGGCGGCCAGGCTCCAGAGTATGTTCATCATATGTCTAACTATTCCTTAGAAAACTTCTACCGTCATGGACGGATTAATACACTAACAGCATCAGACAGGCGAATACAGGGACTGCAGCCGTCAGGCTGTCGATACGGTCCAGTATACCGCCATGACCCGGGATCATATGACCACTGTCTTTGATACCTGCTTCGCGTTTGAACATACTTTCCGTCAGGTCGCCCAGCACAGACGCCAGTGCAGCCACAACGGAACAAATTAATAAGGTTGAAGGTACCACATCAAGAGGCGCATAGCGGCCAAATAGCCAGGCTATCAGGGCTGAAGTCAGAAGACCGCCAGTAAACCCTTCCCAGGTTTTTCCCGGGGATACTTTAGGAGCAAGCTTATGCTTACCCAGTAATTTACCAAACAGGTAAGCACCGGAGTCCGCCCCCCAGACCAGTAGCATCACATATAACAACCACCATGCGCCAGTATGATGATTTTCCGCATAACCGTATTGGCGCAGTGCGACCATCCCCCAAAAGAAAGGCACAATGGTCAGTATGCCAAAGACCAAGCGCAGCACACGAGAGTGGCGCCAGAAGGCTGCCGAAGCCGGATACCCAACCACCAGCACCAGGGCCAGACACCACCAGGCAAGCGCTGCCCATAAGGAGCCTGCGACTTGCAACAAATGCACGCTTTGCTGGTAAGCCGGAATGCTCAGCATCATCGCCGCCAGCAGAAAACCACATAATATAGCCAGCCATATGCGCTGATTACGGCTTGCAAAACCGGCCAGTTGTCCCCACTCCCACGCAGCCAACATGCACACAACTAACGTCACGATGGCAAAACCGACAGGCGGTAACAAAAAGAGTGCTGCAATAACAATCGGTATTAAAATCAGAGCTGTGATAATGCGATACTTCAGCAAATGTTCTCCCTAGGACGCATCAGCGCCGATAGGTGTAGTCCCTCCGAAGCGGCGCTCGCGATGGGCAAAAGCCGTCAGCGCACCTTCAAAGGTATTTTCATCAAAATCAGGCCAGAGGACATCGGTAAAATAGAGCTCCGCGTAAGCAATTTGCCACAGCAAAAAGTTACTGATCCTATGTTCCCCACCGGTTCTGATCACCAAATCGACAGGTGCCAGTTCACTCATACAGACCGCTGAATTCAGCAATTCTTCGGTAATCTGTTCTGCCCGCAGTGTGCCCGCTTCAACCTGACCCGCCAGCGTTTTAACGCCTTGAATAATATCCCATCGGCCACCATAGTTCGCAGCAATGTTCAGGGTAAGTCCGTCGTTATTTTGAGTAAGTGTTTCTGAACGACGAATGCGTTCCTGCAGACGAGCACTAAAGCGACTGACATCGCCAATGACCCGAAGCCTGACATTATGTTTATGCAGGCTTTTAATTTCACTGTCTAATGCACGGACAAACAACTCCATCAATGCAGAGACTTCCTGAGCCGGACGATTCCAGTTTTCACTGCTAAAGGCATAAAGCGTGAGTGCATCGAGATGATGACTGGCAGCAAAACTCACCGCTTTGCGCACCGACTTCACTCCCGCTTTATGACCGAACACCCTCATTTTACCCTGACGTTTTGCCCAGCGTCCGTTACCGTCCATGATAATGGCAACATGGCGAGGCTGAGCGCAATACATATCAGACATCTGTTGATTTTCGAGGGACATAACGCGTACTCATTTCCTTTTATCAGAACACAACGGCTTTCTGGCTGGCATAACATTCTTCTGGCTGACGCCCGCTGGCGGCCTACCTTTCTGTCGCTGATGCGACTACACGCGCAAAAAAGCCGTGTCTCCCTTGCAGGCACGGCTTACACAGACAGATCACCGATTCCACCTTTAACATTCAGGCTCTGAAAAGCCAAATCTACTGTCAGTGTGGCGCAGACTATACCATTTCAATGTGATGCTAACAAACTGCTGCATAAGTACAAAAATAGCCTTAGAGCGCAAATCTATGAAGTTTCTCACACGCACTGGCTCTCGCCTGTGCGTCGATCTCCAACACTTCCTCAACAGAATCAGGTTCAGCACTCACTATCTGCTCCATCACCTGTCGATTCAGGAAAGCAATGTCGGTAAAACGAATCTTGCCATTGAGGAACGCAGCCACTGAAATTTCATTTGCGGCATTCAGTGCCGTCGTTGCTGCCTGACCGGTGTTGCTGGCTTCAATAGCGAGTTGCAAACAAGGATAACGGATGTAATCCGGTGCACTGAAAGTCATCGCACCCATATTACAAAAATCCAGCGCTTCGACTTCGGTTGTGACTCTGTGCGGATACGCCATCGCATGCGCAATCGGGGTGCGCATATCCGGTGAGCCCAACTGAGCCAGCACGCTACCATCGCAATAACGCACCATGGAATGGATCACAGATTGCGGATGAATAATCACTTCCATTTCAGCCGCAGAGGCATTAAATAACCAGCGGGCTTCAATATATTCCAGCCCTTTGTTCATCATGGTGGCTGAGTCGACGGAAATTTTACGTCCCATAGACCAGTTAGGATGTGCACAAGCCTGATCCGGTGTGACATCACGGAATTTATCCAACGGCAATTCGCGGAACGGGCCACCGGATCCGGTTAAAATAATGCGAGAGATCCCATGGCTTTCGAGGGAAGCATATCCCAGTTGTTTCTGAACAGATTCAGGCAAACTCTGGAAAATCGCGTTGTGCTCACTGTCGATAGGCAATAGCTGAGACTGACTCTGGCGGACTGCGTCCATAAAAATGCGCCCGCAGGTCACCAGCGATTCTTTATTCGCCAGAAGTACCTGTTTACCTGCGCGCACAGCGGCGAGTGTCGGTAACAAGCCCGCTGCACCCACTATAGCCGACAGCACCTGATCCACATCATCAAGAGCAGCCAGTTCAGCCGCAGCATCAGAGCCAGAAAGCACCTCAGTACGGCTTGCGTGTTCTGCCAGAATGGCTCTCAGCGCGCGGGCAGACGGTTCATCCGCCATCGAAGCGTATTCAGGGTGAAACTCGAGACACTGCTGCGCCATAACGTCAACATTACGCCCTGCAACCAGTGCTTTAACGGAAAAATCGTCAGGATTAGACCGGACAACGGAAAGCGTGCTGGTGCCGACAGACCCTGTCGAACCAAGAATAGTCATTTTTTTCATGAAAATGCCCGGAATAGCGCTCGTAAATTTGGAAAGTGCACAGTCTGAAACCTCTTATCTGGCTTGTCTATGAGATTGTGCGAACCAGTAAAAAATTTAAAGCCTGCTAAAAAACAAAGCGCCGCAATTGCGGCGCTTTAGGAGAGACTTAAACCGGATTAAAATTCCATTAACTCGGTTTCTTTCTCGCTCAAAGCAACGTCGATTTTCTTGATGAAAATATCAGTCAGTTTCTGAATATCGTCCTGAGAACGACGGTCTTCATCTTCACTGATTTCTTTATCTTTCAACAATGCTTTGGTTTTATCGTTCGCATCACGGCGGACGTTACGTACGGAGACACGGCCCTGCTCTGCTTCGCCACGCACGACTTTGATGAGATCCTTACGACGTTCCTCTGTCAGTGCAGGCAATGGAACACGGATTGTCGCACCCGCAGAAGACGGGTTGAGGCCCAAATCAGAAGTCATGATCGCTTTTTCAACAGCAGCGCTGATGGAGCGATCGAATACAGAGATTGCCAGAGTACGAGAATCTTCCACCGTCACCTGGGCCAGTTGACGCAGAGGCGTTGCTGAACCGTAGTATTCCACCATGATGCCATCCAGGATGCCCGGAGATGCACGGCCGGTACGGATTTTGCTGATATGGGTTTTGAATGCTTCAACGCATTTTTCCATACGAATTTCAGCGTCTTTTTTGATTTCGTTAATCACGTTGTGAACCTTTGAAAGCTGATTACCTGGCAGACCATAACATCAGTATAGTCCGTGAATACTCATGCCAGCAGAGGCTGGCTGAACGTAATGTTCAATTGTGAAGGATCATTCCGCTTTAGAAATCAGCGTTCCTTCATTTTCACCCATCACCACGCGACGCAGTGCGCCAGGCTTATTCATGTTGAAGACGCGAATTGGCAGATTGTGATCGCGGGCCAGCGTAAAGGCAGCCAGATCCATTACTTTCAATTCCTGTTCCAGCACTTCCTGATAGGTCAGTGTTTCGTAAAGTGTCGCATCCGGGTTTTTCACCGGATCAGCTGAATACACACCGTCAACTTTGGTGGCTTTTAATACCACATCAGCTTCGATTTCAATACCGCGCAGACACGCGGCTGAGTCAGTGGTAAAGAAAGGATTGCCGGTACCGGCAGAGAAAATTACCACGCGGTTATGACGCAGCAAGCTGATGGCCTCAGCCCAGCTGTAATTATCACACACACCGTTCAAAGGGATCGCAGACATCAGGCGTGCGTTAACATAGGCACGGTGTAATGCATCACGCATTGCCAGGCCATTCATGACAGTTGCCAGCATACCCATATGGTCGCCTACAACACGATTCATGCCAGCCTGTGCCAGACCCGCGCCACGGAATAGGTTACCGCCGCCGATCACAACACCTACCTGAATGCCGAGTTCGACCAGCTCTTTCACTTCCTGAGCCATGCGATCTAATACACTCGCGTCGATACCAAAACCTTCACTACCCTGCAGGGCTTCGCCACTGAGTTTGAGCAGGATACGTTGATAAACGGGTTTCGCATTGGTAGCCATGGTGTCTGTCCTAGAAGCAATGTGTCTTAATGGATAGTCGGTTTTTACATCATAGCGTTGTCTGAATGACTTCACGCACAATGTAATAGGAATTTGGGGCTGGATAAAACGGAACCGCCCTTTCGTAGCGGTTCCATTTTAGGGTGTATCAGATACTGATTAAGACTGTTTAGTCATTGCTGCAACTTCAGCAGCAAAGTCAGTCTCAACTTTCTCGATACCTTCGCCCACTTCAAAGCGGATGAAGTTAATCACGTCAGCATTGTGTTCTTTCAGAACCTGACCCACAGTTTTGCTTGGGTCGATAACGAAAGGCTGACCTGTCAGAGAAACTTCGCCGGTGAATTTCTTCATGCGGCCTTCAACCATTTTCTCTGCAATTTCTTTCGGTTTGCCAGACTGCATCGCGATGTCCAGCTGAACCTGATACTCTTTTTCTACCACTTCAGCAGACACGTCCTCAGGCTTAACGAATTCTGGTTTGCTTGCTGCAACGTGCATAGCAATTTGCTTAACCAGTTCTTCATCAGCGCCTTTAGCCGCAATCAGAACACCGATACGTGCGCCGTGCAGGTAGCTGCCCAGCACATCGCCTTCAAGAATTTGAACGCGACGAATGTTGATGTTCTCACCGATTTTAGCAACCAGCTGAATACGCTCTTCTTCGAACTGAGCTTTCAGGACTTCAACGTCAGTCACTTTGCCTGCAACAGCAGCGTCCAGCACTTTGTCAGCAAAAGCCTGGAAACCAGCATCTTTAGCCACGAAGTCAGTCTGGCAGTTAACTTCCAGAATCACGCCGAAGTTGCCTTCGATTTTGGTTTTGATCACGCCGTCAGCAGCTACGTTGCCTGCTTTTTTCGCCGCTTTGATCGCGCCAGATTTACGCATGTTTTCAATTGCCAGCTCGATGTCGCCGTTAGCTTCAACCAGAGCTTTCTTACAATCCATCATGCCAGCGCCAGTACGTTCGCGCAGTTCTTTTACCAGGGCAGCGGTAATATCAGCCATTGTATTTTCCTCGATTATCTCAGTGCAAAAAGGGTTTTTGCGGTGAGATATTTCTCGCATTTAAGATAAGCAAAGGGGGCCAATAAAGGCCCCCTAACCAACATATTTCAATACCTGGTTAATAAGGGCTCTGCTGAGCTTGCCTTATTATTCAGCTTCTACGAAGCTTTCTTCTGCCTGAACAGCCAGATCTTGCGAACGGCCTTCACGGACAGTGGCAGCAACAGCGCTCAGGTACAGATTTACTGCACGGATTGCGTCATCGTTACCTGGGATAACAAAGTCAACGCCATCCGGATCGGAGTTGGTATCAACAATGGAGAATACCGGGATACCCAGGTTGTTAGCTTCTTTGATTGCAATGTGTTCGTGATCAGCATCGATTACAAACAGAGCATCAGGAAGACCACCCATATCCTTGATACCACCCAGGCTGTTTTCCAGCTTAGCCAGTTCACGAGTACGCATCAGCGCCTCTTTCTTGGTCAGCTTCTCGAAAGTGCCGTCCTGAGACTGAATTTCCAGATCTTTCAAACGTTTGATGGACTGACGAACGGTTTTCCAGTTAGTCAGCATGCCGCCCAACCAGCGATGGTTCACGAAGAACTGGTCGCAGTTGTGTGCAGCTTCTTTTACCGCTTCGCTTGCTGCGCGTTTAGTACCAACGAACAGGATCTTACCTTTACGGGAGGAGATCTTCTGCAACTCAGCCAGAGCTTCGTTGAACATTGGAACAGTTTTCTCAAGGTTGATGATGTGAACCTTGTTACGAGCGCCGAAGATGAATGGCTTCATTTTCGGGTTCCAGTAACGGGTTTGGTGACCGAAGTGAACACCGGCCTTGAGCATATCGCGCATGGAAACAGTTGCCATGATAAAACCTCTATTAAGTAGTTGGGGTTATGCCTCCACGTATCCCATACAACCGACCCTGCAGAACGAATTCCCAAGGCACCCCGGCGTATGTGTCGATACGTGTGTGTTATTACTTACGTTAATAAGTACACAATGAGTGATTTTGGCTTTAATCCCTCAGCGTCGTAAGACTCAGAGCGGATTGCCGGCGCGCTTTATACCATAAATAACGGCCCGGCAGCAACTTTTGTTCAGCAGATTGCTTCACGGGAAATGATAGTTTGGCAGCAAATATCAGGGCTGATACCATAAGTCACAGCTTATTATTGACGACATCGGTGTAGAAATAAAGCACACCTGATGCACAGAACCCGCAGGACAACACATGGCTATTTCAATCAAAACCCCCGAAGACATCGAGAAAATGCGCGTTGCTGGCCGTCTGGCCGCAGAAGTGCTGGAAATCATTGAACCTTTCGTTAAACCGGGCGTGAGCACGGGTGAGCTGGATCGCATTTGTGCCGATCATATCGTGAACCAACAACAGGCGGTTTCAGCCTGCCTGGATTACCACGGTTTCCCGAAATCTGTTTGTATCTCCGTTAATGAAGTGGTGTGCCACGGTATTCCGAGCGAAGATAAAATTTTGAAAGAGGGTGACATCGTCAACATTGACGTTACGGTGATTAAAGACGGTTTCCACGGCGATACATCCAAAATGTTCATCGCGGGTAAACCGACGATTTTGGGCGAGCGTCTTTGCCGTATCACCCAGGAAAGCCTGTATATCGCCCTGCGCATGATCAAACCGGGTATCCGCTTGCGCACGCTGGGTAAAGAGATCCAGAAATTCGTTGAAGCCGAGAAATTCTCTGTGGTACGCGAATATTGCGGTCACGGCATTGGCGAAGGTTTCCACGAAGAACCTCAGGTGCTGCATTATGACGCAGATGACGGCGGTGTGGTGTTACAGGCTGGCATGGCCTTTACCGTTGAACCTATGGTCAATGCGGGTGATTACCGTATACGCACCATGAAAGACGGCTGGACAGTAAAAACTAAAGATCGCAGCTTGTCGGCTCAGTACGAGCATACTATTGTGGTCACAGATAACGGTTGTGAAATTATGACGCTGCGTAAGGATGACACCATCCCGGCCATCCTGACGCACGACTAAACAGTCACCCGCTCTGCGGAGAGGGTATAAATCTGTGAATCAAACCGGCGAAAGCCGGTTTTTTTATCTTTCACGTTTATTGGTCTCTCACGTGTAGGGCTGCGCACCCATGATTGAAAACTATTCGGCTGAAAAGAGCCTGCAACCGCAAACCACGCAGGATCTTATCCGCACTTACCCGCCACAGCCCGCCTCCCCTTCTGCCTATCCGGACGACGATTTAAACCGTCAGAGCCTGAAACAACATATGGAGCAGTTTCAGGTGTGGCTGGCAGATGCCTTCAATGCCGGGCAACGGGCGGAAGATCTGGTGGATGCCCGGACGCATTACATCGATCAACTTTTGCAGCGTCTGTGGACGTTCTATGGCTTCGACAATATTCCTGAAACTGCGATGGTGGCCGTCGGTGGCTACGGGCGCGGCGAATTGCATCCTTTATCAGATATTGATGTTCTGGTGCTCAGCCAGAAACGTCTCAACGATGAACAGGCGTTGCGGATCGGTGAGCTGATTACGTTGCTGTGGGACCTTAAGCTGGAAGTCGGACACAGCGTGCGTACGCTGGAAGAGTGTCTGCTGGAGGGATTAGCTGATTTAACGGTGGCCACCAACCTGATTGAATCCCGCCTGATTTGCGGCGATGTCGCGCTGTTTCTCAGTATGCAGAAACACATTTTCAGTGACGGATTCTGGCCTTCGCCAAACTTTTTCCGCGCCAAGATCGATGAACAGAATGAACGCCATCAGCGTTATCACGGTACCAGTTATAACCTTGAGCCGGATATCAAAAGCAGCCCCGGCGGACTGCGCGACATTCACACCATTTTATGGGTGGCCCGCCGCCATTTTGGTGCCACATCGTTAGATGAAATGGTGGCCTTTGGTTTCCTGACTAAAGCCGAGCGCAACGAACTGCTGGAATGTCAAAGCTTCCTGTGGCGCATCCGTTTTGCCCTGCACTTGCTGCTGCCACGCTACGACAACCGCCTGCTGTTTGATCGCCAGCAAAGTGTGGCACAGCTGTTGCAATATCAGGGGGAAGGCAATCAGCCCGTCGAACGCATGATGAAAGATTTCTACCGCATGACCCGCCGGGTCGGTGAGCTGAATCAGATGTTATTGCAGTTGTTCGATGAAGCGATTCTGGCCATCGGCCCGAATGAAAAACCACGGCCGCTTGATGAGGATTTCCAGCTGCGTGGTGACCTGATTGACCTGCGGGACAGCACCCTCTTTGACCGCCGTCCGGAAACGATCATCGGCATGTTCCACCTGATGGTGCGCCATCGCGAAATCAAAGGCATTTACTCCACCACCGTCCGCCTGTTGCGCCATGCCCGACGCCATCTCAAAGAGCCTCTGTGTATGATCCCGCAGGCACGTGAAATGTTTATGTCGATTCTGCGCCATCCAGGGGCCGTGTCACGTGCGCTGGTGCCGATGCATCGTCACAGCGTGCTGTGGGCGTATATGCCGCAATGGGGGCAAATCGTCGGACAGATGCAGTTTGACTTGTTCCACGCTTATACGGTCGATGAACATACCATTCGTGTTTTGCAAAAACTTGAAAGCTTCGCCCATGAAGAAACCCGGCCAAAGCACCCTTTATGCGTGGAATTGTATCCGCGTCTGCCACAGCCGGAGCTGTTGCTGATGGCTGCCTTGTTCCACGATATCGCCAAAGGCCGTGGCGGTGATCACTCGATCCTCGGTGCGCAGGATGTGCTGGAATTTGCCGAACTGCACGGTCTGAATTCCCGCGAAACACAGCTGGTGGCCTGGCTGGTTCGCTGTCACCTGCTAATGTCAGTGACAGCGCAACGCCGGGATATTCAGGATCCTAATGAAATTCAGCAATTTGCTGCGGAAATGCAAAGCGAAGTGCGCCTGCGCTATCTGGTCAGTCTGACCGTGGCGGATATTTGTGCCACTAACGAAACGCTGTGGAACAGCTGGAAACAGAGCCTGATACGCGAACTGTATTTTGCCACCGAAAAGCAATTGCGTCGCGGCATGCAAAACACGCCGGATCTTCGCGAACGTGTGCGTCATCACCGTCTGCAGGCGCTGGCATTGCTGCGTATGGACAATATCGATGAAGAAGCACTGCACCGGATCTGGAGCCGCTGTCGTGCAGATTATTTCCTGCGCCACTCACCCAATCAGCTGGCCTGGCACGCAAGACATCTGCTGGAACACGACTCCGCCAAACCGCTGGTGTTGGTCAGCCGTCAGGCAACGCGTGGCGGTACCGAAATATTCATCTGGAGCCCTGACCGGCCTTATCTGTTTGCCACCGTCGCCGGTGAGCTGGACAGGCGTAACCTGAGCATTCATGACGCACAGATTTTCACTAACCGCGATGGTATGGCGATGGACACCTTTATCGTGCTGGAACCGGATGGCAGTCCGCTGGCACAAGATCGTCATGAAGCGATCCGTTATGCGCTGGAACAATCCATGACGCAGGCTTATCAGCCACCCCGGACCCGGCATCCTTCGCCGAAACTGCGCCATTTCAGCGTGCAGACAGAAGTCAGTTTCCTGCCTACCCATACGGACCGCCGGACGTATATGGAACTGGTGGCGCTGGATCAGCCCGGCCTGCTGGCACGCGTCGGGGAGGTCTTCTCTGATCTCGGCCTGTCGCTGCACGGTGCGCGCATCTCAACCATCGGTGAACGCGTAGAGGATTTATTTATTCTGGCAAATGGTGAGCGTCGTGCGCTGGATAATCAAACCCGCAAGGAAATCACTCGCCGGTTAACTGAGGCACTCAACCCTGGCGACAAAATGTGATACAAGTACCACTATCTTTTAAAACCAATTCAGGAAAGAGAACAGGATGCAGCAACTACAAACCGTTATTGAACAAGCCTTCGAGCGCCGTGCAGATATCACCCCGGCTAACGTTGACAGCGTAACGCGCGACGCTATCACTGAAGTTATCAGCAAAATCGACAGTGGCGAATTGCGTGTTGCTGAGAAGATTGATGGCGAATGGGTGACGCATCAATGGCTGAAGAAAGCGGTACTGCTCTCGTTCAGAATCAATGACAACCAGGTTATGGAAGGCGGTGAAAGCCGTTACTTCGATAAAGTGCCGATGAAATTCGCGGACTACGATGAAGCGCGTTTTCAGCGTGAAGGCTTCCGCGTGGTCCCCCCAGCGGCAGTGCGTAAAGGCGCATTCATCGCACGTAATACAGTGCTGATGCCTTCTTACGTCAATATCGGCGCTTACGTTGATGAAGGCACCATGGTAGATACCTGGGCGACTGTCGGTTCGTGTGCACAAATCGGTAAAAACGTTCACCTGTCTGGTGGCGTGGGTATCGGCGGCGTTCTGGAGCCACTTCAGGCTAACCCGACTATCATCGAAGATAACTGCTTCATCGGCGCACGTTCAGAAATTGTTGAAGGCGTTATCGTTGAAGAAGGCTCTGTGATTTCCATGGGCGTTTACATCGGCCAGAGCACCAAAATCTATGACCGCGAAACTGGCGAAGTACATTATGGCCGCGTACCCGCAGGCTCTGTTGTTGTTTCCGGTAACCTGCCTTCTAAAGACGGTAAGTACAGCCTGTATTGCGCGGTTATCGTGAAGAAAGTAGATGCGAAAACGCTGGGCAAAACGGGTCTGAATGAGTTATTACGCACTATCGACTAAACTTGAGAAAAGCGGGTATTAATAACCCGCTTTTTTATCTTCTAAACGGCAAAGTGTGCAATTAATCAATGATTAAAGCCGCCGTTCAGTTCATCATGACACTCTGATTTATTCTCCTAAACGAAGGTGGCGCTATGTATGACAATCTGAAAAGCCTGGGCATTAATAATCCCGACGATATTGATCGTTACAGCCTGCGTCAGGAGGCCAATAACGACATTCTGAAGATCTATTTCCGCAGAGATAAAGGCGAGTTTTTTGCTAAAAGCGTGAAATTTAAATACCCGCGCCAGCGTAAAACTATCGTTGCCGATAATGCCGGCCAGGGTTATAAAGAAATTCATGAGATCAGCCCGAATCTGCGGTATGTGATTGATGAGCTGGATCAAATCTGTCAGCGTGATCAGGTCGAAGTGGATCTGAAACGTAAAATTCTTGATGACCTGCGTCATCTCGAATCCGTCGTGGCAAATAAAATTTCCGAGATTGAATCAGATCTGGAAAAACTTACCAACGGTCGCTGATAAATTCCGGTCAGAAGATGCGAATACAAAAAAGGTCAGGCTTTCGCCTGACCTTTTGAGGGTGCGGAGAACACGTCAGGGCGTGACGTTATTTAAGCAACTGTCCCCATTTTTCCACCCACGGAAACGCAACGGTTTCCGGCTCTGCAGTTTCCATCGCATCAATTTCCAGCATTTCGCCAATGCGCGACGCACCCTGCTCCTGCAATAAATCATCCAGTTTATGCCCGCCACCACAGAAATGATCGTAGCTGATATCACCCAGCGCAATCATACCGTAACGCAACTCCGGCTGATAACCGACAGTATCGCGGATGGCAACATATAACGGCGCGATATTGTCCGGTAAATCGCCCTGACCGGTAGTGGACGTCACAATCAGCACAAAATGATGGCGATAATACTGCCAGGCTTCCAGCGTGCCTTCCTCGAACAATTTCACCTCATGCCCCTGGCCTTTCAGCACGGTTTCCGCTTCTTCTGCCACCAGTAACGCATTGCCGTATACCGTACCGACAAAAATTCCGACTTCTGCCATGGGATTCACTCCTGTGTGAGGCCAATATTTCAATCAAAGGACTTAAATTTGTGGACTATCCTGACCGTAAGTTTCCGCAAACTCAACCCTTTCAAGCTGAGGGATTTTTCCCTGCCAGCCAAACTGCGTCACCACATTTTGCCAGCGATGATCCCAGCGCGCATGTAATGACAATAATTCTCCGGTCACCGGATGCGGCAGTTGCATATGGCTGGCGTGCAGCATCAGTCCTGAACAACCAAAATGCTGCGCCATGCCACGGTTTTGCTTTAAATCTCCGTGCGCGCTGTCACCGATAATCGGGTGGCGCAAATGCGACATATGGCGGCGCAACTGATGCTTGCGACCGGTTTCCGGTTTCAGTTCTACCAGGCTATAACGCGCCGTATCGTAACGACCGATAGCCACCGGCATTTCAACCTGAGCCAGGACGCGATAATGCGTGACGGCAGGCTGTGGCGCTTTATCCGGACTGGCAAATTTATCAGCGATTTTATCAAGCTCTTCCGTCAGCGCGTAATCGAGCGTACCGTCTTGCGGCACATATCCGCGAACCACCGCGTGATATACCTTGCTCATCTGATTATTTTCAAACTGCTGAGACAGCAAACGCGCCACCTCGCTGGACAGCGCCAGCAGCAACACACCGGATGTCGGCTTATCCAGCCGGTGAACCGTAAACACATGCTGACCAATCTGATCACGCAATGTTTGCATCACAAACACTGTTTCATGGCGATCCAGCCAGCTGCGGTGCACCAACATGCCCGCCGGTTTATTCACTGCGATCAGATATTCGTCCTGATACAAAATTTCCAGCATGTCAGTCTTCTATGTTCAGCAAATCGTCGAGGCGTTGCAACTGAGCCAGCAAACGTATTGCTTCAGGCATTGCCACTTCAAAATAAGGGGTGATAGCAAAACGGGTTGGCAAGGGCGCCTGGGCCTCAAGCAACGCGTACATACGGGGAACCAGTACCCATTGCAGCCATTGTTCAGCAGACAGGGTATCCACTGAAAACGGTTCTTTGCTTTCAAAAGCTTCCGCTTCCGGCGGCGTGGCATGCCACAATTTATCATCACGCATGACCTGTTCGATATCTTCTAAAATCTGGCGAACCTGGTTTTCTGTATTCATCAATGCCTCTCTTCGTTCATGGCCCCGGGCAGCCTACGCCGGGCGGCGCAAAGCATAACATTGAAGGACTGATGCCCCAACTTTCTGCATCGTATCCAATTTAACTATTCAGCCATAAGTTTTTCGTGGTAGCGATAAACGCCCGATACGGGCAAACTACCGCCACTTTTTTCTTTACAGATGTGTCCACATGTCCGCACAACACACTCAGAAAGCCCATGCAACACCCGCCAAAGCGATGCTGGCCTCCGTGACCGGGTACGCCATGGATGGTTTCGATTTACTGATCCTCGGCTTCATGCTCCCGGCCATCACTCACGAATTTAGCCTGTCGTCCTCACAAAGTGGTTCACTGGTCACCTGGACCCTGATTGGCGCCGTACTTGGCGGCGTGATTTTCGGGCCAATCAGCGATCGTTTCGGCCGCATCCGTGTACTGACCTTCACCATTGGGATGTTCTCCCTGTTCACCGGTTTATGCGCTTTCGCACAAGGCTACTGGGATTTGCTGGTCTATCGCACATTGGCCGGTGTCGGGCTGGGTGGCGAATTTGGTATTGGCATGGCGCTGATTGCAGAAGCCTGGCCCGCTGAAAAGCGTAACCGCGCCTCGGCTTACGTGGGTATGGGCTGGCAACTGGGCGTGCTAATGGCAGCCTTCCTGACGCCACTGCTGCTTGGGATTATCGGCTGGCGTGGCATGTTCCTGGTCGGTCTGCTGCCGGCACTGGCCTCTTTCCTCATACGCCGTACAATGGGCGAACCGGAAGCCTTTGTAAAAAACGCCCAGACCCGCAACGACGGCACGCTGTTTAGCCGTATCAGGCTACTGTTCCGTGATAAAGCCACCACCAAAGCCAGCATCGGCATTCTGATCTTATGTTCTGTTCAGAACTTTGGTTATTACGGTCTGATGATCTGGATGCCAAGTTATCTGTCGAAAAACTTTGGCTTCTCACTGACCAAATCTGGGCTGTGGACTGCTGTGACCGTTGTCGGTATGACCTTCGGCATCTGGCTGTTCGGCATGCTGTCCGACCGTTTCCCTCGCTGGAAAATCTTCCTGATTTATCAGATTGGCGCTGTTGTGATGGTGTTATGTTACGCGCAGTTAACTGACCCGACGCTGATGTTGTTCGCAGGTGCGCTGATGGGGATGTTCGTGAATGGCATGATTGGGGGTTACGGCGGCCTTATTTCCGATCTCTATCCGGTGCGTGTCAGGGCGACGGCGCAGAATCTGTTATTTAATCTCGGGCGCGGCGTCGGCGGTTTTGGCCCGCTGGTGATCGGAATACTCGTGGCACAGGTGTCATTTACCGCAGCAATTACGTTGCTGGCGGCGATTTATCTGCTGGATATTTTTGCCACCCTATTTCTGCTGCCGAAAAAACAGGGGCAGGATGATGTGTTAGGGGCGATTGGCTGAGTCAGTGGCTGGCGCTTCCGGCGGAATAGAAGCGTTTAACGAGGCAATATCTATCATTAAAAAGTTGGGGGCACTGTTTTCACAGTGCCCCCGGTTCGTTTTATAGCAATCCAGCTACCTCAGTGCTCCCTGCTCAATCCCTGAAAACTTTTCCTGTGGTTATCCTAACCGGCTATCCTTTGCATCGTCCCACTTTCATCCTGACGGGCTGTCCTAAATCATCCTGACTAAAGTCCCTTGGTCATCTGTGACCCGCTCAGCTTCCTTTGTGAGCTCTCTTCTCCGTCCTGGAGGTGTCCCTGGTTTCGTCCTGAAACATCCTGGCATAATCCGATGCCGTCCTGACTCTTCCTGAGCCGTCCCCTTCTTTTATGAATCAGCCATCATCCTGATGTTCTGCTTCATGCTTCCTTAGTGCACAACTAGAATCGTTGATTTCGCGCTTCCGGGCAAGACAGGCTGTAAGCCAAAATCAGGCCAGGTAAGCCATGCCACAAACGATTCTGCGTTTAACTTATTGATTATAAAAATTATAAGTATTTTTATCGCAAACTTACTAAGTCAAATTAACGAGATCTCTTACAGGCTTTGTGAGAGATCTCTCACACGCTTGTGAGCCATTTATGCTCTGCGGGACGGAGTTTCAGATCATGATCAGGCGGGATAAACCGGGGTCAGCATTGTAAGGAATTCTGATAGCGATGGCGAGAGCAGCGTTCGTTTTTTACTGCCGAACTGTTCCAGCACGACATTACCGGTCACATTGCATAACGACACCATATCCAGCTCGGAATCTGTAGTCGCCAGGAAAACTGTTGGCGTCAGTTTCAGCCGCTTTTGGGTAACCAGATGCCCGATCAGATTTTCCTGCAAACGGGTGAAATCTTCCTGGCTCCAGACCTGCAACAGCGTCAGCGGATTTCCCTGCCAGCTGGCGGTCATATCCCCTGCATACTGCGTTGTGTAAAACTCATGAGCCTCAGAACGCAGTTGTAACTCCAGCGCCCGCTCCACATTTTGCAACGTCGCGTCAGGTGTAAATGTCTGCGTCAGCCAGAAAACTTTTTCATCTTCGGTTTTGATCACGCACGGCGAATCAACACCAAAAAGGGCTTCGCTGGCGGGTGGCATGCCGGTTTCCTCCTGCCAGAGTTCGACATAACGCTGAGTAAATCCTCGCAATGCTACAGAAACTTCAGACTCCATAATTCTCTCATCTTCCGGTAAGGCTGGGGTAAACTAGGGGATTATTTTCTATTGTACCTATTTCGTAAGGTGACAGCATGCCCTCATATCAGGATAACCCCGCACTGGCGCAACTGACGCTGGGCAAAAGCACGGCTTATGTCGATCAGTACGACGCCTCTTTATTGCAGGCTGTTCCGCGCAGCATGAACCGGGAGCCGCTGGGCCTCTATCCGGATAACTTACCCTTTCATGGCGCAGATATCTGGACGCTATATGAATTGTCCTGGCTGAATGCCAAAGGCCTGCCGCAGGTTGCCGTGGGTGAAATCAGTCTGAATGCCAACAGTCAGAATCTGATCGAATCCAAAAGTTTCAAACTCTATCTGAACAGTTTCAATCAGACCGTTTTCCCTGACTGGCAGGCGGTGCAGGAAACACTGACTCGTGATTTAAGTGCCTGCGCGCAAGGCGAAGCCACGGTAACCGTCAGCCGCCTGTCTGAGATTGAAGGTTCACCTGTCGGACATTTTGACGGTGTTTGCATTGATGAACAGGACATTGAAATCGACAGCTATGAGTTCAGCACCGATTATCTGGCCGGTGCCAAAGGCGACGAGATGGTTGAGGAATCGCTGGTCAGCCATTTGCTGAAATCCAACTGTCTGATCACCCATCAGCCTGACTGGGGTTCCGTTCAGATCCACTATCGTGGCCCGAAAATTGATCGTGAAGCACTACTGCGTTACCTGGTTTCTTTCCGCCATCATAACGAATTTCACGAACAGTGCGTTGAACGCATCTTCAATGATCTGCTGCGTTTCTGCCAGCCGGAAAAGCTCGCCGTTTATGCGCGCTATACACGCCGCGGCGGTCTGGACATCAATCCATGGAGATCCAACTTCCCGTTTGAACCTGCAACGGCAAGACTTGTCAGACAATAATGCGAGACGTTGCTCAAGAACTGAGCTAACGCTCTGTCAGCATTGGTAAAAGCCTGATGGCGGGGTTACTGTTAAATCGCATACGGCGCAAAAAACATGATCCGAAAATCATGCGTCGCAATCAGGTAGCAGAAAGAATCACTGCACCCGTTGGTGTCAAGGAGCAACTTTGATTACACATATCAGCCCGTTAGGCTCAATGGATTTGTTGTCACAGCTGGAAGTTGACATGCTCAAACGTACAGCGAGCAGCGACCTCTACCGTCTTTTCAGAAATTGTTCACTGGCCGTGCTTAACAGCGGCAGCCAGACTGACAGCAGTAAAGAACTTCTCGACCGTTACGAAAGCTTTGATATCAATGTGCTGCGCAGAGAGCGTGGCGTAAAACTCGAACTGGTAAACCCGCCGGAAGACGCTTTTGTTGATGGCAGGATTATCCGCTCACTCCAGGCCAATCTGTTTGCGGTCCTGCGGGATATCCTGTTCGTGAGCGGGCAAATCGACAATGCCGGTCGTTTTCAGAACCTGAATACTGAAAATTCAGCGCACCTGACCAACCTGGTGTTCTCTATCTTACGCAACGCCCGCGCCCTGCATCTGGATGAAGATCCGAACATGGTGGTGTGCTGGGGCGGACACTCAATCAATGAAATTGAATATCAGTATGCCCGCAACGTCGGCAGTCAGTTGGGTTTGCGCGAACTGAATATTTGTACCGGCTGTGGTCCGGGCGCAATGGAAGCACCGATGAAAGGTGCTGCCGTCGGCCATGCTCAACAACGCTACAAAGCGGGCCGTTTTATTGGCATGACAGAGCCGTCGATTATTGCCGCTGAGCCACCCAACCCCCTGGTCAACGAACTGATCATCATGCCGGATATCGAAAAACGGCTTGAGGCGTTCGTCCGTATTGCCCACGGGATCATTATCTTCCCGGGCGGTGTAGGTACCGCTGAGGAATTGCTGTATCTGCTGGGTATTCTGATGGATCCGGAAAATAGCGATCAGGTTTTACCGCTGATCCTCACCGGTCCGAAAGAAAGCGCCGATTACTTCCACGTTCTCGATGCCTTCATTAAAGAAACGCTGGGTGAAGAAGCCTGTAAGTTCTACACCATCATCATCGACGATCCGACAGAAGTCGCCCGCCAGATGAAACGCGCCATGCCGCTGGTGAAAGAAAACCGTCGTAACAGCGGTGATGCCTACAGTTTCAACTGGTCGATTCGCATTGCGCCCGATTTGCAGCATCCGTTCGAGCCAAACCATGAAAACATGGCGAACCTGAATCTTTATCCGAACCAGCCACCGCAGGAACTGGCCGCTGCACTGCGCCGCGCCTTCTCCGGTATTGTGGCGGGTAACGTGAAAGAATTTGGAATTCAGGCTATCGAAAAACACGGCCGCTTCAAGCTGCACGGCGATCCGGCATTAATGAAAAAAATGGACAGCCTGCTGCAAGGTTTCGTCGCACAGCACCGCATGAAATTGCCGGGCAGCGCCTATATTCCTTGCTATGAGATTTGTGCCTGATTTACCGGCCACACTTCGAAAGCAGATCTAAGGGCGACGTGAGTCGCCTTTATTATGGAGATTATCATGGCTATACATCTGCTGATTATCGATGCCCTGAACCTGATCCGCCGTATTCATGCGGTTCAGGGGTCGCCTTGTCTGATGACATGCCAGAACGCCATCGGCCAGCTGATTCAGCATACACAGCCCACACATGCCGTGGCCGTATTTGACGAAGATGACCGGGCAGACAGCTGGCGTCATCAGTGTCTGCCAGACTACAAAGCCGGGCGCTCACCGATGCCCGATAACCTGTTTGCGGAAATGCCCAGTCTGAAGGCCGGTTTTGAAGCGCAGGGGATCGCCTGCTGGCATTCTGCGGGTAATGAAGCGGACGATCTGGCGGCAACGCTTGCAGTCAAAGTGTCATCCGGTGGCCATCAGGTCACCATCGTTTCAACTGATAAAGGCTATTGCCAGCTGCTGGCACCGAATATTCAGATCCGCGATTACTTTCAGAAACGCTGGCTGGATATGCCTTTTGTGCAGGATACATTTGGCGTATTGCCTCAGCAACTCACCGATTACTGGGGTCTCGCCGGGATCAGCAGCAGTAAAATTCCGGGTGTACCGGGAATTGGTCCGAAAACAGCGGTGACATTACTGAAACAGACCGGTTCGCTGGACGAGATTTACGACAATCTGGAGGGTGTGCCGGAAAAATGGCGTAACAAGCTTGAAGAGCATCGTGAACTGGCATATGCCTGCAAACGGGTTTCGACGCTGCAAACCGACGTCGTCCTGGACGGCAACTTACAGCAACTGCGCCTGCCATAAAATGGGGGTAAAAGGCGCTTCTTATTAAGAAACGCCATAACCAGATACTCAAAATAATTCGAGTTGCAGGAAGGCAGCAAGTAAGTGAATCCCGATGAGCTTACATGAGTAAGTGATTCGGGTGAGCACATGCAGCCAACGCATCAGCAACTCGAAGTATGACGAGTATCAGCGATCACGCTCGTCGCGGCGCCCGCCAATAGCCGACCAGAAACGGCGGATATGTACGGTGACTTCTTCACGATCGTGATAAAGCTGTTTCGCAAAGATCTCGGCATTCACGCCATTTTCTTTCAGACGTTCGTCGATGCGCTCAAGAATGTTAGAGACTTCTTCGTAGCGCTTTTTCATCGGCAACTTAAGATTGAAAATTGCCTCACGACACCAGCCATTGACCAGCCAGTCACACATGAGTGCAGCCACTTTCGCCGGTTTTTCGACCATGTCACACACCAGCCAGTAATTCTTGGTACTGGTGGATTTATAACGAAAGCCGTCTTCACGCAGATGAATAACCTGACCGGTTTCCATCAGGCTTGGCGCCATCGGACCGTTGTCGACTGCCGTGACCATCATGCTGCGTTGTGTCAGCTGATAGGTCCACCCGCCCGGACAAGCCCCTAAATCGACCGCGTACATGCCACTTGCCAGCCGTTCATCCCACTCATCAGCCGGAATAAAGACATGGAAAGCCTCTTCAAGTTTCAGCGTCGAGCGGCTTGGCGCTTCGGAAGGGAACTTAAGGCGCGGGATACCCATATAAAACGGTGAATTGTTATTGCTGTAGGAATACCCCACATAACAGCACCCCGGCGCGATAAAGAACACATGCACGACCGGACGCAGCGCATTTTCTTTTTTGCCCAGAACCTTGCATTCGCGCATCGCAGAACGCAGCGGCACCGTCAGTTTGCGACAGAACTTGGTCAGCTCTTTACTTTCATTAGTATCCGGCACTTCAACGCGAAGTTCCCCCCCGTTGGTGATCACGTTCTGGACCATCCCGACGATCGGAGAAACACGATCTTCCGGCGGTAAATCTTTGAGTAATTCACCTACCACAATTAACTGACGGGCAAAAATCAGCTCACGGAAAGGCAGTTCTTTAGCGATGCGGTCAGCATCATCAGGCTGATAACATTCAAATAATACATAACCGCTGTTTTCTTTGACGCGGGCAAAACCGAAGATTTCCATCTTTGCGGCTTTATCGGTAATTTCTGCTGCGCATTCTTTTTCAAAACCCTGACGGCAGTAGAGAGCAACTTTATTCATGGCGTTCGGCCTTTTTCTTCAGGCGCAATGCGCCGATCAACAACAAAATCCAACCGACCAGAAACATGGTACCGCCAATCGGAGTTACAAAAACGAATAAACGGAGGTGTGACAGCGCAAGGCAATAAAGGCTGCCGCTGAATAAAACGGTTCCCAGCGCTAAAAAGGCGCTGCTCCAGTAGAACCACACATTGCGCTGGCGTTGCATCGCAACACCCAGAATCATTATCGCAAGCGTATGTATACTTTGATAAGTTAAGCCGGTATGGATCCACGTCATTTCGGCTTCGCCAAGCGACTGGCTCAATACGTGTGCGCCAAAAGCACCGAAAGCGACGTAAATAAAACCGCTGATCGCGGCGAAAATCAACATTGCACGACTGGTCATTATGCGATACCCGTTATCGTTATTTGCCGATGAAAATCCTGATTAACCCATCTCATCAGCAGACTCACGGTTTCTATCCCCGGCGATCAGGCCTCATGCCTGATCGAAACGAAAGCGCAGTTTTTCCTGCTCGCTGGCTGCACGCGCGAGGATCCACTGACGAAAGGCGGCTATTTTACCCAGTTCTGCCTGACTGTCATGACAAACCAGATAAAAAGCATTTTTACTGATTAAAACTTCACTGAACGGACACACCAGACGTCCGGCCTCAATTTCGGTCTGCGCCATAACATTATTGACCAACGCAATACCCTGACCGTGGACGGCAGCCTGAACCACCATCGCACTGTGGCTGAAGATAGGTCCCTGCTGCACGTTCACGTGTTGTAACCCAAGCTGTTTGGTGTACGCCAGCCAGTCGCGACGGGAAGCATCGTGCAGCAAGGTATGATGGCTTAAATCGGCGGGCTCCTTCAGCGGATTATCCCCCATCAGCAATGAAGGAGAGCAGACCGGCAGTAAATATTCCGCATACAATCGCTCTGCCCGCAGCCCCGGCCAGTTACCCCGGCCGTGGAATATGGCGACGTCAACATCGTCGGCCAATTTATCTTCTTCACGGTCCACAGCCTGGATACGCACATCAATGCCCGGATAAGCTGAGTTAAAGCCAGACAACCGTGGCACCAGCCATTGAATCGCAAAACTTGGCGGCAAACTGACGGTCAGCGCGCCTTTGGCACTGCGTGCCTGAAGTTTACGCGTGGCTTCATTGAGAGCAGAAAATATCTCTTTAATATCCAGATAATAACTCTGCCCTTCTTCGCTCAGTAACAAAGAGCGATTGCGTCGGCGAAACAGCTTTAGCCCTAAAAAGTCCTCAAGTGACTTAATCTGGTGGCTAACCGCGGCTTGCGTGACAAATAATTCCTCAGCAGCCTTAGTAAAACTAAGGTGGCGCGCTGCGGCATCAAATACCCGCAAAGAGTTCAGAGGCGGTAAACGTTTTGACATAGAATGGATACTTCTTATTCGCCGGTTAGCGGGACGCCTGTCCGTAGGTTTTGGTATTAGTTTTTTTAATCCGAGACATTATAATTTGTCCGTTGAGGATGTACAGGCAAAAACCTATAGTGGCGCCACTTCCTGAGCCGGAACGAAAAGTAAATTGGTATGAGGATGCTGAGATACTTTTGGCTTGTGGTTGTGATGTTGTGTTTGCAATTGTCTGGCAATCCAGACGCGTAGCGTAAAGGCTACTCACTTTTCACTTCCTGTACATTACCCTGTCTGTCCAAAGTGATTTTTTAGCACCGCAATTTGCGGTGCTTTTTTTTGCCCTTTTTACTGCAAAAGAGCCGCAAAGAAAGCACAATGCGGTACAAAGGCGAGCGCATAATGTGACAAAACCGGCCTCATCGCAAGAGGGGCCGGTTTTGTCATAAAGCAACGTGTGAGGTTACCTGAGCGACTGGTTCAAGGTATTCACGTCAGGGATCAATTCCCTTCTGCCATTTCTTTGATTTCAGATTTATTGATCTGCTGCTTGTTGCCATACGCATCGGTATAACTGATCATACCGGTATCACTGTCCGTGCTAGGTTTGCCTTCAGCAACAATGGTACGGCCATCATTGGTATGCATCACATAGTTGCTCGAACAGGCGGCAAGTGTTGTCGTCAGCAGTGCAGCTGAAATTACGGCGGCGATCTTCTTCATCATAGACTCCTTGCAGATTAATATGCTTCAAATTCCTGGTAGGACTCCAGGCTAATGCTTCTAGTCTTCGTAATTCAGCATAACAAACCTCTGATAAATTTCCAGGTAACCATTCCTAAAATGAATAAGCGGCGGCTATTACAGATAAAACTGTATTCTTTCACTCAGGCCGAAGGATCTGATTTCGTATGACTGATTTTAACCCCCGGGATTTTCGTCAACAGTTTCCTGCGCTGTCTCAGGGACAATGTTATCTAGACAGCGCTGCCACGGCGCTGAAGCCACAGGCGGTGATCGAGGCCACCCTGAATTTCTACTCGCAGGAAGGAGCCACCGTTCACCGTAGTCAGCATCATGCGGCACAAACCCTCACAGATCACTACGAGCAGGCCAGAATGCTGGTGGCGCAGTGGATTAACGCCCCACTTCCTGAAAATATCGTCTGGACGCGGGGAACCACAGAGTCCGTCAATATGGTCGCGCAAGGCTGGCTGCGCCCGCGTTTACAGCCCGGCGACGAAATTATTGTCAGTCAGGCTGAACATCACGCCAACCTTATTCCGTGGCTGATGGTAGCTGAGCAGTGTCAGGCGCAGGTGATTACGTTGCCGGTGGATGAACACGGTATTGCGGATATCACCGCCCTCTCTGCCCTGCTGAACAATAAATCCCGCCTGCTGGCACTGACGCAAATGTCCAATGTCACCGGTGGCATGCCCGATATAGCCCGCGCCATTGCGCTGGCACACGCTAACGGCACCGTCGTTCTGATCGATGGCGCGCAAGGCGTTGTCCATTGCCCGCCAGACGTACAACAACTCGATATCGACTTTTACGCCTTCTCCGGCCATAAGCTGTACGGGCCGACAGGCATCGGTGTGTTATATGGCAAAACTGAATTACTCGAGAATATGGCCCCCTGGCAAGGCGGCGGCAAAATGCTGACTCAGGCCTCCATGACCGGTTTTACCCCGCAGGCTGTTCCTCACCGCTTCGAAGCGGGTACGCCCAACATTGCCGGTGTAATCGGCATGTCAGCAGCCCTGAAATGGTTAACAACCGTTGATCTGCACGCCGCGGAGAAATATACGCAAAATCTGGCGAATCTGGCTGAAGAACAACTTAAACAGATTGACGGTTTCCGCAGCTTCCGCTGTCAAAATTCATCCGTTCTGGCATTCGATATCGCCGGTGTGCATCACAGCGATCTGGTGGCATTGCTGGCTGAACAGGCCATTGCCGTGCGCGCCGGACAGCATTGCGCCCAGCCATTGATGGACGCTCTGGGCATCAGCGGAACATTACGGGCCTCATTTGCGCCGTATAATAATGAACAGGACGTTATGCGGCTGGTCAGCGCGGTAGAATATGCCCTCGACCTGTTAGCCGGTTAATTCATTTTTTTTGAGGAATACCATGTTAGCGCCACATCCTTTTGGCCATGAGATCACCGAAAACTCCCTGACCGAAAAATTCGCGTCATTCCGCCAGTGGGAAGATCGTTACCGCCAGTTAATTTTGCTGGCGAAATCTTTACCGCCGCTGGATATATCGCTGAAAACGCGCGAAAATGAGCTGAGTGGTTGCGAAAACCGTGTCTGGCTGGGCGCAGAAAAAAAGGAGAATGGAACGATGCATTTCTATGGCGACAGCGAAGGGCGGATCGTTAAAGGTCTGCTGGCAGTGCTGCTGACTGCCGTGGAAGGTAAAACGCCGGCAGAGATTCTGATGCGGGATCCACTGATGCTATTTGATGTATTGGGGTTGCGTGAGCAACTCAGTACCAGCCGTTCCAGCGGACTTAATGCGCTGGCAGAAGGCGTAATTACCCTCGCCCGTCAGGCTGCCTGAGCCTGACGCTGTGCTTTAGCCATCATTTTCTTCAGTACGTGGGATACCGCGACAAAACCAAACGTCGCGGTCACCATCGTCGCAGCACCGAAACCAGACGCGCAATCCATGCGTTTAACGCCTTCTGCGCTTGCCTTTGCAGCACATACTGTGCCATCAGCCTGCGGGTACATCAGCGGTTCGCTGGAAAATACACAGTCGATCCCAAGCTTACCTTTGCTGTTCTTCACCACGTTGAAATCATTTTTCAGACGTTCACGCAGTTTTGCCGCCAGCGGATCCTGAATTGTTTTCGCCAGATCCACCACGGAAATTTGGGTCGGATCAATTTGTCCGCCCGCCCCGCCTGTGGTCACCACCGGGATCTTAAAACGACGGCAATAGGCCAGCAGCGCAGCTTTAGGCCGGACGCTGTCAATAGCATCAATCACATAGCTAAAACCCTGATCAAGCATCTCAGCCACGTTATCGGGCGTAATAAAATCATCGATACAGGTGACTTTGCATTCCGGATTAATCGCCAGAATACGCTGTGCCATGATTTCCGTTTTTGCCTGCCCGACATTTTCACGCAACGCATGGATTTGACGGTTGGTATTGGTCACGCAAACATCATCCATATCAATCAAGGTGATCGCGCCAATGCCGGTGCGGGCCAGCGCTTCCGCCGCCCAGGAACCCACTCCGCCAATACCGATCACACAGACATGCGCCTGCGAGAACAACTCCAGCGATTGCTGACCATAAAGCCGGGCAGTTCCGCCAAAACGTTGCTGATAAGCGTCGGAGTAAGTAGCTGTCATGAAAAAATAAACCTCAGTACGTTCGTAAACTTTGTTGTTTGAAATATTAACGGGTGAAAACTAGTTGGACGGCGCGTATGCCGTAAACAGCGGCTTGCCGTTCTGCGCTGATTTTAACACCCAGACGCGACCATAGTGATTATAAAATCCGGCTGAATGCCCGGCATCAGGGCCAATTCCCTGATACATATCGAAATGTTGTCCTTTAATCGCACCACCGACATCCAGTGCCACCATCAGACGCATATGATATTTACCGGTGAACTTGCCTTTATCGTTAAGCTCAGGCACTTCCGCCAGTAATGTTGTTCCTGCCGGGATCAGTGAACGGTCAGAAGCCACAGAGGCTTTGGCAATCAGCGGCACACCGCTGGCACCACGAACCGGAGCAAAAGGCTCTGGTTTGAAGAAAACGAATGACGGATTCTGCTCCAGCAATTCACGCACTTGTGCCGGTGTGTGGGTGTCCGCCCACTGGCGGATCGCCTGCATCGACATATTTTCGCGCGCCACTTCCCCACGATCAATCAACACTTTGCCGATGCTGCGGTAGGCATGGCCGTTTTTACCGGCATATCCGAAGAACATGAACGGGCGCCCGTCGCCGTAATCGACATAACCGCTGCCCTGCACTTCCATCATAAAGTTATCCATCAGGGAATTAGTCCAGGCAACCACGTAGTTATCGCTCAGTGCACCGGAATAAATTGAGGCGCGATCAGGCAGACGGCCGCGTTTTGGCGGCATACGATAAAGCGGATACTGGAATTCACCCTGACGGGTGTAGCGCGCCTGCACCACCGGCGTGTAATAGCCGGTCAGTTGCACATTACCAAAATTGTCAGCACCTTCCATCTGATACGCGCTGATGCCGTACTGGCTAAGGTTGCGGGTATCAGCCCCGGAGCGCAGCCATTGTTCGACAGCCTGGAATGTTGTGTTATTACGACCATATAAAGAAGAAGAGGCAATTTGTACCGCGGCGACCTGATTAGAGTAATCCAGCGCATTCACTGGTTTGCCTGTGGCATTCGGCTCATTCACATATTCGAGTGCATTATCCAGACGGCCATCTTTGTACTGCTGGCCCCGGTCAGTAGGTCGCGAAGAACAACCCGCCAGCACCGCTAACACCAAACCACCCAGCAGATATTTACTCCAACGTCCTTTCATTATTGCCGCGCTCTCTTACTTTCAGGAAAATGACTGGCGAAACGATAACAAACGCCCTATCAGAAAGGAATTGCCACAGCCGAAAAAAGTGTACTGAGCCAAATTGAACATCAAACGGCAATTTTGTGGATAAAAAGCCAGCAACTAAGTGCTTTATTTGAATAAATTCAAAAAAGGGTTGCACGAAATCTCATGGGGAGTATAGTTCGCCTCCATCGGACGCGGGGTGGAGCAGCCTGGTAGCTCGTCGGGCTCATAACCCGAAGGTCGTCGGTTCAAATCCGGCCCCCGCAACCAATTCGATTTCGATGCATAAAATGCTCAGTTGAATTGTACGATGAATTAAAGCAGTATACGGACGCGGGGTGGAGCAGCCTGGTAGCTCGTCGGGCTCATAACCCGAAGGTCGTCGGTTCAAATCCGGCCCCCGCAACCAATTCGAGACCGATGCATGAAGATGCTCAGTTCGGATAATGTGATGAAGTAAAGCTGTAAGAGTAGTGACGGACGCGGGGTGGAGCAGCCTGGTAGCTCGTCGGGCTCATAACCCGAAGGTCGTCGGTTCAAATCCGGCCCCCGCAACCAACTACTAAAAATCGGTTACAAACATCAGGCACCCTAACGGGTGTTTTTTTGTCTCTGAATTCCGCCAAGCGGCGGGAATAAACACCTCGCAGCCTCTCTGGTTATCCCCTCGCCAACATCCCACCTTCTGCAAAATATGCTTTGATCCCGGCCAGAATAGACTCTGCCACCTGCTGCTGAAAATGTGCAGTCCGCAATTTCTTCTCTTCACTGATGTTACTGATAAACGCCGTTTCCACCAGAATTGACGGGATATCCGGCGCTTTTAATACCGCGAACCCGGCCTGATCCACTTTATTTTTATGCAGATGATTAATCCTGCCCATACGCGTCAGCACTTCTTTGCCAAATTTCAGGCTATCGCTGATGGTTGCTGTCTGAACCAGATCAAACATCGTGTGATCCAGATAGCGGTCACCGCTTTTACTGACGCCGCCTATCAGGTCAGATTCATTCTGTGTTTGTGCGAGAAAACGTGCTGCGGAACTGGTTGCCCCTTTGGTCGACAGAGCGAAAACCGACGAGCCTTTTGCTGCACGGCTGGTAAATGCATCTGCGTGAATAGAGATAAAAAGGTCTGCCCGCAGTTTTCGTGCCTTTGCCACGCGGACTTTAAGCGGAATAAACACATCTTCATTGCGGGTCATATGCGCTTTCATATTGGGTTCACGCATAATCAGCTTCTGTAATCTGCGGCCGATCTGCAATACAACATCTTTCTCACGGGTCTTATATTTGCCAATCGCCCCCGGATCTTCACCGCCATGACCAGGATCAAGCATGATCACCAACGGCCGGCTTCGCCCCGCCTGACCATCTTTTGCCTTTTCCGGAGGTAGCGTTCTCGCCACATCTCCGCGGTTGTAATCTTCCAGTAACGCCAGCAGCGGATCGTCCTGAGCACTGATTTCACCCTCTTGCGGATAAAGATCGAGCACCAGCCGGTTATGGAATTCAGCGACCGGTTTCAGCGTGAAGACATGTGGATTGATTACATGCTTGAGCTCAAACACCAGGCGGACCGTTTTGGTATCAAACTGCCCCACCCGCGCCTGTCTGATATAAGGATCACTTTGCTGGACTTTTTCGCCCAACCCTTTTAACACACTGTTGAGATGCACATCTTCGATATCCACCACAACGCGCGGCGGATCGCTGAGCAGAAACTGCTTATATTTTAAGGGAGTGCTGGATTCAAGCGTAATTCGGGTATAAGTAGACGAGGGCCAGATACGTACAGCAATGACCTGTGAGCTGGCAGCAAAACCCACTTTACTCACGCTCAGTATCCAGGAAGCAGCTACGGTTTGCAGGAGGCGTCGTCTTCCGGGATTGTGGGTATCGTCAGTCATGCAGTCTCAAAAAGTGTCCAAAAGTAAAAAATAGCTGATAAAAAACTCATTTTACGAATTCTAACGAATCATATCCTGCATGTCATTCCTAAACATTTATTCGATTTATCAATTTGTTGTATGTTTGTGATGGGTGTTAAAACAAAAACAGAGATTTCTTACTTGCCACAGCGCCGCAAAAGAATAAAAATACAAAAATTACGAATAAAAATTCATACGAGGTTTTGCCGTGAAGGAACGTAGTACTGAACTGGTTCAGGGATTTCGCCACTCAGTTCCCTATATAAATGCTCACCGAGGCAAAACATTCGTTGTCATGCTCGGTGGGGAAGCCATTGAACATGAAAATTTTAGCAATATTGTCAACGATATCGGCCTGTTACACAGTTTAGGCATCCGTCTGGTCGTCGTTTATGGCGCCCGTCCGCAGATTGATGAGAACCTTTCCGAGCATAATTACGAGCCGATTTATCATAAGAATATTCGCGTCACGGATGCACGTGCGCTCGAACTGGTTAAGCAAGCCGCCGGGCTGCTGCAGCTCGATATCACGGCGCGGCTGTCAATGAGTCTGAATAATACGCCACTTCAGGGCGCGCATATCAATGTCGTCAGCGGCAATTTTATCATTGCTCAGCCGCTGGGCGTCGATGACGGTATTGATTACTGTCACAGTGGGCGTATCCGCCGTATTGATGAAGAAGCGATTCACCGTCAGCTCGACAGCAATGCGATTGTCTTGCTCGGTCCGGTTGCAGTTTCGGTTACCGGTGAAAGCTTCAACCTGACTTCCGAAGAAGTCGCAACACAACTGGCGATCAAACTGAAAGCAGAAAAAATGATCGGCTTCTGCTCTTCACAAGGGGTAATCAACGAGGAAGGTAATATTATTTCCGAACTGTTTCCTAATGATGCACAGCAAAAAATTGATCAGATGGAATCCGGCGGCGATTATCTTTCCGGTACCGTTCGCTTCCTGCGCGGCGCGGTGAAGGCCTGCCGCAGCGGCGTACGTCGCAGTCACCTGATCAGTTATCAGGAAGACGGTGCACTGGTTCAGGAACTGTTTTCGCGCGACGGCATTGGCACGCAAATCGTGATGGAAAGTGCCGAGCAAGTTCGGCGAGCAACCATCAACGACATCGGTGGCATTCTGGAACTTATTCGTCCGCTGGAACAACAGGGTATTCTGGTACGCCGTTCCCGCGAGCAGCTGGAAATGGAAATCGATAAATTTACCATTATCGAGCGGGATAACCTGACCATTGCCTGTGCGGCGCTTTATCCGTTTCATGATGAAGGGATTGGCGAAATGGCCTGCGTGGCGGTTCACCCGGACTACCGCAGCTCTTCACGGGGTGAAATGTTACTGCAACGCGTTGCCAGCCAGGCGAAACTCATGGGGCTGAACAGGCTGTTTGTACTGACGACCCGCAGCATTCACTGGTTCCAGGAGCGTGGTTTCAAACCAGCAGAAGTGGATGTGTTGCCGATTCAGAAACAGGAAATGTACAACTACCAGCGTCGTTCCAAAATACTGATCGCTGAGCTGTAACTCTCTCACTACCTGGCCTCAGTTATAAAAAGGACGCTTCCGCGCCCTTTTTATTTTGCTTTACACATCAGCGGATTATTTATCCGTGTGCGGTTCCAGCGCCTGTTGCAACGTTGAGGTATCAGACCAGGTTTTAAAGCCCTCAGGCGCCGCGTATTGTGGCGACTTGCTGTCATTGCCTGAAACCTGTGACAACATCGCCAGACCATCCTGTTTTATTACGGCCTGATTGAAGTAATCCGCCAGCTGAGTTTGCGTCAGCCCGGCAATAACCCGGATAACATTCGTGCGGGTGTCAAATTGTGGATTTCCGCGGCTAAAATCATTTCCCAGACGGTCAGCTTCCTCATCTAACGTTTGCGGGTTTTGCTGCATTTCATTCACCAGCCCCTGTTTGTATTGCAGGAACTCGTCATCCTTCATTTCACGCAGACGTTTTTCGGCCTGCGGATAAAATGCCAGATAGCGCTGATACAGATAATCAGGTTGCCTGCTGTTACTTTGCAGCAGGAAACCAATCCCCCACTGTTTGCCTACCGGAATAGGAAAAGCAAACACTGCGTAACCCAGTTGTTCTTGTGTCCGAAGCTGACTGTAGAACCATGGCTGAATAATTTGTCCCAGCAAAGCACTGTACGCCATGCTCTGAACTTCATCATAACCGGTGGGGACATACACCGCTGCCAGCGCAGAGTCCGAACTTGTCCCAATACGCTGAATATTCGCTTTCAGCGGTCCGGTCACTACGGCCAGCTTGCCGCGCCACCACTGTGTCCCATGCTCACCCAACTTTTGCATGATTTGCGAAGACATCGCTTTAACCTGATCAGCCGTCATATTCCCCACGACCATCACTTCTACCGCAGCATGATGAACCAGTTGTTCACGGTAGGCGTTCACCTCTTCCAGTGTGATGGCGGAAACCAGCTTTTCACGCTCGCTGCGCTCGGTATAAGGCACCCGCGAAAGCAACTGAACCGGTTGTAACGCCAGCTCAAACGCTTTCCCTTTATCTGCTGAAGCTAAACGCTCGAGATACCATGATTTCGCCTGATCAAGCTGTTCCTGTGTCGGTTTGAAATCAGGGTAGTTATCGACCAGTGCGGCCAGTAAATCAGGCAGACACTCGGTGAAACCGGTAGCAGTAAATTGTAATCCGTTATCAGGCGATGTGCCGAACGTGATCCCACCAATGGATGCCTGATAGCTCAGCTGATCAAAAGCAACGCCGGTGAGGTAATCCGTCAGGCCATACAGCACCTGATTTTTAGCCGTGCTGAGAGACTGCTCATTGCGGAAAGAAACGGTCACATTCGCTTTAGGCTCATCAGCAAAATAGCGACTCGGCATGTAGAACACCCGCAACCCTTTATCTTCAACTAACAATTCAGGTTTCGTCGCCGTCGAATCTTTAGTGACCAGCGCAAGTGAGTCCGGAATGTACGGATTCAGCGCAGGCAGCGACAGAGAAATCCCCTGCCCCAGCGTCTTCCACTGCGAGTAGGTTTGCGCGGGAACTTTATCGATCTCATACGGCGCATTAACAAAGTAGGCCACTTTATTGTGAGGCTCATTCGGGCTGATGATCCAGTAACGTGCATTTTGCGGCGTCATTTCAGTTAGCCGTGATTCAATCGCTTTAGGATCATACTGGTCAGTAAGATACGGCGAGTCGAGAACATGCCCGACAGGTACCCGCAGCATGGTATCCACCAGCCATTCGACATAATCCATATCACGCGTCAGTGCCGGATAGCGGAAGTCGAGCGCCATAACGTGGGCAATCTCATCAAAATAGGATTTCCGGATCCCCTGTGCGCGCATTTCATTGAGATAGTTGAAAATGGCGGCAATAACGGTATCGCGTTGCGCCAGCCCCTTATCCGTCAGGGAAACAGAAATATTGAATACGCCCATATTACGGTTAACCATCGGATCCGCACCTGCACTGATCCCGTCGGCATAGCCCTGCTTCTGTAACCAGTCGGATAGGGTATTCGGGCTGCGGTTACCAATAAGGTAGCTGATATAGGTATCGGTTTTACTGCGAAAATCGGCACTATTGTTATCAATGGCAAATTCAATCCGCAATTCTTTGCGCGGCTGTGCAGGAACGAAATGGATAAACTCGCCCTTTTGGTCTGCAGTTAACGTCGGGACTGTAATCGGCGGCACGGCGGCATGATGATTGGCGATCTGGCCAAAGGTTGTGGAGGCCAGTTCAGCAAGTTCAGGCAAAGATTTATTGCTATAAATCACACCGACCATGAGGTTAGCGGAATAGTAACGCTGATAAAAAGCCGTCAGCTGGTCATGAAGCTTACTGCCCGGTTTATCTTTCAACGTATCCAGATTACCCCCTGAGAAGCGGGCTGCCGGGTGCATAGGATTTAATGTTTCTGCGCGAACTTGCGCCATCCGCATACCGTCACGCGATCGGGCCATCGTCAGTTCAGCGTTCACGGCATTACGCTCACGGTCTCCGTTGGCGGGATCTAATAGTGGTTGGCCGATAGCATCCGCCAGGCGATCTACCGCTTCTGGCAAGGCATCGTTTTCTACTTCAAGATAAAACGCGGTGCGGTAAGAAGCTGTACTGCCATTATGGCTCCCACCGTGTTTTTTAAGGAATTCAGACAGGCTTTCCGGCTGAGGATATTTCTTCGAGCCCATCAGCAACATATGCTCAGTATAATGGGCAAGGCCTAACTGAGAATCAGGATCCTCCAGCGAACCGACAGGAAGGGCCAATGCGGCGAGAGATTTGGGCGCCTGAGGGTCAGAAACCAGCAAAACGGTCATATCATTGGCCAGTCTTATTGCCTGATAGTGACGAGGGTCGTTTTGACTTTTATTGATAGCTTGTGCAAAAGGTTGCCAGTCAGCTGCACTTGAAACAACAGGTATCCCAACGCTCAATAACAACAGTACCCCGAAAACGCGGGTAACCTGTTTTAACATTGCCACTCTCCCTCAATCGAATAAACGTGCCACGCAGGCAATAAATACACGGTTCAATAACCGATGAACCTCAACACGCTGTTTTGAGCGATTGAGTCTGTTCAGACCGCGCAGAAACAGGATAGTTGTGAAAAAAAATCGAATCGGGATTTTCTTCCTGTGCTCCGTTATGTTTTAGCCACAACACTCATGGTTCCCAATAGGGGAAAAACACCCGGTTAAACCACTCTAAGCTGTTAACCCGCCATTGCAAGTAGCTTAACAGTATTTTTGCCCGGTAATATGCGGCTGACAGATGCCACTTCAGGGGGCAAAATCACATATCAAACGCTGCAATATGGCCTGATATTTTGTCGGCGTTTGAATTGCCGCAGTAACCAACTTGCAGGATTGTGCATATGAAGTGCCGCTAATCAGATATTCCCAATTTTTCGCAAAAGGCTCCGTCCCCTTCCCGGCTACAGAATAGGCTTCAAGCTGGGAATGCGCTTCTGCCCACGCCTGTTGAACCTGCCACTGGCGCATAAAACCGTGGCTCAGTGACTGGTAATAATTCAGGAGCCCCAGAATGGAAACTGACAAGAGCAACATGGCGATCAGCGCTTCTGTGAGGCTGAAACCTTGCTGTGCTGAGCAGCTTTCATTCATTGCAGGCCTGCGCATCAGTCTCAGGACAAAAATCCAGCCATCCTTGTTTTAGTGGCGAAAAAATCAGATCTCCGCCAGCCTGCTTTTTACTACTGACTTGCTGATACTGTACAACGGGTTCATTGTCTTGAGTTAACCGGCCTTCACCACGGACCAGAAAGATATCCTCCCGAAAGGCTGGGCGGACACAGGCCCGGCCACTTCCTGAAATAATGATCCCATCCGCCACCTCCCGGCACTGCCAGTAGGGATCATGGCTGTCGCTCCATGATTGTCCTATGCCCCACGCCAATGCCGAAGCTGCATTTTCCCAGGCAACATTATAGCGATGCTGATTTGACGTCAGCGAAAGCCCGGCGGAAAGTTGCTGTTGCAGCGAATTAAGGACAATCAAGCCTAATCCCATCATCACCAGAATACTCAGGATCATGGCGCTCCCACGTTGTCTGAGTGACTCGCTTCTTTTGACTACGCTTGTCATAAAACATGGCCTGCAATCATCTCGTTAACCTGACGGTGGATAAAAGGATCTTTGCTCCAGCGGGCTTCCAGTTGCAGAGAATACAGACGGCCGGAGGCACTTTCTGCTACCTGCGTAATCGTAAATCGGGTCACGTTAACTTCAGCCGGATCAAGGAGTTTTTCCCAGCCAGAACTCCCGCAGTCATCTGTTCCGCGCTGGATTTCAATCCCCCCCTGTCGTAAACGATAACCAAAGTATTCAGATTCCGGTGAGCTGGTTTTATCCCATATTCCGTTACGGTTCATGTCATAGATAACAATGATGCAGGAGCCAGGCGCTTCGCCGACAGCGTTACTTATGATAAAAGATTTGCCCTCACAGTTTCCGTTACAGAAACCGGCCCGACGGATATCTTTGCCGATAGCAGAAATACTCTGGCGCAACAGTTGTTCCAGCTGATAATGCCGGCCCAGACTCTGGCTTCTCTGGCGCATAAGCGGATAGATTTGTGCGGCACTGAGCATCAGCATGCTGCCAATACCCATCGCAATCATAACTTCGGGCAGCGTGAATCCCTGACAACGGGATGTGTTCACTGACATAGCCCGATACCCAGTAAAGGCTGAGTTTCACTACACATACGCAACCGCCCTCTGACGGAGAGAACGATTCGCACACTCCCTGCTGGATTTCTCAGCGTGATATGCCCGGCAAGTGCCGCATTCCGCAGGCCGTAAAAGCCCATATTTTTTTCAGGAACGTCGGCTAATTCAATGCCAGCTTCATGAAGGGCGAATATTTTACCCGCCGCATTACGGCAATCAGAGGGGCGGATGCCGGTTCCCACACACCCGTTTGCGCCGGAAATCCCCCATAAAACAGCAGAACGATTGTAATTATTGGCTTCGGCCTGGACTCCGTATAAATACAAACGCAGTTGCTGAGCCGATTGTTCAAGCTTCAATGCCTGCTGGTAACTGCGCCAGCTGTGGATTCCCCATAACGTACACATGGCAATCAGAGCCACAACAACCATCATTTCGATCAGCGACATTCCCTGCTCTCCTGCCCGCTCAAATGTTTTCATACCGCCAAAATAAGCGTGTAGATTTTTATCGCCACCGGCAAAGTCATTTTTTCCAGGATGTCTTCAGAGCAATCGGTGCAATAAAATACACGCGGCAAAAAATTTGCGTGATATCTCGCAGGGATAACATCAGGATAAAAATCGGAGTGGGAATCGTCAGGGAAAGGTGTAAAAAATGCAGCAAGAAACGTGAGAAGGGATAAATTACCGCCTGACCAGGCTGTCAGGCGGCACACCACAAAAAATCAGATCGCCACAGGCGCTTTGATTGCAGGATGTGGATCGTACCCTTCAATCTCGAAATCTTCGAAGTTGTAATCAAACAGGGAGGCCGGTTTGCGCTTAATCACCAGTTTTGGCAATGCACGAGGCTCACGCGTCAGCTGCAGATGTGTCTGTTCCATATGGTTGCTGTACAGATGCGTATCGCCACCGGTCCAGACAAAGTCACCGACTTCCAGATCACATTGCTGTGCCATCATATGCACCAGCAGCGCGTAGCTGGCGATGTTAAACGGCAGACCCAGGAAGATGTCGCATGAACGCTGATACAGCTGGCAAGAGAGTTTCCCGTCGGCCACATAGAACTGAAAGAAAGCGTGGCAAGGTGCCAGCGCCATCTGATCCAGCTCACCGACATTCCATGCCGACACAATAATGCGGCGTGAATCCGGATCTTTTTTTAGCTGTTCAACCACATTTGTCAACTGGTCGATTTGCCTGCCGTCAGCCGCGCCCCAGGCACGCCATTGCTTGCCATAAACCGGACCGAGGTCACCCTTTTCGTCTGCCCACTCGTCCCAGATGCTGACATTATTTTCACGCAGGTAGGCAATATTTGTTTCACCTTTCAGAAACCATAGAAGTTCATGAATGATGGAGCGTAAATGACAACGTTTGGTGGTGACCAGCGGAAAACCTTCCTGCAAGTTGAAACGCATCTGATGGCCAAAAATCGACAACGTGCCCGTACCGGTACGGTCAGCTTTAGGGGTGCCCTCATCGAGCACTTTCTGCATTAAATCCAGATACTGTTTCATGTTACCTCACGACAATTGTTTCTGCGGACGGCGATATGCCCAGACCATCATAATCAGGCCAATGACCACCATAGGAATGGACAGAACCTGCCCCATGCTGATGATTCCATCGAACAGGCCTAGCTGGGCATCCGGCTGACGATAGTGTTCAACGATGATGCGGAATAAGCCATATCCGATCAGGAACAAACCTGATACGGCGCCCATCGGGCGTGATTTTCGGATGAACACATTCAGAATAATAAACAGTACAACGCCTTCAAGCAGCAGTTCGTACAGTTGGGAAGGATGACGCGGCAATACGCCATACTGATTCAGCAATGGCTGCCATTTAGGGTCAGCCGCAGCAATCGCGATGTCTTCCTGACGTGAGCCCGGGAACAGCATCGCCCAGGGTACATCTGTGGTCACACGCCCCCACAGTTCGCCATTGATGAAGTTACCCAAACGACCTGCGCCAAGTCCAAACGGGATCAGCGGAGCGATAAAGTCGGAAACCTGGAAGAAGTTGCGTTTGGTACGACGGGCAAAAATCAGCATGACCACGATCACGCCAATCAGGCCGCCGTGGAAAGACATGCCGCCATCCCAGACTTTGAAAAGATAAAGCGGATTATCGAGGAATAAAGGCAGGTTATAGAAGAAAACGTACCCGATACGGCCACCGAGGAATACCCCCAGGAAACCGGCGTACAGCAAGTTTTCGACTTCATCTTTTGTCCAGCCGCTGCCTGGCTTATTGGCACGGCGTACCGCCAGCCACATCGCGAAGACAAAACCGACCAGGTACATCAGTCCGTACCAGTGGAGAGATACCGGTCCGATTGAGAAAATTACCGGATCAAACTGGGGAAACGCCAGATAGCTGTTGCTCATCTATCACCACAAATTGTTTATCATTATTGCCCGTTCAGGGGCCAGCAGGGAGCGAATAGTAGCATAGCCGGAAGGTTTTCCGGGGCTAAGCTGCTGGAAAAGTTCTGTAAAAAATCATCTCATCCAGCGCCGTGAGGCGAGCAGGATGAGGGTAACCTGGGGCAAAGCGTGGTATCCGGCGCTTATTTACCCCCGCGGATCAGGCCGCCCAGACCGCGTCTTTCCATAAAAGCAGCCGTCATATGACGCACGTCCGTCGTGAAATGCGCCTGTAACACCCGGCTGGCCAGTTCCTGGGCATCATGGAGTTCAATACGGCGAAGCAGATATTTTACACGGGCAACGCTGCGTCCGTTCATGCTGAGATTGCGAAAACCCATACCGGTAAGCAGTAATGCGCCCATCGGGTCACCCGCCATCTCGCCACATAAGCTGACATCCAGCCCGGCAGCCTCAGCGGTGGTGACAATTTGTTTGAGCACCCGCAGCATCGCCGGATGCAGGCTGTCATAAAGCCCTGCAACACGGGTATTGTTACGATCAACAGCCAGCAGATATTGCGTCAGGTCGTTGGTGCCGACGGAAATAAACTCCACTCTCCCGGCCAGTGCAGGCAGCATAAAGACCATCGACGGCACTTCTATCATCACGCCCAAACGCGCGCGCGGCAGTTCATAACCCAGTTGTTCTTCCACTTCACGTCCGGCGCGATCGATTAAGCGACGGGCCTCATCAATTTCTTCCAGGCTGGTGACCATTGGCAGAAGAATGCCAAGATTTCCGGTTGCGGCATTCGCACGCAACATCGCACGGACCTGGATCAGGAAAATTTCAGGCTGATCGAGGGTAATTCGAATCCCGCGCCAACCCAGACAAGGATTTTCCTCGCTGATCGGCATATAAGGCAATTGCTTATCAGAGCCGATATCCAGCGTTCGCAGGGTCACGGGTTTTTGCGGAAACAGCTGTAACATGCCCTGATATTGCGCGACCTGCTCTTCCTCAGAAGGGAAACCGCTTTGCAACATGAACGGAATTTCGGTGCGATAAAGCCCAACGCCGTCAACGCGACTGCCAAACAATTTTTCATGATCTGCGCTCAGACCGGCATTCAGCATCACTTTCACCCGTTCGCCGCTTTTCAGCGCTGCGGGTTGCTCAACGTCATCTTCAGCCTTCTGACTCAGCTCCATTTCTTCGCTAATCAGACGCTTGTATTCTGTGACCAGTACGGCTTCCGGATCAATGAGCAACTCACCACGGTAGCCGTCAACGATCAGTTGTCTCTGGCTGAGCAGTGCAGGCTGTATATCAGCGCCCATAATGGTCGGCACGCCCATTGCGCGAACCAAAATCGCCGCATGTGAGTTAGCTGCACCATCGCGAACCACAACGCCTGCCAGACGGTCTTGCGGCATTTCAGCCAGCAAAGTGGCTGTCAGTTCATCTGCAACCAGAATAAAACGTTCTGGCCACTGCGTGTTGCCCTGGATCGTATCATCAAGATGAAACACCAGCCGCTGCCCCAGCGCCCGTAAGTCACTGCCACGCTCACGCAGATAGGTATCCTGCAAGCTGGAAAACTGCGCCGCAAATTCTTCGACAACCTTTTTGACGGCCCACTCCGCCACTGCACCCTGATCTATCTGGGCGAACAGTTCGCGTTTGAGACGGGCATCATTAAGAAGGTGAGAATAGAGGTCAAAAATCGCTGCGCTTTCTTTCTGCGCACTCGCCGCGAAACGTTTACTGAAGCGACGGAACTCTGCACCGGCATCTTCCAGAGCGCGGGTCAGGCGCTCGCGTTCACGCACAGTATCAAGCGTAGACGCCATATAAACGTGGTCGAGCGAAGGCTGAGAGCTGTCCTGCCAGCCAACACCGATGGCCACGCCTGGAGATGCGGCAAGCGCACGAACGCGCGTCTGGCGAAAGCGTCCATAAAGCACATTAAGCTGTGCCTGAGAAAGGATCGCCGCCAGTTGGGTGGCAAGCGTGACCATAAACGACTCTTCACTTTCGTCGAACTGCCGGTGTTCACGTTGCTGGATAACCAGCACACCCAGCAACTGACGACGATGAATGATCGGCACACCCAGGAAGGATCGGAAAAGATCTTCTTTTACGGCAGGAATATATTTGAAGCTTGGATGGCTCTGCGCATCGGCAAGGTTGATGGGCTCGGCCAGACGCCCTACCAGACCGACAATACCCTGATCAAAAGCCAGCGTAATAGTCCGACCACGAGGTTTTTTCAAACCTCGCGTCGCCATCAGATAATAACAACGACGGTCATTGTCAGCGAGATAGACGGAACACACTTCCGTGTCCATCGCCAGGCAGGTTTCGTTGACCAGTACGTCCAGCGCATCATTGAGGCTGGACGCCATTGCTACCTTTTCAACAATTTCTCGCAAACGCGTGAGCATCTCTTCGTGACTTAGCCTCTTTTACGACGATAAGCGGGCGATATCCTGGGAAGGGAGACTTCCTGCATCGGCATAATAGTAGTGGAAAACTCTTTCATTACGCGACGATAAACATCGCGTTTAAATGACACCACCTGACGAACCGGATACCAGAAACTGACCCAACGCCAGCCATCAAATTCAGGCGTACTGCTGCGCTGCATATTGATATCAGCATCGTTACACATCAGTTGCAGCAAGAACCATTTTTGCTTTTGGCCGATACAAACCGGCTTTGTGTCCCAACGCACCAAACGTTTCGGCAATTTATAACGTAACCAGTTACGGGTTGAAGCCAGAATACGTACATCTTTACGGCCAAGCCCCACTTCCTCAAACAGCTCGCGGTACATGGCCTGCTCAGCGGTTTCACCAGGGTTTATCCCCCCTTGTGGAAACTGCCAGGAGTGCTGGCCGTATCGTCTGGCCCACAATACCTGACCCTGCTTGTCACAAATTACAATACCAACATTCGGGCGGTAGCCATCATCATCGATCACCGGACTACCTCAATCGCTTAAACTCATAGATGTTCTGATTGTTTCATACTACCAACAGGCGGTAAACCACTGGTTAATGCCGATCCGCATGAATAAAAATGGGATAACTCACAGTTATACGCAAAGTTATAAACAGATTTTTGGAATCACCCGCGATTTTATGCACTTTTTCTGTGGATAGGTATGTGAAGAACTTCAGAGTAAGCGGGGTAAAACTCTTCTTAACTTATTTTTAGCGGGAAAATATATCCTTATTAAATCATTTTAAAACAGAATATTACCAATAATAAATGGAGTTATCCCATGCTTAAAAATGAGAGTTATCTCACACCTGAAAGTGATCTGGTGAAAGATCCACCAATGTCGTTTTTATCCACAGCGATCGTCTAAAAGTTGACGCTATCCCGCCAAAAAATGGATAAAACCCGGGCCGTCAAGCCTGTAAATCGAACCAGTGCTCTCATTCGGACAGGGTTATCCAAGAAATCTGTGGATAAGTAGGTGGAAGATCCTGTTCATTGTCGCCTTCAACAGGTGATCAACCTCAGCGGCGATGCACTCAATACGCCAGAAACCTCAAAAAAAACTAAGGCAAATCATGCTATTATTTCATTGATCCACAGGAACAACTTTTTATTCACTGTGCATGACAAAAGCAGTACGAAATTTAATCTATCGAGTGAGCATTGTTTTTTATGTCTATTCCTTTCCCTGCCGCCCGGCCCCCGCTCAATGAACAGGAACTGTTGTTGCGCGCGCAATCGCTGGCGGGTCATACATTGGGTGAACTCGCCGCCCGGGCCGGATTGCCCATCCCTGAGAATCTTAAACGGGAGAAAGGCTGGGTTGGTATGTTGGTTGAGGTGTATCTCGGTGCGGTAGCAGGAAGCAAAGCCGAGCAGGATTTTGCTGATATTGGCATTGAGCTCAAAACAATCCCGGTTGATTCCCGGGGCAGGCCGCTGGAAACCACCTTTGTGTGCGTTGCCCCGTTAACCGGCAACAGCGGCGTGACCTGGGAAAACAGCCACGTGCGCCATAAACTGGCCCGGGTTTTGTGGATACCGGTCGAAGGTGAGCGCCAGATCCCCCTGGCCGGGCGCCACATCGGAGCACCTTTATTATGGCAACCCTCTGAGGAAGAAGATGAGCAACTGCGTCAGGACTGGGAGGAACTGATGGATTTGATCGTGCTGGGTAAAGTCGAAAGCATCACAGCACGCCATGGCGAATATCTGCAAATTCGCCCCAAAGCCGCCAACAGCAAAGCGCTGACGGAAGCGATCGGGGAATTAGGGCAACCCATTTTGACACTGCCGCGCGGCTTCTATTTGAAAAAGCGTTTTACCGCAGCGCTTCTGGCCCGTCATTTTCAGCTTTAACCGATACCATTCCACGCGGTCTGCGGGATAGTTTGCTACGCTAAATATCACTATCTTCGGTACAACAAAAAGGAACGTTAACGATGATGAAAAAAACTTTAATGGCAGCCGGTGCTGCGCTTGTGGTGCTGAGCCTCGCAGGTTGTGCCAGCGACTATGTGATCTCAACCAAAGACGGCAATATGATCCTCACTGATGGTAAACCTAAGCTGGATAAATCTACCGGACTGCTGAGTTACACCGATGAACAAGGTAACGATCGCCAGATCAATAATGACAACGTCAGCCAGGTGATGAAGCGTTAAGCAAAACGCCTCTTAACCCGTTAAAGAGCCAGTTATCAGGACTGGCTCTTTGTTATTTTATCCACCGCCCGCATCGTTCTTCCCGCACACACTGCCACTTCCCCCATCTGCCAGCCTTGTATATAGTCAGTTAAGGCGCTTTTTCTAACAGGCTGACATTCTCAGATATAAAGGAAGACCGGCAATGCAATATCACCGTATACCCCACAGTTCTTTAGAAGTGAGCTTACTGGGACTTGGCACCATGACTTTTGGTGAACAAAACAGCGAAGCCGACGCCCACCAGCAACTCGATTACGCCGTTGCGGCGGGTATCAACCTGATTGATACCGCAGAGATGTATCCCGTTCCGCCGCGTCCTGAAACTCAGGGGCTGACGGAAACCTATATCGGTAGCTGGCTGAAAGCCCGTGGCAATCGTGAAAAGATCATTCTGGCGAGTAAAGTCTCCGGCCCTTCCCGGGGTAGTGACAACGCCATTCGCCCGGATCAGATGCTGGATCGCAAAAATATCCGCGCGGCACTGGATGCCAGTCTGAAACGTCTGAACACCGATTATCTCGATCTTTATCAAATTCACTGGCCTCAGCGCCAGACCAATTTCTTTGGCAAACTGAGCTATCAGTACACCGAAGAACAATCTCCGGTGACTTTGCTGGAAACGCTGGAAGCGCTGAATGAACAGGTTCGCGCCGGTAAAATCCGCTATATCGGTGTTTCTAACGAAACGCCGTGGGGCGTGATGCGTTACCTGCAACTGGCTGAGAAACACGATCTGCCGCGTATTGTGTCGATTCAAAACCCGTACAGTTTGCTGAACCGCAGCTTTGAAATCGGTTTATCCGAAATCAGTCAGCACGAAGGGGTTGAACTGCTGGCCTACTCCAGCCTGGCGTTTGGCACACTGAGTGGCAAATACCTTAACGGTGCGAAACCGGCCGGGGCACGTAATACGCTGTTCAGCCGTTTCACCCGTTACTCTTCACCGCAGGCTGAAGCGGCGATTGCCGAATATGTCGCGCTGGCGAAGAAACGTAACCTGGATCCTTCGCAGATGGCGCTGGCCTTTGTGCGCCAGCAACCGTTTGTGGCCAGCACACTGCTGGGCGCAACCACGCTCGAACAGCTGAAGATCAACATCGACAGTCAGGATCTGACGCTCGATGAGGAGATCCTTGCTGATCTGGAAAATATCCACAAACGCTTCACTATTCCTGCGCCGTAAACCCTGGTCGCAGGCAGTAAAAAAGGGCGCTCAGCGCCCTTTTCTTTTTTCACCTGCCCGGTCACGCCAGGCGGCGTTTCTGCATATTCTTCCAGATCCACAACCCGGCTATCGCCAGTGCGAATACCACACCGAACCCGATGCCAATCGCCACCACTGGCGCGCCAACCATCACCACCAGCGAATACAAACCGAGCATCAGCAGCATGGCGGTGTTTTCACCCAGGTTCTGCACTGCAATCGCATTACCGGCACCAACGGAAATTTTACCGCGATGCTGCAAGAGTGCATTCAGCGGCACCACAAAGAAGCCGCCCAGAATCCCCACCACCACCAGCACAATGTAAGCACTCAACATGCTGGTTTGCAGTGCGAAGACCACCACGGCGATACCGATAGCGACGCCTGCAGGCAGGCAGCGTTTCACGGTATCCAGACGGATTAATTTCGCCGCCGCGCCCGCACCCAACACAATCCCGACCGCCACCATCGCATTCAGCAACGTAGGGGTTTTGTTATCGGTGATGCCCAGCGCCACTGGCACCCACAGCACCAGCAGGAAACGCAGCGTCACGCCCGCGCCCCAGAACAGGCTGGTACCGACCAGCGAGAAGCGGGTTTCGCCATCCTGCCATAATGTTTTGCAGGCAGAGAAAAAAGTCCGGCTCATTTTTGCCGGATTCCATGACTGTCCCGGACGCGCAGGACTCAGCTTCGGAATAAACCAGTTTGCGACCACCGCCGCACCATACGCCAGCACGCAGATACCCAACGCCGCCAGAATGCTCCAGTCAGCCAGCGCGCCACCGGCCACAGAACCCAGCAGAATCGCGGCAATGGTAGAGGCTTCCATCAGGCCATTGGCTTTCACCAACTGTTCACCACTGGCGATCTCGCCCAGAATGCCGTATTTGGCTGGCGAATACGCCGCTGCGCCAATACCGACCAATGTATAACCGAGGAACGGATTCAGTCCGGCACAAATCACCGCCGCGCCTGCCAGTTTGAGCAGGTTGGCGACCATCATCACGCGGCCTTTGGAGAAACTGTCGGCAAACTGCCCGACAAACGGCGCGAGGATAATATAGGTCGCCACAAACGCCATTTGTAAAACAGGCTGACTCCAGTCGGGGTAAAGTTGCTGTTTGATCAGCGCCAGCGCGGCGAACAGCAGCGCATTGTCACCGAAAGCCGACAGGAACTGCGCCACGATCACCGCAATCATACTTTTTGACATCAGCGGCGATGCCGCCTTTACTGGCTGGATCATGCCTCAGTCTCCGGGTTTTCTGCCATCTGACGCAGGGTGACAAAATCGGGTTTACCGCTGCCGAGCAACGGTAACGCTTTAACGACACGAATATCACGCGGCACCGCCAGTTCCGGCAGCCCGAGTTCACGGGCGGCCTGGCTCAGTGCATCACGACGTAATTCAGGATCGGTGGTAAACAGCACCAGGGCCTCGCCTTTGCTGGCATCGCTGCGGGACGTCGCCGCATGCTGTTTATCCGGTGAAGCGCTGATCGCCAGTTGTTCGACGCTTTCCAGCGAGACCATTTCCCCCGCCAGTTTGGCAAAACGTTTCACGCGGCCCCGGATGGTGCAGAAACCTTTTTCATCCAGCGTGACGATATCGCCGGTGTCATACCAGCCCGCCTGCATTTCACCTGCGGCATTTTCAGCCTGCGGTGTTTCCAGCACACCCGGATTTTCAACGCGCAGGTAACCCTTCATGATGTTAGGCCCGCGCAGTTGCAGACGACCGCCCTCTTCAATGCCCGGCACGGTAATCAGACGTGACTCCATGCCCGGCAAAATCTTACCGACGGTATTCACTTTGGTCGCCATCGGTACGTTGATTGCAACCACCGGTGCGCACTCGGTCACGCCGTAGCCTTCCAGAATGCGGATACCGAATTTGTTCTGCCAGATTTCTTTGGTGCCTTCCGCCAGTTTCTCCGCTCCGGCGACCACATACCGCAACCGTGCAAAATCATACGGATGCGCAAAGCGGGCGTAATTGCCGAGGAACGTTGAGGTGCCAAACAATACGGTACAGTTCTGGTCATACACCAGTTCCGGCACAATGCGGTAATGCAGCGGGCTCGGATACAGGAAAACCCGCGCGCCGGTGATCAGCGGCGTCAGCAATCCGACCGTCAGGCCAAAGGCGTGGAACAGCGGCAGCGACGACATAAACCGGTCGCGCGGCGTGAAGTCAGCAACAGTGCGGATTTGCTCGACGTTAGCCAGCAGGCTGGCGTGCGAATGCACCACACCTTTCGGGTTACCTTCGGAACCGGAGGTGAACAGTACCAGTGCTGCGTCATCGGGCTTTTGCGGCAACATCGCGCGGCGAGGAAAGATCAGATGGAACAGGATCCACAGCTTATCCTGCGTGGTCACCGTGTCTTTCAAATCTTCCAGATAAACCCAGTTCGCCTCAGGTACATTCTCCGGCAGATGCGTCAGCTTGCCTTTTTCAAGGAACTGGCGGGAGGTAATAATGGTATTGATCTGCGCCGCTTTCATGGCGCTTTGCAACCCTTTTGCACCCGCTGTGTAGTTGAGCAGCGCCGGAATACGGTTACGCATTGACGCGCCAAACAGCGCAGCCGCCATGATCGTCGCATTGGGTAACAGCATCCCCACATGTTCACCTTCGCGGGTAAAACGTTGCAAAATGCGACTCACGCCCAGGCATTTTTTCAGCAGGCCCTGATAGGTATCTTCTTTGAATGCGATATCAGCGATACAGGGTTTGCGACGGCCATAACGGGTTTGTGCGGATAATAATGCCTGATACAAGGTTTCCGGCTTGCGGGTATCCATACGCGCCTGCATCATAATTTTATGCAGTTGCTCACCGGCGAGAACACGGCGGTCGCGCGAGCGCGGCGCGTCCGGCATCGCAATGGTGGTCGGCGGTAAGAGGCTGATGGTAATTTTCGGGAACCAGCGGATTTTAAAGCTGCCGAACAAGCGGCCAAACGGCGTGTATTCCGCGCCATCAATGCGCACCGGCATGACGGTCGCCTGTGACTTCGCCGCCACAAAGGCCGCACCGTCGTAAATCTTCATTAAAGAACCGGTAACCGTAATACGCCCTTCCGGAAATACAACCACCGGACGCCCTTTTTCCACTTCGCGGATCAGATGCTTAATCGCCATCGGTTTGGTCGGATCCAGCGGCATAAAATCCACGTACGGTTTCAGCCAGCGCATAAACCAGCTGTCGGTGATGTCGGAATACACCGCAAAGACCGGTTTTATCGGCAGGAAAAGCGCCAGCAGCATGCCATCAATAAACGAGACATGATTCGGCGTGAGGATTAAACGCGGGTAATCATATTTATTGTTCGCCGGGGTCACGCTGACTCTGAACATCAGGCGGAAAAGCCACCTGAAAGTAGCGAAAAGAAAGTGATACATGTTGGCCATCTCCTTATGTGTCATCCCTGATCTTGAAGAAAAGGTTGGGGAAACAGCATACTATAAGCCGCTGAAAAATGACGACAGTCAGAGAGAGTTTAGGAGGGAACTGATCGGCGTGCCGGAGCTGAGGCAAAAAAAAACCTACGCATCCGCGTAGGTTGGTGCAAATTTAATCGGTATCAACATGCAGAGCACGTTGATGATTCACCAATCAATACCTCTGGGACGTTCAATTTAGCTGGTTTAGGAGAATCACCGCCAGCAGGCAATCGAAACATAATCCCGCAAAATGTAACCAGTGGTGAAAATAGGCCCGATTTATCATAAATCAGGCTAACTGTTTAAAAACCACCTTAAATACTTTGGACCTCGACTAAACAACTCATGGCATTTGGCCCCTGCGTCAGGCGCGACGTACCGATATCCAGCGTCAGCACATTCGGATTCCCCGCCTGCTCGGTTTCCTGCCACTGGCCGCCAAAGCCCGGATCAAACCAGGCGCCGGTGGACATCAGCACCACGCCACGCGTAATGCCGTCGTTAAGCGAAACACCCGCCAGACAACTGCCGCGCGCGTTGTGCACTTTCACCCGGTCGCCGTCCTTAAGCTGACGGCTGAGGGCATCTTCCGGATGCATGAACAGGGTTTCCTTACCGGCGGTTTTGTTCGACTGCGCCAGCGGCGACTGATCAAGCTGGCTGTGCAGACGATCTTTGGGCTGAATGGAAATCAGGTGCAATGGCCACTGTCTGGCACTTTCCGCGCCCAGCCATTCTACCGGCGGCTGCCATTCCGGGTGCGGTGCGAAATCTTCATAGCCGTAACCGGCGATGGTTTCGGAGAACAGTTCGATTTTGCCACTGTGTGTCCCCAGCGGATTAGCGCGCGGACTTTTGCGGAATTCCTCGAAGAATACGTAATCTTTTTCCGGTACCGGCAGTTCAACAAAACCGCGCTCCCAGAAGGTTTCAAAATCAGGCCATTCCACACCCGTGCCTTTTTGCGCTTCGCCGCACTGACGGTAAATATGGCGCAGCCACTGATCCTCATTACGCCCCTGAGTGAACTGCTCGCGGTAACCGAGACGGTCGGCAATATCCGCGAAAATATCAAAATCATTGCGCGCCTGATGTTGCGGCGCAACGGCCTGATGCATCGCCAGCACGAAGCGGTCACGCGATGAACCGCCGATATCGTTACGTTCCAGCGATGTTGTCGCAGGCAGCACGATATCGGCCATCTGCGCGGCCGGCGTCCAGACGTTATCCTGCACAATCACGGTATCCGGCTTCTGCCAGCCTTCGACCAGACGGTTAAGCTGCTGATGATGGTGGAACGGATTACCCCCCGCCCAGTGCACCAGATGAATATCGGGATAATGCAGCGTCTCGCCCTGAAATTCATACGGCTGGCCCGGATTGAGCAACATATCGCTGATGCGCGCCACCGGGATCGACAAACCAGACGGATTCGGCCCGGCACTGACGGCAGGCCCCGGCGTGTCATAACGCGGATTACCCACGCTGTTCATCGAGCCGTGACCGAAGGAGAAACCACCGCCCGGCAAACCGACCTGCCCGAGCATGGCAGAGAGGGCGATCATCATCCAGTAAGGCTGCTCGCCACGGTGAGCACGCTGTACGGAGTACGAACAGGTAATAAAGCTGCGCACACCGATCAGGTCATCCGCCAGACGCGCAATACGTTCAGCCGGCACGCCGGTTATAGCGCTCGCCCAGTCAGGCGTTTTGGGTGTGCCGTCCGTGTCGCCGCGCAGATACGCGGCAAGTTGCGGATAACCCACGCAATGGCTGGCAAGGAACGCCTCATCCTGCGCTTCTTTACGCTGAATTTCATACGCAACGGCCATCATCAGCGCCGCATCGGTGTTCGGGCGGATCGGGATCCACTCGGCATTAACGAATTCCGGACAATCGTCGCGCATCGGGCTGATATTGATGACGCGGGTGCCTTTTTTCGCCAGCTGTTCCAGCGCCGGTTTCAGGGTATGTTCCACTGCACCGCCGGAAGCGACCTGCGCATTTTTCAGCGCCAGGCCGCCAAACGCGACCAGAATGTCAGCATGTTCGACCACACTTGGCCATGAAGTAACGCGTCCGGTCAGCGGCGTAAAAGTACCGATAACATACGGCAGGAAAAATTGCGCCGAGCCCCAGCTGTAATTGCCCTGCTGATCAACCCCGCCGCCGCCGGTGAAATAAAAACGACGCACCAGAGAACGGGCGTGGTGTAAACGCCCTGCGGATGACCAGCCATAAGAACCGTTAAAGATACCGGCAGCGCCGTAACGGTCACGCACGCGTTTATTCTCTTCGGCCACCAGATCCAGCGCCAGATCCCAGTCCACTTCGACAAAATCCTCACGGCCACGCAGCGAGCGATCGCTGTTTTCGCGGTGTTTCAGCCACGAACGGCGCACTGCCGGTTTACGGATACGCTTGTCGGAATAAACCAGCGGCGCAATGGAATCCAGTAAAGGGGAAGGATCGGCATCCGCCTGATAAGGTTCACAACGGATCAACCGGCCATCTTCTACCACGGCAGTATATGCGCCCCAGTGGGCCAGTTGCGGATAGCGTTTTATCGACATATTTTCTATTTTTCTCAGCGCAGATAAGTGACTTTAAAATACCATTCACTGCGCTGATAACTCAAAGCACAAATGTGGATAAACAGAAAAGGGGATGTGCTCCCCATTATTCATCGTTTGAGACGGGATGACCGTTTCAGGCCTGTGGCTGAGCGATCACAGGCGGTAGCCAGCTGTTGTAGCCGAAAGCACGGCGGCCGATGACGATCAACATCAATCCTAATATCAGTGCAAAAATCAGAATGATGGCGATAATTTGCAACGGCATAAAGCTGCCTGCCAACGCTGTCACCGCCAGACCGCTAACGGGTACCGAACACATATTCATCAGGCCAATAAGCCCCATGGTTTTCCCCAGATGTTTCTGCGGGATAATCTGGCTGCGTAAGGTGCGCAGGTAGACGCTGAATGCACCATCAAAAGCCATCAGTAATGCGTAACCGGCCAGATACATCGCATAATCGAGTGAAAGCGACATCAGGGCACCTGACAATATCATGCCGCAAAATGACAGGGTCCCCAGCGTGGAAAGCCCAAAACGTTTGGCAATTCGCGGCACAAAGAAAAACGTAATGATGGTGACCAGCGCTGCCGAGGTCTGTAATACCCCGAAGTAACTCTCAGGCAGATGAAACTCTTTGAGGATCACCGCAGCACTCACCACCAGCGCCGCACCGTATACCAGATTCACTACCCAGGTCAGCGCACACAGATGCAGCAGGATTTTATTCTGCTTAAGCACCTGAATCGCCGTAATGTTGGATTGCACAATGGACCGCAGACTCATCTTTTCTGCAATTTCCACGTCATGAGTTTCGAGGAACAGATAGTTAATAGCAGAGACAGCAAACAGCACGGCTGCACAGGCTAAAATCGCCCCGACGCCACCATAAACGGAAATTGCCACTGCCAGCGCCGGGCCGAGAACCTGCGTGGTCTGGTCGACACCCTGTAACATTGAATGGGCTTTCGGCAGAGCCTCTGCGGGGATATGGCGCGGTAACAGCGCCTCAGTGGCGACAAAGTTCAGCACATAGGCCACCGACAGCAGCGCCATCATGACCGCCAGCACCGGGAATGTGGCGCCGGGATGAAAGGTCAGGGTCAGGAAAGCGACCACCATTAACACACAGCGTCCGGCTTCCACGTTAAAGAAGATAAAGCGGGGCTTGATACGGTCAGCCAGAAAACCTGACAGCGGGAAAAACAGAATGCGCGGCAACCACTCAATCACGAATGCCAGCGAGGAAAAGGTGAGAGAACCGGTCGCTTTTAAAATCGCCAGCGGCACGGCAAACAGCAAAAACTGATCGCACAGTGACCCGGCAAAGCGGGAAAAGACGAAACGTTTTAATCCAAAACGATCACTGTTCATATCATTGCTTTCCTTAAAGGAGTTCAGGAGCCACCACAAATGAGGTGGCTCGGGGGATATCAGACCTGACGAAGGGTAAACAGCGATCGGGCGTATTGATCGGCAATCGTTAAGTGCTCGTCAAAACCCTGTTCTGCGGCACGCTGTGGCCAGAAATACTCGATAGAACCTTCACGGGTTTTCCACGACACCAGCTTTTTCGACAGATCCAGCGGCTTAGCGGTAACCTGCATATTCACCACATGAGCCGGCAGGCTGGCGGGCAATGTGATTTTCTCAATCACACCCACGTCGGCTTTAATAAAAGCAACGGCGCTCAGGCCGCGAGGTTTGAGAGTATCCGGCAGCGGTTTAAGTTTGTTCAGATGGCTGAGTACGTGCAGTTCATACGGGTTGATACCGTAGGTTCTTTCCACCAAATCCATTATGGTGTCGCCCCCTGTGCGCGCGCCCACTTCGATGATTTTGATTTCACCGGCAGGCGTAATACGTGCTTCAAAGTGCGCCACCCCGTAACGGATCCCCAGTGCATGACAGGCCCGTTCAGCTATGTCACGCAGTGATTGATTGTCACTGTGCAGCGACGGCATGCTGTGGCCGACTTCAACAAAATTCGGCTCTTCACCCAGATATTTGTCCGTAACTGCTATTGCCCGGTGATAGTCGCCCTGATTGATCACCTCAACGCTGACTTCCTGCCACGCCGGAATATATTCCTCGATCTGGAACAAGTCTTCCGGCGCAAAGGATTCACCATTGAGTGAAATCACATCGGTAACGCAACGGGCGAACACTTCTTCGATTTCCTGTTCGTGAGTGATTTTCAATACACCCAGACTCCCCGCCAGTTCACGCGGTTTAATCACCACCGGCAGACCGAACTCTGCAATCAATGTTTTCAGTTCGTTGAGCGTACGGAACGCAGCGAAGCGAGGCACCGGCAGGCCAGCGGCTTGCAGGATCTGCTTCATCACAAATTTGTCACGGCAGTGGGTGATCGTTTGGCAATCATTTCCGTAAAGCTGGTAATGCTCAGTCAGAAGGCTGGCGGCGCGCACGGTAAAATCATTCATCGGGATAACCGCCGCAGGAGTTTCACCGGTTTCCTGTTGATGGGCCTGTACGGCACGTAGCACAGCCTCTGCATCGGCCACATCTCCCGGTATAAAGCCGTCGAAAAATTTGATTGTCGGCGAGGTGCGATTTTTTGCCATCGTCAGTACCCGCATTCCGCCTGAAGCACGTAAAGCCCCCGCCAGCACACGCTCACGCAAAGCAAACTCACCGCCCAGAATCAAAATATAGGTGTTGTTCATAATAAAACTCCTGCAAGTCAGTAGTGGCCGTTATGCCGGCCATCGGATTAAAGGTCTTTACCAATCGTCCAGCCGCCATCAATAACCAGGGTGGAACCGGTCACAAATCGCGCATCGGAAGAAGTGAGATACATTGCCGCTTTTGCCACATCCTGCGTTTCGCCCAGCACAGGCAGGAACTGACCACGTTGGATCTTCTCCATCTGTGCCGGATTGTCGTAGTAAGGTTCGGTAAGCGGCGTGCGGATAACGCCGGGCGCAATGGCATTCACCCGGATTCGATGCTTGCCGTATTCCAGCGCCAGCTGTTTCGTCAGGCCGATAACGGCGTGCTTTGATGAGACATAGGCGGTGCGATCAGGCTCGCCCATCAGGCCGGAGACCGAAGCGATATTGACGGCATTGCCCGGCAGGTTATGGCGAACCAGCTGCTGACAGAATGCACGTCCGGCAACAAAACTGGCGGTCACGTTAACGGCAAAAACACGTTCCCACAGTGACAGTGATAATTCATCGATCCGGCAGATTTCACGCGTACCGGCGCAATTTATTAAGACATTGTTATCGCTGGCGTATTCTGCCGCTTCAAATACGCCATTCAGATGCACTGAATCGGTAATATCCAGCTGGTGGTGAACATACTCAGGTTCATTGGCGAAAACGGACGGGGAACAGTCGATACCCTCTACCGCATAGCCGGCGGCCAGATAGGCCGCCACCATCGATTGACCGATACCACTGGATGCGCCCGTGATAAACGCTTTATATTTCAGGCTCATGCCGCTTCCTTCATCGTGCGCTGGAACGTCACCAGAATGATGTCACGCAGTGCCGTCTCCCCCGGCTGGCGACAGCCTATGGGTGTCACCGCATGGTATTTGTCGTGATTTACCACCAGCGTGTCGAATAACGCCTCCAGACGCAGCACCCGCTCAATATTTTTAGGGGTTGGGGCAATCAAATTATCGCCACCCAGCATGTTGGCGGAGGCATGGATCAGGTGAACAAACACCACATCCTCATCATCTTTATGCAGCCAGACGGGCGAGCTGTACGCGGGCGCATCACACTGCGCCTCATAGCGGAATAAATGAATGCCGACGGACAACTCTTCCAGCGGTCCGATACGCTTATAAGCTTCAACAAAAGCGATGTCGTCCTGCAAAATCGTCTGCATCAGGCGGTTAGCAGTAATATTTTCGGGCAGCAAAGGATAATGGCGAACAATACCGCCGGTGTCCGGATTGTATTTTTTAGTTTGCTTATATTCCGTAAAATGACCAAAACTGAGCTCACCCTGCTCATTACGCCGGCATTGCGCATAACCGCGCCAGCGATTCCCAGCAGAATAAGGATCCAGCGTCAGTTTTTCATATGCCAGTTTTAATTGCTCAAGTTCAGAAAGAAAAATATCTTTATTATCGCAATTGATATCAGGCAACGTTTGATAATAACTTCCGGGGATAAATGCATATCCCCCGGCCGCAAGATGATTAACATATTCCATATAAGACTCGTTATTAATTCAGGACAAAGAGATAAGGAACCACCATGATTAATTCGCTCCGGTTATGTCCAATACACCACTTTGCTATTATTGAGTCTGCCAATAAAGCGCCCGGCCGTAAGACGGCTTCCCTGACTGACGCTGCTGACACCGTGCAGATGACAGGCGTTCATGAAGTAAATATCCCCGGCATTCAGTCGCACTGAGAGGGATTCCACGCCCTGCAACTGGTGCGGAGGATAGGGATAACCGGTGTCCGTCACGCCAAAGCGGGCGCGGCAAGGCTCATCCGGATCGAGATTCCACATTTTCAATTCGCCACCGCCCTGCGCCGCTTCCAGGCACACATTAAACGCAGTCACCGTCATGGCATCGGCAATTTCAAAATCATCCTGTTGCGCAAACTTAAGCTGGGCGCGGTCTTCATGCGGCATCAGCGACATGACACCGTTATCCAGCCAGCGACGGAACGTGGCAAAACAGGCGTAAGAATTCTTATAACGCGCCGGACCAAAATGGATCCCTTCGTCAAGGAATAAATCTTCCAGCGTACGGTTGAGGAACAGGGATTCGGTGGCATAACTGTCCGCGACGGACATCAGTTCTGCAACACTGGCGTTTACCCGGTTCACTTCCGCCATATAGTTTTCACCGTTACGTGAAAACTGCGTGGCGCCAATCTGATTGGTCAGAACAAAACCGTCATCGGCGCGGTTTCCGCCACCGTTGCGATTCACCATCTGATTAAACTTTTCTGCTACATCCTGGCAGATTTCTTTATCCGCAAAATTACGGATAATATACAGAACATTACCCTGATGATGACCGTGCAGAATAATATTTTTGATAATGCTGAAATCTACATTATCAGGCTCTGTTTCTAAATAACTAAAACCTTTTTTTACTGAACCGGACAATACCATCTTTTGCTGTTTTTCAGCCAATAACTCACTCATGACGTTCCTGCCAAAGAATATTAAAATGATAATCGTAAAAAAAATGTGTTATTAAATTAACTTGGGTGAAATAAGATGTCAGATAAATAAAGGCGAATACAGCATTCCCCCCTGAGACCATAAATTATTATCCCGACGTTCCTGATTAAGCTCTGAGTATTTACCTAAATTACGCTGGAATATTTCACCGTAATTTCCGACCTGATGAATGATCGCGCGGATAAAATCCGGACGCAGCCCCAGATTTTTACAATGCTGCTCTGACGGGTAAAGGAAAGTGCGCAGGTAGCCCGTCGCCTCCTGACTCATTTCAAGAATGTTTTTGCTGGTGACCTGTAAGTTTTCCGCTTCTATCAGCGTACGCATGATCCAGGTTACCGCTTTCAGCCACTGCGTGTCATGCGAGGACACTGCCGGTGACATGGCTTCCAGCGAGATACGATCCTGCAAGATAATATGCGCTTCTTTATCTTTCAGCTGAGCACGTTCGCCGGCCAGCAAATAGGAATCGAGACAGTAGATATTGCATTCGCCTAGCTGATAAGCCTGACGGGCCTGAGTCGGCGAATCAAACAGTCGGATCTCGCAAGAGAGATTTAAATTTCCAAAGTAACGCTTCAGATTCTCTTCGGTGGTGGATCCCCGCATGGCCGCTATCCGGCGCTCGCGGGTATACTTTACCTGTTCAACGGGTTCGAGCAAATTACCCGCCGGCGTCATCAGCACTTCGCCATCAAACAGCATCGGATGAACAAAACTGACTTCTGACTCGGTTTCACGCTGGAAAGTTATGCTGGAATTAAATGACCCCAGGTCAATCACTCCGTCACGCAGCGCCCGAAACCGGTCACCGGACTGCAATGGCATATAATGAATTTTTCCGACATCACCTAACACCGCCACTGCTACCGCCCGGGCTAAATCAATGTCGAACCCTTCCCAGCAATTGTGTAATACATTGCGAAACGACAATCCTTTAAAACCCAGACTAACGCCAACATTCAGCACATCGTGCTGGCGGATCCGTTCAATAACCGTTTGGTTCAACATAGCTAACCTGTTAATTAAATTGATTATTATGACTAATTCTCACCAGAGGTTGCCTCTGTTGAACATCATACGGCTTGATGATAATTTGGATAGATATTCCAGAAACAAAAGAGCTATGCGTGAAAAGCACAAATGAGTTAGCCGAACTCCTTCCCAGTTTGTCCGTTTTTATTCAGGTGGTTGAAAAAGGAAGTTTTTCTTCAGCAGGACGGGAGACTTCGCTGGCCCCCTCTTCTGTGAGCCGGATGATTGACCGTCTGGAGAAACGCCTCAATGTGGTGTTATTTACCCGCTCGACCCGCTCTGTCGCCATAACCGAGATCGGACTGGAAATTTACCAGCAGGCGCTGACGGTACTGTCCGCTACGCAGACACTTTTCTCCCGGGCGGATAGCTTCAGCGATACCCCTCAGGGTGTTTTGCGTATCACCGCGCCAAACACACTCGGTAAGATTCTGCTCACCCCTTTTCTGCCCGCATTTTTACGCCGCTATCCGGAAATAAACGTCGAGCTTTCGCTGACCGATCGCGTCACTAATTTGACGCAGGACGCCTACGATCTGGCACTGCGCGTAACCGAAAGTCCACCGGAGAATATGGTAGCCCGTGCCCTGATGCCTATCGATTATGTATTGGTTTGTGCTGCGGATTACGACGAAGTACTGCCCGATTTCCCGGCTGCACTCACCAAACACAACATTTTTTTCCCCGATGAACGGCAATTTCGCGGTGCCTGGCGTTTTTGGCACAATGATATAGTGGAGACTGTGACGCTGGTTCCACGGTTGATGATCAATAACAGCGACGCCATGATTGATGCCATCTTGCAGGGTGTCGGCATTGCGCTGATCCCCACTTTCATCGCCAACCGATATATCGCTAATGGTAAATTGCATCGCGTGTTGCCTGAATGGCGAGTGGAGAATCCCCTGCCGCGTAACACCTACGCAATCACCCTTCCCAATAAACTGCTGCCACTTAAAACAAGAGTGTTTATCGATGATTTTATGCAGTGGATTAAGGAGGAAGGAAGGGTGTAGTCAGAATGAAACCAGATTGACGTTTACGCCGGAAATCGTTTCCCAGCAAAATCGCTCTCCCCGCCGCCGCCTGCGCAGGGGAGGCGCAAAACCTTCAGGTATTTTTCCCGTTACATCCCGCTTACATCCTAAAGTTGCGATCAGCATCCTTGCAGCCAGCGGTCTTTTCCGCAAAACTGGTCCGTGTAAACGATTACCCTCACGGAAACAGAAGTGTTATGGCAACGATTAAGGATGTAGCAAAACTGGCAGGCGTATCGGTTGCGACCGTATCACGCGTGATTAACCATTCCCCGAAAGCCAGCGACAGCTCGCGGGAAGCCGTACAGAACGCCATGCAACATCTGCAATATCATCCCAATGCCAACGCCCGTGCCCTCGCCCAGCAGGCGACCGAAACACTGGGGCTGATCGTGGCTGATGTATCCGATCCCTTTTTCGGTGCGATGGTGAAAGCGGTTGAACAAGTCGCCTATGCCACCGGTAATTTTCTGCTGATTGGTAACGGTTATCACAACGTTGAAAAAGAGCGTCAGGCCATTGAGCAATTGATCCGCCACCGCTGTGCGGCATTAGTCGTGCATGCCAAAATGCTCCCGCAAGATGAGCTGACCAGCCTGATGCAGCAAATCCCCGGAATGGTGCTGATTAACCGCACGTTACCGGGCTTCGAACAGCGCTGTATTGCACTCGATGACCGCTACGGTTCCTGGCTGGCGACGCGTCATCTGATCCAGGCCGGGCATCAGCGCATCGCGATTTTGTGTTCTAACCATGGCATTTCCGATGCCAGCGACCGCCTTCAGGGCTATATCGACGCCCTTAACGAACATAACATCCCGGTCGATGACAAGCTGATTGCATACGCGGAACCCGATGAAATCGGAGGCGAAAAAGCCATGGCGGACTTATTAGGATTGGGCAAAGGTTTTACGGCAGTGACCTGCTACAACGACCCGATGGCCGCCGGTGCATTATCAGTCTTAAGCGATAACAGTATTGATGTACCGGGCGAAATTTCGCTGATTGGCTTTGATGATGTGCTGATTTCGCGCTACCTGCGCCCGCGTCTGACCACCGTACGTTATCCGGTCGTGGCCATGGCAAGTCAGGCAGCGCAACTGGCATTAGCGCTGGCAAATGGTCAGCCGTTACCGGAAACCACTCACATGTTCAGCCCGACGCTGGTGCGGCGTCACTCGGTGAGCAGCCCGGCCAACAGCTAAAGAAGTTGATGAAAAAGATGCACCGGCTTATCCGGATAATCCAGGGCATCGCCGATGTATTTCCAGCCAAAACGTTCGTAATAACCGGTGAAGTCGGCGTACAGATATAACTCCCCGAAGCCGCTGCGGCGGCTCTGTTCCAGCACAAACTGCTGTAACTGCTGCCCCAGTCCGCGCGAGCGGAAATGCTTATCCACGTATAACGCCGCCAGCCACGGGGTAAGATCCTGACGACTGATTAAATCGCAGCGCCATAACCCCACGGTGCCTGCCAGTCTACCTTCATCGAGTGCAATAAAAGTTTGCGGTAAGTCCGCGCCGGACAGGCTGCTTCGCACCACACTGGCAAAAAATTCGCGACTATTTTCGCTGCCAAACGCCCGCCAAAGCCAGTCTGTCACCGCGTCCTGAAATTCAGGACGTTCACTCAGATTAATAATCTTCATGGTGTTCAGACCAGCTTTCCCTGAAAAATTGGTACAGATTCAAACAGATACCCGTCAAACTCCGGCGCATCAACATCTGACAATTCCATCAGTGTATTTTTTACATTTTCCATATGCTGCCACATCGCCTGGTACGAGCCCATGACGTCGCGGCGGCGCAGGGCAGCCAAAATATTCTGATGATCAGCCAGCCATTTCAGGCGGTAACCCCGGGTAGCAATATGGCTGTGTAACTGTTTCCACAGCGGACTGGAATCCCGGTGCATCCAGATATTTTTCACCGAATCGAGCAGCATCTGGTTTTGTGTCGCACCGGCAATCAGCAGGTGGAACAACTTGTCGTTGTCACCGCTTTCATCGTTAGCCACGATAGCGGTTTGTTCCTGCTCAAGCGTGCGACGCAGATTTTCGATATCCGCTTTGGTCGCCATTTTGGCGGCAAACGCGGCAATATTACTTTCGAGCAACTGCCGCGCCTGTAAGATTTCAAAGGGCCCGATCTGCCCCTGATACATCAGCTCGTCTTCCCCTTCTTCCTGAGAAGGAATGCGGATCACATACACGCCGGAACCCTGACGGATATCGACTGTGCCCTCAAGTTCCAGCATCAGTAAGGCTTCACGCACTATCGTCCGGCTGACGCCGTAGTTTTCCGCCATATTGCGTTCGGGCGGCAGGCGGGATCCCACGGCAAAATGCCCTTGCTTGATTTGCTCACGCAGGTCGTGCCCGATTTCCTGATACTGCTTTTTGTCCTGCGAAACCACACCTTTTTCCACACAATCACCCTGATACACGAAACAAGAAAGACCGGATGTTACTGTATCAGAGATAGTGCCTGATCCAGCACTTTTGCACCGTTTAACGTGCCGTAAGCCACCATGTCGATCACTGCGATCGGAATACCGTGTTCATCGGTCAGCTTTTTATTCTCCGTCAGCTTAAAACGCACCTGCGGCCCGAGCAGCACGGCGACGATATCGCGTCCATACGCCTCAAGCTCATCGCGCAGATTGTTTTCCGGGATCGCGTAGATCTGATATTCCATACCCCGGGCAGCGGCTTCTTTTTCCATTTTAGTGACCACCAGTGACGTGGACATTCCTGCCGAACAAGCTAAAACAATTCGTTTCATGGTATTTCCTTAGGTTATTTTTCCTGGTCATCCAGCGTTAAAGACAACACACCACTTTCACTGAGCGATTTAAACCAGTGAGATGATTTCTTCTGACGGCGATCACGGTTGTTCTCCAGATCAATCTCGATCAGTCCGTAACGGTTTTTAAAGGCGTTCATTGGCGAGACATTATCGGTAAAGGCCCAGAGCATATATCCCTGACAATTGGCGCCGTCCTCCCGCGCTTTTAACGTCCAGTAAAGATGCTCGGCAATAAATTCAATACGATAGTCGTCCTGAATTTCCCCGCTGATGGCATCGCGGAACTGATCTTCATTTTCGATACCCATGCCGTTTTCCGCCACAAACCACGCAATATTTCCGTATTCGGTTTTAATGCGCATCGCCATGTCGTAAATAATTTTCGGGTATATTTCCCAGCCACGCGATTTATTCATCCGGCGACCGGGTAATTCAAAGTGTTCGTAGTAATACGCCGGATGGAATGGCGTGTTTTTATTCCATTCGCGGGAAGGTGCTTTCACCCGGTGCGGGTAATAGAGATTAATACCCACTTCATCCACAGTATTGTTCCGAATAACGGCCAGTTCCTCTGCGGAATAATCAAAATGCACGCCATGCTTTTGCAGTAATTCCAACAACTCCTGCGGATATTCGCCGTTAATCATCGGATCTAAAAATACGCGGTTATAGAATAAATCGTATAAATGTGCCGCCTGCTGATCATGTGCTGCTGTTGAGCGGGCGTAAGTCACTTCCGGATTTAAAATGACCCCCACCGTGCCCGAGGCGTTATAGCCTTTACGGTAGAACAGTTCGACAACGCTGGCGGTCGCCAGCACTTTGTGATGATTCCACTGCATCCATTTGGCGGTATTTTGTTCAAACGGCCAGCGAATTGCATCCAGATAGACACGGGTTTGTACCACCACCGGTTCGTTGAAGGTAAACCAGCGACTGACTTTTCCGGCATAGCGCTCAAAGACTTTTTCTGCGTACAACACAAATAATTCGACAACTTTTTTCGAACTCCAGCCGTCGTATTTCTCGATCAGAAACGCCGGTAATTCATAGTGTTCCAGGCACAACATCGGTTCGATGCCGTGACGTTTCATTTCATCGAGCAGGTCGTCAATATATGCGGCATACTCTTCATCGACGGTACCCAGTTCGTAATCTGTCAGAAAGCGTGACCAGTTGACGGACGTGCGGTAGTGGCTCAGTCCGCTGGCTTTCATCAGCGCCACATCTTCCTGATAACGATTGATAAAATCGGTGGCTTTCGCCGGACCGTAGCCGTTGTGCCAGACGTGGCGATTATTTTTGTACCAGAGATCCAGATACGAATCCTGCCCGTCTTTTTTGCCGCTCCAGCCTTCGGTCTGCCATGCAGAGGCTGCTGCACCGAGAATAAATCCCTCGGGAATGGCGATTGAAACCTGACTCATAACGTTCCTCTTTGTCCGAATAGTTTTACGCCGTGGCGGCCTGTTTTTGGCTCTGCTGCGCGGCTTCCAGCTGCGCCTGATCGGCACGACGCGCGGCCACTTTCACGAACGGCAGATAGATCAGTACCGCCACCAGAATGCAGCCAATTTGGGTGATCACCGCCCCCATCGACCCGGCAGTCGACAACCAGGCATTGATCACCGGCGGTGTGGTCCACGGCACCATCACCACCGCACGTCCGGCGAATCCGAGGCTGGTGGCAAAGTAGCCGATGGTGCCGGTAATCAGCGGCGTGATGATGAACGGAATGGCGAGGATCGGGTTGAGCATGATCGGCATACCAAAAATTACCGGCTCATTGATGTTAAAGAAGCTTGGCCCAAGCGACAGTTTGGCAATTTCGCGCATTTCTTTACGGCGGGTAGCAATCATCACCGCCAGCAGCAGACCGATAGTGCACCCTGAACCACCGATACTCATATAGACATCCCAGAACGGCATGGTGATGATGTTCGGCACTTCATGGCCCTGCTCAAATGCGGTCATGTTAACCATGATGGCGCCGAGCAACAGCGGTTCACGGATCGGTTTAATCATCTGGTTGCCGTGAATACCAATCACCCAGAACAGCTGCGCGACAAACATCAGCAGCAAAATACCCGGCAGGCTTTGCATTACCGATTCCAGAGGACGCTGGATCACCTGATACACCGCGTCGTACAAATACATGCCGGTAACGCGATGGAAAACAAAGCCGAAGGTGGCAACGAGAACCACGGTAATAATGGCGGGGATCAGAGCCGAGAAGGATGCCGACACATTGGGTGGCACGCTCTCCGGCATTTTTATGCGCAGGCTGTTAACCCGCTCCAGACGGGAATAAATCTCAACCGACAAAATGGCAATAAACATGCCGAGGAACAGACTTTTCGTATCGGAGAATTGTTTTGCCAGCACATCTTTCACTTCCTGCATCTGGCCGTTAACCATCATATCGACAGTGGTTGGCGTAACGGCGATAAAACAAATCACCGCCAGCAGGCCGGGAAATAACGAACGCGAACCGTTAATTTTTCCCAGTTCAATACCAATTAAAAACACCGCGCCAATGGTCAGAAAACTCAGCGTGGCATAGTTAATACTGCTCATGATGGGTTTGAGTGTTGCCAGCCAGGAGAACATTTCAAAATGTGCTAGTCCGTTTTTCGGATCCATCACCATGTTTGAAATTAAAACTGAGAATGCCCCCACAATAATGACGGGCATTAACGTGATAAAAGACGCCTTAATAGCCATGATGTATCTGAAGCTATTAAAGGTATTGGCGAACCCCCCCAGCGAATCGATAAAGCGATCTTTCAATGACATGACAGCACCTCATTTTCTTTTTTCTATACTTCACAGGTGTTGGTTTCGTCTTCACCTTTTACATGGCATGAGGAATAAAGGTGTCGTACGAAGCAGGGTCAGAGTCCGGTTCTGTATATCATCCTGTCGGCCATATTTCGGGATTACTTACGTAATGTGGCATGCCAAAAAATAGCGTAATACGAATTAATTTCTGTGACAGCGTTCTCACATGTGAATATTGGAATTCCAATATCATGAATTCACACTCATCTGGTATACCAATTTGGAGTTTTCGATGGAATTCGATCTGGAACAAACAGTAATGGAATTATTGATCAACGCCGGCGAAGCACGATCTAACGCCATGATGGCCATTCAGCACGCACGTAAAAAAGAATGGGCGCAGGCCGATGCGATGCTGAAAGCCTCTGACGATGCGGCCCGTGTCGCGCATAAAGTGCAGACACAACTGATTAGCCTGGATGAAGGCGTAGGCAAAATTCCGGTGAATTTAATCATGGTGCATTCGCAGGATCATCTGATGACCGCCATGCTGTGCCGTGATCTGGCAGAAGAGATCGTGTTACTGAGAAAAGAGATGTTTGATAAGTAAGCTCCCTGCTTTGCGAAGAAGTAAAAGCAACGCGATTAGCTCCCTCTCCTGCGAAGGGGAGGGCTGGGGTGGGGTATTAAGGTCAAAAACTAAATTCAAAGTGTGCTTTAACCCGTTGCTTTGTATTTAAAACCCCCTCCCCCTTCGCAGGGGGAGGAGCAAAGACTAAAGCTCCAGAGCAATTAACTCTTCCACCGTCTGCCTGCGACGAATCAATCTCGGCACGCCATTCTCAAACAACACTTCCGGCAGCAGCGGTCGGGTGTTGTAGTTCGATGACATGGATGCGCCATAAGCCCCCGTGTCATGGAACACCAGATAATCGCCAATATTTACCGGTGGCAGCGGGAAGGTTTCAACGCCGCCGCCTGCCTGTTGGGTAAAGACATCGCCGGACTCACACAGCGGCCCCGCAATCACCGATTCAGTCAGCGGCTGCCCGCTGACATCGCGGCCATCGGCCGGTAACAGCGAAATATGGTGATAACTGCCGTACATCGCCGGACGCATCAGGTCGTTAAAGCCCGCATCACACAGCACGAAATGACGGCTGCCCATATTTTTCACCGCGCGTATTTGCGCCACCAGTACACCGGACTCTGCCACCAGGAAACGACCCGGTTCGATCTCCAGTTTAATTTCATGGCCAAGATGCGCGGCGATTTGCTCACGCGCACGGTTCCACAGGCCAAAGTAATGGCCGGTATCAATGGATTCTTCTTCAAAATGATAGGGAATCGACAGACCGCCACCGGCGGATATCGCTTCAATATCTTGTCCGGTTTCAATCACCTGACGCACCATCGCATCGCAAACCTGCTCAAGGTGACCGTAATCCACACCGGAACCGATATGCATATGAATGCCCACCAGTTTCAGACCGTAACGGGCGATCTCCGCCAGTGCCTGCGGTAAATCGGCATACCAGATCCCGTGCTTGCTGTTTTCTCCGCCGGTATTGGTTTTCTGGCTGTGACCGTGACCAAAGCCCGGGTTAACGCGCAGCCACACCGGATGTCCGGCATGGTGCTGACCAATCTGGCTGAGCATGTCGATGGAACCGGCGTTCACCGGAATATTCAGCGCGGTCACACGTTCCAGCGTCGGTTGATCCAGCACGTCAGCGGTAAACACAATCTCGCTGTCTTCGCCGCCCGGAATAAAACCGGCCACCAGTGCACGTTCAATTTCACCCAGAGAAACAGAATCGACCTTCACACCCTGCTCATGCATCAGGCGCAGAATATGAATATTAGAACAAGCTTTCTGCGCAAAACGAATGACGTCAAACTGGCGCAACTGCGCTATACGCTGTTTGATAATTGCAGCGTCATATGCCCACACAGGGCAGCCAAATTGTTGCGGCAGGGCCCGTAAATTCGCGGCGTTAAGTGCGGTGGACATGTCGTTCAGGGCGCGTGGCATAAGATTTTCCGTCAGGTGAATTCAGTCATATTTCCCTCAGTATGCCGCGTGGCGCAACACTGATAAAATATCTATTTCAGGCAAGTCTATTCATTTATGATATGGGTTACTGTCATCGTCCAGCGGATAAAACCATGCCAGCAATTTCCCTGCGCCATATCGAAATTTTCCATGCCGTAATGACCACCGGAAATCTGACCGAAGCCGCTGCGTTGCTCAATACGTCACAGCCAACAGTCAGCCGCGAGCTGGCACGCTGCGAAAAGTTACTGGATTTGCAATTGTTCGAACGCCTGCGCGGGCGGTTGTATCCGACCGTGCAGGGTTTACGGTTGTTTGAGGAGGTGCAGCGGTCATATTACGGGCTGGAGAGGATCATCAGCGCGGCAGAAGGCATCCGCCAGTTTGAGCAGGCGCAGTTGTCGATCGCCTGCCTGCCGGTATTCAGCCAGTCGCTGTTGCCTGCGGTCTGCAAGCCGTTTCTCGACCGCTATCCTGAGGTCAGTTTCAATATCGTGCCACAAGAATCACCGCTGCTCGAAGAGTGGCTGTCGGCGCAGCGCCATGATTTAGGACTGACGGAAAACACTCAGACGCCCGCCGGGACCGAGCGGCAAACGCTGCTGACGCTGAATGAAGTCTGTGTGCTGCCAGCCAGACATCCACTGGCAGCCAAACCGCGCCTCACACCGCAGGATTTCAGCGGCCTGAATTTTATCAGTCTGTCAGCAACGGACAGTTACCGCCAGTTGCTGGATACGTTGTTTACGGAACAACAGGTTATGCGACGGCTGGTGATGGAAACCCACAGCGCCGCATCGGTATGCAGTATGGTAAGGGAAGGCGCGGGCGTCTCTATCGTCAACCCGCTGACTGCACTCGATTATGGTGACAACGGACTCGTCCTGCGGGAATTCAGCGTCGCCGTGCCGTTCACCGTCAGCCTGATAAGACCGTTGCACCGCCCCGCTTCCGCGCTGGTGAGCACCTTTATTGAGCACTGCCATCAGCAGGCGCAACGCTTCGCCGGGGATCTTGAGGCGGCGCTGATGCGCTGAGTCCAAACGTCAGGGCCACGCCGGAGACATCCCGCATAGCCCTGACGTTTTCAGCGGCAAAATTACATGGCCGCTTTTTTCACTTTCTTCGCCGCACGACGGAAAGTGATCACACACAATACGAAGCCGGTAGCGCCGAGTGCGCCCGCTGCCAGCGGCACGGTGCCCAGCCCCATTCCGCGTTCAATCACCGCGCCACCCACCCAGGCACCCAGAGCATTGCCGACATTAAAGGCTGCAATATTGAGGGTCGATACCAGATTTGGCGCGTTTTTACCGTAAGTCACAACGTTGACCTGCAACGCCGGAACTGCCGCGAAATTCACCATCGCCCAGATAAACAGTGTGATTTCTGCCGCCACCAGATGAGCACTGGTGTAGCTGAACAACACGGAAAATATCGTGATCATCAGGAATGTCATGGTCAGCGAAATCCCCAGACGCCAGTCCGCCAGACGTCCGCCCAGCACGTTACCGATGGTAAGACCGAGGCCGATCAGCAGCAGCGTCCAGCTGACTCCATGTTCAGACACGCCGGTGATTTGTGTCAAAATCGGCGCGATATAAGTGAACAGCGCGAACATTGCCGCCGAAAAGAAAATAGTGATCGACAGCGACAGCCATAACCCCAGACTGCCCAGCGCACGGATCTCCTTACGCAGATCAGTCGGCTCTTCTTCTTTCTTATCTGGCAGCTTCTTATAAAGCGCGAACAGCGATGCCACACCAATCACCGCCACTACCCAGAACGTTGAACGCCAGCCGAAAGCCTGTCCGAGCGCGGTACCGAGCGGAACGCCCAGCACGTTAGCCAGCGTCAGACCGGTGAACATCAGGGCCACCGCAGAGGCGCGGCGGTTAGGTGCCACCAGACTTGCCGCTACCACGGCGCCAATCCCGAAGAATGCGCCATGACACAGCGCAGTGATCACGCGTGCCAGCATCAGGAAACCGTAACTGTAGGACAGAGCGCACATCACGTTACCGACGATAAAGATGCTCATCAGCAGCAGCAGGGTTTTCTTGCGCGGCAGTTTCGCCGTCAGTACAGCCATGATCGGCGCGCCAATCGCTACGCCCAGTGCATATCCGCTGATTAACCAGCCTGCAGAAGGAATACTGACATGCAGATCCCCCGCCACGTTGGGGAGCAGCCCCATGATGACAAATTCGGTGGTACCGATGGCAAACGCGCTGAGCGCCAGTGCCAGAAGTGCGACAGGCATAAAAACTCCGGATATTTTTGTTATGGTTAAAGGCACCGGCATTGCGCCGGAAGGGCTTAAATACCACGTTGATCACACTTTTGACCAGACGCAGTCTGTGCCCTGAGCGCCTGAAACGCACCCGATATCCGCATAATTCTTTACATAACAAAAGATTATACAAAACACATTCAGACAAAAAAGGAACCGATTCCAGGGATTCAGCGGATCAATATTTTTCTTCTTTCAGTGACAGCCAGCGCGGGTGGCTTTTAAACCACGCCACCAGAAAATCGAGCAATGCACGCAACGCGGCAGGCATTTGTCGCCGTGATGCGTAAATCGCATAAATTCCCATTCCCTGTGGCTGCCACTGACCCAGTAAGGCAACCAGTTGCCCGCTGGCAATCAGCGGGGCTGCCGAATAATAAGGTTGCATGACTATCCCCGCGCCCTCCACTGCGCCGGTCAGCAGCACCAGCGATTCGTTGGCGCTCAGATTTCCGCTCACCGGAATCGCAACCTTTTCGCCCTGGCGCTCAAACTGCCACAGGCTTTTGCCGAAATAGGTGTATGTCAGACAATTGTGAACCGCCAGATCCTGCGGATGTTGCGGTGTGCCCTGCGCGGCCAGATAAGCCGGGGACGCACAGACGATCGACGGACATTGTGCCAGGGGCCGGGCGATGAGATTGGGGTCCAGATCGTTAGTGATACGCAGCGCCATATCAATACGGTCTTCCACCAGATTGATCGCCCGGCTTTCCAGCTGAAGATCGATGCTCAACTGCGGATGTCGCCGCAAAAACTCGCTGACCGCAATCACCACGGCACCCTGTCCGAAAGACTGCGAACAACTCAGACGCAGCAATCCGCGTAACGCTTCATTTCCTGTATCCGCCACGCTGCCCATCTCGGCCGCTACCGACAGCATTTTCCGGCAGCGGGCCAGCGTATTTTCACCCGCATCCGTCAGACTAAGTTTGCGGGTGGAACGGTGCAGCAGGCGTGCGCCCGACCACTTTTCCATCTCCGACAGATAACGCGTCACCATCGCCCGCGACATATTCAGCGATTCGGCAGCACTGACCATGCTTCCGCGTTCAACAATGGCAACAAACACTTGTGCAGCGGTAATTCTGTCCATGATTCGTCCGGTTTATGCAACAAACAGTTGCACATTATCCGGTTTTTCCTGCGGATTATGCAACGTACAGTAGATGCTTACTGAATGTGATTATTTATACCTCTGAGGAAATCCCATGCATCTGAAACATCTGACGTTACTCGCCGCCCTGCTGGGCAGCAGCCTGTCTGCTCATGCCGCCAGCGCACTGAAAATGGACGTTTACAACCCCGGTGAAAAAAGCGCTTTCCCGGTTTCCTCTGAAATTATTACCGGGGACAAAGAAGCGGTGCTGATCGACGCCCAGTTCCAGCGCAATGATGCAGAGAAACTGGTGGAGATGATCAAAGCTACCGGCAAAAAACTGACTACCGTGTACATCAGCCAGTCCGATCCGGATTATTACTTCGGGCTGGACGTCATTCACGCCGCCTTCCCGGAAGCAAAAATCATCGCCACGCAGGCCACCGTCAATCAGATCAACGCCAGCAAAGACGGCAAGGTCGCTTTTTGGGGCCCGCAACTTAAAGACAACGCGCCAAAATCTGTCGTGGTTCCCGAGCCACTGAAAGGGAAAACGTTTGAACTGGAAGGTCATAAATTTGAAGTGAAGGGGGTGAACGCAGAGCGGACATTTGTGTGGATCCCGTCGCTGAAAGCGGTAGCGGGCGGCGTGCTGGTCAATGGTAATAACACGCATGTCTGGACAGCAGATACGCAGACGCCGAAATCCCGTCAACAGTGGGTAGAAACGCTTGATGAAATGACCGGTCTGCATCCGCAAGTGGTGGTACCGGGCCATTTCCTGCCAGGTGCGCCGGATAGCGTGGAGTCGGTGAAATTTACCCGTCAGTATCTGCTGACGCTGGAAAAAGAATTACCGAAAGCGAAAGATTCCGCCGCACTTATTGCTGCAATGAAAAAACATTACCCGCAGCTTAAAGAAGAATCCTCTTTAGACCTGAGCGCAAAAGTATTGAAAGGTGAAATGAAGTGGCCGCAATGAATATAAACTGAGTCGGCGCTCTCTTCTGCTAAAGGCATACATCGATCGGCTCCTCCCCTGCGAAGGGGAGGAGCGCAAACCCAATTACAATTAGCCTGGTTTACTCTTTCTGATACTTACTGCGTCACCCGCACAAATTCGCCTTCGGCCTGCACGTTGTGACCAAAACCGCAGTCACCGGTGGTGTGAAGTTTAACGCTCTGTGGCGCAAAGTTCATGTCAACGCTGCACTCGTCACCCGCAGCGGAGGCGTCGTCGGTTTCATGATAAACCGCGTGGTTATCTTTAATGGCCGTCACCACGGAAAACTCTCCTATGTTCGGGCCATAGTAGAGCGACATTTGCCCCATATATAAGCCGCTGAAATCAATTTTGAACTGTGCCTCTTCGGCTTTCACTTCAACGATATTCCAGCTGCCAAAGCCCGCATATTGCCAGTAAATCCCTGCCGGGCTTTCCGCTGGCGGCAAGGCATCCAGTTTTGGCTGTATCAGACTCAGGTTGTATTGTGATTTTTTGTCAGCAGGCGCCAGCAACAGCCAGGCTTTGGCTTTCAGATAATCGCCCTGCTTTATGTAGGTCAGCGCAATGTTGTTGTAGGCCGTGGCGATCTGATCCTGCGGCTTATGGCAAAACTCGCTCCAGGCGACCTGATTACGGAAAATGTCCCGGGCTTTGCCCATATCGCCCTGCTGGTAAGCCACTTTTCCGGCAGCGGCATAAATCCCGGCTTTAACACAATCGGCGCTGATATCCGGTTCATCAATCTGAGCCAACGCCTGAACACTGGCAAAACATCCTGCCACCAGCAGTAAATTCACTGCGACTTTCATCAAACATCCTTCTACTTTTGTGGTCTACAGAGCTTCGTGCTGGAAAAACATCCTTACAAGTGGCTCATTGCCCTATCGCACTGAGCCACTCATTCTGGGATGATTGGTTTTACAACATATCGATTACACATGGCAATTATGGCTAAAAAACCTGGGAAATCGGCGCAATGGGGCGCCGTCTGGCAGTTAATTAAGCCTTACTGGCGCTCAGAAGAAAAGTGGCGTGCCTGGGGCATGTTGACCACTATCATCATCCTTTCACTGGCCGGCGTGTACCTCAGCGTACAGTTTAACGAATGGAACCGTGTCTTTTATGACGCGCTGCAAAACAGAAACTATCCGGTTTTCAAAGCCCAGTTGTGGAAATTTACCTGGCTGGCGCTGCTGTTTATCGTCATTGCCATCTACCGGGTTTACCTGACGCAAGGCTTGCAAATGAGCTGGCGGCGCTGGATGACAGAAGAGTATATGGAGAAGTGGCTGACCAATCACGCCTATTATTACACGGAGCATCAGCACCAGGTGGATAACCCCGATCAGCGTATTTCCGACGACCTGAATGCCCTGACCAGCGGGACTCTTTCTCTGGTGCTCGGTCTGCTGTCGAGCGTGGTGACGCTGTTCTCCTTCGTGTTCATTTTGTGGTCCATCAGCGGGCCGCTGAATTTTATGCTGGCAGGCCATCATTTTGAAATCCCCGGCTATATGCTGTGGTTTGCCCTGCTGTATGCCGCCGTGGGTTCCTTTATCATCTGGTATATCGGTAAGCCCCTGGTAAAACTCGGGTTTAATCAGGAATGGTTTGAGGCTAACTTCCGTTTTGGCCTGATTCGTATTCGGGAAAACAGCGACGCTATCGCGTTATATCATGGCGAGAAAAACGAGCACGACCAGCTGACGGGCAAGTTTGAGTCCATCAAAACCAACTGGTGGTCAATCATGCGCGTCACCCGTCGCCTGAATGTCGCGTCCAACTTTTACGCCCAGTTTGCCAATATCTTCCCGATACTGGTGGCGTCACCGCGCTATTTCTCCGGCGCGATCCAGATGGGTGCCCTGATGCAGATTGCCTCAGCATTCGGTCAGGTACAGGGCGCGCTGTCCTGGTTCATCGATGCCTTTACCGATCTGGCAAACTGGAAAGCCACCGTTAACCGCCTTGCCGGTTTCAATGCGGCAATCGATCAGGTTAACGCTCAGCCGCGCGGGATCAGTGTAGGCACCAGTACCCGACACGCCTTACAGCTTGATCAACTGACACTAAACCTGCCGAACGGTAATCCGCTGTTTTGTAATATTTCTGCTGCCATGCAACCGGGCGAACGTGTGCTGATTGCCGGGCCGTCCGGCTGTGGTAAATCAACGCTGTTGCGCGCGATTGCCGGTATCTGGCCTTACGGTTCGGGCAATATTACACTGGCGGAAGGTAAACGTTATCTGTTCCTGCCACAGCGCAGTTATATTCCAATTGGCACATTGCGCGATGCGCTCAGTTATCCTGACGCCAGCCGTGAATATACGGATGAACAGTTGCAACAGGTACTGACACAATGTCGCCTGTCGCATCTGGCGGCGGTAGAAATTCTGGATGATTACGCCAACTGGAGCCAGCGCCTCTCGCCAGGGGAACAACAGCGGCTCTCCTTTGCCCGTGCGCTGTTGATTAAACCCGATACGCTGTTCCTCGACGAAGCCACCAGTGCACTGGATGACGAAACCGAACAACAGGTATACGCTCTGCTGCTGAGCGAATTGCCGGACACTTCGGTTATCAGTGTGGCGCACCGGAATTCGGTCGCGAAATACCATCAACACTGCTGGCGTTTCAAAAATCAGGAAAATGGCCCGTGCGGATTCACTTCCACTGCGCTGTTGCCTGAATAACGCCTGATTCCGGCGAAAAGGTTTCAAAATGCACAAAGGTTGCTGATGTCAGCAACCTTTCTTTTTTGTGTGTGCTGAAACCCATTTCGGACAGAAAACCAACAGAGTGGCTGGCTGATTTGTATAGCTGACCATACAATTATTCTTAAGTTAAATTTACAATGATCGGAGGTAAGAATTAATGAAGATAGATAAAAATTCGTTCACACCACTTTATCTGCAAATTGAGCAGCAACTTACCGAAAAAATAAGCACCGGCGAAATCCGCCCCGGTGATCCGATCCCGACCGAAGCGGCTATGTGTGAAATCTATGGCGTATCGCGTATGACCGCGCGAAAAGCGGTGGATTATCTGGTGCGTCAGGGGCGTGTAGCCCGTTTTCGCGGTCGGGGCACCTTTGTGGTTGCCCCACCGCAACAACAGAAAATTATTTTGCCGCTCGACCGGCATCTCACTGCCAGCGAAGTCGCCCGGGAAAATAACCAGCGGATTGAAAATCAGGTGCAGGAATTTCGCCGTATGCCGGCCAGTGAAGACATCGCCCGCGAGCTGAATGTTCCGGCAGGTACTGAAGTTTACTTTATGATCCGCCTGCGTCTGCTCGGTGATGAGCCGTTTGTGTATGAACAATGCTGGATGCTGTGCGACCGGTTCCCGGATATCACCCGCGCTGCCATGACCTCGTCAAAATATGCTTATATCCGCTCGAAAGGTTTCCAGCCTGCGGGCAGCACCAAACTGATTTCAGCAGAACTGCCATCTAACGAGATACGTCTCGCACTGAACCTGTCACGCGACCAGCCGGTACTGCATTCCCACGCAATTGTGTCGTTCACCGACGGCACGCTGTTTGAAGTATCAGATGTCTACTACAACCAGAAAAACTATGGCTTCAGCGTCCATGCCAAAGTTAAAGCTTAAGAGCCGTCAGGCAATGCCCGACAACTCTGCTTTCACCAGATTCGCCACCTGTTCAACCTGCGGGCCATAAATCACATGCACGTCCGTGTCGGTGATGCGTTTCACCCCCATCGCGCCGGTTTTCATTAATGTTCCATCCTGTATCTGAGCCATATCTTTCACCTTCACGCGCAGACGGGTGAAACAGCAGTCGACCGCCGTAATATTGCCCTCGCCGCCCAGTCCGATGATAATATTTTTGGTTTTTTCGCCCGTGCCCTGCGCCGGTTTTGCACGTTCTTCGGCATCATTTTCATCCTCACGCCCCGGCGTTTTTATCTGCATTCGCAGAATCACCCAGCGGAAAGAGAAGTAATACAGTGGCGCGTAGATGATGCCGAGGATCAGCGGATACCACCAGTGCGTGCGGCTGCCACCGAGCACACCGAAGATCAGGAAGTCGATCGCCCCGCCCTGCACGTTACCGATCATCACATGCAGCATTTGCATTAATACGAACGACAAACCGGTCAGCACCGCGTGCAGGATATACAGAACCGGCGAGACGAAAATAAAGCAAAACTCGAGGGGTTCAGTAATCCCGGTGGTAAACGACGCCAGCCCACCTGCCAGCATCAGAGCTTTCACGCGGCCTTTATGTTCCGGACGCGCGCAGTGATACATCGCCAGCGCTGCCGCCGGCAGGCCGAACATCATTACCGGGATTTTCCCCTGCGCCAGGAAGCGCGTTGCCTGCTGCGTGACGGCATCAGGGATCAGGCCCGGATTTGCCAGTGCGGCATTAAAGATATTCAGCGCCCCGACAATGCTCTGGTTATCCACCGTAGTCACGCCGCCAATTGGCGTAAAGCGCACGGTTTCATTGATAATGTGATGCAAGCCGGTTGGGATCAGCAAACGTTCTGACGTGGCATAAATAAAGGTACCGATCTCCCCGGTACGCCCGATCAGTTCGCCGATCCACTGGATCCCCTGCGCAATCGTCGGCCAGATCAGCGACATCAGCACGCCGACGACCGGCAGCACCAGCACGGTCACAATCGGTACAAAACGCCGCCCGCCAAAAAACGCGATCGCCGTCGGCAGCACGATGGTATAGAAGCGGTTGTGCAGCCACATCGTGATCAGCCCGACCAGCACCCCGCCCAGCACACTCATGTTGTAGGTAAAGATCCCCAGTGTGTTGGTGAATTCCGCGGCGTAAATCATCGCGTCGCTTTCGGTCATACCCTTCGCTGTCAGTTTGGCGACGGTAATGGTTTCCGGGGTAATATTCTGGGCAAGCAGGCTGTAATTAACCCCGACATGCAGGCCGACAAAGCCGATCACTGCGGAAAAGGCCGCCGTGGCCTTCTCTGCATTGGCCAGCCCCATGGCCGTTGCAACCGCAAAAAATAGCGGCAGGTTGGCAAACAGCGCCCCCGACACCTGGCGGATAAAGCCGATCACCAGTTGCAATGTTTTCATCTGAGTGAAGGTTTCACCGGTGACCGCCGGGTTCTGCAATGCAGCTGCAAGACCTAAAAAAATTCCGGCGGCGGCAATTACCGAGATAGGCGTCATCAGGGCTTTCCCCAGATCATGTATCTTGCTGCCAAGTTTTATCATCTGTCTTCCCTCAACTCGCTGGCTAAAAATAAACCGTTAATTGAGTTAAGTCACAGAATGTATAGTTGTATAGACATAGTAGTCAGGAGTATGAAAGGGATCACAGTTTTGCGGGAGGAAAGCAGGTGTGGAGGTAAAACAAAAAAAAGCCCACATCGGACTGTGGGCGCAGGGGTTGCAACTGGCCGCTGTTCAGAACGGCTGGCAACAAGCAAATGTGAGAACTGCTCGCTCTCGGCCTTTAAGATAATGGCAGTTGCCCGGATCCCGGCGTCTTTTCTTGTAAGTGGCAGGTTAAAATGTATAAATTTGTTTGATTTGCATCACACTTTTTTAACACCTAACAATTCATTCACTTTTAGAATATTCAACTGGAAATTATTCTTACAACCCATTAGTTAGTTTACTAAGCAACAAGTTTATTGCTATTTCACACTGCACGAAAAGATTAAAACCCCATAACAATAAGGGGTTATATAGCAACATCATCCTCATGTTTTGAAATATAGAAACATAGGTGATGACAATATGCTTACACAGAGAAATCAGGCGCTCTCGTATAGTAGAGGACTTGTTGAGAATGGTTGTTCTCAATTTCCCCAAAAGAGTGAATTCTATGCGCCTGAAGTTACTTTCTGTCAGTACAGTGCTACTGCTTTGTGCATGTGACGGGACCGCCAGCTCTGCTTCTCCGGCAGGGCAGGTTCCTGCGGTAAATGTCATTACTTTGCACAGCCAGCCCGTTACCCTCACGACCAGCCTGCCCGGCCGCACCACTGCCGTACGCAGCGCAGAAGTCCGGCCGCAGGTGAATGGTGTGATCCAAAAACGCCTGTTTGTGGAAGGCAGTGAAGTCAAAGCCGGTCAGCAACTTTATCAGATTGATCCGTCAACCTATCAGGCGGCGTTTGACCGCGCCATGGCGACCTGGAAAAGCGCCGATGCGACAGCCCGCCGTTACAAGCCGCTGGTTGATGCGCAGGCCGTCAGCCGTCAGCAATATGACGATGCCGTGGCTGCTGAACGCGAAGCCGCAGCGGATGTCGAAACCGCCCGCGTCAATCTGCAATACACCAAAGTATACGCGCCGATCTCCGGCCACATTGGCCGCTCGGTGTATACCGAAGGTGCACTGGTTACCAGCGGCCAGACGGCGTCTCTGACCACCATCGATCAGCTCAATCCTATTTATGTCGATGTGAACGAATCCTCGCAGGACTTACTGAAACTGCGCCGCGCGCTGGCTTCCGGTAAGTTGCAAAGCGCCGGTGAAAATGCGGCACGGGCCACCCTGACGCTGGAGGACGGCAGCAAATATCCCCTGCAGGGCAAACTGGAATTCTCTGAAGTCACCGTGTCGCAAAGCACCGGTTCCGTTATTTTGCGTGCCTCCTTCCCGAACCCGCACGATGAACTGCTGCCGGGCATGTTTGTACACGCCCAGCTGCAACAAGGTATTGATGAAAAAGGCCTTCTGGTGCCACAGGAAGCCATCATGCATGACGTAAAAGGCTCGCCGTATGTGTACGTGGTGAAAGCGGATAACAGCGTTGAGCAGCGCGCCATTACCACCGGTCAGATGATGAACGGTAACTGGTTAGTGAATCAGGGACTCAACGATGGCGACAAAGTCATTACCGATGGGTTACAGAACGTCAGACCAGGCGCCAAAGTCAACGCCACCGAGCGTAAAGCCAGTGCCCCTGCCGAACAGGCTAATCTCGCGATGACCGATCCTTCCGCGCAATAGGTGAGCTGAATGTCTACTTTCTTTATTAACCGCCCCATATTCGCCTGGGTTGTCGCCATCGTCATTATGATCGCCGGTGCGCTGTCAATCATGAAACTGCCGATCAACCAGTACCCGAATATCGCGCCTCCGGCGATTTCCGTCAGTGTCACCTACCCGGGTGCGTCAGCGGAAACGGCTCAGAACACGGTGGTTCAGGTTATTGAACAGCAACTGAACGGGCTGGATAACCTGCGCTATATCGAATCGCAAAGTAACAGCGATGGCAGTGCTACCATTATTGCCACCTTTGATCAGGGCACTAACCCGGATATTGCGCAGGTTCAGGTACAAAACAAAGTGTCTCTGGCCGAATCACAACTGCCAACCGAAGTGGTTAATCAGGGGATCCGTATTGCCAAATACCAGGCCAACTTCATGCTGCTGGTCAGCCTGATTGCGACTGACGGTAAAATGAGTAACTCGGATCTGAGTAACCTGTTGGTGACCAAACTCGAAGACCCGATTGTGCGTACCAAAGGCGTCGGTGACTTCCTGATGCTCGGTTCAGAATACGCGATGCGTATCTGGCTCGATCCGGCAAAACTGTATAAATATAAGCTGATCCCAAGTGATGTCAGCGCAGCGATTGAAGCGCAAAACGTGCAGGTGTCGTCCGGCTCCCTCGGCGGCCTGCCGACGGTAAAAGACAGCAAACTCAGTGCCACTATCATCGGTAAAACCCGTTTTGACAGCATTAATCAGTTTAAAAATGTGCTGCTGAAGGTGAATGCCGACGGCTCTCAGGTACGCCTCAGCGATGTCGGGAATGTGGATTTGGGACCGGAAAGTTATTCGATTTCCTCCACCTTTAACGGCAAACCGTCAACCGCTATCGCCCTGCGTCTGGCAAGCGGCGCGAACGTGCTGGACACCGACAGAGCAGTAAGACAAACCATCGCCGGGCTGAAAGACTCTCTGCCAGCCAACGTAAAAGTCGAGTTCCCGTACCAGACCGCGCCGGTAGTCAGCGCCTCAATCGAGGAAGTGGTAAAAACGTTGCTCGAAGCCATCGTGCTGGTGTTTTGTGTCATGTTGCTGTTCCTGCAAAACCTGCGTGCGACACTGGTGACCACGCTGGTGGTGCCGGTGGTTCTGCTCGGGACATTCGGTATTCTGGCAGCTGCGGGGTATTCCATTAACACCCTGACCATGTTCGGGATGGTACTGGCGATCGGCCTGCTGGTGGATGACGCCATCGTGGTGGTGGAAAACGTCGAACGTGTGATGACGGAAGAAAAGCTCTCGCCAAAAGACGCCACGATTAAGTCGATGAAACAAATTCAGGGCGCGCTGTTTGGTATCGCACTCGTGCTGTCTGCCGTCCTGGTGCCAATGGCCTTCTTCGGTGGCTCGACCGGGATCATCTACCGTCAGTTCTCCATCACCATTGTGTCTGCCATGGCGCTTTCGGTGCTGATGGCGCTGATTTTCACCCCGGCACTGTGTGCCACTATCATCCGGCACAATGACGAAGAGAAAGCCAAAAGCGGTTTTGCGGGCTGGTTTAACCGTAACTTCGATAAAGGTGCGATGCGCTACACCGCAGCCGTCGGCACGGTGATCTCCCGCCGTCGTCTGTTTTTGGGTCTCTACCTGCTGATTGTCATCGCCACCGGTTTTATGTTCACACGCGTGCCGACCACCTTTCTGCCGGATGAAGATCAGGCTGTGATGTTTGTTCAGGCGACATTGCCCGCCAATGCCTCAGCAGAACGGACCCAGCAGGTGCTGGATAATGTCCGCGAATATCTGTTGAAACAGGAAAGCGGTATTGTCTCCTCGGTGTTTACCGCCAACGGTTTCAGCTTCGCCGGGCGGGGTCAGAACGTCGGCATTGCGTTCGTGCAGTTGAAAACCTGGGCAGACCGTCCAGGTGCCGCGCAAAAAGTCCAGGCGCTGGCCGGTCGTGCAATGGCGCATTTCGCCACTATCAAAGATGCCCGTGTGTTTGCTTTCGTTCCGCCAGCGGTTATGGAACTGGGTAATGCCACCGGGTTCGACTTCTTCCTGCAAGACACTGACGGCAAGGGGCATGAAGCGCTGATGGCCGCGCGTAACCAGTTCCTGCAACTGGCCTCGCAGGACAAACGTCTGATGGCGGTGCGTCCGAACGGGATGGAAGATGAACCGCAATATCAGCTGGAAATTGACGATGAGCGCGCGCAGGCGCTGGGTCTGAGCCTCGACGACATCAACAACACGCTGTCTGCGGCCTGGGGTTCAGCGTATGTGAATCAGTTCATGTATAACAACCGCGTGAAGCGTGTTTATATCCAGGGTAAGGCGGCTTCCCGCGTCACGCCTGAAGATTTGAATAACTGGTATTTCCGTAATTCCAGCGGCGATATGGTGCCATGGAGCGCCTTCGGCAGTGGCAAATGGGTGTACGGATCCCCGCGTTATGAGCGTTTTAACGGCGTGTCTTCCGTTGAACTGATGGGTTCGCCGGCACCGGGCTACAGCTCAGGTGATGCCAACGAGGCAGTGATGGAAATCGCGGCCAAACTGCCGCCGGGTTATAAAGTGGCCTGGCACGGTCTGAGCTATGAAGAGAAGCTTTCCGGCTCACAAACACCGGCGCTTTACAGTCTGTCAATGATCGTGGTGTTCCTGTGTCTGGCGGCGCTGTACGAGAGCTGGTCAATTCCGTTCTCCGTCATGCTGGTGGTACCGCTGGGGATTTTAGGCACCATCGGCGCCGTGCTGCTGCGCGGGCTGTCGAACGACGTTTTCTTCCAGGTCGGCCTGCTGACAACCGTCGGGCTGGCGGCGAAGAATGCCATATTGATTGTTGAGTTCGCCAAAGAGTTACATGAGAACGAAGGGATGTCGGTGACTCAGGCGGCCATCGAAGCGGCCAAGCTGCGTATCCGGCCGATCATCATGACCTCAATGGCGTTTATTCTCGGCGTATTCCCGCTGACCATTTCCAGCGGTGCGGGTGCGGGCAGCCAGCATTCCATCGGGACGGCGGTGGTCGGCGGTATGCTCACCGCCACCTTCCTGGCCATTTTCTTCGTGCCAATGTTCTACGTCACGGTGGTGAATCTGTTCACCCGCAAATCGAAAAAACACGATAAGGCGCTTCCTGCACCCGAGGCCACACACCATGAATAAACCGCATTTCGCGCTCTCGCTTGTCAGCGCGTTTTCACTCACCCTGCTGGCGGGCTGTACCCTGGAACCTGATTATCAGCGCCCTGCACTGCCGGTCGCCAGCAACTGGGACAGTGCTTCCCCTGGCGCGGCACAGGATATCGGCTGGAAAGCGTTCTTCAATCAACCGGCGATGAATCAGCTGATTGGCATGTCACTGGCTAACAACCGCGACCTGCGGGTTGCGGCGTTAAACGTGGATACCGCGCGCGCTACCTTCCGGATTGACCGCGCCGCCCTGCTGCCGACGCTCAACGCCGGTGCCAGTGAAACCAACCAGCATCTGCCGGGCGGATTGTATTCGACACAAAGCACCGGACCGGTGACGTATCAGCAATACAGTGCCAATCTGGGCGTGACGTCTTATGAGGTTGACCTGTTTGGCCGCTTACGCAGCCTGCGCGATCAGGGGCTGGAGACTTACCTGGCGACAGAAGCCACGCAGCGCGCGACGCAAATCTCGCTGGTGTCTGAAGTGGCTTCCGGCTACCTGAGTCTGGCGGCGGATAACGATTTGCTGAAACTGGCAATCAGCACCGCCGGCAGTCAGGAAAAATCTTACGAACTCACCAAACACAGTTATGATGCCGGCATCGACACCTCACAGGATCTGGTGCAGGCCGAAACCACGGTGCGTGCGGCACAGGCTGATATCGCCCAGTACACACGTCAGGTGCGTCAGGACGTCAACGCGCTGACCCTGCTGGTCGGCACCACCATCCCCCAAAGTTTGCTGGCGAACGCCACCCTGCAACAGGACTGGAAATTCCCGCAGACACCGGCCGGTTTGCCCTCTGATCTGCTGACCCGCCGTCCGGATATTATTTCCGCTGAACATACGCTGAAAGCCGCTAACGCCAATATCGGCGCGGCGCGGGCGGCGTTCTTCCCGAGCATCACGCTGACCGGCACGGCAGGCACAGAAAGCGGCAGCCTGAGTAAACTGTTCGATGGCGGTACCGGCGCGTGGTCATTTATGCCTTCGGTTAACATCCCGATCTTCGACGGCGGCGTGAATCAGGCCAATCTCGACATCGCGAAGGACACCAAAAAAATTGATATCGCTAACTATGAGAAAGCGATTCAGACGGCGTTCAAGGAAGTGTCCGACGGCTTAGCCGGTCAGGCGACTTACAAAGACGAACTGCTGGCCCGCCAGCAGGACGCCGACGCCAACCAGCGTAACTACGATCTGTCGCAGATGCGCTTCAAAGGCGGTGTCGACAATTACCTCAGCGTACTGGTCGCACAACGCTCCCTCTATTCTGCTCAGCAAACGCTGATCACCACACAACTTGCCCAACTGAATCAGGACATCAGTTTGTATAAAGCTCTGGGGGGCGGCTGGAAGGAGTGAGTATTTGAGTCAATGGAAACGCCGACGGGAGTCGGCGTTTTTGTTTTTAAGCCGGAGACACCTTATCCCGCAACATATTCATCGCAGAATCTTTTTCACCAACTCACCCCGCGCATCAAAATAACGGCTCGGCCAGATCACGCTCGGATGCACATTCAGTGCCTGCGCAATCACCTTCTCTCCTTTCGGCCATGATCGTGACAGCGCATTCGACAACGTGGATGAACTCAACCCCACGCTGCGCGATACCGCCGCCAATGTCGTACCTCTTTTACGCAATGCCGCAATAATGTCTGCCTGATGCCAGTCGGTATGATTCTGTGCTTTGTTCATGGAGGATCCTTTCCTGAGTGATAAGTAAATAAAACGTCTACGCAGGAAGAGTAAACCGGCAGAAACATTATCCCAAAACGGGATAAAAGTTGAAGGAAGCTAATCAGGTTATTGATAGATAAGATGAAATGTAATATTGATGAGATAGCTGAGCTAACGTTGGTAAAAAATTATTTTGGTGAAAATTTTCGATTTGAAAAGGATGCAAAAATGAGTCTGAACTGGGGCCGGAGTGACCAAGTAGAGTATCTGTAAGCGCACCAGAAAGCCACATAACGACGGGCAAAAATCGTCACGACTCCTGTGGGTAACTATATCATCCACAGGAGTCGTGAAACACAGCGCTGAGGGAAGGTAGTCCGAAGTTCAGCGTAATTTATCAGCCGTCTACTCGCCGACGCTGGTCGCTCTGCTCCCCGTTTTCCGGTGCACCCACCTCGGGTGGCATTAGCTATTCTTTACCTGTGGGAAATGTGCCGCAAATAAAAACGGTGGTCATGCACAACAACGGTCATTCCATGAATCTCGGTAGATAATGTTTCCGTCAGTGTACTTCCATGTGATCGCCTCATAACGTAACTCTAGCGTTTCCAGATGCGTGCTGCTCATGCCGCCTGGAGCCAGGTAGGGTGAAATTGTCGTGATTTTGACGTTATCCAGGATGATATTGAAATACTCGGCCTCGATGCCAGATTCCAAGATGCGGTACATCTTGATTATTGCCTTCTTCATGGTTCGGCCTTCACACACTGCTCGATACAGGAGAGGCGTAGTCTGATCGAATTCTTTCACTATCGTGATAGGCCGATGAACGCGCGTACCCGTGAGTTTTCCGCATTGAGAATCAACGGGGATAGTGACACCGTGGGAGAATGATTTCAGCTCAATGGAACCTAAACGCAGTGGCATCATGCAGCTACCGACAACCGGAGAACCATTTTCATCTTCAAGCCATAAGTGAGCGGGTGTGGACATTCAATTTCCTTATCAGTGATAATTTAACAGCGGTTAATTTTTCGACCGTCACCATTTACAGTAACGTATAAAAATAACAATCATAACTATGGCGAATACGCCTATCGGCCAGACGGGACTATCAGGAAAAAAATAACCCTGAAATAGTGCGAAAATAATCGTGAGAACCACAGGCCCGTACAGTGATGATAAAAACGCTAGTTGCCACAGTAGAAATTTCTTTAGATATTTAATCATGGTTATCGAATCATTCGAGTAATGATACTTGCGATGTTGGAATCAGACCATTGCACTTCAAGTGCACCCGCGCGTTCGAACACTGGCTCAATAAGGAAATACATCATTTCCAGCTCTTGCGCATAAAGGGCTGCGTAATAGGCGGGATATCGAACGGATAGACGATGGGCACTATCCGCCGCTTTCTGAACCAAGCCATACGTAGTCACTACACCGGCAACCGTACCAGCTGCACGCCCCGTAAGAGAGCTGAGTTGCACACTTAGACTCAATCCAATGCGGACGCTGGTAGCGGCCGCTAAAGCATATCCTGCCCCTGTAAGTGAGCTGGCGGCGATATGAACATTCACAGCCATGAGCTGTTTTTTGATATACTCTAATTGGTCATTGGTTTTGTATTTAAATATTTCTTCAAAGTAGATATGAAGCATATTATAGACAACATCACCATTCTGGATAATTCGAATGACACCGTTCCTGAAGCGCAGATCTTCCGTCTTTTGTTTTTGGCAAACATCGTTATATTCATCGGTAAAACAGGACGTATAATACAACAGCCTGGTAGCACCCTTCCCTAATGTTTCAACTTGATTTGCGACCTGCTGACCGACAGCAGTTACAGCGTGATCTAGCTTTAGTGCAAGAATTTTATTCGCCTGTAAATGACTAATAATTTCATCGTTACCGTACATAATCGTTCCTTGCGTAAGGTACTAAGTCCATGCTGATCGATTTACCATTGAGTGGGCCCCACGAAAAGCCAGACAGTAGAAGTCTCTTAACTTAAGAGATAGGTTTGGGTATATGTCTAACACTAACGCTAATTTTAGTTACGACAGCAGCACGGTACAGGATGTGATGCCTGGCGTGGTAGAAAAGCGGTTCGATACTCATTTACCGGAAAATCAATCCAGTGGCTGACGGGCAACAGTTCGGCTTATGTAGCGCATGAAACCCGCTGAGTCCATTTAAAAAAGAGCCATTACGTTATGCCCATATGTTTTCACAATCTATTGGAGAACCTTTAAAAATGGAATTTTCAGAAATTTATTACTAATTAGGCGATTAAATCACCTCTATTCAGACGGCCAAATTTAGCGCGCCACTCCAGTATTTACGCTCGTAAGTAGTCGATATCAACCGTCACTCACTAAGGAAAATTTATAGCCGTTACTAGCCTCACATAATCAGAAATTACCCTTGTATAATCCTGATGGCTGTGGTGCTATTTAAATCTTACCAAACGCCTGGAATCTTATACACCGCTGAATTAGAAATTTTTTATTATTTTATTGAACCTGCATTAGAGGATGTAATAAAGAAAGTAAGGGCTAAAATGCTGCGTAATTTAGATGAGGCTTATGAAGAGTTAAGGGACAAATATAATGTTTAAAAGCTTAATATCTTTATTATTATCAGACATTTTATTTCCTATTGTTATTATTTCATCATGGCTGCTTTGTATCTATATCTTTCCCTCGTATGGCGTGTTGATAGGCGCGGCATCGGTAATCATCTGGATTCTCATTTTTGCGAAACTTACATCAAAATTTGATAAATACAAATAAAAAAATGAGTTAAAACGCATATGAAAACTATCTTACTTCGTTATGAAGCGAGTACCTGGAAGTATTGTGCACGTAATATTATTTTTAAAGATGAACGGCAACATTCGCGCTGAAACTGAAATCAATAATGATCTCTACACCAAAGACACTTTTATGTGTCCTTCGTGCAGAGATAATTCACACTCTCTTATTTCCCTACATCCCCGTTCCATCCCCCGCCCAGGGCTGCGATCAGCTTAACGCTGGTGACCATCTGGGTGCTGAGCAGTGACAGGACGCTTTGCTGCTGAGTCAGGCTGGTGTTCTCAGTGGTGGCGACGTCAAGATAGTCGATCATCCCAGCCTGATACTGGTTGTAGGTCACGCGGGCGGACTCTTTGGCGGCATCGGCAGCGTTCTGCCGGGCGACCAGCTCGCTGTCCAGCGTGTGCAGTTCAACCAGATAATCTTCTACTTCCTGCATCGCGGTTAACACGCTCTGGCGATAACTGGCGACGTCGGCGTCATACGCGGCTTCGGCCTGTGCCACTTTGCCACGGGTGGAACCGAAATCCAGTACCGTCTGGCTGAGTTCCGGGCCTAAAGACCAGACACGGTTTGGCAGCGAGAACAGATTGTGGAAGGCCGAGCTGGCGAAACCGCCGCTGGCGCTTAAGGTCAGATCAGGATAGTACGCGGCAGTCGCCACACCGACGGCGGCGTTGGAAGAGGCCATCGTACGTTCGGCGGCGGCGATATCAGGACGGCGCTGCAACAGTTGCGACGGAATCGCATCCGGCATCGCAGGCAGGTTGAGTTTGACGTCACGTGCCGCGAGGCTGAACTGTGCGGGGGGTTTGCCGATCAGTACGGCGATAGCGTGCTCAAGCTGGGCGCGCTGCCATTGTAGATCCAGCGCCGACGCTTTGGTGCTTTCCAGCTGAGTTTGCGCCTGCGCCAGTGTGGCACGCGAGGTGCTGCCACCGGCATACTGGTTCTCAATCACCGTCAGATAACGCTGATAGGCATCGATGCTTTGCTTATACAACGCGATTTGCTGATCCATCACCCGCAACTGGAAATAATCCTGCGCCAGTTCCGACTGCGCACTGAGCGTGGCATCGGCCAGATCGGCCTTACTGGCCTGCGCGCTGGCGTCCTGTTCTTCTGCCGTGCGGCGCAGTTTGCCCCACAAATCCAGCTCCCAGCTGGCACTCAGTTGTGCGGACTGGCTGTTGGTGGTGGAGGTTGATGTGCCGCTGCGCGTGCTGCCGACGGTCGCATCGACGGAAGGATACAAATCGGAACGCGCCTGTGTCACCAGCGCCTGTGCCTGACGGTATTGCGCGGCATACTGCGCGACGTTCTGGTTGGAAATCTGCACCTGCGTCAGCAGCGATGACAATTCAGGATCCTGATACACCGCCCACCAGTCGCCTTTGGCCTGGTTATCTTTCGGGATGGCGGCGGTCCAGCCTTTGGCTTCTTTAAATGCCGTCGGCATCGCCACGTCAGGCCGCTGGTAATCAGGGCCGACGGCACAGGCGCTGACAAGCATGGCCAGCACCAGCGGGGCAAGACGGAACACCATAGAACGTGTTTTTTGCAGAGTCATCAGATTCGCTTCAGGGTAATGAGTTTCAGTGTGATCAGTCATGTGTGCGGGCCTCCGGCGTTGGCGTGTGAGGACGCAGACGTTGCCACAGACGATGCGTCGCGCGGCTGGTACGATCCATATACAGGTAAACCACCGGCGTGGTGAATAACGTCAGGATCTGGCTCAACGCCAGGCCGCCGGCAATCGCCATCCCCAGCGGGCTGCGCAGATCCGCGTCACCACCGCTGCCCATCGCCAGAGGCAGTGCGCCGAAGAATGCCGCCAGCGTGGTCATCAGGATCGGACGAAAACGCATCAGACATGCCTGAGTGATCGCCTGTTGCGGCGTCAGACCGAGCCGTCGTTCGGCATCGAGGGCGAAGTCGATCATCATGATCGCATTCTTTTTCACGATGCCGATCAGCAGCAGGATGCCAATCAGTGCGATCACTGTCAGTTGCGTACCCGTCACCAGCATCAGCAGCAGCGCACCAAGTCCGGCGGAAGGCAGCGTGGAAAGAATGGTCAGCGGGTGAATATAACTTTCATACAACATGCCGAGCACGATATATACCGCTGCCAGCGCGGCCAGGATCAACCACGGCATGGAACTGGCCAGCGCTTCAAATGCCTGCGCTGTCCCCGCATAACTGCCATGAACGGTATCCGGCAAGCCGATTTGCGCCATAGCGGTTTTCAGCGCAGCCTGGGCATCCTCCAGCGCATAGCCGTCAGCGAGATTGAATGCAATGGTGGTAGTGGCTGTCTGCCCCTGATGGGAAACCGACAGCGGTGCGTTGGCGCCACTGAAGGTGGCAAACGCGGACAGCGGCACCTGATCACCGGCTTCGGTCACCACGTATAACTGATGCAGGACATCCGGGTTGCTGGTGTAATCCGATGTCAGGTTCATCACTACATGATACTGGTTCAGCGTCTTATAGATCGTCGCGACCTGCCGCTGGCTGAAGGCGTTGTTGAGCAACGTGTCGATCATCTTCACGTTCACGCCCAGTTGCGTGGCGCGATCCCGGTCAATATTGAGCATGACCTCCTGACCGCCGGTCTGTGCATCGGAATCCACCCCGGTCAGTTGTGGCAATTTCGCCAGGGCTTTCTGCACCTTCGGTGCCCATTCACGCAGCACGGAAAGATCATCGGATTGCAGACTGTACTGATACTGCGCGTTAGCGCTGCGTCCGCCGATGTGCAGATCCTGCGCCGCCATCAGGAACAACTGCGCGCCAGGCTCTTTGCCCGTCGCCATCATCAGACGGTTTGCCACCTGGTTGGCGGTGGCAGTACGTTTGTCGAAATCTTTCAGTCGTACAAAGAAGGTCGCGGTGTTGCGTGAACCAAAACCGCCGCTGCCCGCCGAACTCATCACCGCTTCGACCGCCGGATCATCCTGAATGATCTTGCTGTATTTCAGCACCTGCGGCTGGATCGACTGGAAGGAGGTATTCTGATCCGCACGCAACATGCCCATCAGCATCCCGGTGTCCTGGTCCGGGAAGAAACCTTTTTCTACTACGGTATAAAGATAGAAATTGAGGATCACGGTGAGAAACAACCCCACCAGCGTCATTAGCTGATGACGCATCACCCAGCCGAGCGCCGCAGAATAGGCCGCCAGCAGTTTGTTAAGGCCGCGTTCGATCATGCGGTAAATGCGCGGCTGACGTTTTTCCACCGGTGGTTTGCGTTTAAGGAAACGCGCACACAGCATCGGCGTCAGGCTCAGCGATACCAGCATCGAGATGATCAGTGAGACACTCAGCGTCACCGCAAACTCACGGAACAAGCGCCCGACAATGCTGCCCATCATCAGGATTGGGATGAATACGGCGATCAGCGACAGCGTCATCGACAGTACGGTGAAACTGACTTCCTGTGCACCTTTCAGCGCCGCACGCACGGGCCCCATTCCCTCTTCGATATGCCGGGTAATATTCTCCAGCACCACAATGGCATCATCGACCACGAAACCGGTGGAGATAATCAGCGCCATCAGCGAGAGGTTATCCAGGCTATAGCCGAGCAGATACATTACCGCGCAGGTGCCGATCAGTGACACGGGCAGCGCCACGGCGGGGATCAACACCGCATTCCAGTTACGCAGGAACACAAACACCACCGCGATCACCAGCAGCGTGGCTTCCAGCAGGGTCATTTCAGTATCACGCAAAGAAGCGGAAACGTTCGGCGAACGGTCAAGGGCCAGATTAAGCTGCACATCTCCTGGCAGACTTTCTTTCATCAGCGGCAGCGCGGCTTTAATCGCCTCAATGGTTTCAAGCATGTTCGCGCCAGCCTGCCGCGTCACGCCAATCATCACCGACGGCGTACTGTTGTAATACCCGACGTTATATTTGTCTTCGACAGAATCGTAAACATAGGCGATATCACTAAGCCGGATTGCCGAGCCATTGATGTAGGTGACAATCAGCGGTTTGTACTGCGCGGCAGTACTTTGCTGACCATTACCTTCAATCATCCATGACTGATCCGAACCTTGCAGCAAGCCTTTCGGCAAGTTGCTGGTACTGTTGGCAATCGCAGTGCGAATGGTATCGAGAGAGATGCCATAAGACGTGACCGCCTCAGGACGCAAATCAATGCGCACGCCCGGCAGTGCAGAACCCACCAGTGAAACCTGACCGACGCCGTTGACCTGTGCGATTTTCTGTTGCAACTGGCTCGAGGCAATATCATACAGTTCACCTTTACTGCGCGTAGCCGAGGTCAGGGCCAGCATGATAATCGGCGCATCCGACGGGTTGGCTTTGCGGTAAGTTGGCAGCGACGGCATGCTGCTCGGCAATAACGCACGGGAGGCATTAATCGCCGCCTGCACGTCACGCGCCGCCCCATTGATATCGCGATCAAGATCGAATTGCAGGATAATGCTGGTCGAACTCTGCGAACTGCGCGAGGTCATTTCCGTGACACCGGCGATTTGCCCGAGCGCCCTTTCCAGCGGCGTAGCCACCGTTGCCGCCATGGTTTCAGGGCTGGCACCCGGCAGACTGGCACTGACCAGAATGGTCGGGAAATCCACCTGGGGCAGCGGCGCGACCGGCAGCAGGCGATACCCAAGCAAACCGAGCAGAAGTATCGCCATCGTCAGCAGTAATGTTGCGACCGGACGAAAGATGAAGAAACGCGAAATGTTCATTTATTCCGCCTGCTTCGCTGCACGCCGGTGACGTGGATTGAGGCGGTGAGAAAGCCGGTCAAACATCAGGTAGATCACCGGCGTGGAGAATAGCGTCAGGATCTGACTGAAGATCAGGCCGCCGACGATCACCAGCCCCAGCGGCTGACGCAGTTCCGCGCCGGATCCGCTCGCCAGCATCAGCGGCAGTGCGCCGAGCAAAGCAGCCATCGTCGTCATCATGATCGGACGAAAACGCAGTAAACACGCCTGATGAATCGCCTCACGCGGCGAAAGCCCCTGTTTATTTTCCGCATCCAGCGCAAAATCGATCATCATAATGGCATTCTTTTTCACGATACCGATCAGCAGGATCACCCCGATCAGCGCGATCAGGCTGAATTCCGTACCGGCAAAGATCAGCGACAGCAAGGCGCCCACCGCCGCTGATGGTAATGTGGACAGAATGGTCACCGGATGGATAAAACTTTCATACAGAATACCGAGCACGACATACATGGTCAGCAGCGCGGCAAGGATCAACCACAGCGTGTTGCCGGTGGCACTTTCAAACGACGCCGCCGCCCCCTGATAACGCAGGGTGATACTGTCCGGCATCGCGATATCGGCCACAGTCGTTTTAATCGCCTGTTGCGCCTGCTCCAGTGAATAACCGTCTTTGAGGTTAAACGACACCGTTACTGCCGGTAACTGGTTGAGACGCGCCTGCAACAGCGCACCGGTGCGCATGTGGATTTTGGCAACCGACGTCAGTTTGACCATGCCATTGGTGGCACCGGCATTAGTGGTTGTGGTCGAGGTGCCGCTGTCAGACGTAGAAGATGTACTGCTGGTGGTGGTCGCCACCGTGCCGGACGTCGAAGTACTGTTGTTAGTCGCCAGGTAGACATCGTCAAAAGAGGCCGGTGACTGCTGGAATTGCGGCGCCACTTCCAGCACGACGCGGTACTGATTCGCCTGGGTAAAGATGGTGGAAACCAGCCGCTGACCGAAAGCGTTGTACAGTGCAGTATCGACGTCAGATGCCGTGATCCCGTAGCGTGCAGCAGCATCGCGATCCAGTTCTACGTAAGCAATCTGCCCCTGATTTTGCAGGTTACTGACGACTTCGCTGAACTCAGGCAATGCACTGAGTTTCTCAATCAGCTTCGGTGTCCACTCCACCAGATTTTCGCTGTCGGAATCATCAAGCGTGAACTGGTACTGGCTTGGCGTCACCTGATCGTCGACGGTCAGATCCTGCGAAGCCTGCATATAAAGTGTAATGCCCGGTACGCCTGCGGTTTCCTGTTTCAGGCGCTCAATGATTGCCGGTGCACGTTCGCTGCGTTCATCAAAGGATTTCAGGCTGATCTGCAAACGCCCGCTGTTCAGGCTGGTATTATTGCCGTCCACGCCGATGGTAGAGGAAACGCTTTCCACATCCGGATCACTGAGGATGGCAGCGGTCAGTAATTGCTGACGACGCCCCATTTCGCTGAAGGAGACATCCTGTGACGCCACGGTGATCCCCTGGATCATGCCGGTATCCTGCGACGGGAAGAACCCTTTTGGCACAATCACATACAGTAACGCGGTGAACACTAACGTCGCGGCGGCCACCAGCAGCGTGATCTTCTGATGGTTCAGCACCACGATCAGCATGCGGTCGTAACCGGCGATCAGCTTGTCGAAAAACTCACCGCCTTTACGATAAAACTTGCTCTGTTTTTCTTCCGGCGTGTGACGCAGCAAATAGGCGCATAACATCGGTGTCAGGGTGAGCGACACGATCATCGACACCAGAATCGACACCGCCAGCGTAATGGCGAATTCACGGAACAGGCGCCCGACCACATCCCCCATAAATAACAACGGGATCAACACGGCAATCAGCGAGAAAGTCAGGGAAATAATGGTGAAGCCGATCTGCTGCGAGCCTTTCAGCGCCGCCTGCATCGGTGTTTCACCCTCCTCGAGTCGTCGTGAAATGTTTTCTACCACCACGATAGCGTCATCAATAACAAAACCGGTGGCGATGGTCAGCGCCATCAGCGAAAGGTTATTGAGGCTGAAACCGCACAGATACATCACGCCAAAGGTGCCGACCAGTGAGAGCGGCACGGCCACGCTTGGGATAAGCGTCGCCGCGACATTGCGCAGGAACAGGAAGGTGACCATGACCACCAGCGCAATAGACAGCAATAACTCAAACTGAACATCGCTGATCGAGGCACGGATGGTTTGTGTCCGGTCCGAAATTACGCTGATTTTGACGGACTCCGGCAGGGACTCCTGCAATTTCGGCAACTGTGCTTTGATAGCATCCACGACCTGAATCACGTTCGCGCCCGGCTGACGCTGAACGCTGATAATGATCGCCGGTTGCTTATTGGCCCATGCAGAAAGGTACTGATTTTCCGGTGCTTCGGAGAGCGTCGCAACATCGTGCAAACGCAACGCTGCCCCGTTTTCATAATTGATGATCAGATTGCCGTATTCATCTGCGGTGCGCAGCTGATCGTTGGCATCAATAGTGATGGAATGATGCGGGCCGTCAAAGCCGCCTTTGGAACCGTTGACGTTACTGTTGCCGATCAGCGTGTTGATAGTTTCCATGCTGAGGTTATGCGCCGCCAGCTTACGCGGATCTACCTGTACGCGGATCGCAGGCTGATTTCCTCCTGCCAGCGTCACCATACCGACGCCGGAAATTTGCGACAGTTTCAGCGCCACGCGGGTATTCACCAGATCCTGCACTTTGGTCAGCGGCAGCGATTCAGACGTTGCGGCCAGTGTCAGCACTGCCGCATCCGCCGGGTTGACTTTTTTATAGGTCGGCGGATTCGGTAAATCGCTGGGCAGCAGACTGTCAGCGGCATTAATCGCCGCCTGCACTTCCTGCTCGGCCACATCAAGGGACAAGTCCAGCGAGAATTTCAGCGTAATAATCGATGAACCGCTGGCGCTGGTGGAATACATCTGACTCAGCCCCGCCATCTGTCCGAGCTGACGCTCGAGCGGTGCGGTAATACCGGAAGCCATCACATCCGGACTGGCGCCCGGATACAGCGTGGTAACCTGAATGGTCGGGTAATCAACCTGCGGCAACGCCGAAGTCGAGAGCATATTGTAGGCAAAAATTCCCGACAACAGCACGGCGACCATCAGCAGGATGGTCGCGACCGGCCGGAGAATAAAGAGGCGTGAAGGATTCATTTAGACCCGCTGTCTTTACCGGCAGTGTTTTGGTTTACCTGCGGAGCGACAGCCGTTTTATCCGCACCCGTCGTGGCCTTATCTACACCACCGCGTTGCTCACGTTCTTTCGACGAACTACCAGCGGCGACAGCATCGTCTGAGCCTGGTGTCACAATCTCGACTTTAGTGCCGTTGTTCAGCCGGTCAATACCGGTAGTCACCACCTGCTCTCCCGGCGCTACGCCGGACAAAATCGCTACCTGGTCATCACCAAAATCCGGGCCGGATTTCACGCTGCGACGCTCAATGGTGCTGTCGGCTTTCACAATATAAACAAAGTCCCCGTCACTGCTCAGTTGCAATGCCGCCGCCGGGATCACGGTGGTGTCTTTCAGCGTCGCCACCTGTAAGCGGGCGTTCACAAACTGGTTCGGATAAAGTTTTTCATCGGCGTTATCGAATAATGCTTTCAGCTTGATGCTGCCGGTACTGGTATCAATTTCGTTACTGATAAATTGCAGTTTCCCTTGTCCGAGCACTTCACTGCCGTTCTGATCAAAAGCCGTGGTTGGCAACAGATTTCCCCCACGCAACGCTTTCAGCAGGGTTTGCAGATTACTTTGCGGCACACTGAAAGTGACGGCGATAGGCTGAGTCTGGGTAATGGTGACAATGCCGGTAGTGGAGGAACTGGAGACCATATTGCCCGGATCGACCAGTCGTAAACCGACATGCCCGCTGACCGGCGCGGTAATTTTCGCAAATTCAATATTCAGTTTTGCGGCGGCGATTTGTGCCTGATCGGCTTTGACGGCACCGGCATACTGACCCGCGGTCGCGATCTGGCTTTCCAGATCCTGACGTGCCAGGGAATCCTGCGCATACAATTTGCGGTAGCGCGCCAGCGTCAGTTCAGCACTTTTCAACAGCGCCTGATTTTGGGCCAGTGAGCCCTGATATTGATCCAGCGTCGCCTGATAGCTGCGCGGGTCAATCTGCGCCAGTAACTGCCCCTGCGCCACTTTCTGCCCTTCGGTGAAGTACACCTTCATTAGCTGGCCATCAACCCGGCTGGTCACCGTCACCGTGGCATTCGCCACAACCGTACCCAGCGCGCGCAAATACACCGGCACGTCCGCCTGTGTGGCCTTTCCGGCCTGTACCGGTGTTGCCATCCCCGCCATCATCTGGCCGCGCATCGCGCGCATGCCGCTACGGCCCGGCTTTTTCTGGGCAGAAGGATCAGACGCACTGTGGTGAAAAGCAAAGAACCAGACCAGGATCGCGGCAACGATAATGGCGACAACAATCCACAGGAATGTGTGTTTTTTGGGACGAGACGAGGCAGTCGGCAGCATAAATTTCTTGGTTTCGCAGTAATAATGAGAAGAAAACAGCTGAAAAATGACCTTCAACCAGAGATTTTCAATATCAGTCAAAAACACATTATCTCTAAAAGCGTCAATGGCTGTTTTTAGGACAACGTAAAGATTTTGCTAACAATTAAGAATTTTTATTTCATTCAGCAGGATGAATGATACCCGCTAATTTATCCTTTCACGCCTGCTAATGTTAAGAACTAAATGAGAATGAATATTGAAGATGGCGACAGAAAAGCATCAGGAAGTGTCAGGCTGCTTTAGAATTTTGTCAGGAAAACCCGGAAATAGCGCGAAACTCCCTCTGCCCACACACCTTATAGGGTTATAAAACCAGAGCTAAATCCTGAAAATATGACCTATTGATAATTTATATTGTTTGCGCCAGCCGCGGCTTGATATGGTGAAATTTCTGATTGTTTTTCATCTCCATGCAGGGACTCAGGCGAATGCAGACAAAATTTCAATCCAGGCCGGTCATTGGGGTAACACTCGACAGTGAGGAGGCCGGTGGCTATGCCGATTATCCGTGGTATGCCTTGCGTCAGAACTATATGACCAGCCTGGCGGAACTGGGCGCGGTACCGCTGGCTTTGCCGCATCACGCGACGCTGGCCGATGAATACCTGGCGCTGTGCGATGCCATTGTCGTGACCGGCGGGGCATTTGACGTGCCGCCTGAACTGTTTAATGAACCACAAACCAGTGATCAGGTTCGCCTGAAACCCGCCCGTACCGAATTTGAAAAAGCCATCGTCAAAGGTGCCATGCAGCGCAACATGCCGCTGCTCGGGATTTGCGGCGGTCAGCAGTTGCTCGCCGTGTTAACCGGCGGCACGCTGTATCAGCATATTCCCGATGCGTTACCCGATGCCCTTGAACACAGCACCACCATTGACACCGAAAACGCAGGCGGAAAAAAACGTGCGCACCATCCGGTAGAAATCGTTGAAGGTTCGCTGCTCAGCCGCTGCGTGGATCGCGATAATTACGATGTTAACAGTTCGCACCATCAGGCGGTGAAAACCGTGGGGCCCGGTTGCATCGTGAATGCATATGCACCCGACGGGGTGATCGAAGGCATTGAATGCGAGGACTATGATTTTTGCCTCGGCGTGCAATGGCATCCTGAATATCAGCAAAATAAGCAGGACACACAGCTTCTTAATGCATTCGTGGCCGCCGCCTCACGTTATCAGCAGTCGATGCGCTCAGCAGGTAAAGCGATGACGGAGGCCATGAACGAGGTGATGGGTCGTTCGGGGGACGAACCGGCATGAGACAGGCGCAACTTAAGGCGCAAACGGAGCAGATACTGCGGGGTCTGCATATCGATCCGGCGGTTATTGCACACCGCACACTGCCGTATTTCGAAGACGTAAGTGAACACTTACTGGTGGAGACGGAAACCGATGCCGACACTGGTAGAATATACCGTCTGACCGCCCCCGCTTCTGCCGCCTGGCACACCATGAAACAACATGCTGCCGCAGACGGCGTGGCCATTTATCTGGTTTCCGCCTACCGAAGCCTGAGTTATCAGGCTGATTTAATCCGCACCAAACAACAGGCAGGCATTGCACCGGAAGTTTTCTTCACCTCACTGGCCCCGCCAGGATGCAGTGAACATCACACCGGCTGCGCAGTGGACATCAATACCCCCGGCTGCGATGAAGTGACAGGTGTTTTCGGCGAAACCGCGGCTTTTACGTGGCTGCAAAATAACGCTGCCCGCTTCGGGTTCGTGATGTCATTTCCGCAGGGTAATCCGTGGGGATTTATTTACGAGCCGTGGCACTGGTGCTGGCATCCGCAATAAAACACAGTGACCTGCGTCTCAGTTTCCATCACTAAAATTGTTGCCTGAAGATTTATCTGACAGGCCAATTTTCTGTTCCATTTTTCGAACAAATAAAACACACTATGTGTTCAACAGGTGTCTGCCAGACAGATGCCTGATTCCAACATCTTCTTATAAGTCATAAATTTCAATGCAATCAGATACCGTTTCGCGCAGGACAGCATGGCTTCGCGTTGTGATGATGGCTATTGCCGCATTCATCTTCAATACCACCGAATTTGTGCCCGTTGGGTTACTCTCCGACATCGCCGCCAGTTTCAATATGCAGACAGCACAGGTCGGCCTGATGCTGACCATTTATGCGTGGGTTGTCGCGCTGATGTCGCTGCCACTGATGCTGTTAACCCGCAATGTTGAACGAAAGCGCCTGCTGATCATTATCTTTTGCCTGTTTATCGCCAGCCATGTGTTATCTGTCATTTCCTGGAGTTTCTGGAGTCTGGTGGCCTCACGCGTTGGTATCGCCCTCGCCCATGCCATTTTCTGGTCGATCACTGCCTCGCTGGCGATCAGGGTGGCACCGGCCGGTAAAAAGACGCAGGCACTCAGTATGTTAGCGACCGGCACCGCGCTGGCGATGGTACTTGGTTTACCGCTGGGCCGCCTGATCGGGCAGTATCTTGGCTGGCGCACCACCTTTATGAGCATCGGCATCGTTGCGCTGCTGACGCTGATTTGTCTGATTAAACTGCTGCCACCGTTGCCAAGTGAACATACCGGTTCTCTGAAAAGTGTGCCGATGTTATTCCGCCGCCCGGCACTGGTCGGTATGTATCTGCTTACCGCATTGATAGTGACCGCTCACTATACGGCGTACAGTTATATCGAACCGTTTATCCAGAGCGTGGCCCACATGGGTGAAAACTTCACGACTTTCCTGCTGCTTATTTTCGGCGGCGCCGGCATTCTCGGCAGCATTGCGTTCAGTTTGCTCGGCAACCGCTTCCCGGCTGCCATGCTCAGCGGCCCGATCTTACTGGTCACGCTTAGCATGCTACTGTTATTTGTGGCAGTCATGAATCCGGTCGCGATTTCAGTGCTTTGCGTGATCTGGGGGCTGGCGATGATGATTATCGGCCTGGCGATGCAGGTGCGCGTCCTGACGCTGGCGACCGACGCGACTGACGTCTCAATGGCATTGCTTTCCGGTATTTATAATATCGGTATCGGTGCCGGTGCACTTATCGGTAATCAGGTGAGTCTGCATCTGGAAATGAGCAACGTCGGCTACGCCGGTGGCCTGATCGGCTGCGTCGCATTCGTCTGGTGTCTGACAATTTTCAAACGCTATCCGCAGCTGAAAGCGACGAACTGAATACGGATTAGCAAAACGCTCAGACCGAATACGAACCCTGTATTCGGTCTTTTTTATACCCGTTGCTTCAACACGTTAGCGCAATAACTTCAGATTACCGGTCAGCGATTTAATCCATTTTTCCGGCCCCACCAGCCCGACGCCATCTATAACTTCATCGTATAAATCCCGCAGCGGAAAAGCGGTTTCGTACTGTTCGAACTGATGCATAGTGCGGGCAAATGCCGGGAACGGCACCACGCCGTGCTCGCCTCCGGCATCCAGTGCTTTAAACATCAGCGCCTTAATGTGATCGGGCGTGGCCTGCAAAATGGGCAACGGAGTTTTAGAGATAGTATCGGTCGTGACGCCCTTCACATCGCTCAGAGAAGTGCCTGCCAGCATCGGGAATTTTGCTGCTAATCCGATACCAATCACACCTGCTGTATTTGCCAGTAATCCCGGCGGGAGTTCAGGATTGAGGATAATTGCCACCCGCAGGTTATTTGCCATTTTGTCCGCCCTTTTCATCATTATTGATGACAAAAATGATAGCGTTAAGCTGCGGAAAGGTGCTTTCTTTTTGCGCGGTAAAATGCCCTAATTTGGTTATCTCTTTCTAAAAATCACATTTAAAAGGCAGATTATGTCCATATCTGAAATTTCACCGGCAGACCTTCGCATTCTTAAACAGCTTCAGGGTTCGGGCAGAATGACCAATCAGGAGCTGGCCGAAAAAGTGGGCATGGCGGCATCACCCTGCTGGCGGCGCATGAAACAGCTGGAAGACAGCGGCGTGATCACCGGCTATCAGGCGAATATCGACCGGAAAAAAATCGGGCTGGGGTTGCTGGCCTTTATCCGGGTGAAAATCGACAGTCACAGCGAGGAAGATGCACAACGTTTCGAGTTACAGGTTGGCGCACTACCTTCGGTAATAGCCTGTTATGCCATTGCCGGAGACGCAGATTTTCTGTTGCAGGTGGTGGCGAAAGATCTCGACAGTTTTTCCAGTTTCGCGATGGAAGTGGTACGCCGCTTACCCGGCATCAAGGAGATGCAAACTTCGTTTGTGCTCAGGGAAATCAAACCGCTGGATGTACTGCCGCTGGAGGGAATTTAAGGACGATGCGACAAAAAACCCATCATTTTCGCGTATGCTGAAACCTCAAGTTTTCAACAGGGATGAGATAATGAGTGCTGATACAAGAACCGTAGAGATTCTGCAATACACCTTACAACCGGGTATGGGAGCCGCGTTTCATCGCATCATGAGTGAAATCAGCGTTCCCCTGCATCGCCGCTGCGCAATCGATGTCGTGTCATTCGGTAATTCGTTGCATAATCCGGACTGCTATTACCTGATCCGTGCATTTGAGAGTATCGAAAGTATGGATAAGATCCTGGAAGAGTTTTATGCAGGCGATGACTGGCGCCTCGGCCCGCGTGAAGAGATTATCGGTTGCATTGAAAACAGCCTGAAAACGATACTGATTTTGCCCCTGCAGAGTGTCGAGGGCTTGCGCGTACAGTGAATAATTTTGAATCAAATGCCGCTTTGAGGGCATGACAACTAGATAGTTATGCGATAAAATTTACATAAATATGCAAAATCCCTTTTACCCAACGCCGGTTTTGCGATATCAATATAGGCATTGAAACCTTAAGCAGACAGACCCCATTCATACAGGATCTAACGATGACAACTATTCTCAAGCACCTTCCGATTAATCAGCGTGTGGGGATTGCATTCTCCGGCGGTTTGGACACCAGTGCAGCCCTGCTGTGGATGCAGAAAAAAGGGGCCATCCCTTATGCCTACACAGCTAATCTGGGTCAGCCTGATGAAGACGATTACGATGCTATCCCGCGTAAAGCGCTGGAATACGGTGCAGAGAAAGCCCGTCTGATTGACTGCCGTAAGCAGCTGGTTGCAGAAGGGATTGCCGCCATTCAATGTGGTGCATTCCACAACACCACCGCAGGTGTCACCTACTTCAACACCACACCGCTGGGCCGTGCCGTTACCGGTACCATGCTGGTGGCTGCGATGAAAGAAGATGGCGTCAATATCTGGGGTGACGGCAGCACGTATAAAGGTAACGACATTGAGCGCTTCTATCGTTACGGCCTGCTGACCAATGCTGAACTGAAAATTTATAAACCGTGGCTGGATACCGACTTTATTGATGAACTCGGTGGCCGTCATGAGATGTCTGAATTCATGATTCAGTCCGGTTTCGATTACAAAATGTCGACCGAGAAAGCCTACTCTACTGACTCCAATATGCTGGGCGCAACGCACGAAGCCAAGGATCTGGAATTCCTCGATTCCGGCGTCAAAATCGTTAACCCGATCATGGGCGTAAAATTCTGGGACGAGAATGTAGTCGTGAAAGCTGAAGAGGTGACTGTTCGTTTCGAGCGTGGTTATCCTGTTGCGCTCAATGGCATAACCTTTGATGACAGCGTTGAGCTGATGATGGAAGCCAACCGCATCGGTGGCCGCCATGGTTTAGGGATGAGCGATCAGATTGAAAACCGTATCATCGAAGCCAAAAGTCGTGGTATCTACGAAGCCCCGGGGATGGCACTGCTGCACATCGCTTACGAGCGTCTGCTGACCGGTATTCATAACGAAGACACCATCGAGCAATATCATGCGAATGGCCGCGTGCTGGGTCGTTTGCTGTATCAGGGCCGCTGGTTCGATCCACAGGCGCTGATGTTGCGTGACTCCGCACAGCGTTGGGTCGCCAGCGAAATCACCGGTGAAGTGACGCTTGAACTGCGTCGCGGCAACGACTACACCATCATGAATACCGTTTCTGAGAACCTGACTTACAAACCAGAGCGCCTGACCATGGAAAAAGGCGACTCAGTGTTCTCACCAGATGATCGTATTGGTCAGCTGACCATGCGTAACCTGGATATCACCGATACCCGCGAGAAGCTGCAAAACTACGTTGAGACAGGCTTACTGACCTCTTCTGCTTCTACCGGTTTACCGCAGGTGGATAACAACAACCTGCCGCGCGGATTGCAGGTGAAGAATAAGTAATTGCTGTTGGTTTAAACGAGCGGGCAGGATGATCATCATTACTGATGCCCTGCCCGCTCAATAATTTGCACCTAATGATTTCGTGTACGGCGTTCAATTAACTGATGTGTTTTCGGGTCGTAATAACGACTCGGCCAGATCACCGCAGGATGCACGCCAATCGCCTGACCAATCAGTATTTCCCCTTTCGGCCACGGACGCGAAAGCGCATTCGATAGCGTCGAAGAACTTAACCCCGCAGCCCGTGATACCGCCGCCAATGTCGTGCCCTTCTTACGCAACGCCGCAATAATATCTGCCTGATGCCAGTCGTGATTATTCATGGGCTTGTGCTCCTGATGCCAGGATCACAGGGGAATGTGGGAAAGGTAAAAAGGTAGGGTTATGTGAAGTTTTCATTTTTCAATTTCCAGTGGATGAGGTGTAAAGCTACCACTGGAGTTCTCACGCTCTTGGGTGGTAGCCCAGACGGGGGTGAGAATACCGGCTCCACTAGCTACCGGCCTGACCGAAGTCAGCCCCGCCTGAGCCACCATAGAACGTCATAAATACCATCAAAAGTATGTATAACGGGTAGGCAAAAGCGGTGAAGCAAAATTTATGCTGTCACTAGTAGAGTAGACGGGTTCTCACGCCCGGCTGCGGATTTTGCCGCAGCGACGCAACTATAGCGTAAAGCGCGTGACTAAACCAAGTGGCTAAGAACGAAACTGAGGTGATGATTCCAGATAAATTTAATGGTTTGCAAGGAGTTGCAAAGACCGCAGGTTTGCTCCTCCCCCTGCGAAGGGGGAGGCTGGGTGGGGGTTTAGCAAACCATAAAATAGTAAAAGCTTCCGCATTCCGATCTGCTCTTAATCCCCCACCCCAACCCTCCCCTTAGCAGGGTATGCAGCTGATTTGCATCGTTTTTAAACTTTTGAGTTCAAAATTTAGACATGCAGAAATGACGTACAGGAAATACGAATAATCGGGATTGGGTAGACAATTTTTGGGGTATTAAACAGATTTGAGGAAGAAGCTTTTGGAGCGGGTGAAGGGAATCGAACCCTCGTATAGAGCTTGGGAAGCTCTCGTTCTACCATTGAACTACACCCGCCTAGGTGTGCGACTGGCATTATAACCGGTTACGACGGCGGAGCAAGACGTGATTGCGGATAAGCGCTGGAGTTTTAAGCAGTTAGCATTTGTCGTGATCTGCAGCATGAAAAAAGGCGCCGGAGCGCCCTTTTGTAGTTTCTGAAGAAAACTTATTTCTGAGTCTGCGGACGCATCGCCGGGAACAGGATAACGTCGCGGATGGTGTGGCTGTTAGTGAACAGCATCACCATACGGTCAATACCAATGCCCAGACCGGCAGTCGGTGGCAGGCCGTGTTCCAGCGCTGTCACGTAGTCTTCGTCATAGAACATCGCTTCGTCATCGCCTGCATCTTTCGCAGAAACCTGATCAGCAAAGCGCTGTGCCTGGTCTTCTGCATCGTTCAGCTCGGAGAAGCCGTTACCGATTTCACGCCCACCGATGAAGAATTCGAAACGGTCAGTGATTTCAGGGTTCACATCATTACGGCGCGCCAGCGGAGAAACTTCTGCCGGATATTCCGTAATGAACGTTGGCTGGATCAGCTGTGCTTCGGCAGTTTCTTCGAAGATCTCGGTCACGATACGGCCCAGGCCCCAGCTCTTCTCGATTTTGATACCGAGTGATTCTGCAATAGCGGTCGCTTTTGCCAGATCGTCGAGATCCGCAACGTCAGTTTCCGGACGGTATTTGCAGATCGCTTCACGCATGGTCAGTTTGGCGAACGGCTTGCCGAAATCGAAAGTCTGCTCGCCGTACTGCACAACGCTGCTGCCCAGAACGGACTCAGTCAGGGTGCGGAACAGGGATTCGGTCAGAACGATCAGGTCTTTGTAATCCGCGTACGCCATGTAGAGTTCCATCATGGTGAACTCTGGGTTATGACGCGGAGAAACACCTTCGTTACGGAAGTTACGGTTGATTTCGAAGACACGATCGAAGCCACCGACAACCAGACGTTTCAGATACAGTTCCGGCGCGATACGCAGGTACATGTCGATATCAAGCGCATTATGGTGAGTGATGAACGGACGCGCCGCCGCGCCGCCAGGGATCACCTGCATCATCGGGGTTTCGACTTCCATGAAGCCGTTTTCCACCATGAAGCTGCGGATGCCCGACATGATCTGAGAACGGATCTTGAAGGTTTTACGGGAATCTTCGTTAGCGATCAGGTCGAGATAACGCTGACGGTAACGCGCTTCCTGATCCTGCAAGCCGTGGAATTTATCCGGCAACGGACGCAACGCTTTGGTCAGCAGACGCAGTTCAGAACAATGGACCGACAGCTCGCCGGTCTTGGTTTTGAACAGCTTACCGGTCGCACCCAGAATATCGCCCAGATCCCATTTTTTGAATTGCTCGTTATAGATGCCTTCAGCGAGATCATCACGAGCCACGTAAAGCTGGATACGGCCGCCGACATCCTGCAGGGTGACAAAAGACGCCTTGCCCATGATACGGCGGGTCATCATACGGCCACCCACGGTGACTTCGATGTTTAATGCTTCCAGTTCTTCGTTGGTCTTTTCGCCATATTTCGCATGCAATTCATCAGAGATGCTGTCACGACGGAAATCGTTAGGGAAAGCGATACCGGATTCGCGCAGTAAAGCCAGCTTCTCACGACGAGATTTCAGCTCGTTGTTAAGATCTGGTACATTTTCTGCACTTTGCGCTGCTGGTTGTTGCTCAGACATTTTGGTTCCTCATAACCCGGCTTTCAAACTTGCCTCAATGAATTTATCCAGGTCGCCATCCAGTACGGCCTGCGTATTTCGCGTTTCAACACCCGTGCGTAAATCTTTGATACGGGAATCGTCCAGCACGTAAGAACGAATCTGGCTGCCCCAGCCGATGTCAGACTTGTTGTCTTCCAGCTGCTGTTTGTCCGCATTTTTCTTTTGCATCTCATACTCATAAAGCTTCGCACGCATCTGCTTCATGGCCTGATCTTTGTTTTTATGCTGGGAGCGGTCGTTCTGACATTGGGTCACAATGTTGGTCGGAAGGTGGGTAATACGTACCGCAGATTCCGTTTTGTTGACGTGCTGACCACCCGCACCTGACGCGCGGTATACGTCGATACGCAGGTCGGCAGGGTTAATTTCGATTTCGATATCGTCATCCACTTCCGGATACACAAACGCGGAACTGAACGAGGTATGGCGACGACCGCCGGAATCAAACGGGCTCTTACGCACCAGGCGATGGACGCCGGTTTCGGTACGCAGCCAGCCAAACGCATAATCGCCGATGATCTTGATGGTCGCAGATTTAAGCCCTGCCACTTCACCATCCGATTCTTCGATAACTTCAGTTTTGAAACCTTTGGCTTCTGCCCAACGCAAATACATGCGCAGCAACATGCTCGCCCAGTCCTGTGCTTCCGTACCACCGGAACCGGCCTGGATATCGAGGTAGCAGCTCGCACTGTCGTATTCACCGGAGAACATGCGGCGGAATTCAAGCTGTTCCAGTTTGGCGGTCAGTACATCGAGTTCAGCAACCGTCTCATTGAAGGTGTCTTCATCGTCGGCTTCTACAGCCAGTTCCAGCAGGCCGGTGACATCTTCTGCGCCCTGCAACAACTCATCGATGGTTTCAACGATAGCTTCCAGAGAGGAACGTTCTTTGCCCAGCGCCTGCGCACGTTCTGGCTCGTTCCATACGTCCGGCTGTTCCAGCTCGGCGTTTACTTCTTCGAGGCGTTCTTTCTTGGCATCATAGTCAAAGATACCCCCGAAGAACCACTGTCCGATCGGACAGGTCCTGAATGCGGTTTTTAACCGGATTAATTTCAAACATGATTTTCGCGTCTTACGTTAGATTCGGAGTTGGCCCAATGCCATTCGAACCGCAGATTCTAACGGAATTAGCGGTCTTTTTATAGCAAGGAGCCGTTTTTTTGCAGGGTTTATTGCCGGCGTAAATCGCTTATTTCGGCCATAAATGTTCGATAATCAACTGAACGTTGCGATTTCCACGGAATTCATTGATATCCAGCCGGTAGGCCAACTGCACTTCACGGATACTGCTGTCCGGCCAGAAAGTCGGATCGATATTAAAGGCAATGCCGTCAAGAAGCGGACCACCGCCGACAGGTTCAATCATCAGCTTGAGATGACGCTCCTTCAGCAGTTTCTGTTGCAGGATGCGGAACCTGCCGTCAAAGGTTGGTTCCGGGAACGCCTGTCCCCACGGGCCGCCATCGCGCAGCATTTCAGCTGTATCAAGGGTCAGCTCGCGGGCAGTCAGTTCCCCATCCGACCAGATCACACCTTCAAGATGAGCGGGATCCAGCCATTCGCCCACCAGTTCAGCGAATTTATCGCGAAATTCATCGAACTTGCTCTCTTCAAGCGATAAGCCAGCCGCCATCGCATGGCCGCCAAATTTCATCATCAGTCCGGGATTGAGTGTATCGAGACGCTCCAGCGCATCACGCATATGCAAACCGGCGATAGAACGGCCGGAGCCTTTGAGAATGCCTTCACCCGCTGGTGCAAAGGCTATCACCGGACGGTTAAAGCGCTCTTTCAGGCGTGATGCCAGAATGCCAACCACACCCTGATGCCATTCGGGGTGATACATCGCCAGCCCGAACGGCAGCGCGTCGGTGCTGCGTTCCAGTTTGTCACACAGCGCCAGTGCTTCGACCTGCATGCCCTGCTCTATCTCACGGCGGGTCTGGTTCAGCGCATCCAGATCACTGGCCAGCGCACGCGCCTGCCCGATGTCTTCGCTGAGTAAAAGCGCCACACCAACCGACATATCATCAAGACGTCCGGCGGCATTCAGCCGTGGCCCGAGCGCAAAACCTAAATCACTGGCGCACAGCGTACGGGCTTCGCGCCCGGCCACTTCCAGCAGAGCACGGATCCCCGCCCGGCATTTTCCGGCACGAATACGGTTCAGCCCCTGATACACCATGATGCGGTTGTTGGCATCGAGCGGCACGACGTCAGCCACGGTGCCAAGCGCCACCAGATCCAGATGTTCCGCCAGATTCGGGATCGCCAGGCCGTTTTGTTCAAACCAGCCGCTCTCGCGTAATGCACTGCGCAACGCCAGCATCAGATAAAATGCCACGCCAACACCCGCCAGCGATTTGGACGGAAACTCGCAGCCGACCAGATTCGGGTTAATGATCGCTTCGGCATCCGGCAATGTTTCGCCCGGCAAGTGGTGATCGGTGACCAGCACCTGGATGCCTTTTTCATGGGCAAGCGCCACACCCGCGTGGGAAGAAATGCCGTTATCAACGGTGAGGATCAACTCTGCACCGCGTGACGCCGCCTGTTCGACCACTTCCGGGCTGAGACCATAGCCATCTTCAAAACGGTTCGGCACCAGATAATCCAGGTTCCCACAGCCCATACTGCGCAACGAGAGCAATGTGAGCGCAGTACTGGTTGCGCCATCAGCATCAAAGTCGCCAACGATAATTATGCGCAGACGTTCAGCCAGTGCTTTTTGCAGTAAGGCAACGGCGGTATCAATACCATCAAGTTGCTGATAAGGCAGCATGCCACGTACGCTGCGCTCAAGCTCCTGGCTTTGTGTCACACCGCGGGCGAGATACAGGCGGCGTAAAAGCGGGGAGAGTTCGGCGGGAAGATCCACGCCAGCCGCCGCCTCCCGACGGCGAAGTTGGGTCTGCAAGGTCACGAAAAATCAACCACCGGTTTTATGTGAAGGATCCTGCTGGTCGAGCATGGCAGCCATTTCTTTTGGCGGCTGATAGCCAGGGATCAAAGTACCGTCTTCCAGCACAATGGCCGGAGTGCCTGTCACTCCGAACTGGACGCCCAGCTCAAAGTGTTTCGCAATATCACTGGATTGACAGGTTGCCGGCGTAACATCATCGCCACGCATTGCCGCATCAAAACTGGTTTTGCGGTTGCCTGTACACCAGACCGACTGCATGTCTTTCTCGGTTTTAGAATTCAATCCCTGACGCGGGAAGGCCAGATAACGCACGGTTATACCAAGATCGTTATAGTCCTGCATCTGCTGATGCAGCTTGTGACAATAGCCACAGGTGATGTCGGTAAATACCGTGATCACATGCTTTTCGTTTTTGGCTTTGTAAATGATCATCTCGTTTTGTAATGCATCCATCTTCTTCACCAGCGCTTTGTTGGTGACGTTAACCGGATGACTGCCGCTGACGTCATACAGCGGCCCCTGCAAAACGTGTTTTCCGTCGTCGGTAATGTAAAGGGTGCCGCTGTCGGAAGAGACCGCGCTCAGGCCGGTTACCGGCGAAGGCTGGATTTCGGCATGGCTCATGCCCAGTTTGCCCAGCGTGGCTTTGATGGCTGCTTCGTCAGCATGGACGGCGGAACTCATACACGCAGCCATAAGCGTCAGCAGCATTAAACCTTTTTTCATCATGTCGTCCTTTTTCTCCGGCCTGTTACGCACGGGGATGATGTTGTTGATGTAGCTGTTTGAGTCGTTCAGTCGCTACATGGGTATAGATTTGTGTGGTCGATAAGTCGCTGTGACCTAACAACATTTGCACCACGCGCAGATCTGCGCCGTGATTCAATAAGTGGGTGGCGAAAGCGTGGCGCAGAACGTGGGGAGACAGCCGCTCTGCATCAATGCCCGCAAGGATCGCATAGTGTTTGATGCGATGCCAGAATGTCTGGCGTGTCATTTGCTGCGCCCGGTTGCTGGGGAACACGATATCCAGCGATTGCCCGTTCAGCAGCCACGGCCTGCCATGCTCGAAATAGTTTTCAATCCAGTACACGGCTTCTTCGCCCATCGGCACCAGCCGTTCTTTATTGCCTTTACCGATAACCCTTACCACTCCCTGCCTCAGGCTCAGATCACTGAGCGTCAGCCCGACCAGTTCGGAAACTCGCAAACCGGTGGCATAAAGCAGTTCCAGCATAGCTTTGTCGCGCAGTTCAAGAGGCACATCGACACTCGGTGAAGACAGTAAGGCGTCAACCTGCGCTTCGCTGAGGTCTTTCGGCAGGCGTTGCGGTAATTTTGGCGAAGACAGCAACGCGGTCGGATCATCCTGACGCACGGATTCGCGGTTCATGTACTGAAAGAGGCGACGCATCGCGCTGAGCAACCGCGCTGAGCTGGTGGCTTTATATCCCCCTTCGATCCTCTCAGACAGAAACAACTGCAGATCTTCGGGGCTGACATGCAGCAGATCCGTATTATTATGATGCAGCCAGCCCAGCAGAGATTTCAGATCCTGACGATAGGATGACAGTGTATTTTCAGCAAGATTGCGTTCAATCCAGAGCATGTCCAGAAACTGCTCCGTCAGACTCTGATCGGCTTCGTTGACCGCCCGGGCCATCTGCTCAGGTGTCACATCCCGCTGGCTCGCATTATCTTGTTTTGGCATCCCGACTCCTCTTACTCATGACGGCCATTATGCCTTTCCTGTGCCCGGATCTGCTACACTGCCTGTCATTCGTATTCTGATAACGTTATGGCAGCAAGTATGAAGATCGGACTTTTCTACGGTTCCAGTACCTGTTACACCGAAATGGCAGCGGAAAAAATCCGCGACATTTTAGGTGAAGAACTGGTTGATTTGCATAACATAAAAGATGTTGATCCCGACAGGATGGAAGACTACAACATCCTGATCCTGGGCATCCCGACATGGGATTTTGGTGAAATCCAGGAAGACTGGGAAGCGGTCTGGAATCAACTCCCGACGCTTAAATTACGCGGCAAAATCGTAGCCATGTATGGCATGGGCGATCAGCTCGGCTACGGCGAATGGTTCCTTGACGCGCTCGGCATGCTTTATCATCAGCTGGTTCCCCTTGGCGTGCATTTCATTGGTTTCTGGCCGACAGAAGGCTTTGAGTTTACCAGCCCGAAACCGCTGAGTGCGGACGGTAAACATTTCGTCGGTCTGGCTCTGGATGATGTGAACCAGTTCGATCTCACCGAAGAACGTCTGCAACAATGGTGCGAACAGATCCTGCTGGAAATGGATGCGCTGCTTTAACGCCGCATAAAATCCCGGCGTCAGCTTTCCATGAACATGGTCCTTTCAGCCCGGTTTTGCCGGGCTGCGCGGTGCACCGCTGAGCAATATCTGTCGCAACCGCCGCCATTCTTCCAGACTCATGCTGTCCGATGCCAGCCATAACCGCTGCCTTGAACTGCGCATCGCCTGTGCCAGCCCGCCTTTACGCTTTTCGCGACGCAACGAGAGCAGCACACCATGGCTTATCATCCATACCGGCTGTTTAATCTGCCATTCATGGCCGCGCCACAAAAGACGATTATCTTCAAGCAGGATCATTTCGCCCGTGCGTGCTGTAATGCGCCGCTGGCTACGGATGCATTCAAACAACACCAGCAAAAGCAACGTCATCCATACCGGCCAGTAACCTGCAGGCCAGGGTGCCAGCAAAATAAGCAGCATCACGCCACCGTAACATCCCAGTGAAATGAGCTGACTGCGCCAGGACACCCGGAGATCACATCGCCACAGGGCCACGGGCTTTGTTTCGAGTCTGAATAAGGGCAACCATACGCTGTAATTCGGTGTCTTTCGGTTCACCGTGATTCATCAGCCAGTTGAACAAATCCGGATCGTCACAGGTCAGCAGGCGGACAAACACTTCTTTATCAGTATCGCTCAGCGAATCATATTCATACTCGAAGAACGGCATGATGGAGATATCCAGCTCGCGCATACCGCGGCGGCAAGCCCAGTGAACGCGGGAACGATTATTAATATCCAGTGGGTTTTTGCTTTCCATAACAAGACTCTTTTTTAGGATACACAATGAGAATTCTTTTATATAGAAAGCGATTCTAACAGCCCGTTGCGCAGGGGCGTAATTTTTCAGTGCCCTGTTTTGTCAATCTATGTGATGTGCTGGAAAACCTGATGCAAACCTGTCGCTTATCTTACATTCTCTGGAAGGTATCCTGGAAAAGGCACCAATAACTGTTTTCAAAGCGGGTGGGCTCTTTTACCATGAGGCATCAGTCACATTTCATAGACCGGGATCAGAAAATGGCTAACGAATTTCCCTTTCCACCGCAAAAACCTTCAGCATCCTCCCATCTTCCGCTCACGCTGATTTCACTGGAAGACTGGGCACTGGTGACCATGACCGGTGCAGACACCGTGAAATACCTGCAAGGTCAGGTTACCGCGGATGTCGATGCGCTGGCCGCCGATCAGCATATTCTCTGTGCGCACTGTGATGCGAAAGGGAAAATGTGGAGTGATTTGCGTCTGTTCAAGCGTGGCGATGGTATGGCGTTTATTGAACGCCGCAATGTGCGCGACACCCAGTTAACGGAAATCAAAAAGTACGCCGTATTTTCTAAAGTGACTTTCACTGCCGATGATGATGTGGTGTTGCTCGGTGTGGCAGGTTTTCAGGCCAGTGCTGCACTGACCGGGCTTTTTTCAACCTTGCCAACGGCTGAACAGCAAGTCGTGCAACAAGATGAAACTACCCTGCTGCATTTCTCTCTGCCAGCCGAACGTTATCTGATTGTCACCAGCCCGGAAAAAGCCCGTCAGGTGGCGGAAGAACTGGGTGAGCAGGCACAACGCAACGACAGCCAGCAATGGCTGGCGCTGGATATCGAGGCCGGTTTCCCGGTGATTGATACCCTCAACGCCGTACAGTTTATCCCGCAGGCCACTAACATTCAGGCGCTTGACGGCATCAGTTTTACTAAAGGCTGCTACGCCGGTCAGGAAATGGTGGCTCGTGCGAAATACCGCGGTGCGAACAAACGTGCATTGTACTGGCTGGCAGGTAAAGCGAGTAAAGTGCCAGCACCGGCTGACGACCTCGAATTACAATTGGGTGAAAACTGGCGCCGGACAGGCACCGTACTGGCGGCGGTTCAGCTCAGCGACGGTACGCTTTGGGTTCAGGCCGTACTGAATAATGATCTGGAAGCCGATGCCAGTCTGCGGGTGCGCGATGACGCCACCAGTCAGTTGAGCATTCAGCCGTTGCCTTATTCCCTGGAAGAAACGAAGTAGCTTTCAGCATGAAGTCACTTCAGCATATTGCCGCCTTAAAGATATAGGGCGGCAATGGTAAATTTAATCGTGAGGGCGTCGGCCTTGCGCATTCAGCAAATCAACATACGCCTGATCCACCAGTTCCTGCCGGTTAATCCCCAGCCGTTCCAGTAAGTCCTCAGCAATGACAATGCCCTGCTCCGGTGTTTCGTCATCAGCAAGTACGACTTCGAATTCCAGATAATCGCCCAGTCCTTTTACCCTGTCGAGATGCAGTCGGGTTTGTCCGATCATAAAAAGGGTGCGCTGTTTGATGACCCGCCCGGCAGCGCCATAGGCCAGTGTCAGGGTTTCGCGCAAACTGTCAGGATCCTGCGTGGGTGAAAGCGTGTAGAAACTGGTTTTAGGGCCAACCTTGTCAGGGCGCTGATAGAAAATCAACTCACCGCGATCGGGCGCTAATGTGCGTAATTTCAGGCGGCCGTGCGGACACACGAAAAAGGTATCATCCTGATCAATGAGATCCGGCAATCCATCAGATAGCAGCGCAATTTTTTCATACAGTGCGGAAAAATCATCGATCCGGGCTTTAATCTCAATATTTCTGGCCATCACTTACTCCCTTAAAAGTTTATGTTATTTACACGGGTATAATGAACGTTAAATGACCGTACCGTGGTTTTGTGAAGATCATCATCTCCACAGAGCGCAAATTCTTTGTCACTCCTTCACGTATTTCCCCCCATTAGCAGATAAACTCGCAGCATCGGGTGTTGCATGCACCTTTCACATCACGCCAGAAAAGGCCGGAGGCCAGAGTCCAGAATGATATGGATTATGCTTGCTGCAGTAGTTGTGGTTTTTATTGTGGGTTATTGGTTTATGACAGCAGATACCCGAAAAGCGAATGATTCTCTCGCCAGTCTGTTGAAAATAAAGCCGGTTTATATCGATTCCATGCTGCTGGAAATGGGCAAACGTCAAAGCGAGATGTTTATCCGCTGAATCAGCGGCGGCTATGCTGAAGAAATCCGCAAAGCCGCGTATGTCGTTTTTATTTATCAGACATTTATTAAAGACGCTTCAGAAGAAAATATCGTCCGCTGGCGGAACATTTTAGTGCGCGCACATCTGCCGCCACAGTTAAGCAGTGAACACGCAGAACTGGCGTTGTTCTATTTTGCCGAACTGGATATCGAACCCTTCGAGCTGGCGCAATTTCGCCGCGACTACAATGAAACCTATAATCAGATCCATCTGGTTTAAAACGTAAAAAAGCCACTGAGTTCAGTGGCTTTTTTGCATCACCCGCCTGTGTATGAAGATTATCTGAATACGTTATCCAGATAGCTGGCCAGGATCTGGCGTGAACTGAAACCGTGGCAGATGCCGTAGTAGGTCTCATTGTCACTGGAAACATCCAGCGGGAAATTCTTGTAGGCTTCACTGCTGCGAAACGATGCTGTCGGTTCAGCAAAACGCTCACTGCGCTCTTTCAACGCCGGGTGTATTACCAGGGCAGTCCGGCCAAACCGCGCTTCCCGGTTTACATACACATAATGCTCACCCCGGCGGTAACCGTAGGCTTTATCATCAATAAAATCACGTTCAAACCCTGAGGTTTCTAAAACACGTGCCACTTCATCTGGCCGTAAATACATGGTTGCTCCTCGCTTCTTTAACCGCAAGGCGACCTTACCGCAATAACTCTGCCAGACAATGCGTTTATCCCAAATTTCGGCGAATTTAGGATTTATCCAAACGCCTTAACCCTGAAAAGTAAAGGGGTATTACACAGGCGTTTGCCGCGAAGTGTTTACCCACAGTCTGAGGGTCAGCAGCCAGGCAATTACCACCATAAATGCCGCTGCAAGATAAATAGACGGCGTGCCAAAATGCGAAATAATTAACCCGGCCACCGGCCCGGTAATGCCGAGCCCCAAATCCAGAAAAGCGGAATACAGCCCAAGTGCCGTGCCCTGATTTTGCGGCGGCACTTGTTTTACCGCTTCAACGCCCAGCGCAGGGAAAATGAGCGAGAAGCCGGAACCGGTAAGAAAGGCACCCAGTTGCACCGACAACGGATCCTGTCCCCACCAGATCATCAGTAATCCCGCGACTTCCAATACAAAAGACACCAGTGAGACCCGCAAACCGCCGAACCGGTTAATCATATTGCCGAAAATAAGGCGCGCACCGACAAATCCGAGGCTGAATAATGTGAGCGTAAATGCCGCCCCGCTCCAGCCTTTATCGGCATAGTAAAGGGTAATAAAGGTGGCGATAACGCCGAAACCGATAGTGCCGAATCCCAGCCCGAGGCCATAAAGCCAGATGCGCCCGACAACCGCTTTGAAGGCAATCCGCTTACCGGCGGTAACAGAAATCGCCGCTTTCATGCAGGCCAGTATGGCGGCAAACGCAGCTGCGACAATAATCAGTACCGCCACACCCATCAACCCGTAAGCATGGTTGAGCAGTACGCCGAGAGGTGCACCGACGGCCATCGCACCGTATGTTGCCACACCATTCCAGGAGATCACTCGCGCGGTATGTTTCGCACCCACTGCACCAATTCCCCACAGCGTAGTCCCGGTGCTGCCAAAGCTTTCACCGACGCCCAGGAAGACACGGCCGACACAAAGCATCAGCAGACTCACCAGCGGAAACGCCGAAAACCAAAACGCCATTGCGTAAAAAATGCCGCTGACTCCGCAGCAAATCAGGCCAAAAATGACCACCCGCTTCGGGCCAAGGAGATCGGCGTATCGTCCGGCATGCGGACGACTGATGAGTGTCGAGAAATACTGAACGCTGATCACCAGCCCTGCCAGCACAGAGTTGTATCCCAGCGTGTTATGCACAAATCCCGGCAATACCGCGAGAGGTAAACCAATGGTCAGATAAACAACGAAAGTGAACAGCATGAACGACAAAATGCGTTTGTTGAGCAGCGCGTTAGAACGAAGCGTACTTAAAGACATGGGCGGACCCGAAAAATGAGATCACAAAGAATAGATTAAACAGTATAAACGGGTTTCGCCTTCAAAACGGGCTAAAAATGTTATGGCCTGTAACGCGAATTTCGTTTTGCAGAAGAATCTGAACTGCATCACGCCAGCCCGCACCCCGCCTGTCTTTATGACACAGTGTCATGGACTAAAAAGCTTCGTCATCACAGACCTTTGTCCTTAAAGAACCAGCCGGTACAACATTATGGTCTATGCTTAATTCAGCAGTCACACAAGGAGAGACGGAATGTTTAAGAAAAAAGATAAAATTGAAAAAAATATCGATCAGGACGTAACCCTGCTGGCAGACACGCTGGATGAAGTGCTTCAGTCTGCAGGTGATAAATCCAGGGATGAATTGGATAAAATCCGCAGTAAGGCACAGGGTGTTCTGCGTGAAACCCGTGCTCGTTTCAACAGCGAAAAATTGAGTCAGCAGGCGCGTGATGCGGCGGCTACGGCCAATGATTATGTGAAAGATAATCCGTGGTACGGCGTCGGTGCAGGTGCCGCAATTGGTATTGTTATCGGTGTTCTGCTGGGACGCCGCTAACGTAAAGAGGCAATTTGTGATGTTTCACTCCTGTGTCGGGAATATAGCTTAAAAGCTGAAACATCCGCGTGGCTCCCTCATTGCCGCGCAGTTGCTAAAAAGACGACGGAGCCTTCGGGCTCCGTTTTCTATTTTTGCAACCCGTTAACGTTAAAAATGAATGCGAAAACTCTTTGACTGGCAGGGTTTAAACGTCCCCAGATCACCTTTTTTATGTTGAGAAGAGGCCTGCGTTTCATCCATGCGGACTTCCTGCCATTCGGCCACAGTGACATTAATCTGCAAATTATCCTGCGTGCTTTGCGTTTCCGAGGGGTTATAAACCCGCACAATCAACGCCTCTTCATCTTCGGCTTTTTTCAGGGCGCTTAACACCGTACCTGAAATGCATTTGTGCATCAGGCTGAAACGCGACGGGGTCTTGTTTTTCGTCAGATTCAGCTTCATCGCGTCATACGGCATTTTGTTGTAGGTGCGCACCGGCGTCAGATAATCCCGCGCATGTTGCATAACATTTGCCTGAATAGGATCGCCGCTGAAACCGAACAGGGCGAAACGGTAAACCTGTTTGCCCGCCATCTGCGAATCCGGCGTCGGCATTTTAATGCCGGAAGGACGTCCAGGACGCAGCAACAGATTTTCCTTACCCAAAACACCGACGGCGCGAAATAGCGTCAGGGCGAAGATATTATAGGATTCGCCGACCACCTCAAACTCACGCAACCCTTCGGTAAACAGCGCCAGCCCATGATTGCCGTCCTGTAATGCCGCGAAATTCATTAGCTGCCATACCGGTACCGGCGCTTCTTTCCAGTTTTCTGCTTCCCAGTTATCCATCGCCGCATCATTTACCGGGCGGGTAATACAACCAAACTGATTGTCGGCCACCACTGTCTGGCTGGCAAACGGCGTCGGGATCAGTACCCGCAACCGGTGATCTTCCGCGCGGTTTTCCAGCGCCAGTTCGATCTCAATCCGGCGGCTGTTTTTCGCCAGCGTCACGTTGATTGTTACAGGCATTTCACGGCTCAAAGTTCGCGTGGCGCGATCTGCCAGCGTCCCCGGCAGCGGCATCGTCAGCGAAATGGTCGCCGTGCTTTGCCACGGCTGATGCTGATAACTCACCTCAGCCGTCAGGCTGCCCGAGGTTAGCACCCATTCGTCACGCGCCGGAGAATAGTCATATTCATCGCCATCGTCAGAGCCGTTTTCCAGTTCCAGTACCTGCTGATAACGGTGGGAAGTCTGTTTATCAAGAATATCCAGCGTACCGTTCGGGTTAACCGTCACGCGGTAATAATCGTTTTCCAGCACCTCTTCGCCCTGCGGCGCGGGCTGCAAAATGCCCGGCTGATGCGGCGTAACGTTCAGGGTGACGTAGCCCATCGCGGGCAGCGTGGCGCAAAGCTGGATGTCGTATTCCATAAAGGGTTCGTAATTGCCGTAATGCACAATCTGCCTGTCCACCAGCCCCGGATCGATTTCCCGCGCTTCGCGGATGAAATAAGGCACCGTACTGCCCTGCCCGTCAGTCAGGCTGAAAGAGGACGCCCTTATCCGCACGGTGGTATTGACCGTTTCCTGCCGCGGATGCAGTGAGAAGTTGAACAGCGCCAGCCGGTCAGCGATGTGACCGTCAGGTTGCAGGTTATCGATGATTTTACGCATCGTGAACTGAATGAGGTTTTCGGCCATGTCGTCAGCGAGAATAAAGCGCGACATAATTTCCTGATGAACCTTGTCGCTGCAACAACAGCCGATGCTGTCATGCGCGTGGTTCTTCATAATTTCCTTCCACATTTTTTCGATCAGGCCATGATGGTAATCAAAACCTAAGCGCCAGGCTATGGAACACAAGGGTTCGAGCACATTGACGATTTTGTTTTCAATCGCTGCGTTGGCTTGTTTGATGTCCATACGGGTAGAGGAAATGGTGCGGTGAACGCGCATGTATTTGCCATCGTTAAATTCCCCCCGCAACAACGCCAGTTGTGGTTTGATGGCATCGATGCGTTCAAAAATTTCTTCAAAACGGCTGAGCTGGAAACTGCGCTGCGGGTAAATACGCCGCAGCATCTCCATGATGGTAAAGATATTTTGCTGCAGCGGCATCTGATCATGACCGTTAGGCAGCAGAATATCGCCGGTCAGCGAAGCCGCTTCCAGCACCGGCAGATACTTATCCAGCCGTTCGCGCAGCGCCTCTTCATTCTCGGGTAAATATTTGCCGATGGCATAACCCAGCGGCAGCACCTGCACGGTGACTTCGCTGCCGTCGTTACTCTGCCAGCGGAACTCGGTTTTATCCGTGCCGTGGCGTTCCGAGCAGCCGCGCCAGAACATGGCATGTTGCAGGCCAAACCCGTTAAAGATATGCGGAAGCTGGGAGGACATACTGAAGGAATCCGGCAGATAGCCGATTTTCATGGGCTCACCAAACTCGCGGCAATCACGCATGCCGTACAGCAGGTTGCGCAGGATGGACTCACCACTGACCACCATCGTGTCGGTCTGCGTATACCACGGCCCGATAATCAGCTTTCCGGCCCTGGCCAGCGCCTTCACACGGGGACGGTTTTCCGGGCAAACCGCAAAATAATCTTCGAGGATCGCCGTTTGTCCGTCCATGACGTAAAACGGATAGTCAGCGTCATTTTCCAGACGATCGAGGATCTCCGCCATGTTATTGACCAGCAGGATCCGCGAGGCTTCCGTCGTGAAATACCATTCGCGATCCCAGTGCATATGCGGGGTCAGATGAACGCGGGAAACAGTCATAAAATCATTCCTTTCAAGCCCTGCAGGGCACAATGTGAATTAACCCGAAATTAAGAAGAAGGGATGTCGCCGGTGAAATGTCCCTGTCGTACCGCGTAACCCCGCCAGCTCAGCAAAACCACCGTGGAAATCACCGTGCCCGCCAGCGCGGCACCCAACCAGATAGCTGCCGACAGCCAGCCACCCCATCCGCCATCATGCAGCAGGAACATGGAGAAAATGCCCGCACCTGGCGTGGAAAGGCCGATCCCCGAAGCCCCGACGATCGCGCCAGTCACGACCGATCCCGCCAGGAAGGAGCCGATGACGCGTAGCGGATCTTCAATCGCCATCGGGATCGCGCCCTCGGTGATCCCCGCCAGGCCGAGCAGCCAGGTGGACTTTCCGGTTTCGATTTCAAAAGATTTAAACAGTTGGGGTGCCAGCAGAGTTGACGCGGTCACGGTAAATGCCGAGACCATTTTGGTCGCACCGAAAATAGCGTAAGGGCCGTAAACACCGTTTGCCATCGCGCCCAGACAAAACGCATAAGCCGCTTTGTTGATCGGCCCGCCCAGATCAAAGGAACACATAAAGGCAATCAGCGCGCCGAGTACCATCGCGTTACTGCCGGATAATCCGTTCAGCCATGCGGTCAGACTGGTATTGAGCCACGCCACCGGTTCGCCGATCACAAATAACATGACGCTGCCGGTGACCAGCGTGCCGAGCACCGGATAGAGGTAAAACATCAGGAAGCCGTTGAAGCTGGCGCGCAGGCGGACGTGTTTTTTCATCCAGCGCATGACATAACCGGCAATCAGGCCCCCCGCCACACCACCGAGAAACCCTGCGCCGATCATGTTGGCGCACAGTCCGGCGGCAAAGCCCGGCGTCAGCGCCGGTTTGTCTGCCAGCGAATAAGCGGTGTAGGCCGACAGCACCGGTACCATCAGAATGCCCAACATGCCGCCGCCGAGCTGACGGTACATCCACAACCATGACTCTTTCTGCGCGTACAGTTCCTGCCAGCCAAACAGTTGCGCGATCAGCACAGTCACCGCCAGCAACGAGCCACCGGCGACAATCAGCGGCACGGCAAAGGAAATTCCGCTCAGCAAAGCCTGTTTTAAATCTGCTTTTATGCTAGTTTTCTGCGGCTTAACCGGCGCTGAAGCCACGATTTCACCGGGCTGCCGCCGTATCGCCAGCGCCTGTTGCAGCACCGCTTCGGCGTGGCGGATCGGTTCCGCCACCGGCACCTGAACGCAGGGGATCCCGTCAAAACGCTGGCTGTCTTTGATTGCCACTTCAGCGGCAAAAACGCAGGCAACGGCACGATCACATTGCGCGGCAGTGATCGCATTCTCAATGCCGTTAGCGCCCTGCTTTTCCACATCAATGTGGATACCTAATTTTTTCGCCGCTTTTTCCAGATATTCCGCCGCCATATAAGTGTGCGCGATCCCCGCCGGACAGGCAGTGATGCACACTACCCGCGGCGCATCGTCAGGCAAAGCCCTCAGTTTCTGAGTTTCCGGCACAGACTCTTCGCCCAGTAACGCCAGCACCTCCTGCACGTGTCGCGCCACCAGCAGCGCTGCACGGGTTTGATCATCAACCAGCCGCGTGGTCAGTGCCGTCAGCAGTTCCATGTGAGTCGAACCCGCCTCCGCTTCGGGGATCGCCAGCAGGAAGATCATGTTTACCGGCTCCTCACCATCCACGCCCTGCCACGGCAGCGGATTTTCCAGCGTTGCCAGCGCAAACGCCGCGCGCCGTACACTGGCCGATTTGCCGTGCGGTACCGCCAGTCCTTCGCCCAGCGCGGTCGGGCCTTCGTTTTCACGTTCCGTCACCGCCTGCAAAAAATCCTGTGCGTTATCAAGGATCCCCTGCTGATCGAGTTGCTGAACAAGAAAAGCGATCGCCCGTTCACGGCTGGAAAAATGGCTATTGAGGTGTATCAGTTCGGGAGACGTCAGTAATGTAAGATCCATAAGTTGTCCTGTCTGAATCGATGAAAAACGATATTTGTATTATTTTTGTATTGTATTTGTATTAAACATCAGACCCGCAAGAGATGACTGTGATCCAGATAGAAGATCTTTCGTGGGGTTGTATTGTTTTTGCAGGGTCTGTGAACTGTTACACTCGTCCGAACGTGCCCGACAGGAACCTGAAACGTGAGTAATCAGCCGCTTTACCGCCAGATCGCTTCGCAGATCCGCGATCAGATCCAGCGCGGAGAAATCAAAACAGGCGATGCGCTGCCGACAGAATTGCGTCTGCGCGAGCAGTTTGGCGTCAGTCGTGTGACGGTACGGCAGGCGATCAAGCTGCTGGTCGAACAGGATGTGCTGGAAAGCGTGCAGGGCAGCGGGACTTACGTGAAGGAAGCGAAGGTCAATTACGCTATTTATCAGCTGACCAGCTTTGATGAGAAGTTACAGCCTCTGGACAGACCCTCGCACAGTGAGGTTCTGGCGTTCTCCATCGTGAAACCGCCGATCGGTATCGCCGAAGCGCTGGCACTGGCTGAACAGGCGCGGGTGTATTACATCAAGCGCCTGCGCTATATCGCCAGCAAACCTGTGACGCTGGAAGAAACCTGGATGCCGCTGGACTTGTTCCCTGACCTGACTTACGAGGTGATGCAGGGTTCGAAATATGCCTGGATGGAGCAGACCAAACATCTGGTAATTGACCGCAGCGAGCAGGAAGTTATCCCGCTGATGCCGACCAAAGAGATGGTGTCGCTGCTGGGCGTGGCCGCAGATCAGCCGATTTTACAGAAGATCTCGAAGGGTTTTCTGGCGGATGGCACGGTGTTTGAATTCAGCCGCAATACCTTCCGCACGGATGATTATAAATTCACACTGGTCGCCAGACGGATGCCGCACTGATTAACGGCTGTTTTCAAACACGACAGCCAGCCGTTGTACCAGTCCGTCCGCCTGTTGCTGAGAACTGATATTCACAAACCCCATCAGCAGGCCATTCGGACGTAAAGCCTCCCCCCTCACGCGGCGCTCAACCTGCCAGTCAGACAGCGCCTGCACTGCCAGCCCCTGTTCGCGGGCATTTTTCGCGATCAGCGCATCGTCCAGAGCGGCATTGAGTGTGGTGCAAAGTTGGATCCCGCCGGTCTGCTGACTGACGCGCAATATCTGCGCCGGAAACGCCGCCGTCAGTGCCTGTTCCAGATAGCCGCGCCGCTCAGCATAAAGCTGGCGCATCCGCTTCAGGTGCCGGTAGAAATGCCCCTGCTCGATAAAATCCGCAATGCTGCTTTGCACCAAAGGCGGCGTGCCGCAAATACGCAGCGGACAATACGCCTCGATTTTTTCCACCAGACTCTCCGGCACCACCATATAGCCGCAGCGCAGCGCCGGAAACATCACTTTGCTGAATGTACCGGCGTAAATCACCCTTCCCTGCGTATCCAGGCTTTTCAACGAAGGCAGCGGCTGGCCGTGATAGCGGAACTCACTGTCGTAATCATCTTCAATAACCCATGCCTGCTGATTCGCCGCCCAGTCCAGCAGCGCCAGACGTCGCGATAAGCTCATGGTCACGCCGGTCGGGCTTTGATGCGCAGGCGTCACCACGGCAAAACGGGCATGGGGGAAATGTTTTACCGCCTGCGGCACGTTCATGCCTTCGTCATCGACATTCACCGCCATCGGGGTGGCACCTGCCGCGCGGAAAAATGCCTGCGTTACCGGATAACCGGGATCTTCCAGCCAGACGCCGTCACCCGGTTGCAGCAGGCTGCCGGTAATCAAGTCCAGCAACGGCGCATAGCCACCGCAGATAAATATCTGTTCCGGACGGCAGGTAAATCCACGGGAGAGTTGCAGATAACGGGCGACGGCGTGGCGTAAAACGTCCGTACCGGTCAGCGGCGGATGGCCTAAATCATTCATGCTGGTATGACGGATTTGCCGCGAGACAATGCGCGACCAGATCGCACGGGGGAACGCATCCAGCGCCGGCAGCCCGAGCTGGAAAGGAAGGGAAGAAACTGAAGGCAGCATCGGATTGATGGGTTTACGTGCAGCGTCTTTCCTGATCACCTTTGGCGCAGGTGCGGATAAGCTCTCCGGCGCGCTGACCACCGTGCCAGCCTGACCGCGGCTTTGCAGAAAGCCTTCCGCCATCAGCAGGCTATAGGCATTTTCAACCGTGGCCCGCGCCACGCCGAGCTCGCTGGCCAGCGCACGGACAGATGGCACACGGCTGCCGTGCCTGAGTTGCCCTGCCATGATCGCCTGCTTCACCCGCTGATAAATCTGCCGGTAAAGAGGTTGTTTGTGTCGGGGATCGAGAGGGAAGGCAAGACTGAAGCGGCTCATCATGACCTGCTTAAAGAGACATTTTATGGCCCTGTAGTATAGACCATGTACCGCGTAAAGTAGCGCCTGTTGAGACGCGCTTTGCGTCGCTGTTTAGTCCAGAAATCCCAGAGGAAATCATCATGAATGCACTTCGCCTGCCTTACTATTCCCTGTCTTCTTCCGTGATGGAATCAATGAAAGCGGCGCTCGGCGCACTGGAAAACGGTCCGCTGGATAATGTGATTATCGAGCTGGCTTTTCTGCGTGTGTCACAAATTAATGGCTGCGCGTATTGCCTGGATATGCATTCCAAAGCGTTGCGCAAAATGGATGTCGAACAAACCACACTGGATCAGCTGGCGGGCTGGCAGGTCAGCCATGCATATTCGGAACGTGAACGCGCGGCACTCGCCTGGGCAGAATCACTTACTCTGATTGCCGCCACCGGCGCACCGGATAGCGCCTTTGAACCGCTGAAAGCGCAGTTCAGCGACGTGGAAATCTCGGAACTGACCTTCGCCATCAGCCTGATGAATGCCTTTAACCGCCTCGCCGTCGGTATGCGTCAGTAATTATTCTGTTGTTTTTTTGAACTGAAAAAAGTTTTCTCTCTCCAGCCCGCTCCCTGCGGGCTTTGCCATTTTTGCAACAGGCAAAATTGTAAAATCTACATATTGTGTGGTTGAAAATTTAAATCACCACATCTAGTATTCAAAGCATCGGGACGCCACGATGGCACCGACTATCACGCCTTTCCCCCGGCTGAAGCAGCCGCACAGCGGGAAGGCAAAAATTGTCTCTGATTTTTCACTAAATGGAAATACGAATCATGAGCATTATTATTTACAGTAAACCAGACTGTGTCCAGTGCAACGCGACTTACCGTGCATTAGATAAACAGGGCATCGCTTATCAGGTAGTGGATTTGACTCAGGATGAGCAGGCGCTCGGCCAGGTGCGTGCCATGGGCTATCAGCAGGTACCGGTGATTGTGGCCGGTGACGACCACTGGTCCGGTTTCCGTCCGGATAAAATTTCCGCCCTGCGTCAGCTCCAGAACGCGTTCTGAGGCCCGGCGGATGAATCCGTTGGTCTATTTTTCCAGCAGTTCAGAAAACACCCATCGCTTCGTGGGCAGAACGGGATTACCGGCGATCCGCATCCCGATAGATCGTCAGCCTGAAAAATTGCGGATGGACTTGCCGTATATTTTGGTGGTCCCAAGCTACGGCGGCGGTTCGGCCAAAGGCGCGGTGCCGACACAAGTGATCCGTTTTCTGAACGATGAACATAATCGTTCACTCATCCGCGGCGTGATCGCCGCCGGAAACACCAACTTCGGCGCAGCGTATTGCATTGCCGGCGATATTATTTCCCAGAAGTGTCAGGTCCCTTACCTGTACCGTTTTGAGTTACTGGGAACGCCGGAAGACGTTGCAAAGGTCAGACAGGGAGTAACAGAATTTTGGCAGCGACAGAACTAGCAATTACCGACCCCGGCACCCGCAGCCCGGACTATCACGCGCTTAACGCGATGCTGAATCTGTTCGACGCTAACGGCCAGATCCAGTTTGATAAAGACCGCCTGGCCGCGCGTCAATACTTCCTGCAACACGTCAATCAGAATACGGTTTTCTTCCATAACCTGGCGGAGAAACTACGTTATCTGGTGGAAGAAGGCTATTACGAAGCCGACGTGCTCGGCCAGTATGAATTTGACGACATTAAACGCCTTTTCAAACAGGCTTATGCCAAAAAATTCCGCTTCCAAACCTTTCTGGGTGCCTTCAAGTATTACACCAGTTACACACTGAAAACTTTCGACGGCAAACGCTACCTTGAACGTTATGAAGATCGCGTGTGCATGGTGGCACTGACGCTGGCACGTGGCGACATTCAGCTCGCCAGCCATTTTGTCGATGAGATCATTTCCGGCCGCTTCCAGCCTGCCACGCCGACGTTCCTCAACTGCGGCAAAAAACAGCGCGGCGAGCTGGTTTCCTGCTTCCTGTTGCGCATTGAAGACAACATGGAATCCATCGGACGCTCGGTCAACTCGGCATTGCAACTTTCCAAACGCGGTGGCGGCGTGGCGTTTATGCTGACCAATATCCGCGAAGTCGGCGCGCCGATTAAGCGCATCGAAAACCAGTCTTCCGGCGTGATCCCGATTATGAAAATGCTGGAAGATGCTTTCTCTTATGCCAATCAGCTCGGTGCGCGCCAGGGCGCGGGCGCGGTCTATCTCAACGCTCATCACCCGGATATTCTGCGTTTCCTTGATACCAAACGTGAAAACGCTGACGAAAAAATTCGTATTAAAACGCTGTCGCTGGGTGTGGTTATTCCTGATATCACCTTCGAACTGGCGAAGAATAACGAAGATATGTATCTGTTTTCGCCCTATCACGTCGAGAAAGTGTATGGCGTGCCGATGTCAGAAATCAGTATCAGCGAGAAGTACCGCGAGATGGTGAATGACAAGCGCATTCATAAAAGCAAAATCAATGCGCGTGAATTCTTCCAGGTGCTGGCAGAAATTCAGTTCGAATCGGGTTATCCGTACATGATGTTTGAAGACACGGTTAACCGCGCCAATCCGATCAAAGGCCGCATCAACATGAGCAACCTCTGTTCGGAAATTTTGCAGGTAAATTCGCCGACAATCTACGGCGAAGATCTGTCGTATCAGGAGATTGGTAAAGACATTTCCTGTAACCTCGGTTCGCTGAACATCGCCTCGGCGATGGATTCGCCGGATTTCGGCAATACCGTAGAAATGGCGGTTCGTGCGCTGACGGCGGTGTCTGACATGAGCCATATCCGCTCGGTACCGTCTATCGATCAGGGGAATCAGGATTCGCATGCCATCGGCCTCGGCCAGATGAATTTGCACGGTTATTTGTGCCGTGAGCGTATTTACTACGGCTCGGCAGAAGGTCTGGATTTCACCAACATCTATTTTTGCGCCGTGGCGTTCCACGCAATCCGCGCATCAAACCAGATCGCCATCGAACGCCGGCAGTCGTTTAAAGGCTTCAGCGATTCCACTTACGCCAGCGGCAGCTATTTCGACAAATATGTCGATGAGGCGCAGGCTGAGAAATGGCAGCCGAAAACAGCGCGCGTGCGCGAACTGTTTGCAGACGCCGGAATTGCCATTCCGACGACCGCTGACTGGGCGGCGCTGAAAACCTCCGTCATGCAGCATGGCCTGTATAACCAGAATTTACAGGCGGTGCCGCCAACCGGTTCTATTTCTTACATCAATAATTCGACATCAAGTATTCACCCGATTGTGTCCCGCGTGGAAATCCGCAAAGAGGGCAAAATTGGCCGTGTGTATTATCCGGCGGCGTTTATGACCAATGACAATCTGGATTATTACCAGGATGCGTACGAAATCGGTCCGGAAAAAATTATTGATACCTACGCCGAGGCCACGCAGCACGTCGATCAGGGGCTGTCGCTGACACTGTTCTTCCGCGATACCGCCACCACACGCGACATCAACAAAGCGCAGATTTATGCCTGGCGTAAAGGCATCAAAACCATTTATTACATCCGTCTGCGCCAGATGGCGCTGGAAGGCACCGAAGTTCAGGGCTGTGTTTCCTGCACGCTGTAACCGATTGAAAGGATTTAAAAATGAGCGCAGTAAAACAATTGTTAGTGCCACAACCGGTCAGCAAAGCCATCAACTGGAACAAAATCCAGGATGATAAAGATCTGGAAGTATGGAACCGCCTGACGTCGAACTTCTGGTTGCCGGAAAAGGTGCCGTTGTCGAATGATATTCCCTCCTGGGCGACGCTCAGCGCACAAGAGAAACAGCTGACGATCCGCGTATTTACTGGCCTGACGCTGCTGGATACGGTCCAGAACGTGGCTGGCGCACCCACGCTGATGAAGGATGCGGTGACGCCACACGAAGAAGCGGTTTACTCGAATATCTGCTTTATGGAAGCAGTGCATGCGCGTTCTTACAGTTCGATTTTTTCGACGCTGTGCGCCACCGTTGACGTGGATGAAGCCTACCGCTGGAGTGAGGAAAACGTCGCGCTGCAAAACAAGGCTGCAATCATTTTGTCGTATTACGACGGTGAAGATCCGCTGATGAAGAAAGTTGCCAGCGTGTTCCTTGAATCCTTTCTGTTCTATTCCGGTTTCTATCTGCCAATGTACTGGTCAAGCCGCGCCAAGCTGACCAATACCGCCGATCTGATCCGTCTTATCATTCGTGATGAAGCGGTTCACGGTTACTACATCGGTTATAAGTTCCAGAAAGCCCTGGCGCTGGAAAGCGCAGAACGGCAACGTCAGATTAAGGAGCAGACTTTCGATCTGATTCAGGATTTGTATGACAACGAGATCCGCTACACCGAAGAACTTTATGACAGCGTAGGCTGGAGCGAAGACGTGAAGAAATTTCTGCACTACAACGCCAACAAAGCGCTGATGAATCTCGGCTACGAAGCCCTGTTCCCTGCCAGCATGGCCGACGTCAATCCGGCGATCCTCTCCGCCTTATCGCCAAACGCCGACGAAAACCATGACTTCTTCTCAGGCTCCGGATCGTCGTATGTGATCGGCAAAGCCGTCAACACCGAAGACGAGGACTGGGATTTCTGATTCTCCTCGAGATGAGCAAGGTTTGCTTGTGCTCCTTCCCCTCTCACGAGGGGAAGGTCGGGATGGGGTGTGGGTCAGCGACTCAGTGGCCATTTATACCCCACCCCGGTCTAAACACCTCCCCTTCGCAGGGGAGGGAGCTAAAACCCTCTTTCTGATGTTGCCGTTATTTTTCCCCACGCTAGTATAGAAACAGTGTTTCAAAACCCTACGCGATCAGAAAAAGGAAACATCATGACGCCTTATACGGCTTCCCCTTCCCGCTATGAAACCATGCAATTCCGTCGCTGCGGCCAGAGCGGTTTAAAACTCCCCGCTCTTTCTCTTGGCCTGTGGCACAGCTTTGGCCATGTCAGCCCGCTGGAATCCCAGCGGGCCTTGCTGCAAAAAGCCTTCGATTTAGGCATTACCCATTTTGATCTGGCGAATAACTACGGCCCGCCACCGGGCTCGGCGGAAGAAAATTTTGGCCGCTTGCTGAAACAGGATTTCGCGCCATATCGCGATGAACTGATCATCTCCACCAAAGCAGGTTACGACATGTGGCAGGGGCCGTACGGTTCCGGCGGCTCGCGCAAATATCTGCTCGCCAGTCTGGATCAGAGCCTGCAACGTATGGGGCTGGATTACGTTGATATCTTCTATTCGCACCGTGTGGATGAAGCAACACCGATGGAAGAAACTGCCGCGGCGCTGGCTTATGCGGTGCAAAGCGGTAAGGCGCTGTACGTCGGGATTTCTTCATATTCGCCGGAACGTACGCAGAAAATGGCGGAACTGTTACGCGAGCTGAAAGTGCCGCTGCTTATCCATCAGCCGTCCTACAATCTGCTAAACCGCTGGGTAGACAAGAGCGGGTTACTGAATACGCTGGAGCAAAATGGCACAGGCTGTATCGCGTTTACCCCGCTGGCGCAGGGGCTGCTGACCGGTAAATATCTTCAGGGTATTCCGGACGGTTCACGCATGCAGGTGGAAGGCAATAAAGTACGCGGTCTGAATGCCAATATGCTGTCAGAAGAGAACCTGAACAGTCTGCGGTTGCTCAATGACATGGCGCAACAGCGCGGACAGACCATGGCACAAATGGCGCTGAGCTGGCTGCTGAAAGATGATCGGGTAACGTCGGTGCTGATTGGTGCCAGCCGCCCGGAGCAACTGGATGAAAATGTGCAAGCGCTGAACAATCTGCGCTTCACCGCTCAAGAACTGGCGACGATCGATAAGCATGTGGCGGATGGTGAGCTGAATCTTTGGCAGGCTTCGTCAGATAAGTAGTGTTATAAAGATCAGCATTCTGAATTAACACTAAAATTAAAGTGTTAATTCAGATGCCGGGGGGTTTTAAATGAATACTGGTTAACGAATAACAATGAGATTATTTTTTGGCTTCCGGTGTTTTAACCGTCGGCTGCGGTGCCACTTTCGGCATCAGTTTAGGCATTTCGGCAAAAGTCACTTTTTCATTTTTCAACTGAGCCGCTAACTCTTTACTGATATCCAGATCTTTCGAATAACTTACCGTCGTTTGGACAGGGAAGATAACATCGATCTTATGGGCAACACGGTATTGTTCAGCCGACTTTTTAACCTGATCTGCAACAACCTGACGCGCCGCTTGCAGCTGTACCTGCCATTGGGCATCCAGAGCTTTAGCATCAGCCTGACGAACCTGGGCTGCTTTTTCCGGTGTCATGGTTTTATAAAGTTCTTCCGCTTGTTTAGCCGTGCCCTGAAGGCTCTTGTAAACCGCTTCGAGATGGGTTTTTTGTTGGGTAGCAAGACCAGATTCATCGACCACTTGTTGAATGTTTACGAATTTCACTTCCTTTTCCCCACCAGTTTGTGAATCACACCCGGAAAGCAAGCTTCCTGCAAGAATGGCTAAAGCAAGCGCTTTGCTGAAACGACGATTAATGACTGAATTCATAAAAATCCTAATTTGAATTGCTATATTAAATAAGAAATGAAAAATTATTATCCATAATTAATCGAACAATTCTAATTAATGAATTCTAAAGCATTCGTTAATCGAAAGCTTAATCCTGAAAATTCATAAGATTAATAAAATCTTCTTATATCGATCAGCATTTTGGAAGTGCTTATTCTTCCCCGGGTAGGAAAATCCCTTTTGTATAGGAAAGGAGAAGGCATCGGCACTCAATTAAAAGGGAATAAGAAGCATTAAGGCTGAATAAGCGCGTTAATACGGGACATGCGGAGGATTATTTCATCGGAAAAATACCCCCGCAATGTGTCTAAAAACTGACGCAGGGGCGTTCTCTGTGTCCCCCTTCGGCTGAAGGGGGGAAGATGTTATGCGAAGAATTTCGCCAGCACGAATAATCCGACGGATACGTTAATTGCGCCGCCTATGCGGGTAGCAATTTGCGCGAAGGGCATCAGCGTCATGCGGTTACCGGATGTCAGAATTGCCACGTCACCGGTGCCGCCCTGCCCGCTCTGACAGCAGGAGACGATCGCCACATCGATAGGATGCATGCCGATTTTCTTACCCACATAAAAGCCGGTGCCGACCAGCGCCATTACGGTGGTCACAATCACCAGCAGGTTCTGAATAGTGAAAGCGTTGATCAGCTCCTGCCAAGGCGTAATGGCCACCCCCACCGCGAATAACACCGGATAAGTTACCGCCGTACGGAAGAATTTATACACCGTCATTGAACCGTGCTGAATAGTCGGCGAAACGCCGTTAGCCAGTTTCACCAGCACCGCCGCAAACAGCATGCCCACGGGCGCCGGCAGGCCAATCCATTTCTGGCCCAGCATTCCGACCATGTACAACAGGATCGCCAGCAGTGCGCCACAGGCCAGCGCATTGACGCCCGGGTTACCGTTAAATTCCTCAGTACCGCTGCCCATCTTGCCGTTGCCCGACGGCATCAGCTGGCCTTCACCCGTCAGATGTGGATAACGTTTCCCCAGCTGATTCAGCACACCCGCCAGCACAATGGCCGTCAGACCGCCAAGCATAACAATCGGCAGAATGCGCCCAAGCGCCACACCTTGCTCCATATGCAGGATGGTCGCGTAACCCATCGACAGCGGGATTGCGCCTTCTCCTACACCACCGGCCATGATTGGCAGGATCAGGAAAAAGAAGGTTTGCACCGGCGGTAAACCTAAAACCGTGCCCATCGCCATACCGGCGATCATCCCGACAACTTCGCCGCACAGCATCGGCACAAAAATACGCATAAAGCCCTGAATCAACACCTGACGATTCATGCTCATGATGCTGCCGACAATAATGCAGCAAATATAGAGGTAGAGAATATTGGTGGATTTATAAAATTTGACCGTGGAGTCAACAACAACATCCGGCAGCAGACCATAATGCACCATCGCCGAAGGAATAAACGTGGCACAAATCGCCGCGGCCCCCAGTTTCCCTACCACAGGTAAGCGTTTACCGAACTCACCGCAGGCAAAGCCGAAGAAGGCCAGCGTGGCGACCATCACCACGATGTCGCTCGGCAACTTGCCGTTCAGGCAGTCAAGCAGGATCAGTACGCCCGCCAGCAGAAAAAATGGCAGCGGGATGATGCCTATTTTGTAGTTATCAAGAATGTGCCACCATTTTTGTCTGGCTGAAAGGCCGGAGGTTTTCGTTTCTTTGACAGCGATGTAGGAATCGTCGGTTGTGCTCATGACATTGCCTCTTTCTTCGGGAGTCTTTTCTTATTGATGGTCTGAGCATATGAAAACGACCGGTCAGCCGGATGTGAGGTTGTTCAAATTAAAATCGCAGGGATAAAGGTTGTTATGGTGTTTATGGTGTTAATGCACCTTGCTTTATAAGGATTATAAGATTAGTAGTAAAACCCACCTTTAACCCTGTCATTACTGTGTGAAATCATCGCCATTTTAATCTCCTGTTCACAACTCTGCTTCTCTGCGATTACGGCTCACATTTTGCCGTGATAGGCTTATTCAATGTATGTTTTAAGTTCGCCTTGCAGCAGGTCGTATGAAATTCAGATTACCTTTTCAGGTAAAACTCTTTTTATCTCTGGTGGTATTTTCCTGCGTGTTGCTGGCACTGCTGGGGGCGATTTTATTTCATATTATCGACCGCCAGTTGCATCATGATCTCGGTCAGCGTGCCCGGGTTCAGGCCAGCGAGATTGCGCTGATGCCAGGGCTGGCGCAGAAAGTTAAGGCGCGGGATATTTCCGGCATCGCGCAGCTTATCCAGCCATTACGCGATAAAAGTGACGCCAGTTATATCGTCATCGGCGACACCCGCGAGCTGCATCTTTATCATTCCGAATCGCCGGATCGCGTAGACCTGCCGATGATCGGCGGTGATAACGCCGGTGTACTGGCCGGTAAAACCATTATTTCTGTGCGTCAGGGCGGCATTGGCGTTTCATTACGCAGCAAAGCCCCGATTCTGGATGCGAATAACCAGGTGATCGGGATTGTTTCGGTCGGTTATCTCACCTCATATATCGACAATATTAATGGCCGCCGTCTGGCGCAGGCCGGTTTATACGGTTTGCTGCTTTTATTATTGTTGTTTATCTTTTCCTGGATGTTTACCCGTAACGTTAAAAGACAGATGTTCTGGCTGGAACCCAAAGATATCGCCCTGCTGGTTCGCCAGCAAAAAGCTTTACTGGAAGCCATGTATGAAGGCGTATTTGCGGTTAACGCTGAAAAGCAGCTGATTTCCATTAACCGGGCTGCGCGTGAATTGCTCGATATCCGCCGGCCCGAAAACGAACTGCTGGGTAAACCCCTGGCGGAGGTGCTTCAGACGCCTCCCGCATTCTTCACGCAAAGCGGCATCAGTGGAAATAACAGTCAACATGATCAGATTACGGTACTTAATCAGCGCCAGGTGATCGTCAACCGCGTGCCAATCGAACTGGAACCCGGTGCAGAGAGTGGCTGGGTATTCAGTTTCCGCGATAAAAATGACATTAATACGCTGAGCAGCCAGTTGAGTCAGGTGAAACGCTATGCTGATAATCTGCGCATCATGCGCCATGAACAGCTCAACTGGACCGCCACGCTGGCAGGTTTGTTGCAAATGCAGCGTTACGATGACGCCATGCACTATATACAGGCGCAATCGGAAGGCGCACAGGCGGTGCTGGATTTCGTCTCAGCGCGCTTTACCTCACCCGCGCTGTGCGGCCTGCTGCTGGGGAAATACGTCAGCGCGCGTGAAAAAGGCGTCGGGCTGAGTTTCGACCCGGCTTGTCAGCTCACCCGCATTCCGGCAGGCATTAGCGAAACCGAGCTGATGTCCGTAGTCGGTAACTTGCTCGATAACGCCGTGGACGCCACGCTGAAAGCGCTGTCGCCGCCTGCACCGGTTGAATTGTATATTTCCGACAGAAACCAGGAACTGCTGATTGAAGTCGCCGATCAGGGCAACGGTGTGGAAGATGCGCTCAAACCGCACCTGTTTGAACAAGGCGTCACCAGTAAGCCTTCCAGCGGACAGGACGCCACGGGTGCAGAACATGGCATCGGCCTGTATCTGGTTGCCGGTTATGTCCGTCAGGCGGGTGGTAGCATCGAAATATCAGACAACACGCCGCAAGGTACGATATTTTCAGTCTTTATCCCGTACCCGGCTGAAGCGTTAACAGGACAGAACCATGAATAACAGCAGCGCACTTGATGTCGTGATTGTGGAAGATGAGCCGCATCTGGCCGGTCTGCATCGTGATTTTATCGAGCAAAATTTTAATCTGCGCGTGGTGGGCATTGCGGCCACACTGGAACAGGCGCGTTCTCTGCTGCGGCTGCATCAGCCGCGGTTGATCTTGCTGGACAATTATTTGCCCGATGGTCAGGGCGTGGATCTGATCGACAGCCCGTTGCTGAAAAGTGTCGAATGTTCGGTCATTTTCATCACCGCCGCCAGCGACATGCAAACCTGCAGCCAGGCAATGCGCAGTGGCGCGTTCGATTACATTATCAAGCCGGTGTCATTTCATCGCCTGCGCAGTTCACTTGAACGCTTCATGCAACTGGTGCAAACCCTGCGTAATGTCAAAGTTGTTGATCAGCGGGCGCTGGATAAACTGTTTAATCTGCCCGCTACCGACACACCTTCAGCGCCTTCAGCCAAAGGCATTGAGCCGAATACGCTGGAACTGGTTCAGCGTGCGTTCACCACCAAACCTGATGTCAGCTGGTCAGTCGAGCAGGTGGTAGAAGAAGTCGGGATCAGCAAAACGACAGGCCGCCGTTATCTGGAATATTGCGTGGAAATTGGCTTTATCGCCGTGGAGATGCAGTACGGAAATATCGGTCACCCGAGGCGCCTGTATCGCAAAATAGCCGATGGCGGGAAATCTGCGTCATGATGTCCAATTGTGTCGGTTTCCCTGAGCGAATTACCCCCTCCTGCCGGTGTTCTCACCGGCCAATTTCCGGCTTACCCCACCTGTTCAGGCTATTATTTCAGTGCATATTCATGTTTCAGACAACCGGTAAATTTCCGGCTTTCACGCAAATCTGAAATCTCTATTTACACCTGCCAATATGCACCGGCCATCACGCATTAATTTCATTTAAATTACAAAATTCAAACCCGCTAAAACCCCACAAAGAAAAAAGTTATTAATTTTATTAAAATCAAGTAATTAACTATATTCTTAACGGATTACCCTGTCCTTTAATTAGGGGAATAACCTCAAATATTTTCACCCGGAAATTTGTCATTAATTGTCAACGTTCACCGGGCGAAATTAGCCCCTCAAATACCAACAAATACAAAACCTGGAAATCAATCATGATTATTCCCCGGAAACATTGAGACTTGTCTCAGAATTTCGATGTGTTAGGGTATAACGCGTTCACTATTTCGTTACAGGCAAAATCCTATACGGTCCAACACAAAAACTAGACATCGAGCCGATACGGCTATTTATATCCAAGGAATGCACATTGCATGGCAATTAAAATCGAAGTAAAGAATCTTTATAAGGTATTTGGTGAAAATCCGGATCGCGCTTTCAAGATGATTGACGCAGGTAAGGGTAAAGAAGAAATTTTTGAGAAAACCGGTCTTTCACTTGGCGTTAAGAATGCCAGTCTGGCCATTGAAGAAGGCGAGATTTTCGTCATCATGGGGTTATCCGGTTCAGGTAAATCCACCATGGTACGCCTTCTCAATCGTCTGATAGAGCCCACCCGCGGCGAAGTCCTGATCGACGGCGAAGATATCGCCAAAATCTCAGAAGCAAAATTACGCCAGGTACGTCGCAGTAAAATCAGTATGGTGTTTCAGTCCTTTGCGCTGATGCCACACCTGACCGTGTTGAATAACACCGCGTTTGGTATGGAACTGGCCGGCGTGCCGGTGGAAGAGCGCAACGCCAAAGCGATTGACGCATTGCGTCAGGTCGGGCTGGAAAACTATGCCAATTCTTATCCGGATGAATTGTCAGGCGGGATGCGTCAGCGTGTCGGTTTAGCCCGGGCGATGGCCAACAACCCTGACATTTTGCTGATGGATGAAGCCTTCTCCGCACTCGATCCGTTAATTCGTACTGAAATGCAGGATGAGCTGGTGAAGCTTCAGGCTCAGCATCAGCGCACCATCGTGTTCATTTCTCATGATCTGGACGAAGCCATGCGTATCGGTGACCGTATCGCTATTATGCAGGGCGGCGAAGTGGTGCAGGTCGGCACGCCGGAAGACATTCTTAATAATCCGGCCAATGACTACGTTCGCACGTTCTTCCGTGGTGTCGATATCAGTCAGGTCTTCAGCGCCAAAGACATTGCCCGCCGTCGTGGCGCGCTTATTCGTAAAACCCCCGGTTTTGGTCCGCGTGCCGCGCTCAAGCTGCTCGAAGATGAAGACCGCGAATATGGTTATGTGCTTGAACGTGGTCAGAAATTTATCGGCGTGGTGTCGATTGAATCCCTGAAAACTGCGTTGAAAGCCAATCAGTCGCTGGAAAGTGCCCTGCTGGAATCGCCGGCAGCCGTACAGGCGGATATGCCGCTCAGTGAACTGATCTCTCACGTTGCCGCTGCGCCTTGCGCCGTGCCGGTTATCAATGAGGACAATAACTATATCGGCATTATTTCCAAAGCCATGCTACTTCAGGCTCTGGACAAAGAAGGGGGTAACGAATGAGCACTTCAATCCTAAATAACACCATTACACAACACGCTCAGGCCGCTCAGGCACAGGCTCTTGATCCTTCCGTGGATCCGTGGAGTGCTGATAACGCCAGTGGCGGTGTCGCACCGCACGCTGACGCCGCAACCTCTGCCGCACCGGCCGATACGGGCAGCAGTGATCCGTGGGGCGGCGGCAGCGATGCCGCGACCAGCACCCCGGATGCGACTCACCACGCCGCGGCCCAGACCAACGACTGGCTCAGCATCGCGCCGGAACATCATCAGCATTTTAATGTTCTCGATCCGTTCCACAGTACGCTGATCCCGCTCGACCGCTGGGTCACTGAGGGAATCGACTGGCTGGTAGGTAACTTCCGTCCGGTATTCCAGGGGATCCGTGTTCCGGTCGATTTCGTCCTGAGTGGTTTCCAGCACGGTCTGGAATCCCTCCCCGCGCCGATTGCGATCCTGGTCTTCGCCTTGCTTGCCTGGCAAATGGCCGGTTTCGGCATGGGTGCCGCCACGCTGGTTTCGCTGGTGCTTATTGGCGCAATCGGTGCCTGGTCACAGGCCATGGTGACACTGGCGCTGGTTCTGACGTCACTGTTTTTCTGTATTTTGATAGGGTTACCCCTCGGCATCTGGCTGGCACGCAGTCAGAAGGCGGCCAAAATTATACGGCCGTTGCTTGATGCCATGCAGACCACACCGGCGTTCGTGTATCTGGTGCCGATCGTTATGCTGTTTGGTATCGGGAACGTGCCAGGCGTCGTGGTGACAATCATCTTCGCCCTGCCACCGGTGGTGCGTCTGACCATTCTGGGTATTAATCAGGTTCCGGAAGATCTGATTGAAGCAGCCAAATCCTTTGGTTCAAGCCCGCGGCAGATGCTGTTTAAAGTTCAGCTACCGCTGGCTATGCCGACCATTATGGCCGGGATTAACCAGACGCTGATGCTGGCGCTGTCGATGGTGGTTATCGCCTCCATGATCGCCGTAGGCGGGCTTGGCCAGATGGTACTGCGTGGTATCGGACGTCTGGATATGGGTCTGGCATCAGTGGGTGGCGCGGGTATCGTTATTCTCGCCATTATTCTCGACCGTCTTACCCAGTCGATGGGTCGCGACAGCCGCAGCAAAGGCGGTCACCGCTGGTTCACCCGTGGCCCTGTCGGTCTGGTGATGAAGCCTTTCACCAGGAAAGCCTGATTCACATCCTGCATTTTTCCCGGCGGTCCGCTGCCGGGAACACTCAACAGCTAAAACAACGCAGTCCACTCTTAGGTATTCATAAACAATCCTCAAAAACATTCGGGCAGCCAACGCAGAGGCAACCTGAATGATAAAGAGGAAAAGAAATAAGGGTTCACCATGCGCACAACGCCTATTTGGGCACTAGCCCTGAGCACACTCGTCACATCCTCAACAACGTTCGCTGCCGATTTACCGGGTAAAGGCGTGGTCGTCAAACCGTTGCAAAGCACCATTGCAGAAGAAACTTTCCAGACCGAACTGGTTAACCGCGCGCTGGAAAAACTGGGCTACGACGTTCAGCAAACCGGCGAAGTGGATTACAACGTCGCGTATACCGCCATCGCCAGCGGCGATTCCACCTACATGGCGGTGAACTGGGAGCCGCTGCAAAAAGACATGTATAACGCAGCCGGTGGCGACCAGAAGTTCTACCGTCAGGGCACTTATATCAGCGGCGCAGCACAAGGCTATCTGATCGACAAAAAAACCGCCGACAAGTACCACATCCACGATTTGTCGCAGTTGAAAGACCCGAAAATCGCCAGACTGTTTGACGAAGACGGTGACGGCAAAGCTGATATGGCGGGCTGTAATCCGGGCTGGGTCTGCGGCCAGGTAATCAATACCCAAATCAAAGCTTACGGACTGAGCAATACCGTGACGCAAAACGAGGGCAACTATTCGGCCATTATTGCCGACACCCTTACCCGGTTTAAATCCGGTAAGCCGGTTCTGTACTTCACCTGGACGCCTTACTGGGTCAGCAACGAGATGAAACCGGGCAAAGACGTGGTCTGGCTGACCGTGCCGTTCTCGGCAAATCCGGGTTCGCAGAAAGATCTCGATACCACGCTGCCGAACGGTAAGAACTACGGCTTCCCGGTCAACAACGAACACATCGTGGCGAACAAAGCCTGGGCTGAGAAAAACCCGGCAGCAGCGAAACTGTTCGCCATCATGAAATTGCCGCTGGCCGACGTTAATGCACAGAACCTGCGGATGCATGAAGGGGAATCGTCTTCAGATGATATCCGGCAGCACGTTGATGGCTGGATCAAAGCGCATCAGGCGACCTTCGATGGCTGGATCAAAGAAGCTGCCGCCGCAGCAAAATAACACATGATAAAAACTGAGGTAATGATGAAAAAGACAGGACTCTGGGCCGTTGCCGCCCTCACCACATTTGCAACAGCAACCCCATTCGCTGCCGAACTGCCGGGTAAAGGTGTCACCGTGACGCCAATTCAGAGCACCATCAGCGAAGAGACATTTCAGACTGAGCTGGTGAATAAAGCGCTGGAAAAACTGGGCTACGATGTACAGCCAATCCGCGAAGTCGATTATAACGTCGGCTACACCACCATTGCGGCCGGAGATGCGACATTCACCGCCGTCAACTGGTCACCGCTGCACGATGAAATGTACAAAGCCGCCGGGGGCGATAAGGTATTTTACCGCGAAGGGACTTATGTGACCGGCGCGGCGCAGGGCTGGTTAATCGATAAGAAAACTGCTGAGAAATATCACATCACCAATATTGAGCAGTTGAAAGACCCGAAACTGGCTAAGTTGTTTGATACCAACGGCGACGGTAAAGCCGATCTGACCGGTTGTACACCGGGCTGGGGTTGTGAAGCGGCACTGAATGAACAGCTGAAAGCCTACGGCCTGGAAGATACCGTGACCCACAATCAGGGTAACTATTCTGCAATGATCGCCGACACCATCACGCGTTACAAAGAAGGTAAACCGATCTTCTATTACACCTGGACGCCATACTGGGTCAGCAATGTGCTGGTTCCTGGCAAAGACGTGTTGTGGATGCAGGTACCGTTCTCTGTCGTACCGGGTGATAAAAATGCCGATACCACACTGCCAAACGGTAAGAACTATGGTTTCCCGGTGAGCACCATGCACATCGTGGCGAACAAAGCCTGGGCTGAGAAAAACCCGGCGGCGGCGAAACTGTTTGCCATCATGAAACTGCCGCTGAAAGACATCAATGCGCAGAATGCTGCCATGCATGCCGGTAAAAATTCAGAAGCCGATATCGACGCACAAACCGACGGCTGGATCAAAGCCCACCAGGAACAGTTCGACGGCTGGGTAAAAGAAGCGGCTGCTGCAGCGAAATAACGCTACATCAGATTCAGTCAGTCCAGCGGGCGGGGAGAAATCTCCGCCCGTTTTTTGTGAAGAAAATGTCCATTACAAAACCAAATAGTTGCCATGAAAACTATTCATTGGTTTAATATTTCAACCAAAACGATAATTACCTTTCGCTTTCCTCTGCTCCTTCAATAAGATACGTTTATTCATATTATGAAAAAAACTACCGCACATTCTCCACTCAGCCCGGCGCTGATTATTCTAATGGCAGTGGCCACCGGGCTTGCCGTCGCCAGTAACTATTATCCACAACCGCTGCTGGAAACCATCGCCCGGGCGTTCAGCCTGTCGGTGAATCAGGCCGGATTTATCGTCACGGTGGCGCAGCTCGGTTACGCCTGTGGCCTGATGTTTATCGTGCCGCTCGGCGATATGTTTGAACGCCGCAGTCTGATTGTGCTGATGACGTTACTTTCTGCCGCAGGTCTTCTGATTACTGCGATGGCGCCCACGCTGACCATCATGCTGATCGGGACGGCGCTCACCGGATTGTTCTCGGTAGTGGCACAAATTCTGGTGCCGCTGGCTGCCACGCTGGCAGAACCGGAGCGTCGCGGTAAAGTCGTCGGACTGATTATGTCTGGCCTGTTACTGGGGATCCTGCTGGCACGTACCGTCGCGGGTGCGCTGGCATCACTGGGAGGCTGGCGGACGGTGTACTGGGTCGCCAGTGCGTTGATGGTCGTGATGGCGCTGGTGTTGTGGCGTAAATTGCCAAAGCACCAGCAGAAAACCGATCTCAATTACCCGCAGTTACTGAAATCTATTTTCACACTCTTCATCCGTACGCCAGTTTTACGCACCCGTGCGCTGATAGGCATGTTCTGTTTCGCCAACTTCAGCATTCTCTGGACCTCGATGGCATTCCTGCTCGCGGGCCCGGCGTATCACTATTCCGAAGGGGTTATCGGCCTGTTTGGTCTGGTGGGTGCGGCGGGTGCGCTGGCAGCCACCCGCGCAGGGAATCTGGCGGATAAAGGCAAAGCCCATCTGACCACCACGGCGGGTCTGATCCTGCTGTTGCTATCCTGGGCAGCGATTGCATATGGGCAATATTCGGTGATCTCACTGATTATCGGTATCATCGTTTTGGACCTTTCGGTTCAGGGCGTCCACATCACCAATCAAAGCGTTATCTATAAAACGATGCCGGAAGCGCGTAACCGCCTGACAGCGGGTTACATGACGACATACTTTATCGGGGGTGCGGTGGGGTCACTGGTGTCTGCTTCGGCTTATCAGGCGGCGGGTTGGTACGGGGTCTCAGCAGCGGGTACTGTCATGTGCGTGCTGAATTTACTGGTCTGGTGGAAAGGACATCAATACACCCTGGCCTGATAACGTACGAAACTACATCAGGAGGGAACCATCACTCCTCCTGATTAGCTTGCGAATAGTCATTAAAGAAATTTATTTGAACCAAAGGGTGTCAACAATACTTACAGTCTGGTAATGTTTACGCCATGAATTATTTGCCGGCAACCATCCGGTTTCACAATGTTTTAAACACCCATGCAAACCAATCCAGATCTCGAAGCACCCGACCCCGTTCGTGTTTCCACTTTCGCACAAGGTATTACCGATAGCCTCCCTATCGTGATGGGTTATCTGCCCATCGCTTTTGCATTCGGTCTCAGCGCCGTCAAACTGGGTTTCACCCCTTCTGAAAGTCTGCTGTTTTCCATTCTTATCTACGCTGGCGCCAGCCAGTTTGTGATCACCGCGTTGCTCAGTGCAGGCATGTCGTTATGGGTTTCCGCCCTGACAGTGATGGCGATGGATGTGCGGCATGTGCTGTATGGTCCTTCACTGCGCAATCGTATTGTGGGAAAACTCTCTGGCAAAAAAACCGCGCTTTGGGCATTCGGCCTGACGGACGAAGTCTTTGCTGCCGCAACGGCCAAACTGATCCGCAATAAACGTAGCTGGAGCGAAAACTGGATGTGCGGCATTGCGCTGTCATCATGGCTTTCATGGGTTTTTGGCACCGCAGTGGGTGCGCTGTTTGGTAATGGTCCGCTGGAAGATTTCCCCGCCATCGAAGCCGCACTCGGATTTATGTTACCGGCGCTGTTCCTGAGTTTCCTGCTCGCGGCCTTTAAGCGCCAGCAGAGTGGAGTGTTTGTCGCCTCACTGACCGGTGCGCTGGGCGGGTTGCTGTTCTGGTCGATTCCCGCCGCCATCGCCTGCGGCCTGGGTGCGGGGTGCCTCGCCGCCTTGCTGCAACGCCCCGTTCCCCCTTCTGCCACGGAGATCACCTCAGATGAGCACTGATGTCATTTTGGTTTGTCTGCTCGTCGGCACCGTCAATTACCTGTTCCGGTATCTGCCTCTGCGCCTGGGTTCGCGGCAGAAGTCAGCACTGAAAAGTGGCCCGTTATCCCGCGTACTCGACAGCATTGGTATCGCATCAATTTGTGCGCTGCTGGTGGTTTCAGGCACCCCAGAAATTCTGCGCGATCAGCAAAAGCTGCTGCCGTCACTGGCCGGTTTTGCTCTGCTGGCACTGATTTTCTGGCGTACCAAAAGCATTGTTATTGCCACCCTGACCGGCGCCGTGGCGTACGGTCTGGTGTTCAAGCTGATGCTGATGGCAGGCTGAAGACCATTTTTATCAGGGGGATAATCAACGGGCGAAGTCCGCCTGTTACAGTCAATATCGAATAATTCACCGGAGTTATGAATAACACTAATTGCTAAAGAATTGGTGATTCATAACATTGATATTATTAATTACCGTCGTTACTATGTCATTCGTAACTAATGAGGCTTCTCATATGGACAGTTCGTTCACGCCAATTGAAAACATGTTAAATTTCCGGGCTAAAAAGCAAAAAGATTTCCCCTATCAGGAAATTTTGCTGACCCGCCTGTGTATGCACATGCAAAGTAAATTGCTTGAAAACCGTAATAAGATGCTGAAAGCGCAAGGCATTAATGAAACGCTGTTTATGGCGTTGCTCACCCTTGATGCACAGGAAAGTCACAGTATTCAGCCTTCGGAGCTCAGCTCTGCGCTGGGTTCATCACGCACCAACGCCACCCGGATTGCGGATGAGCTGGAAAAGCGCGGATGGATCGAACGCCGTGAAAGCGATAACGACCGCCGGTGTCTGCATTTGCACCTGACAGCTGACGGTGAAGCCTTTATTCAAAAGTTACTGCCGCCTCAACATAAGAGCCTGCATTTTCTCTGGTCGACATTAGACGCAGATGAACAGAAGCAGTTAGAAACCCTGACGCGCAAACTGTTAACTCGCCTTGATCAGATGGATGCGACAGCACTACAACAATTCTAGATTTCTGTTCAGGTAAACTACACATGTCACTCCAAGTTCGCTGGAGGCTTACGCCGCTGTTTGCCGTTTTTATTTTGGCCGGCTGCGCTTCCGGTAATAATATTGCTCCTCAGTCGTCGCTGCTCGATACGCAACAGCTTCATCTGCAGCAGGCAAAAGTCAGTTCCCTGACCATCGGTCCCCAGTGGTGGCGCAGTCTTAATGATCCGCAACTCGATAATCTGATGACCACGACGTTGCAGAACTCGCCATCATTACGTCAGGCAGCCGCACGGGTGCGCGAAGCGCAAAGTGTGATGGGCGAAGCCGATGCCGCCAATGGCCCTTATCTGGATTTGAACGGTTCAACGCGTCGTGAACGTGTCGCAAAAAACACGATCCCGCCGTTTCTGACCAGCTATCCCGAAGCGCCAATTTACGACAGCAGCAACAGCCTCGGGCTGAATCTGAGCTATGAGTTTGACTGGTGGGGTAAATACCGCAATCAGGTGAATGCCGCGAAAGCACAGGTGGATTCTGCCCGTGCAGAACAGGCTGAAGCCGCCCTGACGCTGACCAGTTCGGTGGCGTCAGCTTATTATCAGTTGCAGGCAAACCTTGCCTTGCAGGATATTCTGCAACACGAAGTGGATAATAATCAGCACCTTGCCGATTTGCGCAAAGCGCAATATCAGGCAGGCGTCTACGGCGTTGAAATTCCGCAACAAACTCAGGCTCAGGCCGACAGCGCCAAACAGCAGATCATCAATCTGAAATCGCAAACTGAACAGCTGAGACATCAGCTTTCTGCGCTGGCCGGACGTGGTCCGGACGCGATGGACGGTTTGCATGCCGTTGCGTTGCCATCACCCGACACGCTGGCACCCAAAGGTGAACTGACCCTGGATTTACTCGGCAAACGCCCTGACATCGCCGCACAGCGTGATCTGGTGGAGTCCTATTCCCAGAGCGTCAGTGCCGCGAAAAAAGAGTTTTATCCAAGCCTTTCTATCAGTGCCTTCGGGGGTCTGACGACCACCAACTTCGGCGGCACCAGCCCGAATCTTTTTGAAGCAGCCAGCAAAGCCTGGAATATCACACCGGCGATTTCGCTGCCGATTTTCCACGCCGGTGCGTTGCGCTCCAAATTGGGCGAAGAGTCCGCGTTATATGACCAGTCCGTTGAGTCGTATAACCAGACCATCCTGAACGCCATCCAGCAAACTGCGGATGCCATTACTGTCTCGAAAAGCAGCGTTGAACAATTGCAGCAGGCTTCTTCTGCCGCTAAATCGCTGGAAGAGGTGTATCGCGTTTCAGATGCAAGGTACAACGCTGGCGTCATCGGACGGGATGAGCTGTTAACCAGCCAGTCAGCACTCCTGCAACAACAGCAGGCACAACTTACCGCCAGCAGTCAGTTGATGCAGGCAAAAATCAGTCTCGTCCGTGCGCTTGGGGGAGGTTATCAGGCCCCGGCAGCGGATCCAAAATCATAATAAAAGACTCAGTGTGGAGAAGACCATGAGCGCAAATGCCGATACTCAGGCAACGCCGCAAGCTCCGAAAAATAAGAAGAAAACGCGCAAAGTCGCGATGCTCTTGTTAACCGGGATTTTCATTATTATTGCCATCGCCTACCTGTTTTACTGGCTGCTGGTATTGCGTCATTTCCAGTCTACCGACGATGCTTATGTGGCCGGTAACCAGGTGCAGATTATGGCGCAGGTGTCGGGCAGCGTAACCGACGTCAATTTCGACAGCACCGACTTTGTAAAAAAAGGTGACGTGCTGGTGACCATCGATCCTACCGATGCTGAGCAGGCGTTCGAACGCGCTAAAACGGCGCTGGCGAACAGCGTGCGGCAGACGCATCAGCTGATCATCAACGGTAAGCAATACCAGGCCAATATCGCGCTGCGTCAGACGCAACTGCAACAGGCGCAGACAGATCTTAAGCGCCGCATTGTGCTGGGAAATGTCGATGCGATTGGCCGTGAAGAACTGCAACACGCACGTGATGCCGTCGATACCGCAAAAGCGCAATACGATGTCGCTGTTCAGCAATACAACGCCAATCAGGCGATGATTCTGGATACCCCGGTCGATAAGCAGCCACAAGTTCTGCAGGCCGCCGCTCAGGTCCGTGACGCATGGCTTGCCCTGCAACGTACTAAAGTGCGCAGCCCTGTTGACGGTTTCGTCTCGCGCCGTGCTGTTCAAATCGGCCAGCAGATCAGCCCGACAACGTCCCTGATGGCTGTGGTGCCCGCGCATCACATCTGGGTCGATGCCAACTTTAAAGAAACCCAGCTGGCGAACATGCGTATTGGTCAGGTGGCCACCGTGGTCAGCGATATGTACGGCGATGACGTGAAATATCACGGTAAAGTGGTCGGCATGGACATGGGCACCGGCGGTGCGTTCTCGCTGTTACCGGCGCAGAATGCCACCGGCAACTGGATCAAAGTGGTTCAGCGTCTGCCGGTACGTATCGAACTCAACGATCAGGAAGTGGCTGAACACCCGCTGCGTATCGGGTTATCCACGCTGGTGACGGTTGATACTCAGAACCGTGATGGCCTGGTGCTGGCCAATAAAGTGCGTAGTGAACCGCTGTACCAGACTTCAGCGCTGACGCTGGATCTGACACCGGTTAATGCCATCATTGCTGACGTTATTCATGCTAATGCAGGCTAAAACATCCGGAGGCCTCTGTGGCAAATAAACCGCTGGTAGGCGCCCCGCTGGCCTGGATGACGGTGGCTTTGTCTATGGCCACCTTTATGCAGGTGCTGGACTCTACCATCGCCAACGTGGCGATCCCGACCATTGCCGGGAATCTGGGTGCCTCGAACTCACAGGGTACCTGGGTTATCACCTCGTTCGGGGTGGCAAATGCCATCTCGATCCCGATCACCGGCTGGCTGGCAAAACGCATCGGTGAGGTCAAACTGTTCCTGTGGTCCACCGTGCTGTTTGCCCTCGCCTCCTGGTTGTGCGGGATGTCCAACAGCCTGGAAATGCTGATTTTCTTCCGTGTGGTACAGGGCGTGGTAGCAGGTCCGCTGATCCCGCTTTCACAGAGTCTGTTACTGAATAACTATCCGCCGGCCAAGCGAAGTACCGCACTCGCGCTCTGGTCGATGACGGTGATTGTCGCCCCGATTTGCGGGCCGATCCTCGGCGGGTATATCAGTGACAACTACCACTGGGGCTGGATCTTCTTCATCAACGTGCCGATCGGTCTGGCCGTGGTGTTCCTGACGCTCAGAACGCTGAAGGGGCGCGAGACCGCCACGCAGATCCGTCCGATCGACAGTGTGGGGTTAGTACTGCTGGTGCTGGGTATCGGGGCTTTACAGGTGATGCTCGACCGGGGTAAAGAACTCGACTGGTTTAACTCGACGGAAATTATCGTGCTGGCGGTCGTGGCCGTGGTCGCGCTGTGCTTCCTTGTCGTCTGGGAGCTGACCGATGACCATCCGATCGTTGATTTGTCCCTGTTTAAATCACGAAACTTCACCATCGGTGTGTTGTGTATCAGTCTGGCTTATATGCTCTACTTCGGTGCCATTGTATTGCTGCCGCAGCTATTGCAGGAGGTCTACGGATATACCGCCACCTGGGCCGGTCTGGCGTCCGCGCCGGTCGGTATTTTGCCAGTACTGATGTCGCCGATCATCGGGCGTTTTGCGCACCGTCTGGACATGCGAAAGCTGGTGACTTTCAGCTTTATCATGTATGCCTATTGCTTCTTCTGGCGCGCCTATACGTTCGAACCGGGGATGGATTTTGGCGCATCCGCCTGGCCGCAGTTTATTCAGGGCTTCGCGGTGGGTTGCTTCTTTATGCCGCTGACCACCATTATTCTGTCGGGATTACCGCCGGAACGTATGGCGGCGGCATCGAGTCTGTCAAACTTTATCCGTACGCTGGCGGGGTCGATTGGTACTTCAATCACCACCACCTTGTGGTCGAACCGTGAATCGCTGCATCACGCGCAGTTAACGGAAAATATCACACCGTTTAATCCGACAGCGACGCAGACCTACCAGCAGCTCGAAGGCCTCGGCATGAGCCAACAGCAAGCTTCAGGATGGATAGCACGGGAGATCACGAATCAGGGATTAATCATCTCTGCCAATGAGATTTTCTGGTTATCCGGTGGCGCATTCCTGGTGTTGCTGATTTTAATCTGGTTCGCCCGTCCGCCGTTCACCAGTGGCGGGGGCGCGGGTGGCGCGCACTGATTCAGATAAACCCTGAGTATCAGAAAATAAAACGGACGCCTTAAGCGTCCGTTTTTTTATGGCTAAAACCAGGTTATTACGCCTGGTTCTGGCGCCACCATTCTGCCAGTAAAATACCGGATGCGACGGAAACGTTGAGGCTTTCCACTTTACCCGTACCACCGATAGAGACACTCAGGTCGCCCTGCTGCCATGCACTGTCAGACAAACCATCACTTTCTTCACCCAATACCAGCACCATTTTGGCCGGTAATTGTGCTTTGCCCAACGCCGTACCTTTATGGCTGGAGGTGGTGACGATGGTGTATCCCGCTTTACGGAAGGTTTCCAGAACATCAAGGAAGTTATCCGCGTTAATGGCTTTAACGTGTTCCGCGCCGCCTTCTGCCGTACGCACTGCCGCACCGGATTCCAGTTGTGCCGGATCCTGAACCATCATCCCGTTGATACCAAAATGCGCACAAGAACGCATGATACCGCCGAGGTTGTGCGGGTTGCCGACGTTTTCCAGCGCCAGTACACAGTCTTTTGCCGGCGCAGTTTGCAGATAAGTTTCCGCATCCAGACCCTGACGTTTTTTAATCAGGAAACATACGCCGCCGTGGTGTTCGGTGCCGGAGGCTTTCGCCAGTTCGTCATCTTCAACCACATGATAGGCTTTGCGGTTAGCTGCCATCCAGCGCAGCGCTTCACGAAAACGCGGAGTGACGGATTGCACAAACCACGCCCGCACAATCGCGTCCGGACGGCTGGCAAACAGGGCCTGACAGGCGTTTTCGCCATACACGCGGGTCTCTTCCTGACGCTGACGACGCAGCTGCTCAGGATCGATAAAACTTTTACCGCTGATACCGCCGTGATCCGGTACGGCATCATCTGCCGGTGGACGTGAGACCGTTTTCCACGGCGAAGAGTACGGGCCGTCGTCGTCACGGGCCGGACGACGCGGGCGATCGTCCCCACCACGGCGCGGTGCCGGGCCGCGGGAATCACCACGGGAATCGCTGCTGCGACGCTCATTGCGGCGGGCATCGTCTGGACGGGAACCCTGGCGAGGTTTATCGCCCGGACGTCCTTTATTGTTGGAAGGACGTTTATCGTTATTGCGGTTATCGCCGTCGTCGTCACTACGGACGTACATCACTTTGACTTTGCCGTTCTTGCCACTGAATGAATCGTTCATTTTTCTCTCCACCTACGCGCAGGGCGCGAAGATTACCTGATGTCTGTGAGCTTAGCCACAGGCTTTGGACCAAAAGCTAAAAACTATCGTAATCATTGAATAAACCACGTTGTTTACATGACGTAGCAACCTCATACTTACAACATACAAGTAACATATCAGCCGTGTTGTTTACCGCTTTTAAGGATAAAACCGGGGTTGTGGTTGATACCATTCTCACGTTAAGCAATGTAGAGGCTATTTTATGAATACGGTTTGTTCATCTTGTCAGGCCACCAACCGCCTGCCTGAGGATCGTATCGACGACGGCGCAAAATGTGGCCGATGCGGCCATGCACTTTTTGAAGGCGATGTCATACACGCGACTGCCGCCACGCTGGACAAATACCTGCAGGATGATCTGCCGGTTGTCGTCGATTTCTGGGCACCATGGTGTGGCCCTTGTGTTAATTTTGCGCCGATTTTTGAAGATGTGGCGCAGGAGCGCGCCGGTAAAATCCGCTTCATCAAAGTGAATACCGAGGCAGAACCTGAACTGAGCGCGCGATTCCGCATCCGCAGTATTCCGACCATTATGGTGTTTAATGAAGGCAAAATGGTCGATATGTTGAGCGGGGCGATGCCTAAAGCGCCGTTCAATAACTGGCTTAATGAATCATTGTAACGCATAAGCGGTTATAAAGCCCTTGAAGGCCCGTCACTGTGCGGGCCTTTTTCTGTTTATAACAGATGTCCCTTGCCTGCCAGCATCGGGGGATTAGAATAACCGTTTTTCAAAAACCGGAATGCCTATGTCAGACAACGCCGTCCTTCGCCTGCGTGAGCAGCGTCTAGCCCGCTCCACCCGCCCTTTTCTTGCACGCGGTTCACGGGCGATACGCTGTCAGCACTGTCTGTTGCCCAAACGCAACTGCATCTGTGCTACGCGCGAAATTCATCAGGCTGCCAGCCGTTTTTGTCTGGTGATGTTTGACACGGAGCCGATGAAACCGAGCAATACGGGTCGCTTAATCGCGGATGTACTGCCCGATACGCAGGCGTTTTTGTGGTCACGCACGCAAACTGATCCGGCTCTGCTGGAAGCCATTGCCGATCCGCAGCGGCAGGCTTATGTGGTTTTTCCGGCCTCTTTCGCCGCACCGCCACGTCAGGTGTTTACCGACGTTCCGGCAGGCAGCAAACCGCCTTTGTTCATTATGCTCGACGGTACCTGGAACGAAGCGCGTAAGATGTTCCGCAAAAGTCCTTATCTGGATAATCTTCCCGTTTTCTCTCTCGATGTGAGTGCCAGCTCTGGCTATATCCTGCGTGAAGCCTCACGTCCGGAATTGCATTGCACCGTAGAGGTCGCCGCCGCATTGTTGGAAAAAGCCGGGGATCTCAATGCCTCAGCGGGCCTCTCGCGCCACTTTACCCATTTCCGCACCCAGTATCTGGCCGGAAAACCCCATCATCCGGTGCATCAGCTCACAGCAAAGAACGAAGAAAGCCTCTAGAATCAGTTAAGGATAATTGTTCGGAGTACTCATGAGTCAGCGCGGACTGGAAGCACTACTACGACCTGAATCTATTGCGGTCATCGGCGCCAGCAATAAAGCGGGACGGGCCGGATATCTGATGATGCGCAATCTGCTCGACAGCGGATTCAACGGCCCGGTCTTACCGGTCACTCCGGCTTATCGCGCGGTGTGTGGTGTGCTGACCTGGCAGGACGTCGCCAGCTTGCCGATGTCACCGGATCTCGCCATTCTTTGCACACACGCAGACCGCAATCTTACGTTACTTGAACAACTCGGCGAACGTGGCTGTAAAACCGTCATTGTGCTTTCCTCACAGCCACAACAATTCGCTGAACTTAAAACCTGCGCCCAGCGCTTTTCGATGCGTCTGCTCGGCCCCAACAGCCTTGGTATTCTCGCGCCGTGGCAAAAGCTAAATGCCAGTTTTTCGCCCGTGCCCATTATTCCCGGCAAACTGGCATTTATTTCGCAGTCGGCGGCAGTTGCCAATACCATTCTGGACTGGGCGCAACAGCGTGCCGTGGGCTTTTCCTATTTCGTATCGCTGGGCGACAGCCTGGATATCGATGTCGATGATCTGCTTGATTTCCTCGCCCGTGACAATAAAACCAGCGCCATTCTGCTGTATCTCGAACACATCAGTGATGCACGACGTTTTCTTTCCGCCTCACGCAGCGCCTCACGTAATAAACCGATTCTGGTGATCAAAAGTGGCCGCAGCGGACAGGCGCAGCAATTACTTAATAGCCCGCTAAGCCTTGATGCCGCTTACGACGCGGCGATTCAGCGCGCCGGTTTACTGCGTGTGCAGGATACCCATGAGCTATTTTCCGCTGTTGAAACGCTGAGCCATATGCGGCCGTTACGTGGCGAGCGGTTGCTGATCGTCAGTAACGGTGCCGCGCCCGCTGCGATGGCGTTGGATCAGTTGCTTTCACGCAATGGTAAACTGGCGCAACTGAGTGAGGAAACCTGTCGAACAGTGCGTGCCATTTTGCCTGAGAATATCACTGTTTCGAATCCGCTGGATTTGCACGATGACGCCACACCGCAGTTGTATCAGGCGGTGATGACCGCTCTGCTCGGCAGCACCGATTACGATGCAATACTGGTGATCCACGCACCCAGCGCTGCCGCACATGGCACGGTGACCGCCAGCCACGTCATCGACGCTGTGCATACGCATGCCCGGGGTAAATACATCACACTGCTGACCAACTGGTGCGGTGAGTTTTCCTCGCAGGAAGCCCGTAAGCTGTTCACAGAAGCAGGGATCCCGACTTACCGGACCCCGGAAGGGACAGTGACGGCGTTTATGCATATGGTGGAATACCGCAGGAACCAGAAGCAACTCAAAGAAACGCCGGCACTTCCGGCCGACCTTGGGCAGAACACCGGTCAGGCGCATCAGGTGATCGCCCGCACGCTGGCGGAAGGTACGACACAGCTGGATACGCATGAGGTACGCGCCATTTTGCAGGCATACGGCATGAATGTGCTGCCGACATGGATTGCCAGCGACAGCGCAGAAGCGGTGAACATCGCCAGCCAGGTGGGTTATCCGGTGGCGCTGAAATTGCGCTCCCCGGATATCCCGCATAATTCTGAAGTACAGGGCGTAATGTTGTATCTGCGTACCGCCAGCGAAGTTGCACAGGCTGCCAATGCTATTTTTGACCGTGCCAGACAGGCGTTTCCGCAGGCAAAGATCCTGGGGCTGTTGGTGCAAACCATGGCCAACCGGCCGGGCTCACAGGAACTGCGCGTGGTTGTCGAACAGGATCCGGTATTCGGCCCGCTGATCATGTTGGCAGAAGGCGGTACTGACTGGCGACCGGAAAGACAGGCGGCGATTTCTCTCCCTCCGCTGAACATGACGCTGGCGCGTTATCAGGTGGTTCAGGCACTCAAAAGTGGCAAAATTCGTGGCCGTAATGCCCTGCATCCTTTTGATATTCCGGCGCTGAGCCAGTTACTGGTGAACGTGTCGAACCTGATCATCGACTGCCCGGAGATCGAAAGGCTGGATATTCATCCTCTGCTGATTTCCGGCAGTGAACTCAGCCTGCTTGATGTGTCCATGCAGCTTTGTGTACAGGGAGCAGACACCCGATCGCGACTGGCGATTCGCCCTTATCCGCGTGAACTGGAAGAGCACGTTATACTTAAAGATGGTTCACCGGCGCTGTTCCGCCCCATCCTTCCGGAAGATGAGCCGCTGCTAAAAGCGTTTATCCTGAAGGTCACTAAAGAAGACCTGTACTACCGCTACTTCAGTGAGATTAATGAGTTCACACATGAAGATTTAGCGAACATGACACAGATCGACTATGACCGTGAAATGGCATTCGTCGCCATTCATAGTGTGGATAATGAAAACGAAATTATTGGCGTTACCCGGGCGGTGTCTGATCCTGATAATATTGATGCAGAATTCTCGGTGCTGGTACGGTCGGATCTGAAAGGACTGGGGCTCGGAAGACGGTTGCTTGATAAGATGATTCATTACGCGGCAGAGCACGGCCTGCAACGCCTCACAGGCATTACGATGCCCAATAACCGCGGCATGATCACGCTGGCCAGGAAACTCGGATTCGACGTTGATATTCAGATCCAGGACGGCATTGTGAACCTCTCACTGACACTGGAAAAGGCCCGGATTTCGCAGCAGAAAACCGTGAGCCTGCGCCGCGAACAGGCAAAAGATGCGCACATGAGACAGGACTAATGGTATTATCGACCGATTGTGCGGTCACCACTGTCTGCTTGTGCCGCTAAAGCCATTACATAAAGAGAGAAGAAGCGCACTGTGATGTTGTCAAAATTGAAACGTAATAAACATCAACAACACCTTGCTCAACTGCCCAAACTCCCCCAAACGGTTGATGCTGTAAAAACGCTCTACTGCCCTGCAGATTTCCGTAAGACGCTGCTCGAAGCGATTGCCAACGCCACCCAACGGATTTATCTGGTCGCGCTCTATTTAGAGAATGATGACGGCGGTCGTGATGTGCTTTCGGCGTTGTATGCCGCCAAGCAGCGACGTCCTGACCTGGAGATTTGTGTGCTGGTTGACTGGCACCGCGCTCAGCGTGGCCGCATTGGCGCGGCAGCCTCAAACACTAATGCTGACTGGTATTGTCGCATGGCAAAAGAGCATCCTGAGCTTTCCGTGCCGGTGTATGGCGTTCCGGTTAATACCCGTGAAGCGTTAGGTGTTTTGCATCTGAAGGGCTTTATTATTGACGATCAGGTGATCTACAGCGGTGCAAGCCTCAATGATGTTTACCTGCATCGCCATGAAAAATACCGCTACGATCGCTACCAGTTGCTGACTAACGCTCCGCTGGCCAATACCATGATCGACTTTATGAAGAAATCGATCCTGACTGCGGCTGCCGTACAGCGTCTTGATCGTGAAGATCGTCCTAAAAGCATTGAGATCAAAAACGAAACGCGTCAGTTCCGTCAGAACCTGCGCGCCAGCGGTTATCATTTCAAAGACAGTGCAGGAAATGATGAACTGGCAGTGACGCCTATCGTGGGTCTGGGCAAACAAAATGAACTAAACCGGACCATCCATCATCTGATGTCCAGTGCGGAACATAAGCTGACGCTGTGTACGCCTTATTTCAATATGCCTGCGATGCTGGCGAGAAATATCATTCATCTGCTGCGCCGGGGTAAGCAGGTGGAAATTATCGTGGGTGATAAAACCGCCAACGATTTTTATATCCCGCAGGATCAGCCATTCAAAATCATCGGTGCCTTACCCTATTTGTATGAAATTAACCTGCGTCGCTTCCTGAGCCGCTTACAACGTTTCGTTGACAGCGGGCAGCTGATTGTTCGCCTGTGGAAAGATGGCGATAACAGTTACCATCTTAAGGGAATGTGGGTTGATGATCGCTGGCAGTTGATCACGGGCAATAACCTGAATCCACGCGCATGGCGTCTGGATTTGGAAAATGCCATTCTGATCCATGATCCGCATAAGGAGCTGGCATCCGCGCGACACAAAGAGCTGGAAGAAATACGCCAGCACACGCAGGTTGTTTCGCATTATATGGAACTGGAAAGTATTCCTAATTATCCGGTGAAAGTCCGTAAACTTATCCGCCGTCTGCGCAGGATACGTATCGACAGATTAATCAGCCGGATTCTGTAATTGCCTATACTAAAAGCCTGATCATTCTGATCGGGCTTTTTTATATCAGGAAATCCACTTTATGATACAAAAATTATCGTGGGCCCTCAGGCTTCCCGTCATTATTCTGATATCCGCATGTAGCGGATGTACGCATTACGCAAATGACGCCTGGACTGGCAAAGATAAGGCAGAGCACTTTGTAGGTTCCGCTGTATTAGCAGCAGCGGGGGCAGCATACGGTGATCATCAGGGATGGAATGAAGCACGCAGCCGCTCATTTGGATTACTGTTTTCCGTCGGACTTGGCGCGACCAAAGAAGTTTATGACAGCCGCGCGGGTGGCAGCGGCTGGAGCTGGAAAGATTTTAGCTGGGATATTGCAGGCGCAGCCACTGGTTACAGCGCTTATCATCTGACTCATTATTAAAGTGCATCCGTGCACCCTCTCAGCGCGGACTACAGCTGTATTTCCTTTCCCTTACGATGTAATTTCATCGACACAATAAATGCAACGAAACACATTACGCAGACATACCAGAAAAACACTTCTTCAATATTCCATGATTTAAAGGTCAGCGCGACATATTCTGCCGAACCGCCAAACACAGCATTAGCAACCGCATAAGATAATCCCACACCTAATGCCCTGACTTCAGGTGGAAACATTTCTGCTTTTAATAATCCGCTGATGGATGTGTAAAAACTGACAATCAGCAGTGCCAAAACAATAAGCCCGAAGGCAATATAAGGACTGGTAACGGTTTGTAGAATATACAAAATCGGTAGGGTTAAAACAGTCGCCAGACCGCTAAATATCAGCATAGAACTGCGCCGACCTATTTTATCTGACAGCCCGCCAATAATAGGTTGCAGGCACATGAAGACAAAAAGAGCGATAGTCATTAAGGCGCTCGCTGTTTTGGTTTCCATACCGGCCGTATTCACCAGGTATTTTTGCATATAAGTCGTGAAGGTATAGAAAGTCAGGGAACCTGCCGCAGTAAATCCTAATACCATGAGGAATGCTTTTTTATGCTTCCATAACCCCGAGAGTGTACCGGCATCTTTATGCTCACGGGTTTGTTTATCTGATGTTTCATTCAATGAACGACGCAGAAACAGCGCCACAACAGCAAGTATCGCGCCCAATGCAAAGGGGATGCGCCATGCCCAGGATTTCAGCTCATCATTTGAGAATATCTGTTGCAATATAACCAGTACCAGAAGTGCCAGTAATTGCCCTCCGATAAGGGTCACATATTGGAATGAAGCATAAAAACCGCGACGGCCTTTAATCGCCACTTCACTCATATAAGTGGCGCTGGTTCCATATTCACCACCAACGGAAAGCCCCTGGAACAGGCGGGCGACCAGCAATAATATCGGGGCCCAGCCGCCTATAGTTGCGTAAGTTGGCAAACAGGCAATCACCAGCGAACCACAGCACATCATACAGACTGAGATCATCATAGAGTTTTTACGCCCATGTTTATCGGCAATGTAGCCAAATAACCATCCACCAATCGGACGCATAAAGAATCCGGCGGCAAACACACCTGCAGTTTGTAATAACTGAGTTGTGCTGTTTCCGCTCGGGAAAAATGAAGAAGCGAAGTAGAGCGAACAAAAGGAATAGACATAAAAATCGAACCATTCGACCAGATTTCCCGAAGAAGCCCCCACAATAGCGAAAATACGTTTCTTCTTATCCTGCTGATCGTGATTCCCAGACTGAGATCCCAGAGTATCCATTGTATTAATATCCCCAATAGTTCCTGTTAAAAACGAGGTTATGGCTATTTTTTATCGATAGGAAATATTGAGTTAAGCAACGAATCGGCGAGTTGGGGAGATGAATTTGAATATTACCTGGAGTTGCGGTGCCTTTTGTGAAGTGAAGCGCAGTAAAAGGTGATTGTAATCACCACCTGATAGCAATAAAGCCAAAAGCCCCGCACTTTCGTACGGGGCTTTTGGCTTTATTTGATGCCTGGCAGTTCCCTACTCTCGCATGGGGAGACCCCACACTACCATCGGCGCTACGGCGTTTCACTTCTGAGTTCGGCAT
>NZ_SEWS01000010.1:0-269660 GCF_004195095.1 Rahnella sp. CFA14(1/10) | reverse complement strand
GGGCAATACCCCTGCGGGAATCACATAGGAATGAAGACGACGTCTGGCAACATGTTGTAGCATCTAAAAAATGACTACGAAGACGACAAAGACCCCATCTGATCCAGATATTGACTGATTAGACGACAAACGCGTTCACCGGATTTACTGCCTGCTGAAACTGAATTTTCGCCGTAAGGGAAAGCAACGTCTGCCGGTGCGCAATCCGGCTCCGCTGGCGACGCCGGAAGCACTTAACCAGAGCTGGTCGATAGATTTTATGCATGATGCGCTGGTGTGTGGTAGACGCTTCCGGACCTTCAATGTGGTGGATGATTTTAACCGTGAAGCGCTGGCGATAGAAATTGACCTGAATATCCCGGCGCAACGCGTCGTGAGAGTGCTAGACAGGATAGTGGCAAACCGCGGCTATCCGCTGAAGATGCGGATGGATAACGGGCCAGAACTGGTCTCACTGGCACTGGCGCAATGGGCCGAAGAACATGGTGTGATGCTGGAATTTATCAAGCCGGGTAAGCCAACACAGAACGCGTTTATAGAACGGTTTAACCGAACATACCGGACAGAAATACTGGATTTTTACCTGTTCAGGACACTGAATGAAGTACGAGAAATAACGGAGCGCTGGCTGGCTGAATATAACAACGAGCGGCCTCATGAATCCCTGAACAACCTGACGCCGGAAGAGTACCGGCTGATGACCGAAAACCCGGAAGTCTCAAAAAGTGCGTGGAACTAAAACAGGTGTGCTTACACTATCACTTAGCGTGCAACCCAGACCAGCTGTGCTCAAAGTGCCTCAGTTGCATTCTGTAATCAGTGAATAAAGTTAATTCATTGAATAAATTCAATAATACTCCTCAATGTACCCATACGCCTTCCGGAACAATTCTTTATCTTTCCCTAGCCCAAACTGAGCCAAAGTCAGCAAAAGTGCCTTTTGGATTTCACGAGGGCCACTGTTGGAGTTTTGCCAGCCATCAAAACGGGTAGCTTTGACGATTTTATCAATTTGCTCTACAACATCACCGATTAACTTAGGGGTAGTTTCCGGGCGTGTTTCCAAGAAAAGCTTAGTTAAAGCCTGTTTATTATCAGCTTCAGTTACTGGGCGCTCGCCCGTTTCGCGCTCGGCTTGTACGGTATCTTTCGCAGCATCCAACAGGCCTTTCAACCAGTCGATGGCCTTGATAACACCAGCTTCATAGTCCTGACGCAGTTTTTCCAAACGCTCGCCCAAAGCCACAAATTTAGGATCATGACTGCCGCGCAAACGCCCCATAAGATCAATCTCCAGGCGTTTGGCGCGTTGTTCCTGCTCTTTAGCGGTCAGGGTAAAAATAGCGTGCTCGTCCATGACCAACTCGTCAATATCATCGCGAATACGATTGATATCAGTATGCTCATGGATCATCTTGATTGTTTCGGGGCCAAGGGCGGCCCAAACAAGCGCACCAGTCTGCCCCACCGGACGCACCGATTCATAAATTTGCGCCAGCCATTTATAGTCTTGACGATAAGGGGTCAAAAAAGGGTCTGGGTTGATAGCTGACCATAACTTGGATAACACACCAAAGCTGGCAGCAAATTCATCGCGTTTCTCGTTGGTTGGCAGGCATTCCTGCGCAGCCATAATGCCTTCAAAACCTTCTATAGAACGATCTATACCAGGGAAGAAGGACAGACATTTATTCAGTTGTAAAGGCAATAGCTCTTTAAATGCCTCAATTCCTTCTACAACCCCTTCAATTTCTTCAGGATTATAGGCCAGAGCGGTACGCAGATTTTCGAAAACACCGAGGTAGTCGATAATTAATCCCATGTCCTTGCGTACATCATCGGTTTCGTACAACCGGTTGGTTCGGCACATGGCCTGAAGAAGAGTATGATCGCGTAGAGGCTTATCGAGGTACATGCAGTAGCAAATTGGCGCATCAAAGCCCGTAAGCAGCTTGGCGGTAACGATGATAAGCTGTAACGGATGCTCAGGATCTTTAAAGCATTCAATCAGATCCTTCTGTACCTGCTCTTCCGCATCAATGTGCTGCCAGCGTTCGAAATCGGCTTGTTTAACAGGTAGCTCCAATTCGTCATGCCATTTGAGCCAGTCCTTGTTGAGCTTATCTTTTTTACCACCCTCTTCAGCTTTAACCGGAGCCTGGTCAACGTTCATAACCACTTCAACTGCATCAAAACCAAGCTTTTCCCCGAGCAGGTAATACATCTGTACGCAGGCTTCGCGATCGTATACCACAACCATGCCTTTCATCTTTTTCGGCATAACATGGCTGGTAAAATGCTCAACAATATCATTACTCACCGCAGCCATGCGTCTGGGGGATTTCAGCATGATAGCCAGCTTGCCGGCACGTCTGGACAATGCTGCTTTTTCTTCTTCATCCAGATTGTTTTCATTAACGAGTTGCTCAAACTCTTCGTTGATGGCATCACGATCCACTCGGAGTTCCGCCAGCCGAGGTTCGAACTTCACTGGGTTAGTCGCGCCGTCACGGATCGACTGCTTATAGCTATAGCGGCTCATATAGCGACCCGGATCTTCTTCAGCACCGAACAACTTGAATGTATTACGATCAATGCCAGAAATCGGTGTGCCAGTCAGGCCATAGAAGTGAGCATTGGGCAATGCCCAGCGCATTTTCTCGCCTAACCCACCTTCCTGGGTACGGTGAGCTTCGTCAACCAACACAATGATGTTGTCACGGTTGTTCAAGCCATTGGGGTTGCTATCGTCAATTTCGATATCTTTAAATTTAAAGATGGTGGTGATTAAAATGCCACGGCTGTCTTGCTCAATGTATTCGCCCAACTTTTTGCAGCTTTGCACTTTAATCAGATTCTTAACGTCGGCCCCACCAAAAGTTTCATTAATTTGGCTGTCCAGATCTCGCCGGTCCACAACGATAAGTACCGTCGGATTTTTTAACGCATTATCGGCACGCAGCATTTTAGCAGCGTAAAGCATCAGCAAGGATTTACCCGATCCCTGGAAATGCCAAATCAGACCTTTCTTTGGATAGCCTCTACGAACACGCTCAACGATTTGTTTTGCTGCTTCAAATTGCGGATAACGCGGCAGGATTTTAACGCGTTTAGGTGGAGTATTTTTTCCTGTTTTGACGGTTGAAAATAATGCAAAAGATTCCAGTAGCTGCAATAAGGTCTGTGGATTTAACAAGCTCTCGCAGCTGTTGAGTACCGATGCCAATCCTGGCAGAATCTCATCACGAAGCTCAGTACTATGCCAAGGCCCCCAGTCTTTAACTCGGGCATTGATTGCACCATAGGCAAAAGTTTTACCTTCGCTGGCAAAGCACAACAGGTTAGGTACAAAGAAAGATTCTACATTTTTCCAATAGTACTTTTTTCCACCCATGAAGTCGGCGGCACCGTCTTGCCATGTCACGCTAGGGCGCGTTGCGGTTTTAACTTCGCCCACCACCAGTGGTATACCGTTCACATACAGGACAATATCAAAATAGACTTCAGTGGCCGCGATATAGTGGACCTGCTGTGCCACCACAAAGTGGTTATTCTCTATATTGTCAAAATCAATCAGATTGATGGTGATATGGTCGCCATTCTCGCCAAACGGCAAGGTTTTCTCAGCCATCAACCATTCCTGGAAGTTCTCATTGGCCTTTACCAAACCAGTATGGCGGGCTTCTAAAACCACTCCCCGCAATTTGTAGATGACCTCATCGGCATAATCAGGCTGTCGACCGATATCGGGGTTTAACGAACAAAGCGCGTCTTTTAGCCACTCATCAACGAAGATATCCTGCGCTTGTTTAGGCAGATTTTCTCCGTGGCAGTATGTCCACTTGACCCCGCTTAAACCTTTTAAGCGGTCGATAATTCCATTTTCTGTGACGGTTTGTTCGTTAAACATTATCTCATCCCATTAATTTTCTTCAGCTGCCAGGATTGCTCTATTCAATATCTTTAGATGTTCAATCTTGTTGTTAAATATTTGGATTGATGCGTAACTTCTAGCTAGAAGATCACCTATTCGCTTTTGCTCTTTTAGGCAAAGATCTGGGATCATCATTGATTTTATTTTTTTCAATGTAAGTCTAGTAATCGCATTCCCAGCCATTTGTGATGAGATATCTCTTTGTGTAGTTCTCAACATTAGCCAGTGATAAACATAGTTACAATCTGCTTTATCAGGGTCCACCCTTAAAAAGGCGACACTAGAGAGTAAGCTAATTTCACTATCGAGTTCGTTTAGGCATACATTACCTGTATTAGCTCCGTCTTTTGTAAGTAAAATATCTCCTTTTCTAACATCACATCTGGTGTATATTTTTTTGTGTTCTTCTTGTGAAATATATTCTTTTTCTAAAAACTCCATTTTACCCATACGAATGTTTTTGGATGTTACATACTGATAGTCACCAAATGAACCGATGTTTTGGGGTGAAAAATGAGTTCCATCCTGAATTTTTATACACAAGCTATCTAGGGGAGTTAGTTTTTTTGTAGTGCTATAACTCTTTATACCTAACACATCATGTAGCAAATTTGCCTGTGCCAAAGCACTTTCTGAGCTCGCCACCACTGAAGATATCTTCTTTAGAATAGATACGTAAGTTTCTTGCTTATCAGTAGGTGGGATAAGGAACTCTTGCTGTGCAAGAATTTTCCACTTAATTGTTGGAGATAATGAACCTTCAGAAATCGCCACTGCACGATTCATAAATACATCAGACTGCATAAAAAATGGCAAAAAATCAGGAATCACCTTTGCTGAATTGGCTTCCAGCACCATCGCATGAGCAGAACAGATGCAATCCCAATCCGCCACCGCCACCTTACGCTGATAGGCGCGGCGCTTACCAAAAATAATTTGGCCTTTCTTCACCAAAAGCTTTTGTCCTTCAACGTCGCTTGGTATGCCATGACGTTTAATTTTTAGGCTATCCGGATCTAAGTGCTCCAAACCGACATAGATTTCCAAGTCCGTTTCACTTGGCTCAACACGTTTAGAGATATGTTTAGCTATATCGCCAAACTTAACTATCTGCCAGCCTTCCGATAATTGTTGTTCCGTCATTTACTGCTCCACCTTGCTTTCAACGTTATACCCAAAGTCTGCAAGGCTTAGGAATAATTTATTAGTCTGTTTTTTTAGCTGCGTACGGCTTATTTTCCACTCCTCAATTACATGTTGAATATTATGTACTTCACCATTACTTTGTGCTTGCACATATAGTGGAATTGACAGGTTATAGAGATTCTCTTTAATAACGTCGATATCAACCAACGCGGTGATATTACTTTGTTTTTCAGGTGTAAAGTAAGCCTCACATAGCACTGTTAAATTCTCATCGGATAGGCGGCTATGAGCTCGTTCGCGGGTGGCATGATCCACTCCGTTAATAAACAGCACCTTATTTTTGCGAGCAGCAGATTTATTGCAATTAAGCACCACCACGCAAGACTCCATCGGCGAGTTGTAGAACAGGTTCGGCCCCAAGCCAATCACTGCTTCAATGATGTCCGATTCAATCACCTGTTTACGAATAGCCTGCTCAGAGTCGCGGAACAGCACGCCATGTGGCCAGAGCATAGCAGCACGACCGGTATCGGGTTTTAAGCTTTTGATAATATGAGTGTAAAATGCATAATCGGCGCAGCCCTGCGGCGGCACACCATAGAGATTACGTCCATAAGGATCGGCAGCAAACTTATCACGATTCCATTTCTTAATGGAGTACGGCGGGTTGGCAAAAATCACATCAAACTGCTTAAGTCGATCATTTTCAATAAACTTTGGCTCAGCCAAGGTGTCACCGCGCAGCACGTCAAACTCTTCGATATCATGCAGAAACATATTCATACGGGCGATAGCGGAAGTCAGCAGATTCACTTCCTGGCCATAAAGGTGCACAGAGCGCCACTCTTCACCTCTTGCACGAACATCCATCACTGCATTTAGCAACATCCCGCCAGTACCGCACGTAGGATCATAGGCTGTTTCCCCCGGTTTTAAGCCCATAATGCGCGTCATTAAATGCACGACTGTTCGGTTGGTATAAAACTCTGCGGCAGTATGGCCGGAATCATCAGCGAACTTTTTAATCAGGTATTCGTAGGCTTCACCAAGATCATCCTGGGCGACAGATTTAATACCCAGCGGAATTTTACTGAAATGTTCAATCAGATCAGCCAGCAGATGATCGGGCAGGCGCTCTTTATTGGTCCACTGCGCATCACCGAAGACGCCGTGTAAACGCGGGTTATTGGCTTCAATCAGTCGAAGCGCATTCTGGATCGCTTCACCAATGTTTTTACTGGTATTGCGGACCTTTTCCCAGTTGGCTTCAGAGGGAATGTTGAAACGGTGAAACATCGGCATGGCGGCATATTCTGCATCGCCTTCATGGAGCTCCATCGCCTCGTTATATTCTTCCAGATAGACATCTGACAGGCGTTTGTAAAACAGCAACGGGAAGACATACTGCTTGTAGTCTGATGCGTCAATTTGGCCACGAAGAAATTCGGCGGCTCCCCAGAGCAACTCTTCCAGCTTTTTATTACTCATACCTCGAACCCTTCTTTGATAAGCAGGGCTTCCAGCTCCTCTTCGGCTTTTTCCAGCTCAGCCAGCTTCCGTTGAAAATCTTTGAGCGCCTCTTCCACAGTGATGGTTTCTTCTTCGAGTGGCTTTTGCACATAACGAGCAATATTTAGATTGAAGTCATTTTCTTCAATCTCCTTCAGAGGTACCCAACGTGCAACGCCTTCGATTTCTTTTGCATCCGGTCCCTGTTGAGCAAGTCCATGGTAAATTTGGTATATGTCATCAGCCTGCTTGTTGGACAGCGTATTTTGCGCGCGCCCCTTGGTATAGATTTCTTCAGCATTGATGATCAATACATGATCTTTATGTGTTGCCGGGCGTGATTTGCGCAGCACCAAAATACACGCTGGAATACCAGTTCCGTAGAATAGATTGGAAGCGACACCAATAATCGCCACAATACGATTTTCTTGCAGCAATTTGGTTCGAATTCCCCCCTCAGCTCCGCCACGAAACAGCACACCATGAGGCAACACGACAGCCATACGCCCATTGTCGTTAAGTGAAGCAAACATATGCTGCACCCAAGCAAAATCACCATTTGTTTTAGGCGCCAGACCATATTGCTTACGGCCATAGGGATCGCTCGACCACAGATCGTATCCCCATTCCTTCAAGCTAAATGGTGGGTTAGCAACAACACAGTCGAAGGTTTCTAAACGATCGCTTTGTAAAAACTTAGGTTCACGCAGCGTATCCCCGCGAACAATATCGAAATCTTCCTGACCGTGCAGGAACAGGTTCATTCGCGCGATGGCTTCGGTGGTCAGGTTTTTTTCCTGACCTTTAATTCTTAGTAAGCGCGGATCACCGCCGTTTTCTTTTACATGGTGAATAGTCTCGAGCAACATACCGCCAGTACCACAAGCAGGGTCGTAAACGCTCTCACCGGCTTTTGGATCAAGAATGTTAACCATTAGGCGAACGATAGTACGTGGGGTATAGAACTCACCGGCTTTCTTATTGGCTTTGTCTGCAAAGCGTTTGATCAGATACTCGTATGCGCGGCCCATGACATCATCACGGACACTTGCAACACCAAGATTCACCTTATTGAAGTGATTGAGTAACGTAGCCAGCAACTCGTCAGAAAGGCGTTCTTTATTGGTCCAACTAGCATCCCCAAAAATACCATGCAGTTTAGGGCTTGCCAGTTCTATACCACGGAAGGAGTCTTTTAAAGCCTGGCCAATGTCTTTGGTCTCAGCGAAAACATCGCGCCAGTGGCAATTTTCAGGTATCTGAATACGGTGAAACATCTTCCCCTTAGCAAGCTCTGCATCCCCAACACTCTCCATCGCATCGGCAAATTCTTCGTCATATACGTCACAAATGCGCTTGAAGAACAGGATTGGGAAAATGTAGGTTTTGTAATCTGACGCATCAATAGGCCCGGTGATGATATGGGCTGCATGCCAAAGATGGGCTTCGAGATCTTTTAGGTTAATCAGTGTCATTAATTTTTCTCTGTACGATTCTGCGAAGCAGGAACCTTTTGCAGTAAATCGTGTATTTCACAGCCAAAAAGCACGCAAAGCCTTTCTAATGTATCTAGGTCAACCTTCTGAGCCGTCTCTTTGTAAAGCAAAGTGATAGTGTTGCGACTCAGGCCAGTTTCCCTGACAACATCGGCTATTCGCATTTTATGTTCGCCCATGAGCCGAGCAAGATGGCAGCGGATCATAATGGTCCTTATCGTTGTGCTTAACGATGCAAATCGTATCCCAAAATGCGAAAAAAACAAAAAAAATTCAAGCTGAAATGAAATTACATCAGTTGGGAAAACATTGAACGTATGGACAGGAAGACATGCATATTCAAGATGTTTAAGTACAGGATACATGTCGGGCATAAATACCCGACATAGGTTCCAGTGAGGTCATATGCCAATTAGTGATACTTTGGTCTGCAGGAACTTATAACAAATTATTGCTATCGTTTTTTGTCTTTAGAGTAATCAAACGGACTAACCCCCTTTTCCCGATTCGCATCCAAATAATCAGCCCACCACTGCAGCATTAGCCTGCGTTCATCCAAGTGTTCCGCCTTATGAATATAAGACGCACGCACAGAGTTCCGCTCCTGATGGCTCATCTGCCGCTCTACTGCATCCTTAGACCATATCCCCGACTCAATTAACGAACTACATGCCATGGTTCGAAATCCGTGACCACAGACTTCAACTTTCGTGTCATAACCCATCACCCGGAGTGCATTGTTTACCGTGTTTTCACTCATCGGTTTTCGCGGGTCGTGATCGCCAACAAAAATTAAATCCCGATTACCATTTAGTCCTTTTATTTTCTCAAGGACTGCAAGTGCCTGCCGAGATAACGGTACCAGATGCGGCGTTCGCATCTTAGATCCACGGTGAGAATGCTTAACACCTTGCAATGGTTCGCGATCTGCCGGAATCGTCCACATAGCTGTCTCGAAGTCGATCTCTGACCAGCGGGCGAAACGCAACTCACTTGAACGGATAAAGACCAGCAATGTCATCTCTATTGCCAAACGAGTGAGCGGTCTGCCGGTGTAGGTGTCGATACGATGAAGTAGTTCAGGAGTGCGGCTAAGTTCTAAGGCGGGACGATGTTGCCGTTTTGCTGTAGCGACGGCACCAGCCATTTCCTGAGCGGGATTATAATCGGTCAAACCGCTTTGTACGGCATAGCGCATGATTGCTGTTGTGCGCTGTTGCAGACGCGAAGCCACCTCAAGACGTCCAGACTTCTCCACGGCTTTTATGGGTGCCAGTAAATCTCGAGTCTTAAGTTCAGTGATATTGTGTTTACCGATAGCCGGGAAAAGAAAGTCTTCCAGCGTTTTCAAAACACGATTGCAGTGATCTTTCGACCACTTCTTATTAGTCGCATGCCATTCTCTGGCAACCACTTCAAAGGTGAAGACTTCTTTCGCCAACTCTTCTTTTACTGCACGCTTTTGTTCGCGGGGGTCAATGCCTGCCGCAACCAGTTTTCTGGCAGCTTCTCTTTTATGTCTGGCATCAGCCAGAGATGTCTCTGGGTATACGCCAAAGGCCATAAGGTGTTGCTTGCCGCCAAAGCGAAAGCGGAAACGCCAGTATTTGGAGCCGTTAGGGTGTATCAGCAAAAACATGCCGTCGCCATCGACGAGCGAGTATTCCTTTGCTTCAGGTTTTGCCGAACGCACCTTGGTATCAGTCAGGGCCATGATGGTATTCCTTCCATATGCTGCCGTGAGTATATAAGCATTATCGAACCAGCATATATACTCGGTTCTATACTCACAAGCATGTTGATGTGGGGTAACTCAGAATGACGTCGGTTGACTGAAAAGCGGGGCAAAGCCTTGCGGGGACTGGATTTTAGGCATAAAAAAAGACCTCAGTTGAGGTCTATTTACATACTAATGGTGCCGAAGGCCGGACTCGAACCGGCACACCTTGCGGCGGTTGATTTTGAATCAACTGCGTCTACCGATTTCGCCACTTCGGCACTGTAAGTAGTATGCGGAAAACGTGGGCATTATACCCAGACCAGCCGGGCACGCAATAGTTATCCCGCCTTGTTCGGTTTAAGTGTTGAAAAAACAGACATACTCCGCAACACAGGGAGGATTTGCTGACAAAAATCTTCTGTCTGGCCACGTTTTTCCAATGCCGTTTCTCAAACTTCGCATTAGTATACAAATCACGAATAGATCTTGCCCTGTTGATGGATACCAGCTTGTTGAAAAAACTCTCACTTTCGCTCCTCGCGCTGGCCTTCGCCAGTACGCCTTTATGGAGCCACGCGCAGCAGAATGCGCGTCTGGCGTCGCAGGTCGTGGATGACCATGCAGAACACATCTTTTACGGCAGCGGCGCGATGGGAATGGCGCTGGTGGTGGTCGATAATAATCAGCAGGTCTTCCGCAGTTTCGGGGAAACCCGTCCCGGCTCCGATTTGCGCCCGCGTGAAGACTCCGTGGTGCGTATCGCCTCGCTGACCAAGCTGATTACCAGTGAAGTGCTGGTGAAAATGGCGCAGCAGGGCAAAGTCAGTATTAATGATCCGCTGCGTAAATATGCCCCGGCCGGTGCCCGCGTTCCTGCTTACAGCGGTACAAATCCGATCACATTGCTCAATCTCGCTACGCACACCAGCGGCCTGCCGCGTGAGCAGCCGGGTGGTGCGGCGAACCGGGCAGTCTTTACCTGGCCGACCAAGAGTGATCGCTGGAGCTGGCTGAGTGTCGCCAAGCTCACCGTGCCGCCGGGTGCGCGTGCCTCTTATTCAAATCTGGCGTTTGACCTGCTTTCCGATGCGTTATCGAAGGCCGCGAATCAGCCTTATACCCAGTTGCTGCGCGATCAAATCACTCAGCCGCTGGGCATGGTGGATACCACGCTGACGCCAAACGCCAGCCAGTGTTCACGCCTGATGGAAGGTCTGCGTCCGAGCCCGTGTATTAACACGATAGCAGCAGCGGGCAGCGGTGGTCTTTATTCCACGCCTGCCGATATGGGCCGCTGGATGCGTCAGTTCCTCGGCCAGCGCACCGCGACCGCCGACATGGCGCAGAAGATGTATTACAAGCGCACGGACCTGGTCTCGCTCAAAGGGATGGATGTGCCGGGAATGGCGGACTCGCTGGGAATGGGTTGGGTAACCATGGCGCCGACGCCGTTGCTGCCACGCATCATTCAGAAAACCGGCGGCGGCGGTGGCTTTATCACCTATGTCGCGATGGTGCCGCAGCGCGGTGTGGGCGTGTTCGTGGTGGTGACCCGCAGCGAACTGACCAAGTTTAAAAATATGAGTGATGGCGTGAACGATCTGGTGGCTGATCTGGTGCGCAATAACGAGATCTGATTGCTCATCTCTGCAGACAGACGTAAAAAAAGCAGGCCCCGGTAAAGGGCCTGCTTTTTGTTTATCGGTATCCGTGCACTGCCGGATTTAGCGTTTTTTCAGCAGCAGGAACATACTGATGACGAAGAACAGTCCGCTCGGCAGCAAGGCGCCCAGAATCGGCGGAATGTTATAAACCAGGCTTAACGGACCGAAGATCTGGTCAAGCACGTAGAACAGAAAACCGAAGCAAATACCGGTCACCACACGTACGCCCATCGGGACGCTGCGCAAAGGCCCGAAGATGAATGACAGCGCCATCAGCATCATCACTGCAACCGACAGTGGCGAGAAGATTTTACTCCACATATTCAGCTGGTAACGTTTTGCTTCCTGTCCGCTCTGCTTCAGGTATTTCACGTAGTTGTGCAGGCCGCTGATCGACAACGCATCAGGGTCGAGTGCCACAACACCCAGTTTGTCCGGCGTCAGGTTGGTTTTCCATACCCCGGTCAGTGTCTGGGAACCGGTGATTTGCAGCTTATCCGTCAGGTCAGACTCATCCACCTGCGAGAGTTTCCACTCGCCATTATCAAAGGTCGCGGAGGAAGCGTAACGGACCGACTGCAGTTTATTCTCTTCATCGAAATGGTAGATGTTGACGCCGGTCAGCTCTTTTTCACCGGCCACGCGTTCGATATAGATAAAATCGTGACCGTCTTTTGCCCACAATCCGTTCTGGGTAGAAAGCAGTGAACCGCCGTACATGGCCTGTGCACGGTAGTTACGGGCCATCTGTTCGCCCTGCGGCGCCACCCATTCACCAATCGCCATGGTCAGCAGCACCAGCGGGATAGCGGTTTTCATCACAGAAGCCGCAATCTGCATACGGGTGAAGCCGGAAGCCTGCATCACCACCAGCTCGCTGCGTGTTGCCAGCGTGCCGAGGCCCAGCAATGCGCCCAGCAATGCCGCCATCGGGAAGAAGATTTCGATATCCTTCGGTACGCTCAGCAGAGTATATAAACCTGCCCCTGCGGCAGAATATCCGCCCTGCCCGACTTTACGCAGTTGATCGACAAACTTGATGATGCCGGAGAGTGACACCAGCATGAACAGCGTCATCATGATGGTGTTGAAAATAGTGCGACCAATGTAACGGTCTAATACGCCAAACATCAGGCAGCTCCTCTCAGACGCGCACGGATTTTGCGAACCGGCAAGGTATCCCATGCATTAAGCACCAGCGCCAGTGCCAGATAGAGCAGGTTGGTCCCCCACATCCAGAGCATCGGATCCAGCTTACCTTTGGCTCCGTTGGAGCGCAGCGAGGTTTGCAGCAGGAAGAAAATCAGATACAGCAGGATAGCCGGCAGCATGCTGAGTACGCGCCCCTGACGGGGGTTCACCACACTGAGCGGAACCACCAGCAAAGCCATGATAAACACTGAAACGATCAGCGTTAAACGCCAGTTCATCTCTGCCCGCGCTTCCGGCTCAGAAGAGTGCCAGAGCTGCGTCATGGTCATCTGATCAGACTGATTAGGGTCAAGCTGCACTGTCTGATGGCCGATGACCGCCAGATAATCGGTGAAGTCTGTCACGCGGAAATCACGCAGCAGCGCCGTGCCTTCATAACGGGTGCCTTTATCCAGCATCACCTGCTGGGAACCGTCCGCACGCTGCAACATATGGCCTTTATCAGCCACCACGACGGAAGGCCGCTGGTTGCCGTTCGGTCGCAGCTGTGCCAGGAACACATTATGGAACTCTTTCCCTTTAACACTGCCAACGAACAGAACCGCATTGCCGTTCTGGGCTTGCTGGAACTGACCTTCCACCATTGCGGCCATGCTCGGGTTGGCTTTCGCCTCCGCCAGCACTTCGTCCTGATGTTTGGACGACCACGGGCTGAGCCAGATCGCGTTCACACCGGCAAAGAATGAGGTAAACAGCGCCAGAATGAGTGCGGCGATGACCAGTGAGCGTTTTCCCAGGCCACAGGCATGCATGACCGTGATTTCACTGTCGGTATAAAGTTTACCGAGCGTCATCAGCAGGCCGAGGAACAGACTGAGCGGCAGAATAAGCTGCGCCATTTCCGGAACGCCAAGGCCCAGAAGTGAGAGAACTAAATTTGTTGGGATATCGCCATCGACCGCTGCTCCGAGCACTCTGACCAGCTTCTGACAGAAGAAGATGAGAAGCAAAATGAACAGAATGGCAAATTGGCTCTTGAAGGTTTCCCTAACCAGATATCTAATGATGATCACGCTTAATACGCCTGTGAAAACTTGTCTTTTTGAAGGAAAATCGCTAGTTTCATCGCTAATCCGTCATTTATTCTCATCATATGGCAACCTTCGCAGCTAAAATAGTATTACAACACCGAGAATTGGGGTGTCCTATAGGAACTTGCTTATAGCCGCCAAAATAAAAACTAACGCCGTTTAAGGTTAACACAGGTCGTTAACACAATGACGGGAGAGTGTCTCCGGCGACTCATTCTAGCCGTACCTCCCGCCCTTGTCTTTAAGATTCAGGAGAGTGCATGGAGTTCAGCGTAAAAAGCGGTAGCCCGGAAAAACAACGCAGTGCCTGTATTGTAGTCGGCGTTTTCGAACCTCGCCGTCTGTCACCGATTGCCGAACAACTCGATAAAATCAGTGATGGCTACATCAGCGCCCTGCTTCGCCGTGGCGAACTTGAAGGCAAAGTGGGCCAGACCCTCTTACTGCATCATGTACCGAATATTCTTTCAGAACGCATTTTGCTGATTGGTTGCGGCAAAGAACGCGAACTGGATGAGCGCCAGTACAAGCAGGTGATCCAGAAAACCATTAACACCCTGAACGACACCGGTTCTATGGAAGCCGTTTGCTTCCTCACCGAGCTGCACGTTAAAGGGCGTAATACTTACTGGAAAGTGCGTCAGGCGGTCGAAACCTCCAAAGAATCGCTTTACACCTTCGATCAACTGAAAAGCAATAAAACCGAACCCCGCCGTCCGCTGCGTAAAATGGTATTCAACGTGCCGACCCGCCGTGAACTGACCAGTGGTGAGCGCGCTATTCAACACGGTCTGGCGGTGGCTGCCGGTATTAAAGCCGCGAAAGATCTCGGCAACATGCCACCCAACATCTGTAACGCCGCTTACCTGGCGTCACAGGCCCGTCAGCTGGCAGATGCGTTCAGCACCAACATCACAACCCGCGTTATCGGCGAGCAGCAGATGAAAGAGCTGGGTATGAATGCGTATCTGGCGGTGGGTCAGGGTTCGAAAAACGAATCACTGATGTCGGTGATGGAATATAAAGGAAATCCTAATCCGGACGCTAAGCCTATCGTGCTTGTCGGTAAAGGTCTGACCTTCGATTCCGGCGGTATTTCCATTAAGCCCGCCGCGGATATGGACGAAATGAAGTACGACATGTGTGGCGCCGCAGCGGTTTATGGCGCGATGCGTGTGGTGGCTGAACTGAATCTGCCGCTGAACGTCATTGGCGTGCTGGCTGGCTGTGAAAACATGCCAGGCGGTCAGGCATTCCGTCCGGGCGATATTCTGACCACCATGTCCGGCCAGACTGTCGAAGTGCTGAATACCGATGCCGAAGGCCGTCTGGTGCTGTGCGATGCGCTGACTTATGTTGAGCGTTTCGATCCTGAGCTGGTGATTGACGTCGCCACGCTGACCGGTGCCTGCGTGATTGCCCTTGGCCATCACATCACCGGTTTGCTGTCGAATCACAATCCGCTGGCTCATGAACTGATCGGTGCATCCGAACAGTCGGGTGACCGCGCATGGCGTCTGCCGCTGGCTGATGAATATCAGGAACAGCTGGATTCTAATTTTGCGGATATGGCAAACATCGGCGGCCGTCCGGGCGGGGCTATCACCGCCGGATGTTTCCTGTCACGGTTCACCCGTAAATACAGTTGGGCGCACCTGGATATCGCCGGTACTGCATGGCGTTCAGGTAAGAACAAAGGTGCGACCGGTCGTCCGGTGGCACTGCTGTCACAGTTCCTGCTCAACCGTGCAGGCCTGGATGGCGATGAGTGATTCCAGCGCTAAATAAGATATAATCTTCACTATCAGGGTCTGGTTCGCCAGACCTGTCACAGGCGGGCGCACCAGTTGCGCCCCTGTTTTTTTCTCAGCAGCACAGTGAACTCATCATGAAACAGGCAACCTTCTTTCTTCTCGATGCGCCGGACGCCAGTGGCGAGCTCAGCTCACACGAAGCCCTGGCCTGCGTGGTCGCCGCTGAACGTTACCGGATGGGCAAACGTGTTCTGCTGGCCTGTGAAGACCAAAAACAGGCTGAACGCCTGGATGAGGCGCTTTGGCAACGCGAACCGGGCCATTTTGTCCCGCATAACCTGGCTGGCGAAGGGCCGCGTTTTGGCGCGCCGGTTGAATTATGCTGGCCGGGAAAACGCGGTAATGCCCCGCGCGACTTGCTCATCAGCCTGATGCCTGAGTTTGCAGATTTTGCTACTGCTTTCCATGAAGTGGTAGACTTCGTTCCTTACGAAGATTCCCTTAAACAACTTGCGCGCGAACGCTACAAAGCCTATCGCAGCGTGGGTTTCTCTTTGACGACGGCCCCGACGCCCTCAGTCACCACATCGACCGACGAAAATACGAAGCGAAATGGATAAGACATATAACCCGCAAGACATCGAGCAGCCGCTTTACGAGCACTGGGAACAACAGGGCTATTTCAAGCCACATGGTGACACCAGTAAAGAAAGCTTTGCCATCATGATCCCGCCGCCGAATGTCACCGGCAGCTTGCACATGGGTCATGCTTTCCAGCAAACCATCATGGACGCCATGATCCGCTATCAGCGCATGCAAGGGAAAAACACCTTGTGGCAGGCGGGGACTGACCATGCGGGTATCGCAACGCAAATGGTGGTTGAGCGTAAAATCGCCGCAGAAGAAGGCAAAACCCGTCACGACTATGGCCGCGAAGCCTTCATCAACAAAATCTGGGACTGGAAAGCAGAATCCGGCGGCACCATTACCCGCCAGATGCGCCGTCTGGGCGATTCCGTAGACTGGGAGCGCGAGCGCTTCACGATGGATGAAGGCCTGTCTGACGCAGTGCGCGAAGTGTTTGTTCGCCTGTATAAAGAAGATCTGATTTATCGTGGCAAACGTCTGGTGAACTGGGATCCGAAACTGCGCACCGCGATTTCCGATCTGGAAGTGGAAAACCGCGAATCAAAAGGTTCCATGTGGCACCTGCGTTATCCGCTGGCTGACGGCGCGAAAACCGCTGAAGGCAAAGATTACCTGGTGGTCGCGACGACGCGCCCGGAAACCGTGCTCGGTGATACCGGCGTGGCCGTTAACCCGGAAGATCCGCGTTACCGGGATCTGATCGGCAAAGAGATCATTTTGCCGCTGGTAGGTCGTCGTATCCCGATTGTTGCCGATGAACACGCCGATATGCAAAAAGGCACCGGCTGCGTGAAGATCACCCCGGCGCATGACTTTAACGACTATGAAGTCGGTAAACGTCACGGCCTGCCAATGATCAACATTCTGACTTTTGATGGCGATATCCGCCAGGCCGCTGAAATTTTCGATACCAACGGCGAAGAAACGGATGCCTGCAGCAATGAGATCCCTGAACAGTTCCGTGGGCTTGAGCGTTTTGCTGCGCGTAAAGCCGTGGTCGCTGCCTTCGACGAAGCCGGTCTGCTGGAAGAAATCAAACCTCATGATCTGACTGTGCCTTACGGTGACCGTGGCGGCGTCGTTATCGAGCCCATGCTGACTGACCAGTGGTATGTGCGGACTGCGCCGCTGGCGAAAGTGGCGGTGGAAGCCGTTGAGCAAGGCGACATTCAGTTCGTGCCAAAGCAATACGAGAATATGTATTTCAGCTGGATGCGTGACATTCAGGACTGGTGTATTTCCCGTCAGCTGTGGTGGGGACACCGTATCCCGGCGTGGTATGACGCCGAAGGCAACGTATTTGTTGGCCGCGACGAAGCGGAAGTACGCAGCGAAAATAACCTGGGCGCAGACGTTGTACTGACTCAGGACGAAGACGTGCTCGATACCTGGTTCTCTTCCGGTCTGTGGACTTTCTCCACGCTGGGCTGGCCAGAACAGACACCTGACCTCAAAGCCTTCCACCCTTCAAGCGTGGTCGTCAGCGGCTTCGACATCATCTTCTTCTGGATCGCGCGCATGATCATGATGACCATGCACTTTGTGAAAGACGAGAACGGCAAGCCGCAGGTTCCGTTCCACACCGTTTATATGACGGGGCTTATCCGCGACGATGAAGGGCAGAAAATGTCCAAGTCCAAAGGTAACGTTATCGATCCGCTGGATATGATCGACGGTATCTCGCTGGAAGATCTGCTGGAAAAACGTACCGGCAACATGATGCAACCGCAGCTGGCAGAGAAAATCCGCAAGCGCACCGAGAAGCAATTCCCGAACGGTATCGAACCGCACGGTACTGATGCCCTGCGCTTCACACTGGCGGCACTGGCGTCTACCGGTCGTGACATCAACTGGGACATGAAGCGTCTTGAAGGCTACCGTAACTTCTGTAATAAGCTGTGGAATGCCAGCCGCTTTGTACTGATGAACACCGAAGATCAGGATTGCGGCCTGAACGGCGGCGAACTTGAGCTGTCACTGGCTGACCGCTGGATCCTCGCGGAATATAACCGCACGGTAAAAACTTACCGTGAAGCGATGGATAACTATCGCTTCGATCTGGCTGCCAGCATTCTGTATGAATTCACCTGGAACCAGTTCTGTGACTGGTATCTGGAACTGACCAAGCCGGTGATGAACGGGGGCAACGAAGCCCAGCTACGCGGCACCCGTCATACACTGGTAGAAGTGCTGGAAGGTTTGCTGCGTCTTGCGCATCCGATCATCCCGTTCATCACAGAAACCATCTGGCAGCGCGTGAAATCGCTGAAAGGCATCACGGCAGAAACTATTATGCTGCAGCCTTTCCCTGAGTTTGACGCAGCAAAAGCGGACGAACTGGCGCTGGCTGATCTGGAGTGGATTAAGCAGGCGATCATCGCTATCCGTAACGTGCGTGCTGAAATGAACCTGTCCCCGGCTAAACCGCTGGAACTGCTGCTGCGCGGCGCAAGTGCAGATGCACAACGTCGTGTGGAACAGAACCTGAGCTTTATTAAATCGCTGGCACGTCTGGAATCCATCACCATTCTGCCTGCTGGCGACAAAGGCCCGGTTTCTGTCACCAAACTGGTGGAAGGTGCGGAACTGCTGATCCCAATGGCCGGTCTGATTGATAAAGATGCCGAACTGGCCCGTCTGGACAAAGAGATGGCAAAACTGGACGGCGAGATTGCCTCCATCGAAGGCAAGTTGTCTAACGAAGGGTTCGTGGCGCGTGCGCCGGAAGCCGTCGTCGCCAAAGAACGTGAACGTCTGACGGCCTGTGGCGAAGCAAAAGTGAAACTGGCAGAACAGAAAGCCACGATTGCCGCGCTGTAATTCCGGTTATCCGTAAGCGTTAAAACACAATAAAAACGAAGGCCAGTCAGCGTAATCTGACTGGCCTTTTTTATTTAATCTGCTTCAGGGCTGAGAATCGTTGTTATGCGCGTCCACAAAAAGCTCGGTCATTTTTTTTACCAGCGTGGCAAAAAATTGGTTATTAAGAGCCGCTTTGTTATAAATCATATATATCGGCTGAGAAGGTAAATCGAACTCCATTTCCAGCTTCTGGACATCGAACGAATTTTTTACTTTTTCATAGAAACGTTCGGCAACAAACGCCAGCAGGTCAGAAACCTCAACCATTGAAATAATAGAGAGTAATGAAGGGCTGATGTATCTGACTTTTCTTTCGTGCTGCAGCATCTTATTCACGTTCAGCCGGTTAGATAAAGCGCTGGCACTTTCCGAATCCACAAAAATATACTCTTCAGCAATTGCCTGTTCGCGTGTCACCGTTCCTTTGATGCGCGGATGTGAACCGCGGCAAATCAGGACCGGCATTTCATCGGCAATATGCTGGCTTACCCGGGAGTGACTAATGTGCGGATGAATATCAAAAACAATGTCTGCTTTACGGAAAATCAGCGACTCTTCGATATCAGTCAGAGAGTTATTGCTGACGTGATGAATTATCTCGCAATCAGGTGCCACTTCATCCAGCACCTTGCGCATCACATTCATGGTAAACATAGATAAGTAAGGTGAACAGTTAACAACAAGGCGGGTGGGTACAGAATCAAATGAGATATTCTGCAATTTCGCAATCAGATTGTCATAAGCCTCTGCCAGCCCTTCATGTATACCCACTGCAACGGTTGTGGGTGCCAGCGCCTTACCATCCCTGATGAACAACGCATCATTATAATGAACCCGCAAACGCCCCAGAGCCTGACTGACAGCGGAAGGTGTGATGCCAAGAGCATCCGCCGCTTTGGTTCCGCTACGATGAATGAAAACAGCCTCAAACGTAGTTAATAAATTGAGATCAAAATTTTTCACCATTTTAAAACGATCGGTGAGTATGTTCTCTTTCATGCTTTCCAGCCCTCTGATCTCAGGTGTGTTACGAAAATTCGTATTCTCACCCTCAATCATAGTCAAGTTACTCATTGTTGGTCTCCTTACCTGTAAGTAAATTTGATGTATTTTATTAATACAAATGATCTGATTTTATTCATTAAAATCAATTTAAAAGAAAAGCAGACAGTGATATAAAACGCCAGCTTTACACATTCTGTCTATGAGGAAATAAACTTTACTGAACTATACCTTTAACAAATTAGAATGAAAATCTGTCCGTTTTTTAGAAAAATAGAAAATTCATATAAATTTCCGATCATTCATACAGATACACCAGCATTTAAGATTACTAAATAGTACATTCAGCGTTCGGAAAGTTGTTTACCCGATAACGAGGAATAATACGCGTCAGCGATAAGTGATAGCGATTCTTAAACACTCTCCGCCTTTACGCTGAACCTGAACCTGGCGCAGGTTAACGTGGTATTAATTATTAACTGATATTTTATCTGGCCTTCTGAAAGGCTGGCAGAATGCCTTTCTTAAAAGAAGGAAGGGGCATCGCAACGGGTGTAACGAGGAAGGTTTGATCATGTCCCTGTACTGGAGGCAAAGAATAGTTGCCTTCAGTACAGGGGAAAAATGCTCATCTGAGATAAGTAAAACCACCGGGAAACGCCTGCGGCGTTGCATCAGCAGGCCCTAAGGTGGTATTAAAACGGTCTGTTTGATTACCTGTTATTGAAACTGAGTGAGTAACATGACGACCTCCCTTCCTGTCAGCGTGCGGGTGCGACCGATACGCCATGAAGATAATGCAGCCATCGCCAACGTGATCCGCCACGTTTCTGCCGAATTTGGCCTGACCGCCGATAAAGGCTATACCGTCGCGGATCCAAATCTGGATCATTTGTTTGAAACCTACAGTCAGCCGCGCTGCGCCTACTGGGTCGTAGAACTTGACGGGGTGGTTGCGGGCGGCGGCGGCGTCGCGCCATTATCCGGTGCAGAGAGTGATCTGTGTGAATTGCAGAAGATGTATTTTATGCCGGCACTGCGCGGTCAGGGGCTGGCAAAACGACTGGCCTTACAGGCTATTGAACATGCGCGCCAGCAGGGTTTTGCCCGCTGCTATCTGGAAACCACTGCCAGTCTGACCCAGGCCATTGCACTGTATGAGCGTCTGGGTTTTCACCACATTGATTGCGCACTTGGCAATACCGGCCATGTTGATTGTGAAGTGACGATGTTAAAATATCTCTGACACCGTGTTCATCCTTTATCCGCTCTTTGCAAACAGGCATCTGAATGTTCACACATAAAGCCATTTCCGCGTTAAATGAACTGGAGCTGACGGTCTACAACTACATCGTCAAAAACGGCGATAAGGCGATGTACATGACCATTCGTGAACTGGCAGATGCCGCAGGCGTCTCGACCACGACCGTTTTGCGTTTCTGCAAGAAAATGGACTGCGAGGGGTATTCTGAATTCCGCATCCGCTTTAAGCTGTTTTTAGAACATGAAGAAAAGCCACCGGTATCATTTGGTATCAGTGAGATCATCAGTTATTTCAAAAGCATTAATAACAGTGAGTTTGATGAATTATTAGAAAACGCAGCCCGCCAGATTGCCAATGCGCAACGTATTATATTTGTGGGCGTGGGAACATCAGGTTCATTAGGCAAGTATAGTGCACGCTTTTTCTCTAATGTCGGGAAATTCAGTACCTTTATTGACGACCCTTATTTCCCGATCAACAGCGATATGTATAAAGATGCCATCGCCATTATTCTTTCTGTCTCGGGTGAAACGGAAGAAGTGCTGCGTTTCGCTACGCAGTTCAGCCAGCATAATTGCCAGATCATCAGCCTGACTAACAGCGAGAATTCAACACTGGCGCGGATGGCAGACCTCAACATCTCTTACCACATGCCACAAATAGTCCTCGAAGGGCAATATAATATTACCACGCAGATCCCGGTACTTTATATTATCGAGACTATCGGAAAGAAATTACCTTTAATAAAACGTGACTCAGCGCAATGAAAAAACAGGGTGTTTTAAAGAAGTAACAAATCACCCGATTCGATTTTTGTTATATCGTGACAATATACTTTCTTTTGCTACACTCCTACCAACGAGTAAAAAAACAAAAAAACTCACCTCTGTATACCCGCAGGAGAATAATAAATAATGGCTATTGATTACGCTCAGACAGCTCAGGAGATCGTTAAATATATTGGCGGCGATAATAATGTGATTAGTATCACACATTGCGCCACACGTTTACGCTTTGTTCTGAAAGATAATAAAGCGGTCGATAAAGAAGAATTAAAACGTGTGAAAGGCGTTATCACCGTTATCGAAGCCGGCGGACAAATGCAGGTGGTGATCGGCAACCACGTGAGCGATGCTTACAAACAGGTGCTGAAACTGATCCGGATTGATGAAAACGCGCCGGTTTCAGCGCCAAATGTCGGTATTGTCAGCCGTGTCATGGACGTTATTTCCAGCATCTTTACGCCTTTCCTTTATCAGCTTGCCGCCTGCGGTATCTTACAGGGGATTATCTCCTTCCTGGCCGCCGTCGGGATTATGGACGCCAGCAGCGGCACTTACCGTATCCTGAATTTTGTCTCCTGGACGGCCTTTACCTTCCTGCCGGTGATGATTGCATTCACCGCCGCGAAAAAATTCAACGTCAACCCTTTCACCGCCGTCATTACCGCCTGTGCACTGATCAGCCCCGATTACATGAATATGCTGACGGCGTTCAAAATCACGTCGGTCAACTCCGCTGACCCGGCCATGCAACAACTGATGCGCGAAGCAGTCAGTAATCCTGATATCGCCAACATTTTACAGAATGTTGTCGGCATTCCGGTTTCGGCACCCACTCTGGATTTCCTGGGGATTCCGGTGAAATACCTGAGCTATACCGCGTCCGTTATCCCGATCATTCTGATGGTCTGGGCGATGTCTTATATCGAGCATTTCTTTAATAAATTCCTGCCGGTGGTGATCCGTAACCTGTTCACGCCAATGTTCTGTATCGCGATTATGGTGCCCATGACGCTGCTGGTGTTCGGGCCGGTGGGTAATCTGATTGGCGGTGCTATTGGCGGCGTTTACAACACGCTCTATCACCTCAGCCCGACGATTGCCGGTTTTGTGGTGGGAGCTTTCTGGCAGCCACTGGTCACCCTGGGGGTTCACTGGGGCATTACACCCGTCACCGTCGGCAACTACGCCACGCTGGGTTATGACACCTTTACCGGTCTGCAGGCGTCTGCCGTCTTCGCCATGACCGGCAGCATGTTTGGCGTATACCTGAAAACCCGCAGTCGCGAAATGAAAGGTATCTCACTGTCTGCTGGCGTCACCGGTCTGTTCGGTATCACGGAACCGGCAATTTACGGTGTGGCGCTGCGCCTAAAAAAACCGTTCCTGTGCAGTTGCGTAGCAGGTGGTATCGGCGGCGCGATTGCCGGTTCCTTTAATGCGGTGTCGTGGAGCTATTGCCTGCCGGGTATCGCCGTACTGCCGGTGTTCTTCAAAGAAGGCCATATGCCGCAGTTCCTCGGTTTCCTGTTGTCGATTACCGTCGCGTTTGTCCTCGGCGCGCTGTTCACCTGGCTGGTCGGCTTCAAAGATGAGCCGGATGTCGCCGCAACCCAAAAACCGCAGGCAGAAACACCACGCGCCACCCAGGCTGAAATGAATTAAGTCACAGATTACGTTCTACAGGGCAGAAGCACTCTGCCCTCACCAGGTATCGAGGAGAATCAAATGAGCCATCAGTTACAAAAGGATTTCTTATGGGGCGGCGCGGTTGCGGCGCATCAGGTTGAAGGCGGCTGGAACAAAGGCGGTAAAGGCATCAGTATCTGCGATGTGCTTTCCGGCGGCGCACACGGCGTTGACCGCGTGATGACCGACGGCGTGCTTGAAGGTTACAGCTATCCAAACCATGAAGCCGTCGATTTCTACTCGCATTACAAAGAAGACATCGCTTTATTCGCTGAAATGGGTTTCAAATGCTTCCGCACTTCGATTGCCTGGACGCGTATATTTCCGAACGGTGACGAATTACAGCCAAACGAAGCCGGACTGCAATTCTATGATGATATGTTCGATGAGTTGCTCAAATACAATATCGAGCCGGTCATCACCCTTTCCCACTTCGAAATGCCGTGGCATCTGGTGAAAGAATACGGCGGATGGAAAAACCGTCAGGTGGTGGATTTCTTTGTACGCTTCAGCCAGGTGGTGATGGAACGCTACAAAGGCAAAGTGAAATACTGGATGACCTTCAACGAGATCAATAACCAGCGTAACTGGAAATATCCGCTGTTCGGTTATTGCTGCTCCGGTGTGGTATTCACCGAACAGGAAAATCCGGAAGAAACAATGTATCAGGTGCTGCATCATCAGTTTGTGGCCAGCGCCAAAGTGGTCAAACTCGGCCATGACATCAACCCGGATTTCCAGATTGGCTGTATGATCGCCATGGTGCCGCTGTATCCGTTTTCCTGCCACCCGGACGATGTGATGTATGCCGTCGAAGCGATGCACGAACGCTTCCTGTTCAGCGACGTTCATATGCGCGGTTATTACCCGGCCTATACGCTGAAAGAATGGGAACGACGCGGCTTTAACATCAACATGGAAGACGGCGATTTACAGGCGCTGCGCGACGGCTGCGCAGATTATATCGGCCTGAGCTATTACATGAGTAACGCCATATCGGCACACAATCCCAGTGATGATAACGGCTTGTCCGGTTTTGCGGGCAGCGTACCGAATCCGCACGTGAAAGCTTCTGACTGGGGCTGGCAGATTGATCCGGTGGGTCTGCGCTACACACTGAATATCTTGTACGAACGTTATCAGAAGCCGCTGTTTATTGTCGAAAATGGCTTTGGCGCTATCGACAAAGCGGGGGAGGACGGCATCATTCATGATGATTACCGCATCGCCTACCTGAAAGCCCATATTGAGCAGATGAAAAAAGCCGTACTGGAAGATGGTGTGGATCTGATGGGCTACACGCCGTGGGGCTGCATCGACTGCGTGTCGTTTACCACGGGCCAGTACAGCAAACGTTACGGCTTTATTCACGTCGATAAGAACGATGACGGCACCGGCACCATGGCGCGCTCTAAAAAAGAGAGCTTCGGCTGGTATCAGAAAGTGATTGAGAGTAACGGAGAGGTGCTTTAAATCGCAGACAGCCAGCTCCTGACGGAGCTGGCTTTTATGACTAGTGACGTTTTACCTCGAAATACGAGAACTCGCTGTATCCTGCATCTGAGTCCAGTCCGGACGCGGCAGAGTAAATACCGATTTTTGCCCCTACCCATTTCCCCGCTGAAATTGCTAGTTGTGGCTCAACGGTTTTCCACTCTTCGGTTTCGATCTGTCTGAAAGAGAAATGACAGACACCACGTTGCAATATCTCCGCTCTGATGAACACCGCTTCGTTGCGGATGAGCGTCGACAGCACGGTTCTTTTCTGACTCAGAACACCTTTATCGCTCATCCAGCCGAAATCAAACACCAGCGCCCATCCGCCTTCCTGCCGGCACACCGAAACCGCTCCATATCTCTCGCCATAGACAATCAAGCCGCTCTGTTCCCCGTCGTGGTTAAAATGCGGAGTCAGACGCGTAGTTACCGTAAATTGAGGTGCGGATAATTTCTGCAAAAGGAGTTGGGGTGTGTCGTACAAAGACCGCGCACCAAAAGGCCGGCAGACCAGTTTCAGCCCCTCCGGTGACGGAATAATCCAGTCACGTTGCGGATTCGCCTGCCACTGCCATTGCAGGCCAAAACGGCCGTCAGCAAAGCGGTCAGTTGTTTGCGGTTTGCAGGATTTACCCTCTTTGCCTGTCATGGGTTTTGGGTAAACCGACACGGGTTGCCCGGGCCCTGCGTCATCAACCTTCTCACCGATTTCCGGCCAGTCATCATGCTTCCAGCGCATGGGCTGTAAGTGCACTATCCGGCCATTATGTGCAGCATCCTGAAAATGCATAAACCAGCATTCCCCGTTTTTCAGCTCGACCCATCCGCCCTGATGCGGGCCATTCACTTTCGAGGTGCCCTGATGCAACACATCCCGGGACTCAAACGGGCCGTTAATCTGTCGCGAACGTAATACAGTTTGCCAGCCACTTTCGACGCCCCCGGCAGGAGCGAAGATGTAATACCAGCCATTACGCCAATACATTTTTGGCCCTTCAATGGTCGGATGGGAAACCGCGCCATCAAAAATGATGCTTCCCTCATCAAGAAGAGATGTCGCATCGGGCGCCATTTCACAAAGCTGTAGCTGATGTTTAATCCCGGAACGGCTGTAAGCAAACGCATGAACCAGCCATGCGCGCCCGTCGTCATCCCAGAACGGGCAAGGATCGATCCAGCCCTTCACCGCTTTAATACAATGCGGCTCGCTCCAGTCTTTGGCCGGGTCTGCGGTGTAAGACATAAAAATGCCTTCATCAGGCATGCTGTAAAACACCCAGAACAGCCCGTTGTGATAACGAATACTCGGTGCCCAGATCCCTTTGCCGGGCTGCATATTGTCGTAGGCGGGATAGTTAATCCGCTGCACAACATGGTTAATAATTTTCCAGTTCACCAGATCTGTTGAGTGAAGAACAGGCAGGCCCGGAATATGGTTAAAACTTGAAGCCACCATGTAAATATTGTCGCCCACACAGACAATATCCGGGTCTGAATAATCCGCATACAAGACAGGGTTCTGATAATGCCCGTCACCCAAATCGGGTTGCCAGCCTGAATTTAATACATCATCCATTGAGGTTATCTCCATTATTTCGCCACCAGACCCGCCGGGATCAGGTCAGGTTTATTTTCCTGCCTGTCGGCGATCTCAGTGCTGCGTTTTGCCAGATCATTCTGGATTTTGTTCATGGTGGCATCGTCGAGTTTGTAGAAACGGGCAAGGAAATAAAGAATGAGATAGGACACCGACGGCCCCACGGTCAGGAGACCAATAATACCCGTGGTCGCCAGAGCGGTTTGTGTTTCTGCTCCCGCATGATAACCAAACCAGCCAAGTGAGAACCCGACGAAAGCGCCCGCAAAGGCCATTCCCAGTTTTAACGCGAACAGATTGCCGGAGAAAGAAAGGCCCGTAATACGACGTCCTGTTTTCCATTCTCCATAATCCGCCGCATTGGCCATCATGTTCCATTTAAACGGCTGATACATCTGGTGTAAAAAACCGATAATGAAATAAAGCGGAAAAATTACTGGCAGGAGTTTCGGCGGTACAAAAAACATCACGACGCCCGCCAGAACCAACAGCAAATTGATATTTTTAAACATCGTCAGTGTACTAAAACGCCGGGCAAAATATCCCGCTGCTATTGCCCCAAATATCGTGCCGACCACGCTGGTCGTGATAAACGTACTTTTCATCGCCGTGCCACTGATCAGACTCTGTCCCTTATCCAGCATCAGATACGTCGCGTAATACAACGTTGCGGAACTGCGCATCACCCCGGCCATACTGGAGAAAAAGGTAATGATGGCGACAATACGCCACTGATCATTGGACAGCAGCTTTTTCAAATCACTGAGAACCGACACCTCACGGGTATCCTCCGCCGTGATCCGTTCTTTAGTGAAACAAAAACAAAACACCAGCATACAAATAGCAATTGCGCCCATTACCGCCATCGTCGCCTGATATCCTGCCTGCAGATTTTCTTTACCGAAATAATCCACCAGCCACAGGGTGCCGACAGAAACCAGTAAACCGGCCAGAGAGGAGATGGTAAAACGATAAGATTGTGCAGAGAGCCGGTCTTTATCATCCGTCGTAATTACGCCTCCCAGGGCGCAGTAAGGAATATTGATAAAGGTGTAACACAGCATCAGCAATGAGTAAGTGATGTAGGCGTAAAGCAGTTTGCCTGAATGACCGAAATCAGGCGTTGTGAAGGTCATTACGGCCAGCACTGCATAAGGAATGGCAAACCATATCAGCCACGGGCGAAAATGCCCCCAGCGGGTTTTTACACGGTCAGCGATAATGCCGGTAAGCGGATCACTCACGGCATCCAGAATGCGCGTAACCAGAAACATCACCCCGACAGCGGCGGCGGAGAGCCCGTAAATATCAGTATAAAAGTAGGTCAGAAACATCGTGACCGAGGAATAAACGATCCCGCAAGCGGCGTCACCCATACCAAAACCGAGTTTTTCTATAACAGACAATTTCTTTACGGCTGCCATAATCTGACTCCAAACCATGAGGTAGAATATCTTTCAGAATTGGTATGTTAACTTTTGGCAGCTGTGTTGAATTTAACCATATTTTGCTTATGGTTTATGAAATTTACCAAACGAGAGGCGTCTCACAAAGAGAAGGGGGTTATGCAGAAATAAAAAAAGCTGCTTAATTCAGCAGCCTTTTGTTTCAAATTCAGAAAAAATCAATGACGCTTTCCGTCATCATCTTCGTCGACAAAATCTTCATCTTCGCCGTCTTCACCTTCTTCGTCGTCATCGCCTTCGAAGTAAGTGCCCCAGCCGTCATAACTGACGCCGTTGGCTTCGGCCAGATTCATCAGTTGCTCAACCTGGGTGTCGATCAGCTCCGCTTTCAGCGCGATTTCGCTGATTACATCACAGCACATCACGACTGAACCGTCTTCCACTTCCAGCTCTTCAGCATCAGTAACTTCATAACCCAGTTTGAAAGCTTCAACGGCCGCTTTCTCCAGAACGTCAAATTTCTCTGAAGATAAGTGGTGTTCGATAGTGTAAAGCGCGTCAGGATCACTGCCATCATCCAGCAGTTCTTCGATGATTAAGCGAGTCTCTTCACGTTGTTCTTCCAGCAATTCACGGTTTGCCATATCTCTGTCCTCAATCAATGTGACGTTTGTACGCTATTTTCACACACCGCAGGGCGCGTCTCCACTATAAACGACAAAGTTTTTACTGCGGGGTTGTATTTGCATATTCATACAGTTAAATTGAATTTAAATTCAATCCGAAATGCTTACGCGCTATGGAGCGACATCATGAGTTTGTTGAGTAAACGTCATTTTCTCAGGTTACTGGATTTTACCCCGTCAGAGATTTCGTCACTGCTGAAACTCTCCGCAGAATTAAAGGCCGCTAAGAAGAACGGCACCGAAAAAGCCAGTCTGCAAGGCAAAAACATCGCGCTCATCTTCGAAAAAGACTCAACCCGCACCCGGTGCTCTTTCGAAGTTGCCGCATACGATCAGGGCGCAAAAGTCACCTATCTCGGCCCAAGTGGCAGCCAGATCGGCCATAAAGAATCGATGAAAGATACCGCCCGCGTCCTCGGGCGCATGTACGACGGTATTCAGTATCGCGGTTACGGGCAGGATAAAGTGGAAATTCTGGCCCACTATGCCGGTGTACCGGTATGGAATGGCCTGACCAACGAATTTCACCCGACACAACTGCTGGCTGATCTGCTGACCATGCAGGAACATCTGCCGGGCCAGCCGCTGAAAGGCATGCGTCTGGCCTATCTGGGAGATACCCGTAACAACATGGGCAATTCCCTGCTGGAGGCTGCGGCGTTATGCGGACTGGATTTGCGCCTTGTTGCGCCTTCGGCCTGCTGGCCGGAAGCCGAACTGGTCGCCACCTGTGAACATCTGGCGAAAGAAAACGGCGGCAGCATCACCCTGACCGAAGATATCGCAACCGGCGTGAAAGATGCTGATTTCCTTTACACCGACGTCTGGGTTTCCATGGGGGAGCCGAAAGAAGTGTGGAAAGAACGCATTAATCTGCTGCGTCCTTATCAGGTGAACAGCGCGATGCTGGCGCTGACCGGCAATCCGCAGGTGAAATTCCTGCACTGCCTGCCGGCATTTCATGACGACCAGACCACACTTGGCAAACAAATGGCAGAAGAGTATGGCCTGCACGGGGGGATGGAAGTCACCGATGACGTCTTTGAATCCCGCCACAGCGTAGTGTTTGATCAGGCGGAAAATCGTCTGCACACGATCAAAGCGGTAATGGTTGCCACGCTCGCTAACCACTGATTTTTCCCGGCGTGCAGCAAGGCTAACTTTCCTGCACGCCGTAATCTTTACATCATTTTGCACTTTATCCCGCCCGTTCCCGTCAGAAGACCGCATTTTCAACTAACCTTTTTAAAGCGTTTCATCAAAAAAACAAAAATGCAGAAGAAGGAACCGATATGAGCTCAGTGAATCTTGAGTATGTTCTGCGGCTGGAAAGCCTGCTAAGCAGGATTTACCCCCGGGAACACATCGCCGACCTGCTGAAAAAAATCCTGCATCTCGCCGACAAATGGAATTACGGCAAACACCGCACCACCGGCTGGGTGGATGGCACCAACGTTTATCTGATTACTTATGGCGATAATATCCGTCACGGCGAGCAACCACCGCTGGCGACGCTCAATCACTTCGCCAACACCTATCTGCGCGACATCATCAGTGATATCCATATACTGCCGATGTATCCCTACAGTTCGGACGATGGATTCAGCGTCATTGACTACCGGCGGATCGATGAACATCTCGGCGGCTGGTCAGATATTCATCACCTTTCGGCCAATTTCAACCTGATGTTTGACTGCGTGATCAATCATATTTCACGCTCAAGCGAGTGGATGAAAGGCTATCTGCATGACGATCCGTATTACAAAGATTACTTTATTGCCGCTAATCCTGAGCTGGATTACAGCCGCGTCGTACGCCCGCGCGCTTCACCGCTGCTCTCACCATTTATCAAAACCGACGGCACCGAGTTATATCTGTGGACGACGTTCAGTGAAGATCAGGTGGATATTAATTTCAAAAATCCTCAGGTTTTACTGGAAAGTATTGATGTGCTGTTGCAGTACGCCGCCAGCGGCGGGCAGTCGATCCGCCTTGATGCGATTGGCTATATCTGGAAGGAAGCCGGGACGCGCTGCATTCATATGCCTCAGGCGCACAATATTATTAAAGTCTGGCGCACCATTCTCGATGAAGTGATCCCCGGCACGCGGATCATTACGGAAACCAACGTCCCGCATCACGAAAATATCAGTTATTTCGGCGAAGGTGACGAGGCACATATGGTGTATCAGTTCCCGCTGCCGCCGCTGACCTTGTACGCTTTTCTGCGTCAGGACACCACCACACTGACCCAGTGGGCGAAGAGCCTGAATGCAGAAGCGCGTTACCCGGACACCACCTATTTCAACTTCCTTGCCAGCCACGACGGCATCGGTTTACGCCCGACCGAAACCTTCCTGACCGATGACGAACGTAAATACATGGCGCAGGAGACACTGCGTAAGGAAGGCCGCGTATCCTATAAAGACAACGGTGACGGCACGCATTCCCCTTACGAACTGAACATTAATTACCTGAGCGCGCTGACCGAGCCGGAAGACAGTACCGAAATGAAAGCCCGCAAGTTTCTGGCAGCCCAGGCGCTGTTGCTGTCGTTTATCGGCGTCCCGGCGATTTATATTCACAGCCTGCTGGGCAGTGAGAACGATCTCGACGGCATGCACCAGTCCGGGATCAACCGCCGTATCAACCGTAAAAAGTTGGATCTGACGACCCTTGAAGCTGAACTGGAAAAAAAAGACGGCTTGCGTGCCCGCATTTTTTACGGGTTACAGACACTCATCAGGCACCGCCGCGAACATCCGGCGTTTTCACCACAGGCTGGCCAGCGCGTGTTTGATCTGGGCAAATCCCTGTTTGCGATGGAACGCTATGATCCAAAAACTGAAGACCGGATCAGCTGCATATTCAATATCAGCGATCATTCTCAGATGTTGAAGCTGGCAGTCGAGGGGAAGGATCTGATTGGCGGAGAAGTGTTTAACGGCCAGATGCGTCTCCGGCCGTGGCAGGTGGTGTGGATCAAACACAAACTCAAAGCGCCGGAACGCCTCGGCAGGCTGCGTCGCTGGCGGATGAAGCTGATCAAGCGCACAAAGCGCTACACAATAGGCATTAAGCGGACAATGCGCTGACGTTCATTTTCACCACGGCTTTACGTACGTTGGCCGGTTCGCCGACGGCGCACAGGGGTTTATGCACTTCGCCCGGATAAAACACCACGAAGTCACCGGTCTGCATGATCATGGTTTTTTCCTGCTCGCCGGCAGCCAGGAACGCAATGTCTTTATCTTCCAGCCAGTCGGTATCGACATACCCTGCCGGTAAATTGCTGAATGTCATGCCTTCTGTGCCGTTCAGCACAATCTGAATATCCAGATTACGCGCGTGGAATTCAGCACGGCGTTCAGCCTGCGGTGCCGTCGAATCATTGGAAATCAGCACAAAGACGTCGTCGCCACGGATATCGTGTTTGCCCAGCGGCGTCTGTGGTGTGATGTGTTGTTTAACGTATTCAATGGCCTCGCGCAGTTCAGCGGGCAGATAAGGGACAAGATGCAGTTGGTTAATATTGCCGGTTATCATGGTATTCCCTTCGCTAATGTGAAAATGAAATAGTGTTTCAATGCCTGCACATGATAATGCACGCAAAGGCTACACCCTTTGATCCAGTTAACAGTTTTTGTCTCCGTTTTCCGTCATACCAATCGATTGCCTGCAAGGTATTTTTCCGCTTGATGTCGTCAATGACCCGCGTATAATGCGCGACAATTTGTCGGGAGAACCCATGAAAAATCGCCATGTTTTGTGCTCAGATCATCGACCAAACACTGTGCCGTCAGGCAGCCCGCTGCCGTTGTTCTCCCGTGGTATTACCGTTTTACTGAAAGCCCCTCATTGAGGGGCTTTTTTTTGTCCGGAATTTGAGCGCCACACTTTTATACGTAAAGCACAGGAGAATGACTATGGCTAATCCGCTGTATCAGAAAGACATCATTTCTATCAACGATCTCAGCCGCGAAGAGCTGGAACTGGTACTCGATACCGCTGCCAGCCTGAAAGCCAACCCGCAGCCTGAATTGCTGAAACACAAAGTGATCGCCAGTTGTTTCTTCGAAGCCTCAACCCGTACGCGCCTGTCATTTGAAACCTCAATGCATCGTCTGGGAGCCTCAGTGGTCGGTTTCTCCGACAGCAGCAACACATCGCTCGGTAAAAAAGGTGAAACACTGGCCGATACCATTTCGGTTATCAGTACGTATGTCGATGCGATTGTGATGCGTCATCCGCAGGAAGGCGCGGCACGTCTGGCAACCGAATTCTCCGGCGGTATTCCGGTACTCAACGCCGGTGACGGTGCGAACCAGCATCCGACACAAACCCTGCTGGATTTGTTCACCATTCAGGAAACGCAGGGGCGTCTCGATAACATCAAAATCGCCATGGTCGGTGACCTGAAATATGGCCGCACGGTGCATTCACTGGCGCAGGCGCTGGCAAAATTTAACGGCAACCGATTCTACTTTATCGCACCGGATGCGCTGGCGATGCCGGGGTATATCCTGACGTTACTGGAAGAGAAAGGCATCGAATACAGCCTGCACAGCAGCATTGATGAAGTGGTCTCTGAAATCGACATTCTGTACATGACCCGCGTGCAAAAAGAGCGTCTTGATCCGTCGGAATACGCCAACGTGAAAGCGCAGTTTGTCCTGCGGGCGGCTGACCTGACGGATGCTCAGCCGCACCTGAAAGTGCTTCACCCGCTGCCGCGCATCGACGAAATCACGCCGGATGTCGATAAAACGCCGTATGCCTGGTATTTCCAGCAGGCCGGTAACGGAATTTTTGCGCGTCAGGCTTTGCTGGCGCTGGTTCTGAACGCAGACACTGCACAGTAAACTTGAGGAGAAAACGATTATGACACACGACAATAAACTTCAGGTTGAAGCGATCAAATGCGGTACGGTCATCGACCATATTCCGGCGCAGGTCGGATTTAAGCTCCTGTCTCTGTTCAAGTTTACCCAAACGGAGCAGCGTGTCACCGTTGGCCTGAATCTGCCTTCCGGTGAGCTGGGCCGTAAAGACATCATTAAAATCGAAAACACCTTCCTGACCGATGAACAGGTCAATCAGCTGGCGGTGTATGCACCGCGTGCGACGGTGAACCGCATCGATAATTACGACGTAGTGAAAAAGCTGATGCCAACGCTGCCGGACCGTATCGTTGGTGTTCTGCGCTGCCCGAACGGCAATTGTATCAGCCGTTTTGAACCGGTGGATTCCAGCTTTGCGGTGAAACAACGTGCAGACGGCGTGCACCTGAAATGCAAATACTGCGAGAAAGAGTTTGAGCATCAGGTGGTGCTCAATAACGACTGAGCCTTTATACTGGGGGATAACTTCTCGTTCCCCTTAACTCAAATCAGGAGACATTATGTCCCGCGAAATCAGCACTGAAAACGCCCCGGCCGCTATCGGTCCTTATGTTCAGGGTGTGGATCTGGGCAGCATGATCATCACTTCCGGTCAGATCCCTGTGGATCCTAAAACCGGTGCAGTCGCTGACGACATTGCTGCACAGGCGCGTCAGTCACTGGAAAACGTTCAGGCGATCGTGGAAGCCGCTGGCCTGAAAGTGTCAGATATCGTGAAAACGACCGTTTTCGTAAAAGATCTGAACGATTTTGCCACCGTTAACGCCACTTACGAAGCCTTCTTCACTGAGCATAATGCGCCATTCCCGGCCCGTTCTTGCGTAGAAGTGGCCCGTCTGCCAAAAGATGTGAAAATCGAAATCGAAGCCATCGCCGTCCGCCGTTAAACCGCGTCAGTGATGCACCAGACCAGCCTGCGGGCTGGTTTTTTTTGCCCTATTTTCAGGCAAACAAACTTCACCTCGCCCTATAATTAAGCAGACCGGCCTCATTTCCCCCATTTTTCAGCCCGTTTTGCACGCTGGCACACTTTATGCCTGATCTTCATTGTTATTGAACGATTCAATTGCAGCCTGTCCAGTTTGTGAGGTGATGATGATCAAGATTGACCTTTCCGATTCACCCTTTTTTGATGAGATGTTAATGGCTGAAGGCAAACACCGCAGCCATTATCAGGCCTACTGGCAATGGTTGCAGCAAGCCGATCAACAGGCAGTCCAGCGCAAAAAAGAGGAAGCCGCGCTGTTGTTTCACCGGGTGGGGATTACCTTTAATGTTTATGGCGAAGATGATGGCGCGGAACGGCTGATCCCGTTCGACAGCGTGCCGCGCATTATTCCGGCCAGTGAATGGCAAATGCTCGATCGCGGGATCCGTCAGCGGGTTCAGGCGCTGAATGCCTTTTTGCATGATATTTATCATGACCAGAAGATCCTCAAAGCGGGGATCGTGCCCGCTGAACAGGTACTGGCCAACGATCAGTATCAGCCGTGCATGCAGGGTATTGATCTTCACCGGGACACTTACGCGCACATTGCCGGCACCGACATGGTACGTGGAGGCGATGGCGAATACTACGTGCTGGAAGACAACCTGCGTACGCCGTCCGGCGTGTCTTACATGATGGAAAACCGCAAAATGATGATGCGGCTATATCCTGAATTGTTTGCCGAGCAGCGTATCGCACCGGTTTCCCGCTACCCTTCCCATTTACTGCAAACCCTGCGCGAAAGCACGACCGTCAACGATCCGACCGTCGTGGTGCTCACGCCGGGGCGTTTTAACAGTGCGTATTTTGAGCACAGTTTCCTTGCCCAGCAAATGGGCGTTGAGCTGGTGGAAAGCGTCGATCTGTTCGTGAAAGACGGCGCGGTGTTTATGCGTACCACCGCCGGACCGTGCAAAATTGACGTGATTTACCGGCGTATCGATGACGCATTCCTTGATCCGCTGGCGTTCCGCGCCGACTCGATGCTCGGCGTACCGGGTTTGCTTTCCGTGTATCGCTCTGGCGGCGTGGTGCTGGCCAATGCGATCGGCACCGGCGTGGCGGACGACAAATCGATCTACCCGTATGTGCCGGATATGATCCGCTACTATCTGGCCGAAGATCCGATCCTCAATAATGTGCCGACCTGGCAATGCCGCAAGGAAAGCGATCTGTCTTTCGTGCTGGCGAATCTGGAAAAAATGGTGGTGAAGGAGGTTCATGGTGCAGGCGGTTACGGCATGCTGATTGGCCCGACGGCCAGTAAAGCGGAAATTGAACGCTTCCGCGAATTACTGCGCACCCGCCCGGAAAACTACATCGCACAGGAAACGCTGGCGCTTTCCACCTGCCCGACTTTCGTGGGGGACGGGCTGGCTCCGCGTCATATCGACCTGCGGCCTTTTGCCCTGAGCGGTGCGGAAATCCGGCTGGTACCGGGTGGATTAACCCGCGTGGCGCTGGCTGAAGGCTCGCTGGTCGTGAACTCATCTCAGGGCGGCGGCACCAAAGACACCTGGGTACTGGAAGAGAATCCGACGGAGGATGACGCATGCTAAGCAGAACAGCCAGCGAACTGTACTGGATGGCGCGTTATCTGGAACGCGCCGAGAATATTGCACGCCTGCTGGACGTGACCAATAAGCTGTCGCTGATGTCGATTCGTGACGTCAACGCACGCGATGAAAACAATGATTTGCTGGTGCCGCTGACCATGACCGGCACACGGACATTATTCAACGAACATTATCCGCAAGAATCCATGGGCAATCTGCTCAACTTCTTCGCGCTGGACAGTTCCAACCACAGCAGCATTTTCAGTTGTCTGCAAATGGCCTGGAACAATGCGCATGCGGTGCGCGGCAGCCTCTCTTCTGAAGTCTGGGAAAGCATTAATGCCACCTGGATCGAGATGAAACTGATCCGCCGTCAGGGCGTGGGTTCTGCCGGTGCGGACGCTTTCTTCGACTGGGTTAAAGAGCGCTCACACCTGTTCCGCGGTGCCATGTTCGGTACATTACTGCGCAGTGATGCCCTGAACTTTATCCGTCTCGGCACCATGCTTGAGCGTGCAGACAGTACCGCCCGTTTGCTGGATGCCAAAAATCAGTTGCTGAATGCTGATGAAGATCCGGTGCGCGAATATTACCGGATGGATACCCTGCTGCGTGCGGTCAGCGCCCGCGAGGCATTCCACACACTTTACAAGCAGCAACTCAGCCAGAAACATATTGCAGAGCTGCTGATACTGCGCCGCGAATTACCGCGATCCTTACTTTCCTGTGTCGAAATCATGGCTGAACAGCTTGAAGAAATCGGGGGTAGCGCAGGCAATCTGCCACGCCGCCGTGTCCATACCCTGCACGCTCAGCTTCGTTTCACTGAAATGGACGAGATCGTTGAAATGGGTCTCAGCCCGTGGTTAATGCAGTTTCTGGATCAGACCAATGCCATCGCTGAGAGCATTCATCAAACCTATCTGGAGGCTCAATAATGAAACTGAATGTCACGCATCAGACGCATTACAGCTATGCACAACAAGTTAAACACAGCACGCAATATCTGCGCCTCACGCCGCAGGATTCCAGCCATCAGAAGATTTTGTCATGGGATCTGACTTTGCCGGAATACGCCACCCGCACGCTGGATGCCTACGGCAACGTGTTGCATGTCCTGACGCTCGATCAGCCTCATCAGGCGATCACCATTGAAGCCAACGGTGTGGTCGAGATAGAAGACAATACCGAGGACGACCATTGCGGACATCTCTCGCCACTGGTGTTTTTGCGCACCAGCCCGCTGACGCTGGCGGATGGCGCGATCCGCGATTTCGCCAGCCGTTATTACCGGCCACAGGCGCAGCACGAAAGTCTGTGCAACCTGATGGGCGAGTTGTTGCTGAAAATGCCTTACAACCCCGGCAGCACCACGGTAAAAGACAGCGCCTCACAAGCCTTTTCCGCACAAACGGGCGTATGTCAGGATCACACGCACGTTTTCCTCGCCTGTTGCCGCAGCCTGGGCATTCCGGCGCGCTACGTCAGCGGCTATCTTTACTCGGAAGATTCAACGCATGTGGCGATGCACGCCTGGGCGGAAGCCTGGCTGGATGACCGCTGGCAGAGCTTTGATGTCACCAACAACACCTGCAAACCGAATCAGCATTTGAAACTGGCTATCGGCATAGATTATCTTGATGCATGCCCGGTCCGCGGTATCCGGTTGGGCGGAGGAAGCGAAGATATGCGTACTGTCGCGGCCGTTGCTATGCTTGACGTTCCGCAATGACCCTGAATCCCTGAGGAAACATTTTTATGACTTACTGTGTGGCCATGCGCTTGTCCTCTGGCCTGGTGTTTGTTTCAGATTCACGCACCAATGCCGGAGTGGACCATATTTCCACCTTCCGTAAGCTGCATGTTTTTCATCAAAGCGATGAACGCGTGCTGGTGATTCAGAGCGCCGGAAATCTGGCGACCACACAGAGTATTATCAGTCTGCTGCATCGCCGCTGTGTAGATGATGAGCGGGAAAATCTGCTGAACGTGAAATCGCTCTACGATGCCGCCAGCCTGCTGGGTGAAACGGTGCGTGAAGTGATTGCGCGTGACAGCGGCGCAAACCAGGGCGGCAACACGGATTTCAGCTGCAACCTGTTGCTCGGTGGCCAGATTAAGGGGGAGGGCCAGCGGCTGTTCCACATTTATCCGCAGGGGAATTTCATCGAAGCCACGCACGACACGCCGTATTTCCAGATTGGTGAAAGTAAGTACGGCAAACCGATTATCGATCGCGTACTGAGTTACGACACCGCGCTGGATCAGGCCATGCAATGTGCGCTGATTTCGATGGATTCCACATTACGCAGCAATCTTTCCGTCGGCCTGCCACTGGATGTGATGACCTATCCGACAGACAGTTTCAACGCCGCGCAACAGCACCGGATCACCGAAACACATCCGTATTTCGACATGATCCGCAAAGGCTGGGGCGAAGGCCTGCTGAGTATTTTTGCGCAGTTGCCGCCGCTGAAATTAGACGAGTAACAAACCGCCACATCGGGTCTGGGGAAAATGGACAACCTCAGACCTGCCCCGTATTATCCCTATCCCGTCCTTAATACGGATATTTGAGGTGCATATATTGTGGCAGTCACTATTTATGATATTGCCCGTCTGGCAAAAGTGTCCAAGTCTACCGTTTCCAGAGTTATCACCAACCAGACCAATATTTCGCCAGATGCCCGGGAGCGCGTGCTGGATGCCATCCGCACACTGAATTATCAGCCAAGTAAACTTGCGCGGGCGCTGACGTCCAAAGGTTTTGATGCGATTCTGGTGATTTCCACCCGTTCGACCAAAACCACCGCCGGTAACCCTTTCTTCTCCGAAATATTGCAATCCATTGCCCTGAGAGCTGAAGAAGAGGGTTTTGATGTTATTTTGCAAACATCCAAAAATAGCGAAGAAGATTTGCAAAAGTGTGTCGCGAAAATAACTGAAAAAATGGTGAAAGGCGTGATAATGCTCAGTTCGCCTGCCGATGAATATATCCTGGAGCAACTGGATAATTGTCAGGTGCCGGTGATGGTGATTGGCAATATTGAAGGAACGTATCAGCACGTTTTCTCCGTCGATACCGATAATTTTCAGGACAGCTACCGGCTGACAGAACATCTTATTTCGCTCGGTCACCAGGATATTGCCTGCCTGCACGCGCCGCTGGATTACCACGTATCCATTGATCGTCTTGCGGGATATAAGCGCGCCATGCAGGATGCCGGTCTGCCCGTGCAACCCGACCTGATGATTGACGGCGGTTATACCACAGAAAGTGCCTATCTGGCGGCGACAACATTATTGCAATGTGCCCGTCCGCCGACAGCCGTTTTCGCCACCGATGCCGTGAAAGTCATGAGCATTTACCGTGCGACCCATGAACAGAAAAAGATCATCCCCGACGAAATTTCCATCACCGGTTACAGCAGTGACAATATTTCCCCCCTCCTTTCTCCGGGGCTTACTGGCATTGAAATTCCTATCCGCGAGTTAGGCTGTCAGGGTTGCGGTTTATTATTCGATAAAATTTTTGACCGCCCCGGCACTCACTCCCGCACGCTGGTGCCGACCCAATTGGTGGTGAATCATTCCGCCATACCGCTCGCGGCCAGAAAATAAAAACCCCAACCGGAAAAACGGCTTCCGGTTGGGGATGAGAGGCATCAGAAAGAATAGGTCACACCGACACCGGTATAATGGAATTTGGTCTTCGCATTGGCGCTGGCATCGGTATTATCGTGCAGCTGCAATTCGTAGGCATATTCCAGTGAGATGGCAAAACCGTTAGGTAAAGGCTGATTGATTAACAGCCCGAATCGCGTATCAGTTTCGCCCTCACGCTCTGCGCGGTCATCATTGTAATAATAGGTATCCAGCGTCCGGCGGGCATAAGGTGTAAGCACGGTTTTCCCGCCGGAGAACAGATCGACACTCACCGGCAAATAGATACGCGCCTCCTGTTTGGCGAATTCGCCACGCTGGCTGTCACCGGTATTCCATCCGCGATCTAAATAATAACTGACCTGCATTGCGATATCGTCGGTGAAGCTGTATTTCAAACCCGTCTCACCTTCAAGCTCTTTATTCAGATAGCCGTTATCATCCATACTATTATAATAATTATACAACGCCATCCAGCCGTTATATTTCAACGCAGGACTGAGTGAAACCGACCAGTCTGGCTGAATGGTATAACGCTGGGTATTATAAGAACTGCCCTCTTTCTTCTTATCTTCATTATATTGCCACTGGTAGTTCCTGAAACCGAGCATCAGCCCCAGTGCATAATCTGCATTATCGGCAAACTGATAATGCGCATCGAATTCAACCTGATTAAACCAGTCGCTGCGTGTGTTTTGGGAATAATCAACATTATGATCTTCCTGATAAAACGCGCCGTATAAGTTCCACTTCCCTTTGCTGAAGTTAACAAATACCGTGGGTTCATAAGCGCCGTCTTTATCGCCCTGACCTTCTGTGTTCTCAGTTTCCTGCATGGCACCGATCTGCACCTGCCAGGGTTCGGCAGGTAACGCTGCGTTGCCGATCGGTACCGGTGTCAGCATTTCCGGTGAGTTATGATCTTCATTTTTATTCACGCTTTCGCTCTCAGCGGAAAAAGCCGACGAGCAGACTGCGCCGCATAATAATGCGGCAGCCACTTTTATTTTCATTATAATAATTCCTTTTACAGTAGGGACGGATGGATATTAAAAACAGCTAACCTCTTTTAAAATTCGTATTATTTATACATGTTAGTGAAATGGATTATTAATCTGCGGCAATCACTTGCTCTGTGTCACCATCAAAGAAATGACATTTATTTATATCAAAGCGCAGGGGTAATAATTGCCCGGCCTGATAATCGGTATTCGCGTTTGAACGGCAAACAAACTCATGACCGCCAACCGAGCAATACAACATAAATTCTGCACCGGTCAGTTCAGCCACTGTAATTCGCGCATCAAAATGTGCACTCTGCTGCTCCGCACCGGCAATATCCTCAGGTCGGATACCGAGTACCAGCGGTTTACGCTGATAACCCTGCGTATTCAGTATCGCCAGTTTGTCTTCAGACACCGGAATACGCAGGCTTTCCGTCACGAAAAAGTCACCATCCAGCGCGCCGCGGATAAAGTTCATCGCCGGAGAACCAATAAAACCGGCCACAAACATATTTTGCGGATGGTTATAGACCGTCTTAGGCGCGCCAACCTGCTGGATAACGCCGTCTTTCATGACCACAATCCGCGTTGCCATGGTCATGGCTTCGGTCTGATCATGAGTGACATAAATCATTGTCGTATTGAGTTTATGATGCAACTTGCTGATTTCAGCACGCATCTGTACCCGCAGCTTGGCATCAAGATTCGACAGCGGTTCGTCCATTAAAAAGACTTTGGCATCCCGCACAATGGCACGCCCGAGCGCAACCCGCTGACGCTGGCCGCCGGATAATGCCCCCGGACGTCGCGCCAGGTACTCATTCAGCCCGAGGATCTGCGCCGCATATTTCACCCGCTGGCTGATTTCCTCCGGCGCAATTTTTCTCAGCTTCAGGCCAAACGCCATGTTGTCGTACACCGACATATGCGGATACAGCGCATAGTTCTGAAATACCATGGCGATCTCGCGATCTTTCGGCGCGACGTCGTTCATCCGCACGCCGTCGATCAGCAGATCGCCGGAAGATATTTCCTCCAGCCCCGCGATCATGCGCAGGGTCGTGGATTTTCCGCAGCCGGAGGGGCCGACAAACACGATAAATTCTTTATCCGCGATCTCCAGATTAAAATCCTTCACCACGTGAACCTGCTTGTCGTAAATTTTCTGAATGTGTTGCAGTGTAATCTGAGCCATAATTTTCCCTTAAATGTCAGCGTGATGACGCAACCATTGCTGCCGGATAACCGCCCAAGACAGCCCCTCAGTAGAAGCCAGACGGTAATTTGCCCCTTCCAGCGTCGCACCAATGCCTATGGCGAAAATACCGCCGGCACGCAGGGCATCAATGCCCGCCTGCGCATCCTCAATCCCAACGGCATGTTGCGGCGAGATATTCAGCGCCTCGCAAACGTTGAGAAAAATTTCCGGATGGGGTTTGGAATGCTTGATACGGCGGGTGTCCGCGACATAATTGAAAGCCTGCTCCAGTCCCAGCGCCCTCAGCACCCGCGGGGCATTTTGTGAAACGGAAGCCAGACCGGTAAGCACACCCTGCTCGTGCAGCGTATGCAGCAATTCCCCCATCCCCGGCAAAATATCCGTCGTGGTCAGTCCGGCAAGTAAGCCGACATAATCAGCATTTTTCTCAGCAGCCATTGCGTCACATTCGGCCTGCGTAAAACTCCCGGTTTTTCCGCCCGAGGCGAGGATCCTCAGCAGTGATCCCTGACGACTGACGCCTTTGAGCTGCTCATTAAACCCAGTATCAATGTGGATCCCGATGCGCTGCGCCAGCCGTTGCCAGGCCATAAAGTGCAGATGGGCGGTATCCACCACCACACCGTCGAGGTCAAAAATGACGGCACGCGGCAGCAGGGGTTTAGTTTTCATCATGAGATCCTTCCAGAACGAGGCTTTCCGTAAACATATGAGAGATGCCGTTGATCCAGACCTTCAGCGGCCGGGCATCCGTTTTGCTGAGAATAAATTGCTGTGGTTCGAGGGTGACCATCAGGCGCGTTCCGCGCCAGTTCAGGGGGAACTGCAACCGCGTCCAGCCCTGCGGCAGTGAGGGCCAAAAATGCAGCTCACCTGACTGATAATCCAGCCCCGCAAACCCCATCAGTGCCCCTGTCCAGATAGCCGCAGCGGCTGCCGCATGAATGCCGTCATCCGAAGAATGAGGTTCCTCGCCCAGATCGATGCGGCACGCCTCGCGGTAAAACTGCAATGCCTGCGCTGTTTGCCCGGTCCGGGCGGCAACAATCGCATGCACCGATTTGCTCAGCGAAGAATCATGAATCGTACGCGGTTCATAAAAACGGAGATTGGCAGCCTGGCATTGTGGCGTGAACTGCGCGGGCAGCAGTTGCATGAGCATGACCACATCGGCCTGTTTGAGGATCTGCATCTCGTTGATTTCTGCACGGGAATAGTCCAGCAAAATGGCCTGTGTACCCTGCCGGGATTTATAGGGAGTCAGGTCGCACTGAGGTTTGCTGAGAAAGGAATCATCCTGCGCGATCACGCCCTGCGCATCGGGCTGCGGCAGGTACAGGTGCGTCAGGAAATCTTCCGCCTGTGTGAAAAATGCAGCATCCTGGTGATTAAATGCCTGCAAATACCGGCAGGCTTCCTGGACGTTGTACTGCGCCATATAATTGGTAAACGCATTATTATCAATATGTTCGGTATATTCATCCGGCCCGATGACATTGAGAATTACCCACCGGTCCCCACGCCGTTCAGTGCGGCTCATCCAGAACAGGGCTGTCTCTTTCAGCAACGCCAGCCCCATTTGTTGCATAAATTCAGCGTCGCGCGTGGCCTGAAAATAGCCCACCGTGGCATAGGCGATATCCGCCACCAGATGATGCTCAGCTAACGCTGATGCCACCCGTTGCCGCTGACCGGTACGGATATTGATCGCCGCGAATTCCGGCGTTTCCTCTTTCCCGCTGAACGCACTTTCCCACGGGAACAGCGCCCCCTGATAGCCGTTACATCTGGCTTTCTCCTGCGCCTGCACCAGATTCCGATAGCGGTATTCCAGCAGTTTTCGCGCCTGTCCGGGCGCATTCAGCAGCGCAAAAGGCAGGATAAATATTTCGGTATCCCAGAATACATGCCCTTTATAGCCTTCGCCGGTCAGTCCTTTCGCCGCCACACTGGCACGCGCATCATGCGCCGGGATCATCAGCTTCAGGTGATAAAGCGCAAAATCCAGTGCACGCTGATCCTGTGGATGATCTGACGCCACGCAGACCCGCGATGCCTGCCAGTAATGCTGCCAGTGACGGGTATTTTCCATCAGCAGTTGTCCGTAACCTTGCTGTGCATGCACCGTTAAGGCTTCCAGGCAGCGTGCAGCGAAGGTGTTTTCAGGCAGGAAGTCCGCATCGAGCGATGTGGCAATCCAGCTGAATTTCTCCAGCGTGACCGCTTCACCGGCAGATAACGGCAGGCCGATATGTTGTAATAACTGACGGTTTTTCGCCGAAAAACTGCTGCTGGCGCGGGCGGGAAACAGGCACTGGCTGGTGATGACCGCCTGCTGCTGGCCGTCTGTGGTCTCATACCAACCCTGTAAAACGTTTTGATCGAAAACCCGCACCGAGCGCTCGTTCAGATGCTGCCTGCCGCTGTTGGTCTGCGTGGCATCCATGCCGGTACTGACGCACAGATGCGCGTCAGTATCCAGTGCGGTGACCGTTAAACGGCTCGCCACCAGCATCAGCGGAGAAAGCGCCACAAAACGACGGGTTTCGATTTTGAACCGCTGCCCGGCGGGCGACTGCCACACCAGTTCGCGGTAAAGCTCGCCGTTCATGGTGCGCAGTTCGCGCTGACAGGCAATCAGGGTGCCGGAAAGCAACGATAAACTTTCGCCGTTCAGCTCAATACGCATGCCGGTAATATCCGGCAGATTGACCAGTTCGGTGACTTCCGTCGCATTCGCGCGGTGATAAAAACCCGCGACAAACATGCCCCGCTGCTGGTCGGTATAGGCTTCCTCGTGACAGCCACGGATGCCAATCCGGCCATTGCCACAGGCATGCAGGCTCGCGTACTTATTCAGGCGATGGGGTGAAAACGGTGCTTCGGGCAGGATCTGAGGCTGGATCATAAATACACACTCTCTCCCGACTCTGCCGACGCATAGATTGCCGCCACCAGTTGCTGGACCCGGTATCCCTGTTCAGCATTTGCAACATCTGCCCTGTCTCCGCGCACTGCCCCGACAAATGCCTGAACGCTGCGTGCATGGCGTTGATCGTCAGCAACGTCCCGGTGGAATAACCTCACCAGTTCGCCCTTTTCATCGGTATATACCTGTACAGGAAACAGCGTGGCACCGGCTTTATCACCGCAAAACTCAACGTTCATGACCGACTGTGGCTGTATGTTCAGCGCAAACGAAGTTTCCAGACGCAGCAACCCGCCGTTGCAAAACTCAATAGCGGCAAATACCGAATCTTCCACGCTGTATTTCTGCGGATCCCAGCGTCCGAACTGCCCTTCACTTTTACGGTTGCCGATTTTCTGAAACATCTGTGCGGTCACCTTGCGTACCGCCGGAAAACCGAGCACGTAGAGGGCGGCATCCAGCATATGAATGCCGATGTCGATCAGCGGTCCGCCGCCGGACTGCGTTTTATCCGTAAAATTTCCCCAGCCGGGCACACCGCAGCGGCGTAGTGCCCGTGCGGTGGTGACATAGACCTCACCCAGTTCACCGGCTGTGACTTTTGCGCGTAAAATGCGTGCATCTTCGGCGAAACGGTGGTGAAAATCATAGGCCAGTAACCGTCCGGCCTGTTCTGCTGCCTGCCACATTTCCAGCGCCTGTGCGGCGCTCATAGCCGGTGGTTTTTCACAGAACACATGACAGCCGTGCCGCAATGCCGTGATCACCTGCTGATGATGGAAAAGGTTGGGCGTACAAATGCTGACGATATCGGGATGTTCAGTTTCCAGCATTTCTTCCAGCGAGGTACAGGCGCGGGCGATACCGTTACGCTCTGCAAATGCCTGCGCGCGCGCCCTATCGCAGTCCACGACAGCCACCAGCTCAAGCCCCGGAAGCTGGCGGTAACAGGCCGCATGGACCTTTTCCGCCACCTGACCGGCACCGACCAGCGCCACTTTCAGCGTTCCTGCCGTACTCGTTATAAATTCCATTTTGCGGCCTGTCCGTCAGAGTAAATTGCGAAGATAGGTCAGGGAATCCTGATAAGCCTGTGCCGGATTTTCTGCCCGCACACGGCATTCGTAGACGATATAGCCGTCGTAACCATCTTCTTTCAGTTGCTGAAATGCGCGACCAAAATCAATACTGCCGCTGCCAGGCTGGTAACGGTGATTGTCAGCAATGTGGACGTGGCCGAGCAGATCACGTTGCTGATGGAATGCAGCGCTGAGGCAGTCCTCCTCAATGTTCATATGGTAAAAGTCGCCGATGATTTTGACGTGCTCAAGCGCGCCTTCTTCGATATAACGGCGTGCCTCTGCCAGCGTGTTTATCATGTGATCCTGATAGCGGTTCAGCGGCTCCAGATACACCGTTGTGCCGGTGCGTCTGGCCACATTTTCCAGCTCCCGCAGGGATGCGCTGACCGCCAGACGGTCGCCCGCCTGACTGCGCGGCGAGGTCATCGGCGGCAGGCGATAGGTAAACATGCCCCAGGCGGCAGGCACGATGATCCCTTTACCGCCGGCCTGCGAAAGCGCTTCCAGAATCGCCGTGATTTGCTGCACCCCGTTCAGACGACGCTCTTCAATGAAATCGCCGATCCAACCCTCATAGCCGCCGCAGGCAGTGATCACCGGCAGGCCGGTTTCGGCAATGGCGGCTTTCACGTCGTCAAGATGGTTCACCAGCAATTTGCCGTCGATCTCAAAGCCGTCGAAACCCATTGCCTTGATAAATTTGAATTTCTCCAGAATGTTTTCCGGGAAGAACGCCTGATTTTGTGTACCGATTTTCATGTCTAAGTCCTTTTAGAAAGTGATGCCGAGTTTGATGCTCTGATCAGGATGTTGATCGACGTATTTCATGTAGCTTTCCGCGCTGTTGCTGAACGTGACCACCGGGTCGATCAGATCATCGCAGTTCAGGTAGCCGTTCATCAGCAGTTCCCAGCAGGCGTCTTCGATGCGTTTACGGCTCCAGCGGGGATAGTCAGGATTAGGTTCGCTGCATGCGCGGGAAAAGATGATTTTGGCGTTGTTGAAGTGGGCTTCCCGCCCGAGGTTAAAGCCTTCGGCGAAAGGTTTGGCAAAGGCGACATAAGAAATAGTGCCGCCGTAAGCGATGCCGCGCAGCGCCGCCTGCAACGCCTGGGCGTTGCCGCTGGTTTCGATAATGACGTCAGCACCCAGCTTGCCGGTGAGCTTTTTAATCTCCAGTCCGATGTCAGTGCCGATCGGATTAAACACCGCATCCGCGCCGTTTTTCAGCGCAATCTCCCCGCGTTTTTCCAGCGGATCGACGCCAATCACGATGCTCGCACCGGCCTTTTTCGCCAGTTGCACGGCGATTTGCCCGATGGCACCCAACCCGACAATCACCACGAAATCCCCCACGCGGACATTGCCGTCGCGCACACCGCTCATGGCAAACTGTGCCGGGTCATAACAGACAGCGTTTTTCCATGAGGCACCGGCGGGCATTTTGCGTAATTTGTAATTGTTCACGGCGTTGACGATCACCGTTTCGCTCAGCGGTCCGTAGGTACAGACATCATCACCCAACGCGTAATCCGTCACCTCGTCGCCCCTTTCGCAGACGGTGCCCACCACCATGTTGCCGAGCTGGAATTCGCCGAACACAATACCCCGCGGCGCATCTGCCGGACGCGGCACAAACATGCCCCATTCAGCAGAAAATTCTTCGTCGATAAACGGGCTGACGCCGCGAAAATCTACCACTTCGGTGCCGTGTTTCGGTGCGCCAAATTTCACGCGAATTTTGACTTCATGCGCCGCGACCGGGCGGTCCGCATAATCCATCAGTTCAGCCACGCGCGGCTGGGTTGCGACCAGTTTTTTCATCGGATATTCCTTCATCTTTCATCAGTCAATTTAAGGGGTTACGTCAGCCTTTTACGCCGCCGTCGGTAAGATTGCCTTTGATAAAGCGCTCAGACAGTGCATACATCAGCACCACCGGCAGCGCGGTCACCAGCGAAGCGGCCATCATTCTTCCCCAGACATAATCCGGTGTACTGAACAGCGTGTTCAGTCCAACAGGCAGGGTGAAATTGGCGGAACTGGAGAGGAAAATCGAGGCAAAGAGATAGTCATTCCACGCCACCATAAAGCAGTACACAAATACCGAAATGATGCCCGAGATCGCCAGCGGCACGGTGATGTAGAAAATGATTTGCAGCCGGTTGAGGCCGTCCATCATTGCCGCTTCTTCAATATCGTGAGGAATGGTGTCGAAGTAACTTTTCAGCATAAACACCGCAGTCGGTAACGTCTGGACCACCATGGTGATCACCAGTGCAGTCGTGGTGTCGTAGAGTCCCAGTGCCGATATGATTTTAAACAGCGGTACCACCAGCAAAATGCCGGAAAACATGTAGACGGTATAAAAGCTGGCATTGATGGTGACGCGCCCTTTAAAACGCAGTCGCGACAACGCATAAGCGCCAAGAATGCCGAAAAACACGGCGATCACAGAGGCCAGCACCGACACGGTCAGGCTGTTTTTAAAATAACTGAGGAACGGGAAAATCTGCGGGTTGAAAATATCCACGTAATGGTGGAAATCCCACGCCTGCGGGAACAGCGTCGGATGACGGGAAATCGCCTCTTTGCTGCTTTTGAACGAGGTCATCAGCATGATGAAAAACGGAAATAACATCACACCCAGAAAAATCAGCAGGCTGACATAAAAGCCCGCTTTGCGCAGGATCTTGCGGTTAGTTGCTGCCATTGATATTCACCCGTTTTCTGGCAAGAAGAATCACGATAAAGATCAGGGCAAACAGCACCATGGATATGGCAGCGGCTTTGCCTAAATCATTAAAAGCAAAGGCGGTTTTATAGAGATACACACCCAGAATATTGACCTTGTTGGTCAGCAGATAGACGTCAGCAAACATGTAGAACATCCAGATCGCGCGCAGCGTGACCACCGTTGCCAGTACCGGCATGATGGCGGGCAGCGTGACGATGCGGAATTTCTGCCAGGCATTGGCACCGTCCATACCTGCGGCTTCGTACAAGGATTTATCGACGGTCTGCAAAATCGCCAGAAATGAGATAAAGGCATAGGGGAAGTAGCGCCAGATGGCGAACAACACCACCAGAATAAAACTACTGACCGGGTTGTCGAACCACAGCGGGGCATCTCTGAACAGGTGCAACATGTCAGCCCCGATCACATTCACAATGCCGTAGCCATTGTTGAACATGTATTTCCAGGCGAATACCAGCGAAATGGAAGGCGTGACGTAGGACAATATCACCAGCGAACGCGCCGTTTTGCGAAAGCGGAACTGACGGTTAAAAAACAGCGCGACGCCCAGCCCCAGCCCGGTGCTGCCCGCGACGACCAGCGCGGTGTACCAGAATGTCACCCACAGCGAATGATAAAAGCCCGGGTCACTGAGAATGCTGAGGTAGTTATCCAGCCCGACAAACCGGTTATCGAGACGCGGATTCAGCGGGATTTGCAGAAAACTGATCTGAATATTCGACAGCATCGGATACGCCACCAGCAGCCCCAGCAAAAGGATGCTGGGGGCGAGCAGGAGCAGCGCAAACCGACCGTCAGAATGGTTAAATTTACGTAATTTCATCATCTTCCCTGAGAGTTCAGGCTCCTGCGTTTAGCGTTTTTGCATCAGTGTTTCGATACGCTTTTGCCCTTCCGCCAGCGACTGCTGCGGATCCTTCTTCCCGACGGTCACGCTATTGAGCATTTCGCTGAGTACTGCGGAACCTGTGATATCGCCCATTGCCGCGAAGTTTTTCTCCCCAACGGAACCGAAGACCTGCACGTTAGCAAACTCGTTCACCAGCATTTGTGGCAGCGTGCCAAATGCCTTAATCACCGGGTTGTTTTGCCAGGTGGCGTTACCGGTCACGCCTTTGGTCACCGGTAACGCGGCACCCGGCGACATCAGCACCCACGCCGTGGCGTTATCCGGTTTTTCGAGGAAGCTCACCCACTGTTTGGCAGCTTCACGCTCAGGCGTATCCAGCCCGTTAGAAATGGTCAGTGAGGTGATGGTGCCGTAAACAGCTTTGGATTTTTCGGTCGGCACGGCAAAGCCGAGATCGTCAGCTTTACCTTCGCTGTACACCGCCGGAAGAATATAAGTGGAGTAAATTGCCATTGGCACCGTGCCGTTCATAAAGGCGTCTTTGATTTCCATGACATCATTGGAGCCGGGCATGGAGAAGGTGGCAAGCTGACGGTAATAGGCCAGCGCCTGTTGCATTTCCGGCGTATTCACCGTGATTTGCCCCTGTGCATCAAAGACGTTGGCATTATTGGAAAGCGCAAACTGCGAGAAAGCCTGTTCGGTCAGGACACTTTCAGCAGTCGGTAACGCGATGCCGTATTTTTTCCGGGCGGGCTGATTAAATGCCGTGGCAATGCGGGTGATATCCTGCCAGTTTTGCGGCGCGGAAAATCCGGCCTCGGACAGTTGTGATTTGTTGTACCAGATCCCCTGTATCCAGCCGTGGATAGGAACGCCGGTATAGTGCTGGCCCTCTTCCGTGCGCACGATGCGTAATACGCCGGGATAAAACTGGTCTGCACCGATGCCGTCGATCACCTGCCTGATGGCATCACGGTCAATCAGTTGTTCCTGATCCATCACTTTGGCGTAATCGTGACTGACTTCGATAACGGCCGGCAGTGCGCCGGTACGGGCCAGCGTAATCACTTTGGTGTTGTAGGCGTCTTCTTCTACCGGCACCGGTTTAATGGTGATCTGCGGATTTTCCTGTTCAAATTGCGCGATCAGCTGATTAATCACCACCTGACGTTCCTGCTCGACCGAAGAATGCATAAACTCAATGGTAACTTGTTGCTCTTTAACATCCTCACAGGCCGATAAACATAATACGGATAAGACTAACGGGGTTATAAGGATATATTTTCTTTTCATTGTTATATTCATGAACATCTCCTTTGCTAATTTATAGCCAGCCGGAATCACTGGCCTGTGAAATATCAAACCATTAGGCTATTAAGCATTTAAATAACGACTTCTTTAATGACACAACCAGATATATTGGTAAGCCTTTAATGTTATTTCTCCGTGGCATTCCAAAGAGAGATGGCCAGGTAAAACCTGATAACTCCCCGAAGGGAAATTTATCTGAACAGGTGTTGCGGAAAGGTTGAACAGGCAAACTATTTCTTCCTTACCCTGCCCCCGGGTAAAAGCAAACACACTTTCATGGCATTCAATGACACGCATCGGCGCACAAGGATGAAATGCCGTTTGTTCAGTCCGGCAGGCGATTAATTTTTTCAGTTCGCAAAATACCCGTGCACGTAATGAATCAGGTTTCGACAATATCTTTTCAATTTCCGTGACATCATATTTTTGCCGGTTAATTGCCCGGTTATGCCCCGCGATTTTTGTGCCCTGAATATCGTTACGTGAACCGAGAATACTTTGAATATACACCGCAGGAACACCGGGGAACGCCAGCAAAATGGCGTGCGCCAGCATGAAGCGCTGCAAACGGATATCATCACCGTCCGCCTGCCGGTTCAGCGCATCCATATAGGTGACGTTGATTTCATACGGACTGGTGCTGCCATCCGGATTATTTTTATACGACACCCGTGCGCCTTCCTGTTGCAGCGCCTCCACCAGCCTGAGGATTTCCGGTTCCGGCAGTAATCCCCGCAACGGATTGAGGCCAATGCCATCATGTGAAGCAAGAAAATTAAAGAAGGTAGTGGCGGGAGTACAGGCATCCAGACCGGCGGCCCAGCGTTTCAGCGTTTCGCCATTTTCACAGTGTATGGCATGCAGAACCAGTGGTGGCAGCGGGAACTGATAGACCATCTGCGCTTCATCATACCCGTTACCGAAGTAACTGATGTTGTCCTGATGTGGCACGTTAGTTTCGGTAATAATCACGGTGCCGGGGGAAACATAATCCACCACAGCGCGGAATAACTTCACCAGTAAGTGCGTTTTGTGCAGATGAATACAGGAGGTGCCGGGTTCTTTCCACATGTAGCCGACCGCATCGAGACGCACATACTCAGCGCCTTCTGCGAGGTATTTCAGCAACACGTCCAGCATATCGCGCAACACGTCAGGATGCGCAAAATTCAGGTCGATCTGATCCGCGCTGAAGGTGGTCCAGACATGGCGGGTTTCGCCATTTTCACAACGGAACGCGGTTAACAGCGGCGACTGTCGGGGGCGGGTCACGCCAGATAAATCACTATCCCCGTTCAGGCTAATAAAATAGTTTTCGTATTTCGGATTACCCGCCAGAAATTGTCTAAACCATTCACTGCTGGCGGAAATATGATTGCACACATAATCAAACATCAGCCGTGAAGATAATCCAAGCTTGCGAACATCTTCCCAGTCCCCCGCCACCGGACTGACTTGCTGATAATCAATTACGGAGAAACCATCATCCGACGAATAAGGATAAAACGGCAGAAGATGCACAATATTAAAAACATCCGCCAGATGACGCTGATAAAAATAATCAAATACGGAGAGTGTTTTTTCTTGTTTGTTTGTGAACTGATCTGCATAGGTGATCAATACCACATCTTTTTCATCCCATCCCTGTTTGGCAGTATAGGCCATTTCATTTCTGGCAACTTCAATACGTGTAAACAGATCATCTAAAAATACCGGTGACAGTTTCCCGGCATATATGTCTTTCAGTAATCCCTTAATAGCTTCCATGATTCTTCCTTTTTCGTGGGACCGCTCCCACGAAAAAGGAAACTACTCCTGCGTCCGGAAGTTGTCAACGAGGCAAACAGGCCGGAAGAATCAATACAGGGAGAAAAAGAGAATTATTATTGCAATCTGTGAGCAGATTCAAAATAAAGAGGATAAACAAATAAAGGATAAAAAAGCAGGGATTATCCCTGCTTATCCATCTTCTCAACAATCTTCTTCTCGACCTCAAACGGGTCGATACCACGCAGTTGCAGGCGACGGAAACGGATGATGTTAAATCCGTTCATCAACAGAAAACTGCCTTCAATCAGTGAGCCACCAATCGAGCCAAGCCAGATGTTATGCGCTACCCAGCAACACGTAGAGCACCACATAATGCAGCGGGTTGTCAGTCCGCTGGTGCGGAACAGTGCCCAGGTACTGACCACGGTCGCGCCGACGGGCAAGAGTTCAACCCAGTGGTGGGCACGGCTTAGCCCGAGCACCAGCGTCAGAACGATGAAAATCACCATAATCCACTGATTACGGGTACGCAGGGAAATCAGTGTGCGCAGGGAATTGAGTAAGGCGCTCATGCCTGCAGGGGCAGCCCCCATCATCAGAAAATGCACGCCAATAATCGCGCTGTAGGCAGAAAGTTGTTGTTTAAAGCGGCGGTCGCTGCGGTTGAAAAACATTGTGATGCCAACCATAAAGGCCACAACACCCACTGACTGGGCAAACCAGTAATACGTCATTTGTCAGGCGTCTCATACGTGAAATGCTTACGCTGCAAAAGCAAACGGCGCTTCATAATTGAAACGCCGTTTCATTCTAACGAGAAAACTGAACTGTTACAATGTGACACCGCTTTTAAAGATGGCTAATTCGCGGAAATCATTAAGTTCGTTTTTGGCTTTGCGGCCATCAGCGATCGCAACGATCAGATCCACAAATTCACCCAGCAACTGATCCATACTGACATCGTGGATCAGGCGTCCGGCATCAAAATCGATCCAGTGCGGTTTTTTTGCTGCCAGTTCACTGTTGGTGGCCAGTTTCACTGTCGGCACAAAGCCGCCGTAAGGCGTGCCGCGTCCGGTACTGAACAGCACCATATGACAGCCTGCACCGGCCAGCGCACTGGTGGCGACGGCGTCGTTGCCCGGCGCACTTAGCAGATTCAGCCCAGGCATAGTCAGGCGTTCGCCGTATTTGAGTACGTCCACCACCGGGCTTTGGCCCGCTTTTTGGGTACAACCCAGCGATTTTTCTTCCAGCGTGGTGATACCCCCGGCTTTGTTACCCGGAGACGGGTTCTCATAAATCGGCTGATTATGTTCGATGAAGTATTGTTTGAAATCGTTCACCATGTGAACGGTTTTCTCAAACGTACTTTCATCGCGGCAACGGCTCATCAGGATCCGTTCTGCGCCAAACATTTCAGGCACTTCTGTCAGCACGGAAGTACCACCGTTGGCGATCACATAATCAGAGAAACGTCCCAGCAGCGGGTTAGCCGTGATACCCGACAAGCCGTCAGAGCCGCCACATTCCAGCCCGAATTTCAGTTCGCTGAGTTTACCGGGCACACGTTTGTCGTCACGCATTACGGCATACAGTTCGCGCAGACGTTCCAGACCCGCTTCCACTTCGTCGTCAAATTTTTGCAGCGTCATGAAACGCACGCGCTCTTCATCGACTTCGCCCAGCGTTTCACGGAATACGTCCACCTGATTGTTTTCACAACCGAGGCCGATCACCAGCACCGCACCGGCGTTCGGATGGCGTACCATGTTTTGCAGCATCGTACGGGTGTTCACATGGTCATCGCCCAGTTGCGAACAACCAAACGGATGCGTGAACAGGTAAACACCATCGGTGCCTTCCGCATCATTGGTCTCTTTAAGGAAACGTGACTGGATCTGACGCGCGATACCGTTGACGCAACCGACGGTCGGGATCAGCCACAGTTCGTTACGGATCCCCACCTGTCCGTTTTTGCGGCGAAAGATCTGCACATCGCGATCCGCCATTTGTTCCGGCAGGCTGGCGAAGTCCGGCTGATACTGATATTCGTCCAGATCGCTCAGGTTAGTTTTGCCGTTTTGCGAATGGATATGCACACCTGGTTCAATCGCCGTCAGCGCATGCCCGATCGGCAGACCGTATTTCACGATGTTTTCCCCCGCCGCAATCGGGCGCAGAGCAAACTTATGACCACGTGCAACAGGCTGAGGCAACACCACGGTGTAACCGCCTGCTTCGACCTGCTCACCCGCGTCGATATCGCGCAAAGCAACGGCGACGTTATCAGCGGTATGGATTTGAATGATACTTTGCATAGTTGCTCTCTTAGCTGTAAGCCGCCAACGCATCGCGCATGCCACGGTCTTCAATTGACTGCAATTGTTCGGTCACTTTTGCCGTCAGACCCGGCACGGTATTCAGATCACGTCCCCAGTGTTCTTCATCCGCCAGCACGGTCTCGACCAGCCCGGCCAGCGGCAGGCTGCCGTTGCGCACGTTGCCCCAAAGTTCGGAGAAGCGGCTCAGCCAGTGTGCATCGTCCTGCAGCGGATAAATTTCACCGTTACGTTCGCCACGATAAAACGCCAGCAATGCTGCCAGCGCAAACGTCAGGCGCGGCGGCAGGAGCTGATTCTTTTCCTGGCTCGCCAGCAGTTGCGGCAGAATGCGGGTGCGGTATTTGGTCATACCGTTCAGGGCAATCGACAGCAACTGATGCTGGATGAACGGGTTGCGGAAACGGCTGAGTACCGCCTGAGCAAAGGACGTCAGTTCATCCTGCGGCAAATCCAGCACCGGAGAGATTTCCTCGGCGATCGCCAGTTCGACAAAGCGGCTGATTTGCGCATCATTCATCGATTCGCCCACGGTATTCAGCCCTGACAGGAAGGCCACAGGCACCAGTGCGGTGTGCGCGCCGTTAAGGATCGCCACTTTGCGTTCTTTATACGGTTTGATGTCGTCAACCAGGCGGATATTCAGCGGCAGTTTGTCCAGACGCAGTTCCTGAGCGAGACTTTTTGGCCCCTGGATCACGAACAGATAGAAGTGTTCGGCGCTGTCGAAGAAACTGTCCTGATAGCCCAGTTCTTCCTGCAGGCTGTCAACTTCACTGCGCGGATAACCGGTGACGATGCGGTCAACCAGCGTTGAACAGAAGGTGTTGCTGCTTTCCAGCCACTGAGTAAATGCCGCTGGCAACGCCCACTGTTGTGCGTAACGCAGCACCAGTTCCTGCAATGCTTCACCGTTGTAGTCGATCAGTTCACAGGGCAGCAGAACCCAGCCTTTATCAGCCGCACCGGAGAAATGTGTGAAACGTTCGAACAGTAACCGGGTCAGTTTGGCCGGGAAGCTGGCCGGAGGCGTATCGTCCAGACGGTCACTTTCCACATAGCTGATACCCGCTTCAGTGGTGTTAGAGAACACGAAGCGGATATTCGGATCGTGGGCCAGCGCCAGATACTCATCAAACTGATGGTAGATATTAATTTCACGGTTAACGGAGCGGATGATCCGGGTATCACGCACCGTTTGCCCTTGTTCGTTCAGGCCGCTGATGATGGTGGTATACAGGCCATCCTGCGTGCTGAGTGAAGGCGGGAAGTCGGTGTCAATCGGACGAACCACTACGATCCCGGCATCCAGATCGGTATGTTCGTTCAGCAGGTCGATTTGCCAGTCGACAAACGCCCGCAGGAAATTACCTTCACCGAACTGAATAATTTTGTCCGGATGTTGACGGCCAGGGAAGTCACGGCGATTTAACCTTTGCATCTCACATTCACCTTAATTTGCTCAGACTCCGGTCTTTGAGGGCGGGAAAATTGCCCCGTGGCCGTCGTTGTCTATTGGGATAGTTGTTTGTTATTTAAGTATTTATTTTCAGGAGCGCAGGAACCTGCGCTCCGTCGTACTGCTCAGTTCCTGCAGATCAATTCAGTTCAATCTGGAAATACTGTTTCGCATTATCGAAGCAGATGTTTTTTACCATGCTGCCCAGCAGTTCGATGTCTGCCGGTGCTTCGCCATCTTCCACCCAGCGACCGATCATCTGGCACAGAATGCGGCGGAAGTACTCATGACGCGTATAAGACAGGAAACTGCGGCTGTCGGTCAGCATGCCAACGAAACGGCTGAGTAAGCCCAGGTTAGCAAGCTGCGTCATCTGACGTTGCATACCGTCTTTCTGGTCGTTAAACCACCAGCCGGAACCGAACTGCATTTTGCCCGGCATCCCTTCTCCCTGGAAGTTACCGACCATGGTGCCGATCACTTCGTTATCACGCGGGTTCAGGCAATACAGGATAGTTTTTGGCAGGCCACCGGCCAGACCTTGTGCGCCCAGTAATTTAGACAACGGTTCAGCCAGCGGCTGGTCGTTAATCGAGTCAAAACCGACGTCTGCGCCAATCAGCTGGAACATACGGGTATTGTTATTACGCAGCGCGCCAATGTGATATTGCTGTACCCATTCACGACGTTGATATTCAGACGCCAGGTACAGAAGAACGCCGGTTTTGAACTGAGCAATTTCTTGTGCAGTTGGCGTTTCACCACTCAGACGACGGGCCAGAATGCCATCCAGCGTTGCGTCATCCGCTTCACCATAAACCACCACATCCAGCGCATGGTCTGACACTTTGCAACCGTGGGCCGCGAAGTGATCCATACGTTTTTTCAGGGCATCGCGGAGATCGCTGAAACGGGTAATGGACACATCTGCGGCAGCTTCCAGTTTCTTCATGTAATCCACAAAGGTTGCCGCTTCGATGTTGAAAGCTTTGTCCGGGCGCCAGCTTGGCAGCACTTTGATATCAAAAGCGGAATCCAGGGCGACAGCTTTATGATGTTCCAGTGAATCGATAGGATCATCCGTGGTACCGACCATTTTCACGTTCATCTGTTTCATAATGCCGCGGGCAGAAAATGCATCCTGCGCCAGCAATTCATTACCACGTTCCCAGATTTCGCCTGCGGTAGACGGCGAAAGCAGTTTACCGGTGATGCCAAACGGACGGCGCAGCTCAAGGTGAGTCCAGTGATAAAGCGGGTTACCGATAGTGTGAGGAACGGTTGCCGCCCAGGCGTCAAATTTTTCGCGGTCGCTGGCATCACCCGTACACATACGTTCAGGCACACCGTTGGTACGCATTGCGCGCCATTTGTAGTGATCGCCTTTCAGCCAAATGTCATACAGGTTTTTGAATTTGTAGTCCTGCGCAATCAGCTCAGGCGGCAAATGGCAGTGGTAGTCAAAAATGGGCTCATCTTTCGCGTAGTCATGATACAGGCGACGTGCGAATTCAGTGTCGAGAAGGAAGTCTTCCGTTAAAAACTGCGCCATCTTAAGTTCCTCATCATCAATTCTGTAGAGTTATCACTCAATGGTGCGAAGTTATCACACCAATTTAAGCTATCGTCCAGTACTTTTTAACGGACAAAAGCCGCTAAACCGCCTGATTTCATTCCAAAAAAACAAACTAATTCTCTGTAAAACAATGGCTTTATCGCCATCAGGTACTGGTGCTTATTATCCTCACAATCAGAGTGTCATTTTGTGATGTCACTCAAACTTTAAATCTGTATGACAAGTTAATTGATGCCCAATGTAATAAAAGTTCGGTGATTCTTTAATTACACCTTTCCCTTCAGCCTGCCCCCGCCCGTGCCACAGCGGAGCACCATCACGTAAGGCTCCGGCGACCGGATGCTCATTTGTCGTACGGATTATCTCTCATAAATGAACAAATAAGGTCGTTCATTAACTGTGCGTTTTAAATGTGATCGTTTCGTAAAGTTGTTACACCAATTACGTTTCGATAATCAGATTGTCATTGTTACTGATGGTTCTAAAAGTGTGAAGCTGATCATGCCAAAGGCCACTTTCATTGTAAAATCAAGTAAATAAGTCTGTAGTTAAAAAACTTACGTAACCACACAATATAAATGTGGTTTTGTGATGTCATTCAAATTTTAAATCTGTATGACAAGTTATCTTTGCATCGCCCGGACAAGAGCGTCAGAGATTACCTGCCACGTCCCTTCGCTGTTGCCCGGGCAAAACACTTCCCGGGTGCAGTCATCCCTGGCGAAGCAGTAATTCTGGTGTTCAGGACGTTCATCGGACACTTACGCACAGATAACAATAACGCAGTGCGTAATAACACGGGCAGCTCCCAGTGAAATCATCTGGCGGCCACGTTCCCGAAAATACTTTAAGGAAGCCAGAACCCCACGCTTGTTCAGGTGGTGCGAAATGCGCCCTGACAGCCTGATGTTGTCATCGCCGGATTATTTACTGGGAGAGAGTTAAATGGGTAAGATTAAAGGGTTACGCTGGTACATGATCGCCCTGGTGACATGCGGCACTGTATTAGGTTATTTGACACGTAACGCCATTGCAGCCGCAGCGCCAACGCTGATGAGCCAGTTAAACATCACCACACAGCAATATTCATACATCATCGCCGCCTATTCTGCCTGCTATACCCTGATGCAGCCGGTCGCCGGTTACGTTCTCGACGTCATGGGCACCAAAGTAGGCTATGCCATGTTCGCCATCATGTGGGCAGTCTTCTGTATGGCGACCGCGCTGGCGAGCAGTTGGGGTGGCCTGGCTATCGCCCGCGGTGCCGTCGGTATGGCTGAAGCCGCGATGATCCCTGCTGGCCTGAAAGCCAGCAGTGAATGGTTCCCGGCCAAAGAGCGTTCTATCGCCGTAGGTTACTTCAACGTCGGTTCATCAATCGGCGGGATGATTGCGCCGCCACTGGTCGTCTGGTGTATCGTGATGCACAGCTGGCAACTGGCCTTCATCATTACCGGTGCACTGAGCCTGATCTGGGCGCTGAGCTGGCTGGTCTTCTACAAGCATCCTAAAGATCAGAAGAAACTCAGCACTGAGGAACGTAATTACATTCTGGAAGGTCAGGAAGCACAGCATCAGACCAACAACGGCAAGAAAATGTCTGCCTGGCAGATCCTGCGTAACCGCCAGTTCTGGGGCATCGCGCTGCCACGTTTCCTGGCGGAACCTGCCTGGGGGACGTTCAATGCCTGGATCCCGCTGTTTATGTTCAAAGTGTATGGCTTTAACCTGAAAGAAATCGCGATGTTTGCCTGGATGCCGATGCTGTTTGCAGACCTCGGTTGTATCCTGGGCGGCTATCTGCCACCGTTATTCCAGAAGTACTTCAAAGTTAACCTGATCGTTTCCCGTAAGCTGGTCGTGACCATGGGGGCGGTTCTGATGATTGGCCCTGGCATGATTGGCCTGTTCACCAGCCCTTACGCCGCTATCGCTTTATTGTGTGTAGGTGGTTTTGCTCACCAGTCACTGTCCGGTGCGCTGATCACTCTGTCTTCTGACGTGTTCGGTCGTAACGAAGTGGCTACTGCCAACGGTCTGACCGGGATGGCAGCCTGGATGGCAAGCACCATGTTTGCTCTGGTGGTCGGTGCGCTGGCCGATACCATCGGTTTCAGCCCGCTGTTTGCGGCCCTTGCTGTCTTCGACCTGCTTGGTGCCATCATCATCTGGACAGTCTTGCAGAACCGTTCTGCTGTAGAACCTGTCCCGGCCCCGCTGAAAACCGCGAAAGCCTGAGTTCTTGTTTGTCAGCCCGGTAAGTATCTTTACCGGGCTTTGCTTTTTCTGCCCTTTCTGCGGTGCCTTTCTGTCCAATGTACGGTGCATCAACCTTTCGTAAAACGTATACTGGCACTGGTATAATAAATTTACAGGTCTGTCCGACACTCACTTCTTACAGGTTTCACTACTTTAAAGAGCACTCATATGGAATCCACAGACACCAGACGCCTCTATCAACAACTGGCTGCCACGCTCAAGGAACGCATCGAAACAGGCTTATATCCGGTTGGCGAGAAGCTGCCCGCCGAACGTCTGATTTCCGATGAAATGGATGTCAGCCGCACGGTCGTGCGTGAAGCGATTATCATGCTGGAAGTTGAAGGTTATGTAGAAGTCCGTAAAGGGTCGGGAATTCATGTGATGTCCAATCAACAGCGCCACCTTGTGGTGACCGATTGTGGCAGCGAGTTTGGTACCGCCGGTCCGTTTGAGCTGTTACAGGCACGTCAGTTGATTGAAAGTAACATCGCTGAATTCGCCGCCACGCAGGTCACAAAGCAAGACATCATGCGTTTGATGGAGATTCAGGAGCATGCGCGCCAGGAAGACCGCTTCCGCGATTCCGAATGGGATTTAAAATTCCACGTGCAGGTGGCACAGGCCACGCAGAATAATGCCCTGGCGACTATCGTGGAAAAGATGTGGAGCCAGCGTTTGCATAACCCGTACTGGCGCAAACTGCATGAGCACATCGATGAGAAGTCTATTGAGAGCTGGTGTGAAGAACATGATCTGATTTTGAAAGCCTTGATCCGCCGTGATCCGCACGCCGCCAAACTGGCGATGTGGCAGCATCTGGAAAATACCAAACAAATGCTTTTCCGCGCCACCAGCGATGATTTCGAGTTCAACGTAGACCGTTATCTTTATTCAGAAAACCCGGTTGTTCATCTCGATCCGCCGTTACTGAATACTAAATAAATTCCCCTTAAGGCAGGTTAATTCCCCCAACCTGCCTTTTTCCAGCTTCTGCTTTCTCCCCGTCAATCCTGTCAGGCACTGTCGAGTAGTGTCAGTCAATGTAAAACCCTTTTCCATAATGTGCTTCAGACTTAAATGATCGGTCTCAACACGCTATATTTACCTGTCTGAGTTATTGTTATTTTGTTACAGTTAGACCACTTTTTTTACCCGTTCAGGCCCGGTTAAACAGGCGCCGGGACGCGTAAATCCCCGAAGAACTCATGACCAGAAGCCCGCCAGGGAAAAGGCGACCTTATCAGTAAAACAGGCAGCGTCGAGACGAATTCTCCGCTGATGTCTTTCGCTGACCCACTGAAAATGATGGAGTTTTACTACACCGATGGAAATTATCAGTTCGCTTATCGATGCCCTCTGGCAGCAAGATTATAAAACCCTGGCTAATCCGCAATTAGTCTGGGCGTTGTACCTGATTTTATTCATGATTATTTTTCTGGAAAACGGCTTGTTGCCTGCGGCTTTTTTGCCGGGCGACAGCCTGCTGATCCTGGTGGGCGTGTTGATCGCCAAAGATGCCATGAATTTCCCCCTCACCATTTTCCTGCTGACCAGTGCGGCCAGCCTCGGTTGCTGGCTGAGTTACGCTCAGGGAAAATGGCTGGGCAACACCCGAATAGTACAAAGCTGGCTGGCCCATTTACCTGTGCATTATCATGAACGTGCGCACGCACTTTTCCATAAACACGGTCTTTCCGCCTTGTTAGTCGGGCGTTTTCTGGCCTTTGTACGTACACTGCTGCCAACCATTGCCGGGCTGTCAGGCCTGAGCAACAGCCGTTTCCAGTTTTTCAACTGGGCCAGCGGGTTGTTGTGGATCCTGATCCTGACCTCGCTGGGGTATTTCCTCGGTAAAACCCCGCTGTTCCTGAAGTACGAAGATCAGGTGATGAACTGCCTGATGCTGCTCCCTGTCCTGCTGCTGGTCGGTGGCCTGGTCGGTTCGATTGTCGTGTTGTGGCGCAAAAAACATGCAGACCGACAGAACAAAGGCAAGAACGCATAATGAAGCGCAGATTGTTCAAACGTTCATTTATCTGGCCTGTGCTGCTCATACTGCTGGCCGCCGCCGCTATGATCGGGCTGGCAGTATCACGTCTGCCGGCACCGGCCGGCGCGCTGCAAATCCGCCCCGCCAGAGCGGGCATCTCCTTACCTGATGGTTTTTATGTATACCAGGGGCTGAGCCAGCACGGCATCCATATTAAAAGCATTACGCCACTGGATGATGCTTTGGTGGTGCAACTGGACACCGCCTCACAACGCAAAATGGCCGAAACCGTATTACAGGACATTTTGCCAGCCGGATTCATCATCCGGTACTACGAACCTCCGCATGATAAAACCTGGGTGGCTAAACGGGATCTTGACCGCATCAAATTTGGATAAGAAAACGCGCAGGATTTGTCTCATATCACCGCCTGTTCAGCGGTGATATGATTTAGACGCTACACATTCAGGAAAAAATCATTAATGGAATTAAGTGCCACACTCACTTAAACGTCAAAAGGAAACCTGACGATGAAAATCACGCTATCTGCCCTCACGCTTGTTCCTGCATTGCTGTTCACCACAGCCGCTTTTGCCGCACCTCAGCCGGAAAGTTGTGTAACCAAACAACAGGAAATCCAGAAACAAATCGGCGAAGCCCGTGCGCATAACAACCAGAACCGCATTGACGGTCTGGAGAAAGCATTACGTGAAAATAAAGCGCATTGCACCGATGCAGGTCTGAAAGCTGAAAACCAAAAACGTGTTGATGAAAAACGTGAAAAAGTTGCCGAACGTGAGCAGGAGCTGAAAGAGGCTCTGGCCAAAGGCGATCACGAAAAAATCCTCAGGAAACAGCAAAAACTGGAAGAAGCGACGTCAGAACTCAAAGAAGCGGAAGGCCATTAATCGCTTTTCAGCCTGACAGATTTTATCTCATGCCACAGCTGATTTTCAGTGATCTTGCCTTTTGAAACAGACGATTCGCATTTGCGATCACCCGAATATCCGCTATGTTAAAAGTTCGAATCAGTTAACGTATGGAGTGACTTACACATGGCTAGTAATACATCAGAACAACTGCGCGCTGAACTCAAGTCATTGGCGGACACCCTGGAAGAAGTTCTCCAGACCTCTACCGACAAGCCGAAAGCTGAACTCGATAAACTGCGTGGTAAAGCAGAATCCCTGCTCAAAGATACCCGTGAGCGTCTGAGTGACACAGGTGATAAAATTGCCTATCAGACCAAAGAAATTGCGGGCAAAGCTGACGATTATGTGCGTGAAAAACCCTGGACGGGCGTCGGTATTGGTGCCGCGGTCGGTGTTGTGATTGGCGTTCTGTTAGCCCGCCGCTGATTATGGCTGAACCAATCAAACCTGCGCCACAAGGGCCGGGAAAAGGGTTATTTGACATCGTTTCACGCATTGCTACCGTGGTGGTAAGCATTGTTGAAACACGTGTCCGGCTGGCCGTGGTTGAGCTGGAAGAGGAAAAGGCCAATATTTTCCAATTGCTGCTCATGGCTGGCATTACCCTGATATTTACCGCCTTTGGTCTGATGAGTTTGCTGGTGGTTTTATTCTGGGCCATTGACCCGGCCTATCGCCTTACGGCGATAGCAACGACGACCGGCGTGTTGCTGCTTCTGGCGGTGATCCTGGGTGCAATGACGCTGGCGAAAGCCAAACGTTCAACCCTGCTTAGCCTCACCCGTAAGCAACTGGACATCGATCGTGCCCTGCTGGAAAAGGATGACGAGCTATGAGTATCCCGAACCGTGCTATCGAAAAAGTCAGGTTGATGCGCAAAATTGAGCGTCAGCGCAGCGAGCTTTCTCAGGCCGGTTCAGACTGGCTGGATGCCACCGCGAAAGTGGATCACTATTGGGTAAAACTCGTGGATATGCGTAAATATCTGGTTGTCGGCTCCAGTCTGCTGGCCGTTTACGGTATTCGCCATCCCAGCGCAGTGGTTCGCTGGTCACGGCGCGCTTTCGGCATCTGGGGCACCGTAAAATTGTTCCGTAAAACCCTCGGCAACAAATAGTCTCAACCTCCGCAATCAAAAAGGGCTGATGGGCAAACCATCAGCCCTTTTCTTTTTGAATAACAACCCCGTGGCTGTTCAATTTATTTGAATCATTCAGACAGATTTACTTGCTAACATAACTTATTCATCCGACTTATTATCTCGTCATCAACTGATGCGGTAACGGCAGGAAACATTTTCCGACCGGGCCGGTAACACTTTTAACCCAATTTGGGTATATCACTCTCGGAGTCGAAGATGAACAAGTTACAAGACACTGCTTTGCTGGTTGCGCGTATTTTGATGCCAGTGCTTTTTATCGTTGCAGGCTGGGGCAAAATTAACGGTTACACCGCGACTGCGGGCTATATGACGTCTATGGGCGTGCCAAGCTTCTTCCTGCCACTGACTATCTTGTTAGAGTTTGGCGGTGGTCTGGCCATCTTGTTCGGCTTCTTTACCCGCACCACAGCGCTGATCACGGCAATTTTCACTATCCTGACGGCTCTGATCTTCCACACTGATTTTGCACAGGGCGTGAACCAGATGATGTTTATGAAAAACCTGTCTATCGCTGGAGGATTCTTCGTCCTGTTTGCTTCCGGTCCTGGTGCATTCAGCATCGACCGTCTGATCAAGAAAAACTGGTAATTGCTCCGACACCAGGGAGTGACAGCTCAGCTATAATTAAATAAGACACTATGTCAGACCTGCAGGGCGATGTGATTTATCACCTCGCCCTTTTTTATTACTTATCGGTAAATCTCCCCTAAATCATTCGAGTTGCATCAAGGCGGCAACTGAGTAAATCCCCGGGAGCATACAATAGTATGTGACTGGAGTTTGAGAAGACAGCCAACGCAGAGGCAGCTCGAAGGATGATGGGGAAGGAGGAAAAATGGGGCAACTAGTCAATGGCGTTTGGCAGGACACCTGGTACGACACCAAGTCAACCGGCGGTCATTTCAAACGTTCAGCAGCGCAGTTTCGCAACTGGATAACGCCTGACGGTGAACCGGGCGAGCATGGCGTTGGCGGCTTTACCGCAGAACGTGACCGTTATCATCTGTATGTTTCACTGGCCTGCCCGTGGGCGCACCGCACCTTACTGATGCGAACCCTCAAAGGACTGGAGGAGATTATTCCGGTATCTGTGGTACATCCGCTGATGCTGGAACACGGCTGGACGTTCGGCACCGATTTTCCGGCAGCCACCGGCGACGATTTGTATCATCTCAATTATGCCTATGAAATCTATCTGCGGGCGCAGAATGATTACACCGGCCGCGTCACCGTGCCGATCCTGTGGGATAAAAAGCAGCAAACCATCGTCAGCAATGAATCCGCTGATATCATCCGCATGTTCAACAGCGCATTTGATGCCGTGGGTGCCAAAGCCGGAGATTACTATCCGCAGGCATTACGCTCAGAGATTGATGAGATCAATGAGTGGGTGTATCCGCAAATTAACAATGGTGTCTATAAGGCGGGTTTTGCAACGTCTCAGGATGCCTACGACGAAGCGGTTGAGGGTGTGTTTAACGCGCTGTCCCGTGCTGAGGAATTGCTGAGCAAGCACCGCTATCTGACCGGCAATCAGCTGACCGAAGCGGATTTGCGTTTGTGGACCACGCTGGTGCGTTTTGATCCGGTGTATGTCACTCATTTCAAATGTGACCGCTACCGCATCAGTGATTACCCGAATCTGTATGGTTTTCTGCGTGATATCTACCAGATGCCGGGCATTCGTGAAACGGTGGACTTCGCGCACATTCGTAATCACTACTTCCGCAGCCATGCAACCATCAACCCGTATGGCATTATTTCCACCGGACCGGCGCAGGATTTAGACTCTGAGCACGGCCGCGATACCCGTTTTTGATTTCGTTCTGCTCCTTCCCCTTTCACCAGGGGAAGGTTGGCATCGGGTATGGGTTTACTGAATAAAAACGCTATGACTTCACTTCCCGCGTAGCCAGTAGCTTTGGAATTTCACGCAGGAACCAGGCTTTCGCCTCACCCATGCTGTCGCGACGCCACGCCATGATAATATCGATTTCACGGTTATATTCCGCACTCACCACCCGCAAACGCCCTTCCTCGATATCTTTCTCGACCATCGGATAAGGCATTGTCGCCACCCCTAATCCCGCCAGTAACGCTTTACGCTTCTCTTCAATGGTGCTGACCGTCAGACGCTGCTGTTTATCCAACAACTGAACGGTTAATACCGGACGCTCACGGGCAGTATCCGCCACGGCGATCCCGCGATATTTAACCCGGCTGACTTCCGACAGCGGCTCGGCTTCAAGGTGGATCGGGTGATCCGGCGCGGCCACATAGATACTGGCCAGCTTATACAGTTTACGGCTGTTAATTTCGGTAGAAGATCGGAAATGCATATCCGGCGCGATCACGATATCTGCGCGGCCTTGCTCAAGACGTTCCCACGCGCCGGCCAGCACTTCGGTGATCAGAGAAACCTGCGTATTGGCTTTCAGCGCCAGCTTTTCAATCAGCGGGAACAGTTGCGCGGCCGGCGATAAGGCTTCACAGACAATGGTGATATGGGTTTCCCAACCGCGGGCCAGCGCTTCGGCATCCACCGTTAGCTTGTCTGCAGCTTCCAGCAACACCCGTCCGCGCTCAAGCAACATCCGGCCAACATTGGTGAATTTTGTCCGATGACCTGAACGGTCAAATAACACCACATCCAGTTCTTCTTCCAGTTTCTGCATGGTGTAGCTCAGTGCAGACGGGACGCGGCCCAGCTCATCAGCAGCTGCGGCGAAACTCCCCCTGCGGTCAATCGCATCCATGACCCGTAATGCTTCCAGTGTGAGTGCGCGATCCTTAGCCATTCTTTTCTCTTTCAGGAAATTTGAATATAGCGACCAGATTAACTGGCTAACAATCACACGTCCAGACGCTTACCATTTATACATCGAAATTTTTAAGAGAGGCGACCGCCATGATTACCAGCAGAACGGCAAAAGAGTGCGGTACCGCTGACTTTGGCTGGCTCCAGGCACGGTATACATTCTCCTTTGGCCATTACTTTGACCCCAAACTGATGGGATATGCGTCTCTGCGCGTCCTGAATCAGGAAGTGCTGGCACCCGGCGCCAGTTTCCAGCCACGCACCTATCCTCGCGTGGATGTGCTGAATCTGGTGTTACAGGGTTCAGCGGAATACCGTGACAGTGAAGGCAACAGTACCGGGGTCAGTGCCGGTGAAGCCGCATTGCTGTCGACGCAGGCGAATGTCAGTTACAGCGAACTGAATACCAGCACCACCCGGCCACTGACACGGATGCAACTGTGGCTGGATGCCTGCCCTGAGCATGAGAATCCGCTGACGCAGAAAATGACGCTGCCGGAGGTCACGCATTTCCTGCTGGCCTCACCGGACGGTGAAAACGGGAGCCTGCAACTGCGGCAAAAGGTGTGGATCCATCATCTGGATTTAGCGGCAGGTGAAAAAATTACGCTGCCGGTACGCGGGCCACGCGCATATTTGCAATCGATTCATGGCCAGGTGGATGCTCTGGGATCAGCCAGCCGTGAACTGCAAAAACTGGCCTGCGGTGATGGCGCATTTATCCATCAGGAAAACAGCCTGACGGTTTGTGCCTGCACCCCGTTACGGGCGCTACTGATTGATATGCCACTCTGATTCTCCGGCCCTTGTTATAAAAACCACACCGCACAAATTCTTTTGTGCGGTTTTTTGTACACCTGTTTATCAGTTTCCCTCAGGGAAATGCTATCCGGTCCTGCTTTTTTCGTCCTGTCATCGTGCAATTTGCGGGACAGACTAACCTTTTACCGTGATTCGATGGGACAGACCCCATATCCTTTCAACTGTCTGAAAAACAAATAAATAACCTCAAAACAGTCAGTTATTAAAAGTCATGAATGATCATTAATATTGATACTTAAATCTTTATATTGATGTTTGTATTTATAATATTCATTTAAATGATCTTACAGGTTGTATTTTGATAATTAAATTATAATTTATTTTTTGTCTTCTTTATTGCCCCATTATCTATACGAACGCTTTATTTTGATTTATGCTTTTCAACGCTGGTCAGGAAAATGGGGGTTTATAATAAGGAGTGAGATGCACTAATAGCTTTAAAACGTTAGACATAACATTAAGACTTTAGTCTTACATTCTATTTTTATATTACTCCCACTGTATTTCAGCGGGATCGTATTACTATGTCATTTTATAAATATATTTCAAGCCTAAGGATTAAGGTATGAAAAACGCAATTAATGCGCTAAAGCGCAAAGCAAATCAATATCAGGAACTTAAGAAACAACGCGGTGTGACCTTACTGGAAATCATCATCGTGCTGGGCATTATCGGTATTATTGCTGCAGGTGTTGTAATCCTGGCAAACCGTGCCTTTACTGCGCAGGATATCAGTGATTTAGCCGATAATACCAACTCAGTGCGGGTAGGGACGACTGAAGCTTATAAAGACAGTGCAGAATACCCTGCGATGGTGAGTGCTGTTGATCTAACTAAGTCGACAATTGGTACTGCAACCGACACGACTGGCTCAATAATTTCTACGTTAGTTAAAATGGGGAAAATTTCTGCGGCTGAAGCCTTTAATGGCATGTCAAATGATGCGTTTGAAATTGGTGGGGTTAAATACGTCTCTGAAGATGCAAAAGCGAAAGGCTTCTATCTGGTGATAAACGGGCTGGAAACAGAAGACTGCCGTAACATTGCTTCCCAGCTGGGCGGACAATGGGATTATGTGGCTTCTGGTACTGCCGCAGCCGGCGCACTCGTAACACCACAACCGGAAGAGTTATCCGGCGAACCTACCACGTCTATTCTCAAAACCCTGACTGCCGATACCCTGAGTCCGACAACCATCGTGGCTGCAGGATTCTGCGATGCATCAACAGGTTCAGATAATGCGCTGATTTTAGGCAGTAAATAATTGTTTTTATGAGTACAGGAGCCTGCGACCGTTATCGTTGCAGGCTCATTTTCGATGACTTCCATAACGATGGGAATTTTTATGCCAAAGGTAAGCAACAGCAAAGGTTTTACCTTACTGGAAATGATCGTTGTAATGGGAATCATGGGTCTCATTTTTACTTCATTCGCTCTCTTTAAAAAGAAACAAATAGAATCAGTGGCCAGAGAAAACCTGACCAATATTATTGCGAACGAAGTGCATGGCATGTTGCAATTTATTAACAGGGATGAAATTCAGATTACTGAGGACAGCGACGCTGATGGTGAAATGGATTTCATAGTGAACCCGCTTTTCGACAGAACGATTTCTACAGCTAATGAAAAAGGTAAAACTTATGGCTGGCGTGTAGAGGATCAGGCTTTCAGCACTGACCCGAAAGACACTGACCATTTTATTCAGTGGGATAACACATTGTCTCGTGGTTATTTCACCAGCCATCGCTGTTACAGCACGGGCAACAAGAAAGTCGCTGATAAGGAATTCAAGGTAGAAGATTTAGCCTGCAATCAACCGGCAAACAACCAGGATAAATCTCTGGTATTAGAACGTGTGGATCTGGTGGGTGACGAAGAGACACGGACTATTGATCGCGTTGATTTCTACGTGAGTTTTCATCCGGGAATTAACGGTAAAAATGATATGGATAAATTTACTATCGAAAATTATGCGACAGCGTTTAGTAAAGCATTCACTCATTACGACCTGGCATATCAACACGCTGATTATATCTATCGGCGGGAAGCAAAGGGCACCGATGTAGCAAATTTCGGCACCGGCTGGAAACTGCTGAAAACCCATGACGCGAAGACAAATGACGAAGCGGTACCTTTCGGCAGCATGGTGTCCTACCTCGATAAGATTGACCAAACTGCCGCTCAGCTGGGGGTTAGGTTTAGTTTTAAGGCAGGTATGGGGAAAGTGATAAAACCCGATGGTTTAGTCGGCGTGGATAAGCTCTGCTGGAATCTTAAAGAAAATATGATGACGCATTGCCTGGAAGTTGAAGACGGTACAGGCCGGAACAATGAGGAAGGCGTCATGCATCTGACAGCCAAAGATGCCAACAACCAAACTGTAACGGGAACATTAATGGCGAATGTTATTTTTGAAGGTGAAGCTTTCGATCCTGAAAAAGGAAATATCATTGCGCTCATGACCAGTCCGGTTGTTTCCTATCACTCCTTTGGCAATAAAAAAGACAGGGGCACCAATGATGTCATTATTGATGACCCAGATAACTATGATAAAAGCGTCACCGATGAGCCGGGGTATATTAAAATTCCGGTGCAAAAATGCCCCTTAGCGCCTCCGGCCCCGGGTAATCCCCAAAATGCGCCGCGAGTACTTTATCCACGGCTGGCTGCTGCAATCTCATCCATTGTCGCTGATGTAGGCAAACAGGGAAACGCGGGCAGCGAAAGTGAAGGCGGGGAGGATTTTTCTGATTTCTCCAACAGCGAAAATAACCGGACAACGACAAAAGGCGTTTTAGATCATTTAAGCGGTGTTGCCGTGCAGGTGAATCTCATCCGGGAGAATGACAAGAAAATATCTCCTGACGATTACTGGGTCATCAGCGCCACCAGTGGCGTGTTTGATAATATTTCAGGGAAAGGTGTCAGTGTCATTAATCCAAGTTCACTTTCAGTTGTGCTGACTTCATGGTGTAGCTCGATCAAACAACCCGCTGCTGGGGCTGATGCCCCCATGCCGCCCTATTAGCGCAACGTAAATGAAGGTACGGCACTGTATTTTTATGAAAAATTTCAGGATGAAATAAGATGAAAATTAATATGATTGGATGCGTTATTATACTGTCCGTGGCTATGGGGCAATATGCACATGCAATGGTCAATGCCGATGGCACTATTTCAGCAACATCTCAACCCCCTTCAGTGAGTACATCCTCACAAACAGGCCGCAACCCCTTCTCCGGCGGGAATTCTCCCGCGTTGCCCATTCCTGCTGAACCTAAGGGCGTCTTATCAACTCCTTTACAAGTGACTTTGTTATTGAATAGCGGTGATCTGCTGAGCCAGGGTTTACAGAAATGGGCCAGGGACTTCGGATATAAATTACTTTGGCAAAGTAAAAGTGATTATTTAATTTTTAGCCCCATCACCCTGACAGGCAAAAATGAAGACGAGGTGCTGACAGGTTTAGGGGATCTTTTTGCTTCTGAAAATTATGGATTAATCATCAAAAACTATCAGAAGAACCGCGTTTTACTTGTTGATGATATGTAACGACTGATTTTCAGGATAAGGATATATGAAAACTAGAATTGGATTAATTACATTGGTATTGCTTATTCAGGGGTGTACCCATGAATTCAATCAGACATTTGCACGTGAAAATGTTAAGGATACATTACCGGGAGCGACTTCTGCAGGAGAAATGAAAGTTAAACCTTATGTGAAATATGATGCTGCTTATTTAGGTAAAAAAGTGGATTACAGTTCTACGCGGCAAACACTGCTCGCTAAGAAAGTTACTGTGAACTCCTATGAACCCACTGATCTGAATACCGTGCTCGATGCTTTACTCGCGCAAACAGGTGTCAGCCATAAAGTAAATTTGGCTTTCCCCGACCAGAAAGGCCTTGAAGGCGGTAAAGTAAACATTGAAGCACACAGCATTAATTTCACAGGGACTTTTGAAGAATTCATGCGCTATGTTTCAGCCCTTTACGATGTGAATACTACCCTTGATGAGAATAATATTCTTAAAGTGGATGCTTATAGCGTCTATGCCATAAAACTGGATTTTTATGGAGAAAATAATAAATTTGAAGCCAGTCTCGATCTTTCGAATGATGCGGTTAGCAATGGGGGACTTAAAGGTAAATCAGAAACTAAATTCGAATCTACATTTTGGGATGACGTTGAAGACATGGCAGAAAAGTATGTCTCAAGCGGCATGTATACCGTATTTAAAGATGCTTCCATCGTAACGCTAACCGGACGGCCGTCAGAATATAAAGCGTTGAATGATGTGTTGCAAAAATACCAGGCTGACAATAATCGCCAATTCATTGTCACCTACAAAATTTTCACACTCAATAAAGAGAAAATGGAAGAGTATGGTGCAGGTCTGAACATGTCCTATATAGACAGCGGTGAAAGCATTGTTATTAATACTGCCATGATGAGTACAATGGATAGTGGAATGACGCTCGGTGCGGGTGCTGATCATGCACTCAGTGTATCGGCCAAATTGAACGCACTCTATTCCCTGACGGGCAGTAAAGTTCTGCAGAGCGGGACATTTGTCACCCGTAATAACACGCCGGTACCGCTCAATATGACAAATTCTCAATACTATGTTTCCGGGCGAACACGCACCATTAATAATGATAATGGTCAGGAAGATGTAGAGATCGAAACCTCTGAAATCATCACCGGCACCAGTTTTATTATTACCCCACGGATCAATAAAGACGGTCGGGTAGAAGTCACCAGCGGTTTTACCAAGAGTCAGTTAAATTCTATTGATGTTTTCGACACCGTACAGTTGCCCAATGTGACTACCACCGAGATGTTTAACTCTACAGCGGTTACGCCGGGCAGTTTACTCATGGTCGCGAAGTATGAAATGAATGACCTGAGTAAAAATAAAGAATATCAGTTGTTAGGTTATGGTGAAAATACGGCTGACGATGAGAATACCGTCGTGATGGTTGTGGGTATTGACTATTATCGTGCACCTCTGAATCATTAATTATTGGATGTGACAGTCATGTTAAATACACTATCGCACAATAACATATTGACCGGTTTAATCTGGGACTTACCCATACACGATAATATGGCGCCGGGATATCTAAAATGGATGGCAAACATACGGCGTAGTCACCGGAGATATATTTATAGTGTTCAGGGGGATGCTGAAGTCAGTGAGCTTATCGGTTATTCTGAAAGAACATCTCCGGGTTGTGAACCTTTTGCTGTCCATCTTAGAAATCTCTATGGTGACGGATTCTATTATTTTTCTGCAGGTAAAGGACAGATTTACTTGCTGATGATCATGGACGGTATCATTATCAGCGGCAGTGACTGTGTTATTACTGAAAATTTCTTTCAGGAAATGGTGGCTTCGTTGCCTGAGTCAAAATACGCCAGACTTCAGGTAACTGAAATTTCATTGGCGCAATTAGACACTATTGCTGAATCTTGTAAATCAAATCAGAAAATTTTCAAAAAGAAACAACGTATGTTTTGGAGCGCAGTAGGATTTGGCATATTTTTGTTACTTATTGCGTCATCTGTTTTTCTATATACTATTATTTCCGGATAAAAAATGATCAAAAAATTAAAATTACGGAAAAATACGCTACCGGTTTCTAAGAATACTAAATTAGGTATTGCCGCCGCCACTCTGGTATTGTTGATTGCGGCAGGTTTTGCCGGTTGGTATTACTTAGTGTATGAACCTGGTCAGGAACTGAAAGCAAAAAAAGTTCGTGAACAAACACAACTGGCCGCAGATGTTAAAGCTGTTGACGCCTTCTATTTGAAAGCGCTCACGGGAGGAAGTATTTCGGCCTTCACTAAACTGGCCGTTGAGATAACCAATAGTTATAGTAAATTGTATAACATGAATTATACGAATGAAACATTCTCTTGTGATGCACAAAAGTGCGCATTCAGTTATCAGTTAAGCAAGGGAGCGATATTTAGCGTTGCCCAAAAAATTTTCTGGGGAAAAACCTATAACGCCAACTTTTCTGAAAACACTTTTGATTTTACAGAGGTAAAATCGGGTCTCAGCGAAAATCCCCTCCTGAATGCCTATAAAAGGAAGCAGGAAATTTCGCCTCCTGCCTGTAGCAATGCATTGAATTATATTTACTCCTATAACTCTGCGACGGGAAGCGAACAGGCGCTGAAAATAACCGCCCTGCCAGGCGCTGCTGTAATAGCAACTGAAAAGAAAATCTCACAGAGAGGTAAGGCGAAATATTACGGTTTAAACGTTATTTCGTGGGAAATGTCACTTCCCAAACCACTTCATTATCTGGATATATTGAAGATCGCCAGCGTACTGGAACGTCATGCCTTTAGGGACGCTTTTATCATTCAAAAAGTTGATAGTAGCAAGGAAAATAAAATTACAGGAGTAATGGTATGCAGAAGCGGAAAATAATCCTCACTACCCTGGTCGCTTTATTTTCGACCAGCAACTTTGCTGACGAGATCAGCACAACCGGTCAGAATACCTCTCCCGTCCCTGCGCCTGTACAGGAACATATTTCCAGGCTGATGGAAGAAGACATGCAGTTTAATCAGTCTCAGCGACTGCTTTCCCAGCAACTTGCCTTGGCGAAATTACGGCTTGAGATGGCGAAAATCAAAAATGAAGCAGCTGAACTGAATCCGGTATCTGCGATGCCAATGATGAACGACGGGCCTTCAGGCGAAGAGCCGAAAACCGAATCAGCGCCGGTGGATGAGCCCCGGGTGATGATGTTGTCGCAAATTGCAGGCATTACCAAAGCGGCTGTTTCAGTGGGCACGAAAACAGTATTCGTGCGTATAGGTGAAGTCTTCTCTGCTAACGGAAAGCGCTATACGGTACATCAGGATAAAAACGGGCAGCACTCATATGTTCAGGAAATTTCCCGGTGATCCTCGATTTTGTCCGGCTTACCGAAGAATCCCTTCACAATGGTGAATGGACTTTCTCTGAAATAGAAGATCATATGCTTCTGGCCCGCTCGCAGGGGCAGGAGTTTCTGGTCTCCCAACGCTCTGTAGTAGAAGAGTTGCATATTATTCAATATGAAATTCGCAAACTCAATGATGTTCATCGTCATCAGGTACTCGGGGTAGCGGGGGTCAGCGAAAGCGTTTATTTCAAAATTTTCGAGCTGGTTTCATTACAGAAGCTCAGCAGTGTGGCCCTGGATATCAGTGAAACGCAGAAAGAGCTCGAGGCGATATTAATTGAAGCGGTAAATATGGGGGCCAGTGACCTGCATATAACCCGCAACGATATCCTGGCTCAGCTGGAAGTGCGTGTAAACGGTATGTTGGTGCCCATGATGCAGATGGCATCCAGCAAATGTGATGAACTGGTTTTCGTGCTGTATAACGTCCAGGCCAGTACACGTGACACCACGTGGAACCGCACCATTCCGCAAAGCGCCAATATCCTCTACACACTTAATAAACTCAGTTTCCGCTTCCGCTATGCGCATTTCCCCATTTTTGGTGAGACGAATGATTGCTATCACGCCGTGTTACGTATTATTCCTTCCGGATTATCGAAAAGTGCCGTCGCAAATCTTAGCAGGCTGGGTATTTCAGATGATGAGTTGGAAGATTTAAAAAAAATCCTCAGTAATCCTTATGGTGCTTACATCATTGCCGGTACGACCGGTTCGGGTAAATCTACAACGCTGAAGAATTTAATGGAATGGCTGCAAATAAACCGCTACAGCAGCAGAGGGTGTTTCCTGACGGTAGAAGACCCGGTTGAGTATCAGATCTTCGGTGCCAAACAAAGCTCTGTCGTCAGTGTAGAAGGCGGTGGTTTTCATTCTGCGATTAAATCTGCACTGCGCCGGGATCCGGACGTTCTGATGGTGGGAGAAATACGTGACAATATTTCGGCCAATGCGCTTGCCGGTGCCGTAGAGAGCGGGCACTACTGTTTCACGACCGTGCATGCCGGGAATATCGTCTCATTACTTCAGCGTTTATCTGCGATGGGTATCACCAGCGATAAACTTTCTACACCCGGTTTTATTGCCGGATTGCAGTGCCAGAAGCTGGTTCCGGTTATTTGTCCCCATTGTCATCGTTCCGTTGAAATGACATTCGGTGGAAAAATAATGTCGCTATATGAACAAAATGAATCTGGTTGCGTTCATTGTAAATATACCGGCATCAGCGGCAGACAGCTGGTGATGGAGTATATGCTTCCCACTTACGATGAACTGGCGGCGATTTCAAAACAGGAATGGTTGCAGGTTTATACCCTATGGCGGAAAAAAAGGCTGTCAGCACCTGGCCTGAGCGAAGGGTTTGAAATAAAAGAAAAGGTCTTCGCTGAGATACTTCGCGGTCGGGTTTGTGCAGCCTGGTTTAGCATGGAATTTGGTGACGTCGAACAGGAAAACATGGCGGTGATCCTTGGCAAAATTCAATAAAAAACAACGATTATTTCTCTATAAATTCTGTGCTGACATGATCAGCACAGAATTACCACTTTACGATTCTTTGTTAAAACTTCAGGTTGAAGGAAAAAGCCTGTTGGGATCTGGCTTTGCCAAAAACATTGGCATATTAACCAATAACATGAAAGCAGGTCTGACGGGTGCATCTATTGCGGTCATGTTTGATGGCCTTGTTCCACAAAGTGAGCTGAGTGTTATCAATGCAGCCGAACAGAGCGGCAGTCTCGCTGACGGGTTTATAACCTTAGTTAATGTCATCACTTATAATAGTGAGTTAAAGAAAAAACTGACGTCTGCCGTCCTCTTTCCTTTCATTATGCTGATCCTGTCATTAACAGTGATCGCAGGCTACTCTGTCAAAGTATTTCCTGCCTTTGAAAGTGTTGTCCCGGTGACTAAATGGCCAGGTATCACCCAGTCACTTTATTCTTTTGGTCTATCCCTGGTCGCAGGGTTATGGATCTACATGTTAATTGCTATTATTTTGACCGTCTTTATTATCCGGTTTGTCATGATTAATCTTTGCGGCTCATTCAGGAATAAATTTCTTGACCGCATTTTACCCTTTTCCACTTACAAGCAAATTGCGGCCTCTATCTTCCTCAACAATCTGGCGCTAATGCTTAAGAATGGGATCCCACTGAATGATGGCCTGGCGATCATTTTATTGAACTCCAACCGATGGCTGAAAAATCATATCAACACTATGCGGGAGAAAATGGCGATAGGGTTAGGATACGGTGATGCGCTGAACACCGGATTATTTGGCCCTGAAACTTTGCTAAACATTAGCCTCTATGCGGGCTTATCGTCATTTAATGAAGTATTAACCTCTGTATCGCATAAATCAAGAGAGCATATCAGAGAATATATTCAGAAATTATCCGGTTTACTCAAGTCATTATCTACCCTCGTTTTAGGTGGCTGTGTTATATGGGTTTTCGCAGCACTGTTCGCCCTTTCAGATACATTAGGGAAAATGGGCGCAAGCGGTTCTTTTTAAAAGGATGTATGATGAAAAAAATAATTATGCTTTTCATTATCTTGAATATAGTATCGGTTAATAGCTTTTCGGCCAAGATACCTAAAGGAGGCGCGTTCAAATTTGCTGAACCTGATAGCGGTGGCGGTACAGCACAACCGCTGGATATGCCTCTCGCGTTACCTATTGCTAATTTTTTTGGATATACCCGAAGTGGTAACAAATATTCCTATGAGGAGAAAAACTCCCTGCCAATTGCAATAAATATTATGTATATAGAATCCTCTTCCGGACAGGTTCCTGCCCAGCGTTTACCGGAGATAACAGATGACAATTTTGATTTCTCAGAACACTACCTTCACTATGATACACAAGCCAATTACAGCTGGGTGAGTGGCGGTAAAGAAGGAGACTGGGGCCTCCCCATCATTAATGCGAAACCCTATCAGAAAGGCGACCCTTTCCCGGCAATTACGGCATGTTCAGGTACGCCTGTCACCCTGAAAGAACAGCGTTATAAATGTAAGCCAGCAATGACGAGCTCGACGCGAAACCTCTCTTTATATGATGAACTGATTGAACTGGCCGCCAGCAAAAATCAAAAATTATGGGTTGGCACGGTTATTTTCCCCCGGGCTTCAGACGGCCCTGAAGGTAATACCAGTAATAACAGCACGGGAGGGGAAGGACATGAACTGGTTGTTTATCTTCCTCATCGCCATATGGAAGTCATACACTTAGAAGCCTTGTTGCTCGGCGATGCGGATGGAAGTGAGCAACGGCTTGCAGCATGGACACTCCAAAGTGATGACGGAGAATATTTCGTACCCTATACAAGTTTCAGGATCAACAATGATTATCCTGCCAATTATGCTTTCGTTTCAAACGGGAAAGATACGCTCAATCATCGTAAAACGGAGAGTATGTATCTTATTCCCTACTACCTGGATAACGAGAGGATAGCCATAACAGATGTTGCTGCAATTCATACTCGTCTTGCCGGAGGTGTGCATTGGTCGGGGCTCTGGCAAGGAGAGGGGGCTATTAACGAGCAAGGTATACGGGGTAGTGATATATTTACATGCCTGAATGGTGCTAAAGGATCGGTGGATGATTATACCGACTTAGCCCATTTCCAGGATCCGGCTGTCGATTCGTTTAGGGAAGTGCCCGGTTTCAATATTATCCATGTTCCGGAAGGGCAGAAAGGATTTACCTTTGCACAAATGATGGAAAAGCAACCGACATCAGACAATGCTTATATTTGCGACACCAAAGGCACTCAGTTATTTTCGCAGCGATTAGAAATTGCAACGGAAGAACGACCAAATATATTCATTGATTTTATGGAAGTAAAAAAAGGTATCACAGAGAAATAATGCTCCCACTGAAAATACCGTATTCTTCCGTTCATTCTCGCAGGGAATTTTTTAATGACGCTTTTCTATTTTTGGTTTTATCCTATCATGGCACTGATATTCGGATTGTTTATTGGCAGCTTTATTAATGTAATGATTTACCGGCTTCCGTTAATGATTTTTTCTGAATTAAGCCCGGAACCGGATGCGGTAAAAGTAAACCTCTGGTGGCCCCCCTCCCATTGTCCGGCATGTGGGGCGCCGGTCTGGAAACGTGACAATATTCCTGTTCTGAGCTGGTTGTGGCTGAAAGGCAAGTGTCGTCATTGTCAGAGCACTATCTCTCCACAGTATCTGATATCCGAAATACTGTGCGGTAGTGTTTTTACCTTGCTGACCCTGGTGGCGCTGCCGCAGTTTACTGAAATTCAGGTCTGTTGCTTTTTCCTCTATTTCTGCCTGCTCTACAGCTTGTCAGTGATTGATTTTCAGCATTTGATTTTGCCTGACGGTTTAGTATCGCTGCTGCTATGGAGCGGCTTACTGGGTTCGGTTTTGGGTACGACTGATATTGCGCCTCGCTCAGCGATTTGTGGCGCAGCGCTTGCCTGGCTTTTGCTTTATACCCTCATGGCAGCCTATGAAAAATTACGTGGCCGCGAAGGATTAGGTTATGGCGACGTTAAACTGATGGCTGCCATCACCGCCTGGCTGGGCATGGAAAAACTCCCTGAACTGATTCTCTGGTCTGCAGGGTCCGGTATTATTGTTTACCTGCTCTGTACAGTACTCAACAAACGCCGGTCGCTGGATGAAGACCATCCTGAATCCGCCAAACATTACATCCCCTTCGGACCTTCAATCGCCATGGCCGGACTGGTGATGTTTTTTATTGAGCGACTTTAATCCATGCGCCGGGTATTACTTTTCCTGCTGCTCATTCCGCTTTTAACTCAGGCGACGGACGATGTGGCGGTAACGCTGGCTCTGATTCAGGCTACGCGTCCCGATGTTGAAGTTATTGAGGATCATTTTTCTTCAGCAATGTTACTGACTGCCCCAGGAGACAAAGTATCAGAGGGGAATACAGAGACATCAAAAACATCGTCAATTCGCTATCCCCACTTCCTTTCGCCATTAAATATTCCGTTGCGGATCACGTCCCCGTTCAGCCTGCGGTGGCACCCCCTCATGCAACGTTTTTCCCCGCATGAGGGGACTGATTTTGCCGCGCCACGGTTAACGCCGGTGCTGGCTACGGAGAAGGGGATCGTCGTGGAAGCCATGTCTCATCCGACTGCGGGAAATTACGTGGTAATACGTCATCCGCTCGGGTGGCGTAGCCGCTATCTGCATCTTGACAGGATCACTGTGGCCACCGGGCAAGAAATTGAACGGGGCAAAGTGATTGGCTACTCCGGGAATACCGGACGCAGCACCGGGCCACATTTGCATTTTGAGCTGATGTATCACGGGCAGACAATGGATTCAGCAAAACTCCTGTCGGCTTCAGAGACAAATACTGTTCTGCCTGCCGCAGCCGTCAGTCCGCCGAAACCTGCGGTTCCGAAAATTATATTGGTCACGGAAATAGGCGGTCAGGAAAAAGTGATGGTGAAATATAAAGGGAAAACGATCTACGCCGGTGCAAACCAGACAGTGTTTGGACATTACAAAGTTCTGTTGCAGAACGGACGTTATCGTTTGTACAAGCTGTCCTGAAGGGAACAAAAGCGGGTGTATCCCTGAGGGGAACACCCGCTTTTGTTTTCAATGGAGTGGAGTTGACCGTTAAGCCGGGTTCTGTCGTGGACAGTCATTCGTCTAGGCCAGCAATCGCTCACTGGCTCAAGCAGCCTACCCGGGTTCAGTACGGGCCGTACCATGTGAACCCCTATTTGGCCTTGCTCCGGGTGGAGTTTACCATGCCACGAACTGTTGCCAGCCGCGCGGTGCGCTCTTACCGCACCCTTTCACCCTTACCTGATCCCGCTTGCGCGGGCCATCGGCGGTTTGCTCTCTGTTGCACTTGTCGTAAGCTCGCGCTTCCCAGGCGTTACCTGGCACCCTGCCCTATGGAGCCCGGACTTTCCTCCCCTCCTTCTGTCTCCCCCGAAAGGGACGGCAAAGAAGCGGCGACTGTCTGGTCAACTCCGCGGCGGATAATAGGGTATTACGCCCTATTTGTCACCCTCTTGCTCATCAAGCGCGTATTTATACAACGCATTCTTCTTCACACCGTGGATTTCAGCGGCCAGCGCGGCAGCTTTTTTCAGTGGCAGTTCTTTTTGCAAAAGCGCCAGAGTACGCAGGGCTTCTGCCGGTAACGCTTCGGTATCCACTTTATGGCCTTCAACAATCAGCACCATTTCGCCGCGCCGGCGCGTTTCGACCTCCTGCACCCAGGCCAGCAGCTCGCCGACAGGCGCACCGTGAATATTTTCCCAGGTTTTGGTCAGTTCACGCGCCAGCACCACATACCGCTCAGGCCCCCACACTTCGACCATATCCTGCAGACTGTCGAGTAAACGATGCGTTGATTCATAGAAAATCAACGTGCGCGGTTCTTCAATCAGTGACTGCAACGTATCTTTACGGGATTTGGTTTTAGCGGGCAGAAACCCTTCGTAACAGAAACGATCAGAAGGCAAACCCGCCGCACAAAGGGCGGTGATCGCCGCACAGGCACCGGGTAACGGCACCACGCGGATACCGGCTTCGCGGCAGCGACGCACCAGATGATAACCGGGGTCATTAATCAGCGGCGTACCGGCATCCGAGACCAGCGCAATGGTCTGGCCTTCCTGCAATTTCGCCAGTAAATGCTCGGCTTTCTGCTGTTCGTTATGGTCATGCAGCGGGTACATTTTTGCGGTGATCGCGAAATGTTGCAGCAGCAATCCGGTATGGCGGGTATCTTCTGCAGCAATCAAATCGACACTGTTCAGTACGGCCAGCGCGCGTTGGGTAATATCCCCTAAATTGCCAATTGGCGTCGGTACGATATACAGCGTTGAGGCAGAAATATCTGCTTGATCGTCTTGATTCATTGTTTCATCCGGATTGCCGATTTAATATTGAGCATCTTAAAAAAACATCACTGGAAACTGAATGCCTTCCTCAATGACCTTTCGTACCCGTTCGGGACGTTTACTCCCTGCCATCATCGTGGCGATGCTTCTCGCCAGCTGTTCTGGCCAGGCGCCGCAGGCACCGACAGAAAGTGTCCAGGGTGCAGCGTCCGGCAGCTCTGACTATTATTTGCAGCAGGCGCAGCAAAGCAGTGATGATAACAAGGCTGACTGGCAATTGCTTGCAGTGCGTGCCCTGATACGCGAAGGCAAAGCGCCTCAGGCGGCGGAGCAACTGGCTAAAGTACCGCAAAATCTGACCGCCGCTCAAACCGTCGAGCAGCAACTGACCAGTGCAGAAGTGCAGGTTGCGCTGAAAAATTATCCGGCAGCCGCCACCAGCCTGAGCCAGCTCGACCCTCACAGTCTGACCAACGATCAGAAAGCCCGTTATTATCAGGCGCAAATCGATGCCAGCCAGGGACGCACCAGCCTCGGCGTGATCCGCGCCTATATCGCACAGGAATCGCTGTTACAAGGACAGCCACATCAGGACAATATTGACCACACCTGGATGGCGTTGACGCAGCTGTCCCCGCAGGACGTCAGCAGCATCGTGATCAATGCTGATGAAAATACGTTGCAGGGATGGCTGGATTTACTCAGCGTATGGCAAAGCAACAAGCAGGATCCTGATTTGCTGAAAGCCGGGATTAAAGACTGGCAACGTCGTTATCCGGTGAATCCGGCAGCGAAAAGTCTGCCAACTCAGCTTAATAATGTGCTGACCTTCCAGCCTGCCTCAACCGGCAAAATTGCACTGTTCCTGCCGATGAGCGGCCCGGCACAAGTTTACGGGAATGCCATTCAGCAGGGCTTTAATGCGGCCATGAACGGTCAGATCAGCCTGCCGGCGCCGCAGGCAGCAACGGCGGATGCTAACGCACAACCGCAGGCACCGGCTGACCCGAACGCGGCCGTCAGTACCTCCGCACCGGATGCCGGCGCACAAAACACCCCGGCGCAGACCGATCCTTCACCGGCCCAGCCGGCCGCAACGCCGGCGGCGGCCCCCGTTGCCAGCAGTAATGCGCAGGTGAAAGTGTATGACACTAATGGTCAGCCGCTGGCCGCACTTCTGACGCAGGCTCAGCAGGATGGCGCAACGCTGGTTGTCGGTCCGCTGCTGAAAGATCAGGTGAATGAACTCTCTTCTGATCAGACCCCGCTGAATGTTTTAGCGCTCAATCAGCCAGAAACTGAGAAAAACAGCCCGAATATCTGTTACTTTGCGCTCTCGCCGGAAGACGAGGCACAGGATGCTGCGCGCCACATGTGGTCTGAGCAGAAACGTACGCCGCTGTTACTGGTGCCGCGTGGCAACTTCGGCGACCGTATCGCACAGGCTTTTGCTAATGAATGGCAGAAACTGGGCGGCCAAACCGTGCTGAAACAAGGTCTCGGTTCAGCCGGTGAATTACGTTCTTCTATCGGCAGCGGTATCCGCCTGACGGGTACGCCGGTCATCGCCAGTGATGCCGCCGCGCCAGCACAAGCGCAGGGCGTGACTATTGGTGGCATTACTATCCCGGCACCGCCAACAGATGCACAGATTACGCAAGGCAGTACCGGGGGGGCGGTGGATTCCGTCTACGTTGTCGCGACACAAAGTGAACTGACGCTGATCAAACCGATGCTGGATCTTGCCGTAAATGGCCGTTCACATCCGGCAGTCTATGCCAGTTCACGTAGCTACCAGGCAGGTGCCGGGCCGGACTACCGTCTGGAAATGGAAGGCGTACAGTTTAGCGATATTCCGTTGCTGGCAGGCGGTAACCCGGCGCTGATGCAGCAGGCAGCCGCGAAATTTGGTAACGATTATTCACTGGTTCGTCTCTATGCGATGGGTATCGATGCCTGGAGTCTGGCGAATCACTTCTCCCAGATGCGCACATTGCCTGGCTTCCAGGTTTCCGGCAGCACCGGAGATTTGAGTGCCAATGGCAACTGTGTCATCCACCGTAAATTGCCATGGCTGCAATACCGCCAGGGCTCGCTGGTGCCAGTTTCTTCTTAAGAGAAAACTGAAACAGCATGACTGAGATCGGAATTCTCAACGATTACAGGTACAAGGACGTACTGATGAAGCCTTTTTTGTCAAAGACGCGGGCGTGCGGCGATAAATACGAAGCCTTTGCACGGCGCTATCTCGAAAAAGCCGGGTTAACCTTTGTGGCGGCCAATGTGGCCTGCCGTGCCGGTGAAATTGACCTGATTATGCATGACCAGCAAACCTGGGTGTTTGTTGAAGTTCGTTACCGGCGCAACGCCAGTTTTGGTGGCGCAGCGGCCAGCGTAACGGTTCAAAAACAGCAGCGCCTGTTACGCGCTGCGTCTTTCTGGCTTGCAGGAAAGAATGCAAGCTTTGACACATCATCTTGCCGTTTTGATGTTTTTGCCATCACCGGCAGCCAGGTAGAATGGCTGCGTGATGCCTTCAATGCGGAATAAATATTACGACGACTGACTGGACGACAACCCGTGCTGGATAGAATCAAAGTCTGCTTTACAGAAAGTATTCAAACTCAGATTGCGGCGGCAGAAGCTTTGCCTGACGCGATTTCCCGCGCCGCGATGACGCTGGTGCAATCGCTGCTCAACGGCAATAAAATTCTGTGCTGCGGCAACGGCACCTCTGCGGCAAACGCACAGCATTTTTCCGCCAGTCTGATTAATCGTTTTGAAACTGAACGACCGAGCCTTCCTGCAATCTCATTATGTGCAGATAACATTGTGCTGACTGCGATTGCCAACGATCGTCTGCATGAAGAAATTTATGCTAAACAGGTGCGCGCCTTAGGTCAGGCGGGTGATGTTCTGCTGGCCATTTCTACCCGCGGCAACAGCCGTGATATTGTCAAAGCCGTTGAAGCAGCGGTAACCCGTGATATGACTATTGTCGCATTAACAGGTTATGACGGCGGCGAACTGGCGGGTTTACTGGGGCCTCATGATGTTGAGATCCGTATTCCGTCTCATCGCAGCGCCCGCATTCAGGAAATGCATATGCTCACAGTTAACTGTCTCTGTGACCTGATAGATAACACGCTGTTCCCACACCAGGACGATTAAGGAGATCACATGAAGGCGAGTCCTCTCTTTGCAGTATTGTTAAGCGCCCTTCTGTTACAAGGCTGTGTCGCCGCTGCGGTAGTTGGTGCAGCTGGCGTCGCAACAAAAACAACGACTGACCCACGTACGGTCGGTACGCAGGTTGATGACAGCACGCTGGAAGCCCGTGTTTCTAACGCGGTGAGCAAAGATAAACAACTGAAAGACGAAGCCCGTATCGTGGCGACAGCGTATCAGGGTAAAGTCCTGTTAACCGGTCAGGCACCGACGGCGGATATGGCCTCACGCGCCAAACAAATTGCGATGGGTGTTGAAGGCGCAACGGAAGTGTATAACGAAATCCGTACCGGTAAACCGGTCAGCATGGGCACAGCGTCTATGGACACGTGGATCACCACCAAAGTCCGTTCTCAGCTGCTGACCAGTGATTCGGTTAAATCCTCTAACGTCAAAGTCACTACCGAAAACGGCGAAGTGTTCCTGCTGGGTCTGGTGACGCAGGAAGAAGGTAAATCTGCGGCGGGGATTGCTGCTGGCGTGAGCGGCGTTAAACACGTCACTACGGCATTTACCTACGTCAAATAATTCAGTGCGTGATAACAAAAAGGACAGCCTGCGTGCTGTCCTTTTTTGCGTTAATGACCCGTACTAATGAAGTTTATGTTCTTGCAGAAAAGACTCCCCGCCGAGCTGGCTCATCTGGCGCAGTATCCATTGCTGACGGCGAATGACATACGCGGAAGGCGCGTTGACTTTGAACAGGTGCGGATTCGGCAACACGGCCGCCAGTAACGCAGCCTGAGAAGCGGTCAGGCGACTGGCTGGCTTATGAAAGAAATGCTGCGCAGCCTGCTCGACGCCAAAGACGCCGTCGCCAAACTCCACAATATTCAGGTACACCGTCAGAATGCGACGTTTTGTCCATACGGTTTCAATGCCCACCGTCAGGCCGGCCTCCAGCCCTTTACGCACCCAGCTGCGCCCGTCCCACAAAAACAGGTTTTTAGCGGTCTGCTGGGACAGTGTGGAAGCCCCCCGCATTTTTCCGCCGTCTTTATCCAGCACCGACTGAATAGCATCGACATCAAATCCCCAATGGGTCGGGAATTTTTGATCTTCTGCTGCCATTACCGCGAGCGCCATGGGTGAGGAAATCTCACGCATTGGCACCCAGTCCGAATGAGCAACATAGCCAAAATCACCGGTCAACCATGCGGAAATCTGCCGTTCCACCATCACGGCAGAAAAAGGCACGGGTATAAAAGAAAAAAGAAGGATGCCCGTTATCCATAAGCTGAGTAAGAGCAGGATTGCGCGTTTCATCCATAACAGCGGCAACCGCAACCCGCTCTTTCGAGTCATTTTATTCATTTGGCGCTTTCCACAACACATCCGACCATCTAATCAATCTCAATAATAACCTGCAAGATCAGGCTAGCGAAATGGTGAACAATATTGCTAACAACTCAGCAATAACAATGAAACTTTTACTTACATTCAGCCCAGGTAATTCCGATTAAACTACTGCCATCAAGGAGTTCCGGCAAATAGCCTGAAATGCTTACTTTTTTCACGATGGATAATTTTTAAGCAAAAAAGTAAAATACTTGTAACCTAATCCGCGAAAAATACATTAGCAAAAATTATGATTAAGATCGGCAAAAGTGAATCAATTCTCATCGATTATTCATGGGCGAACGGATGCACTAAGTCAAATAAATTACCCGTGATGTATAAAAATCAGCATCCCGGATGACTTTTTATCAGATAAAAAACACATCAACCTAAGTGAAATTTTTTCATTTAACATAAATTTCAGGTCGCTTGGGGTTTCCGAAAAGCCAGTTCGTTAAAATTCAGCATAAAAACAGATATTACAAAGAGTTATACATTGTTTTAGATTTTATAGAACCGGTTTCAGAAACGAGCATATCGCAAATCCGCCGGTAAAACAGTCTGCTCGTGTTCAGTTCCATAAGCAAAATTGCATGTCGCCGATACAACATCAACAGGCTTCATTTGTATTCTGTGAAAAATCCTGCGATAAAGGCTTGATGTTTTGTATAGACAAAGACTAATCTACATCACAGTTTTTAATGAATGTTGTAACAGCCTTGCTTATATTTGTTATGTTGATTGCTACAGGATGTATTAGACTTTAAAACTGAATTCCAAGACCTGCGAAAACCAAACCCTAAAAACTATCGTGGGTTACCTCTTTCCCTGGTGTTGGCGCAGTATTCGCGCACCCCGGCCTCGGCTGGGGTTATTTTTTTTCAGCGTTTGCCGTCCAGTCACGCAATACTTTGATGTCATTGCGCCATTCAGCCTTCAGCTCATCAACCCATTCCTGAACATTATCCCACCAGGCAGGCAGCGTCGGGGTCTGGATCTGTTGTGCCAGTTGCTGTAAATGTTTCAGGCCAACGGAACCGGCCGCCCCTTTGATTTTGTGGCCTTCCTCGGCAATCCCTTTCTGATCTCGCGCGGTCATGTTGGAATCCAGCACAGCCAGATAGCCCGGCATCATTTTTTCAAACATATCCGCACTCTGATAAATCAGTTTCGCCCCGACCAGGTCGATGTACTGCTCGAGCATGGCGGTATCAAGCAACGATTCGCTGTCTTTCATCACTACAGGCTCCTTTTCCAATACGCAAACGTCAGGCTGATGATCCCAGAACTGCTGAATCATCGTGGTCAGTGCGGAAACAGACAGCGGCTTGCTCAGCACATCATCCATTCCCGCATCAAGATACTCTTTTTTGTCTTTCAGCACGTTTGCTGTCAGGGCAATCAGCGGCGGCAGAGATTGCCCGGCGTAATCGGTACGTAGCTTACGGGCGATATCCAGTCCGGTCATGTCCGGTAGCTGAATATCCAGCAGCACCAGATCGAATTCGTCGGGATCAAACATCTCCAGCGCATCATGGCCGTTCATCGCCACTTCAACGCTGTTGCCTAACTTCTCCAGCACCGAACGCGCCACAATCACGTTCAGCTCGATATCTTCGACCAGCAGCACATGCAGCGCCGGTAACGGCATGTCTTCTTCGTCACCGGCCAGATCAGCCGGTGCATCCAGCATCGGTGCGCGGACAGTCAGCGTAAAGCAGGAGCCCTGCCCCGGCACACTGCTGACGGTGATATCGCCGCCCATCGCCTGCGCCAGACGTTTTGACACCGCCAGTCCGATACCCGTACCGGTTGCCGGTTTACCGCCGTTGCGATCTTTTACCTGATAATACATGGCGAAGATTTTGTCCTGCTCATCCTGCGGGATCCCCAGACCGGAATCGCGCACAACAAAGCGCAGCATATCGTTCGGCTCATAATGCACGCTCAGTACAATCTGACCTTCGCGGGTAAATTTGACGGCGTTGCCAATCAGGTTCCATAAAATCTGGCGCAGACGCGTGCCGTCCGTCGTAATGCTGCGCGGCAACGGCAGATCAGGCTCCATGATAAATTTCAGCCCTTTCGGCTGAGCCAGCAGGCCGGAAAGATTTTCAAGATCAGTCAGGAATTCGGTAAAATCGACCGGCTGGTTATCAAGCTGCACTTTGCGGCGTTCGATCTTATCCATTTCGATAATATCGTTGAAGATATTACCGAGGGTGATGGCGCTGACATGGATAGTTTTCAGGTAGCTGTGCTGTTCTTTATCCAGTTCAGTATCGAGCAGTATGCGGCTTAGCCCGACGATGCCATTAAGCGGTGTACGCAGCTCGTGGCTGATCGTTGAGATAAAGGTGGTCTTCTCACGGCTGGCATTCTCTAACGCGTCCTGATAGCGCTTACGCTCGGTAATATCGCGTCCGAAGCCCATCAACCCGTGCCGCTTGCCGATGCGGTCATAAAACGGCACTTTGCGCAATTCAAAGCAGGCTTTACGTCCGTCCGGATAGACCAGCCATTGTTCGTAGGTCAGGGAAACATTGTGACGGAAAACCTTCTCGTCAGTCTCAACCACTTTCTCGGCGATATCCGGCGTGTAAACATCGTTAGGCGTCAGGCCGATCAATTGCTTCTCACTTTTGCCGGTCAGCAGTTCCATCGCACGGTTACAGCCGGAGAATTCTTTGTCTTCGTTACGGTAATACACCAGGTCCGGCGAGGCATCGAGGAAAGAGCGTAATAATGCAGATTGCTGACTCAGTTCGATTTGCGCCTGTTCGCGGTGCTGCATTTCAAGTTTCAGCTTATCGACCACCGCCAGACGTGCTTCTTCCGCTTTCACACGGTCGGCGATTTCCTGATTCAGCTGGGTGATATTGTCTTTGAGTTGCTGATTAAGTTCGAGGTCTCGGTGGCGCATTTCCTCCAGTTTATCGACCAGACGCGCTAAACGCTGACGTGACTCTTCAAGCTGTTCAACCACCACCGACAGGAAATAAACCGCCCAGGGCGTAATCAGCAAACCAAAGAAGATGGAACGAACGACGTCGATACTCTCAACCTGCCCGCGCAGGAGCATAGTGACCGCCATCTGGACAATCATTGCCAGCACCACCAGCGCAGATGCCAGCAACAGTGAAAATCTCACCAGCCCCAGCTTGACCATCAGATCGACATAATACTGCGCTAAAACCCGGATTTGCTTCATAACGTTTCCCTTAAAACGAAGTCCTCTGAATCATACCGCAAAACCTCCCCGGCGTGATGGCAGGGCATAAATTGAACGTGAAGTTTGCGAGATGCACCTTGCAGGGGCTTGTCATGGTGCAATGCAGGTAAGGGGGGCAGAGTATTGACTATTATCTGCGGTGATATTATTAATATCGGCCGGCTTTATCAGGCCGCAAGCATCGCCAACTGCCGTCCGGCTAACATTTTTTCCTTTTATCCTCCGAATATCTTCCCTGCCGGCGTATTTCGCACAGGCATAACTATTCATTATTACTGCAAATAAAGTCACTCCTGGCAGTATGAATAATTCTTATTACAAACCCGCGACTAACACATTATTACTGTCAGGTTAAAAACAGTGACAAACCGCATGTGCACAGCATTTTCCAGTATAAAATACTGGTAATTACGCCCCTGCCAGCATGGTGCGGAGATCTTACGCTTTCCCCATAGTGAGTCAGCTCACACTTTACGGGCATGACCCTATCGAAAATACGCCAATAAAAACACCATAAATTAAATATATTTCAATAAGTTAAATCGCTTTATATCACTTTTAATATAACTTAAATCGCCATTTGACCTGTCTGTGCTTTCTCGCTAAGTTGGGAGTCCGCTGGAAGCAATCTCGACGGGTGAGCAACTCGTCATATTTATGCAGTAATTGAAGACTCCCTCATTAAAACAAGTCAACCACCACTTGTGAGAACCATCACGAGAGGACTTTGACGGAGATGTCCGGGCAATCAACGCACCGCAAGAGTGCGCGAAATTGCGGATAAACCTCTGTGTATAAGCCCGCTCGTGATTGGTGTGAGAGTCTCGCAGAGCCTGGGGAGGTTCACGTAATGTTGTACGATAAATCCCAAGAGAGGGACAACTGTGGTTTCGGCCTGATCGCCCATATAGAAGGCGAACCTAGCCATAAGGTCGTGCGTACTGCGATCCACGCACTGGCCCGTATGCAACACCGTGGTGCGATCCTTGCTGACGGCAAGACCGGCGACGGCTGTGGCCTTCATTTACAGAAACCTGACCGCTTCTTCCGCATGATTGCCGAAGAACGTGGCTGGCGTCTGGCGAAAAACTATGCCGTTGGCATGCTGTTCCTCAGCAAAGATGAAAAAGAAGCGGAGGCAAGCCGCCGCATTGTTGAAGAAGAGTTGCAAAACGAGACGCTGTCCGTGGTGGGCTGGCGTGACGTTCCGACTAATCCGGACGTACTTGGTGAAATCGCGCTTTCCTCCCTGCCCCGCATCGAACAAATTTTTGTCAACGCGCCCGCCGGCTGGCGTCCGCGTGACATGGAGCGTCGCCTGTATATGGCGCGCCGCCGCATTGAGAAACGCATTCAGGATAAAGACTTCTATGTCTGCAGTTTCTCCAACGTGGTCACGATCTATAAAGGCCTGTGTATGCCGGCGGATCTGCCACGCTTCTATTTAGATCTGGCCGACCTGCGCCTGGAATCGGCCATCTGCCTGTTCCATCAGCGTTTCTCGACCAACACCGTACCGCGCTGGCAGCTGGCTCAGCCTTTCCGCTATCTGGCGCACAACGGTGAAATCAACACCATCACCGGTAACCGCCAGTGGGCACGTGCCCGTGCGTATAAATTCAAAACGCCGCTGATCCCTGATCTGCAAGATGCTTCACCTTTCGTGAATGAAACCGGTTCGGATTCCAGCTCGCTGGATAATATGCTCGAACTGTTCCTGGCAGGCGGGATGGATTTGCTGCGCGCCATGCGCTTGCTGGTGCCGCCAGCCTGGCAACAAAACCCGGACATGGACGACGACCTGCGCGCGTTCTTCGATTTTAACTCCATGCACATGGAGCCGTGGGACGGTCCTGCCGGCATCGTAATGTCAGATGGTCGTTATGCCGCCTGTAACCTTGACCGTAACGGGCTGCGCCCTGCGCGCTATGTCATCACCAAAGACAAGCTGATCACCTGTGCCTCTGAAGTTGGCATCTGGGATTACCAGCCTGATGAAGTGGTCGAAAAAGGCCGCGTCGGACCGGGCGAGCTGATGGTGATCGACACCCGCAGTGGCAAAATTCATCACTCCGCTGAAACCGATAACGACCTGAAAGGCCGTCACCCTTACAAACAATGGATGGAGAAAAACGTCCAGCGTCTGGTGCCGTTCGAAGACCTGCCGGAAGATCAGGTGGGCAGCCGCGAGCTGGAAGATTCGTTACTCGAAACCTTCCAGAAGCAGTTCGGCTACAGCAGTGAAGAACTCGATCAGATCATCCGCGTGCTGGGTGAAAACGGTCAGGAAGCCGTCGGTTCCATGGGCGATGATACGCCATTTGCCGTGCTCTCCAGCCGTCCGCGTATCGTGTATGACTACTTCCGCCAGCAGTTTGCGCAGGTCACCAACCCGCCAATCGATCCGCTGCGTGAAGCCCACGTGATGTCTCTGGCGACCAGCATTGGCCGTGAGATGAATGTGTTCTGCGAAGCCGAAGGTCAGGCTCACCGCCTGAGCTTCAAATCGCCAATCCTGCTGTGGTCTGACTTTAAACAGCTGACCACGCTCGACAGCAAGCATTATCGCGCTGAAACACTGGATATCACGTACGATCCGACCGAACAAAATATGGAGCAGTTCGTCCAGAAACTCTGTGACGAAGGCGAACAGAAAGTGCGTAACGGCGCGGTTCTGCTGGTGCTGTCTGACCGCAACATCGCCCCGAACCGTCTGCCGCTGCCTGCGCCCATGGCCGTCGGTGCGCTACAGTTGCGTCTGGTTGAGAAAAGCCTGCGCTGCGATGCCAACATCATTGTTGAAACGGCCAGCGCCCGTGACCCGCACCATTTCGCCGTGCTGATTGGTTTCGGTGCCACAGCGGTTTATCCGTATCTGGCCTACGAAACGCTGGCAAAACTGGTTGACTCGCAGGTCATCGAGAAGAAATACCGTGAAGTGATGCTGAATTACCGTAACGGCATCAATAAAGGCCTGTACAAGATCATGTCCAAAATGGGCATCTCAACCGTTGCCTCTTACCGTTGCTCTAAACTGTTTGAAGCGGTCGGTCTGGCGAAAGATCTGTGCAACACCTGCTTCAACGGCGTCGTCAGCCGTATCGGCGGTGCCGGTTACAGCGACTTCGAACAGGACTTGCTGAACCTGTCCAAACGCGCATGGCTGAAACGCAAAACGTTGGATCAGGGCGGTCTGCTGAAGTTTGTCCACGGTGGCGAATACCATTCCTATAACCCGGACGTGGTCACTACCCTGCAAACTGCCGTCAACAGCGGTGATTACGACGATTATAAGAAATACGCCAAACTGGTTAACGAACGTCCGGTGGCCACGCTGCGCGACTTGCTGAAAGTCACGCCTAAAGGCCAGCCGATCCCTGTTGATCAGGTTGAACCGGCGGAAGGTTTATTTACCCGTTTCGATACGGCTGCAATGTCTATCGGCGCACTGAGCCCGGAAGCGCATGAATCTCTGGCCGAGGCGATGAACAGCATCGGCGGACGTTCTAACTCCGGGGAAGGCGGCGAAGATCCGGCGCGTTACGGCACCAATAAAGTGTCCCGTATCAAGCAAGTTGCATCGGGTCGTTTCGGGGTAACACCGGCGTATCTGGTGAATGCCGATGTTATTCAGATCAAAGTGGCGCAGGGTGCAAAACCAGGCGAAGGCGGCCAGTTGCCGGGGGACAAAGTGACGCCGTACATCGCGAAACTGCGTTATTCCGTGCCGGGCGTAACCCTGATTTCTCCACCGCCGCACCACGATATTTATTCCATTGAAGATCTGGCGCAGCTGATTTTCGACCTGAAACAGGTCAACCCGAAAGCAATGATTTCGGTGAAGCTGGTTTCTGAACCGGGCGTCGGCACTATCGCCGTCGGCGTGGCAAAAGCCTACGCCGATCTCATCACGATCGCTGGCTACGATGGCGGCACCGGCGCAAGCCCGCTGTCTTCCGTGAAATACGCCGGCTGTCCGTGGGAACTGGGGCTGGTGGAAACACAACAGGCGCTGGTGGCGAACGGGCTGCGTCACAAAATTCGTCTGCAAGTGGATGGTGGCCTGAAAACCGGCCTCGACATCATCAAGGCAGCGATTTTGGGGGCAGAAAGCTTTGGTTTCGGGACCGGCCCGATGGTGGCGCTGGGTTGTAAATACCTGCGTATTTGCCACCTGAACAACTGTGCAACGGGCGTGGCAACTCAGGATGAAAAACTGCGTCGCAACCATTATCACGGACTGCCGGAACGTGTGACGAACTACTTCCGCTTCATTACCCAGGAAACCCGTGAAATCATGGCCGCGCTGGGCATCAGCCAGCTGGTGGATCTGATTGGTCGTACCGATTTGCTGACTGAGCTGGACGGTTTCACCGCCAAGCAAAACAATCTCGACCTTTCTGCGATACTGGCAACGGCCACACCGCATGAAGGTAAATCTGTGTACTGCACAGAAAGCAACCCGGCATTCGATAAGGGTCAGCTGAATAAAGACATTCTGGAACAGGCATCACCCCATATCGATTCGAAGCAGAGCAAAGCGTTCTACTTTGATATCCGCAACACTGACCGTTCAGTGGGTGCTATGTTGTCCGGGGCGATTGCGGAGAAACACGGTGATCAGGGTATGGCGGCTGATCCGGTGCGCATTAACTTCAATGGCACCGCGGGCCAGAGTTTCGGCGTCTGGAACGCTGGCGGCGTAGATTTAATGCTGACCGGCGATGCAAACGACTATGTGGGCAAAGGCATGGCCGGTGGCCGTATTGCCATTCGTCCGCCAATCGGTTCTGCATTCCGCAGCCACGAAGCCAGCATCATCGGCAACACCTGTTTGTATGGTGCAACCGGTGGCAAAATGTTTGCGGCAGGCCGTGCGGGTGAGCGTTTCGCTGTCCGTAACTCCGGTGCTATCACTGTGGTAGAAGGCATCGGTGATAACGGCTGTGAATATATGACCGGTGGTATTGTGTGTGTGCTCGGCCGTACCGGCGTCAACTTCGGCGCAGGCATGACCGGTGGTTTCGCTTATGTCCTTGATGAAGATGGCGAATTCCGCAAACGTGTTAACCCGGAACTGGTTGAAGTCCTGGAAGTGGCCGATCTGGCTATCCATGAAGAGCATCTGCGCGGTTTGATCATCGAACACGTACAGTTGACCGCATCGACCCGTGGTGAAGAGATTTTGGCGAACTGGCCGGAGTGGGCGCCTAAATTTGCCCTGGTAAAACCGAAGTCCAGTGATGTCAAAGCATTGTTGGGTCACCGTAGTCGTTCCGCAGCTGAGCTGCGGGTACAAGCGCAGTAAGAGGTTAAGATGAGTCAAAACGTTTATCAATTTGTCGACTTACAGCGTGTTGATCCGCCTAAGAAAGCGCTGAAGATCCGCAAAATTGAGTTTGTGGAAATTTATGAGCCGTTCTCAGCGACGCAAGCCGCCTCACAGGCAGACCGCTGTCTGTCGTGCGGTAACCCTTACTGTGAATGGAAATGTCCGGTACATAACTATATTCCGAACTGGCTGAAGCTGGCGAACGAAGGCCGCATCATGGAAGCGGCAGATCTCGCGCACCAGACCAACAGCCTGCCGGAAGTCTGCGGGCGCGTTTGCCCGCAGGACAGACTCTGCGAAGGTTCCTGCACCCTGAACGATGAGTTCGGTGCAGTGACCATCGGTAACATCGAACGCTATATTAACGATAAAGCCATTGAGATGGGCTGGCGTCCGGATATGTCTCACGTACAGCCAACCGGCAAACGCGTGGCGATTATCGGCGCAGGGCCGGCGGGTCTGGCCTGTGCTGATGTCCTGACCCGCAACGGTGTGAAAGCGGTGGTTTACGATCGCCATCCGGAAATCGGCGGCTTGCTGACTTTCGGCATCCCGGCCTTTAAGCTGGAAAAATCGGTGATGACCAAACGTCGTGAAATCTTCACTGAGATGGGTATCGAGTTCCAGCTCAATACTGAAGTCGGCAAAGACGTCACCATTGATGCACTGCTGGCAGAATACGATTCTGTGTTCCTCGGCGTCGGGACTTATCAGTCAATGCGCGGTGGTCTGGCGAATGAAGATGCACCGGGCGTTTACGATGCCCTGCCGTTCCTGATCGCCAATACCAAGCAACTGATGGGTTATGCCGACAGTCAGGAAGAGCCTTACGTCACCATGGATAAAAAACGTGTGGTGGTGCTGGGCGGGGGTGATACTGCGATGGACTGCGTGCGTACCTCAATCCGTCAGGGTGCTACTCACGTGACCTGTGCATACCGTCGTGATGAAGAGAACATGCCGGGCTCACGTCGTGAAGTGAAGAATGCGCGCGAAGAAGGGGTTGATTTCAAATTCAACCTGCAACCGCTGAGCATCGAACTGAACGATTCTGGCCGCGTATGTGGTGTACGCATGGCGCGTACTGAACTGGGCGCACCGGATGCTCATGGTCGTCGTCGTGCTGAAATCGTGGCGGGTTCCGAACATGTAATGGAAGCCGATGCCGTGGTGATGGCGTTTGGTTTCCGTCCTCATAAAATGGAATGGCTGGCAGCCCACGACGTTGAGCTGGATACCCAGGGGCGTATCGTGGCACCGGAAGGCAGCGATAATGCCTTCCAGACCAGCAACCCGAAAATCTTCGCCGGTGGCGATGCGGTTCGCGGTTCCGATCTGGTGGTGACCGCTATTGCTGAAGGCCGTAAAGCAGCAGAAGGCATCATGAACTTCCTCGAAGTCTGATCCATCGCCTCATAAAAAGGTCTGCTAACAATGGTTGGCAGACCTTTTTTACGCATAACTCAAAAGAATTCCTCATGACATCCCCTTTTCTGCCGGTTATTCGTCGAATATCCTCATAGCGTCAGGCTCAGCTTCGGTTCAAGCGAATAACGTGTTCAATGATGACACAGCAAATCTGCACTGCCGGAAGGAGAAGTCAGCGGACTGAAGGCAATAAAAAACCCCGCGTAACAACGCAGGGTTTAAGCACGGAACCGGACTGAGTGGGTTGTTACTTCACTACGCGCAGTGCCGGACGACCACCGCGTGGCGGCGTTGGCGGCTCATCGTTCGGATCTTCTTCAGCCACATCGGGCAAATCGCCATCAATGACTGACATCGTCGGTTCTGCCGGCTCATCAGCGCTCAGATCCCCCTCAAAGGCACCTTCGGCTTCATAAGCTGGTTCCGGTTCGAACATGGTACCAGCACCGTTTTCGCGGGCATAAATCGCCAGAACAGCGGCAATTGGTACAAACACGTTACGCGGTACGCCACCAAAACGGGCATTAAAGCGTACGTCATCGTTACCCAGTTCGAGATTGCCGACAGCACGCGGCGCAACGTTCAGGACAATTTGTCCGTCACGCGCAAACTCCATCGGCACCATCACGCCTGGCATCGTTACGTCAACCACCAGATGCGGGGTTAACTGGTTGTCGAGCAACCAGTCATAAAAAGCCCGCAGCAGATAGGGGCGACGCGGAGACATGTCGGTCATCTCCATACCTTAACCTCGGGTATGCAAACGCATTTCGCGCTCTGCTTCGGTCAGGGAAGCCAGGAAAGCATCTCGTTCGAAGACGCGAGTCATATAACCTTTCAGCTCTTTAGAACCGGCACCGGCCAGTTCAATACCCAGTTCCGGCAAACGCCACAGCAGCGGAGCCAGGTAACAATCAACCAGGCTGAACTCTTCGCTCTTGAAGTAAGGCATGTATGAGAAGATTGGCGCAATAGCCAGCAGCTCTTCACGCAATTGCTTACGCGCGGCATCGGCTTCGCTTGCCGAACCTTGCTCGATCTGACGCATCAGCGAATACCAGTCATTTTCGATGCGGTGCATCATCAGACGGCTCTCACCACGGGCAACCGGATAAACCGGCATCAGCGGCGGATGCGGGAAGCGCTCATCAAGATATTCCATGATGATGCGGGATTCGAACAGGGTCAGTTCACGATCAACCAGCGTCGGTACAGTGCGGTAAGGGTTGAGGTCAATAAGATCCTGCGGCAGGTGATCCATCTCAACCTGCTCGATCTCGACACTGACACCTTTCTCCGCCAGTACGATACGTACCTGATGGCTAAAAATGTCGGTCGGGCCGGAAAACAGCGTCATTACCGAACGTTTGTTGGCAGCGACAGCCATGAAAACCTCCAAGTTTATCTAGAATATTACAGCGAGTTATCGCCAGCCTGCAGTTTTTGTCCCGTAGTTTCATAGACAACCATCGGCAAGGCGAACCCAGCCAGGAAGCGCGGCAACGTCAACTGCTCGGCGAACAGGTACAAAAGTGTGTGATAGTTTACCAGATTTTACGCAGGCTGTGGGGCACGGTGAAACGATTTCATGGCGAATTGTGTGTCAGGAGATCATTTTCTTCCGCAATTACCGAAAAAAAGACATAAAAAAACCCGGTGAAACACCGGGTTTTTGACGCTGATTTTCGTGCCGAAGCACTGAGCTGCAAAAGCAGCAGAAAATTAACGTTTGGAGAACTGAGGACGACGACGTGCTTTACGCAGACCGACTTTCTTACGTTCAACCTGACGAGCATCACGGGTAACGAAGCCTGCTTTACGCAGTTCGCCACGAAGATTTTCGTCATATTCCATCAGTGCACGGGTGATACCGTGACGGATAGCACCAGCTTGACCGGAGATACCACCACCTTTAACGGTGATGTACAGGTCGAATTTCTCAACCATGTCGACCAGTTCCAGTGGTTGACGAACTACCATGCGGGCAGTTTCACGACCAAAGTACTGTTCCAGGCTACGCTGGTTAATTACGATGTTACCACTACCCGGTTTGATGAAAACACGAGCGGCGGAGCTTTTGCGGCGACCAGTGCCGTAGTATTGATTTTCAGCCATTGCCTATAATCCCGAATTAAATGTCAAGAACTTGCGGTTGTTGCGCCGCATGAGTGTGCTCGTTACCCGCGTAAACTTTCATTTTACGGTACATTGCACGACCCAACGGGCCCTTTGGCAACATGCCTTTAACCGCGAGCTCGATCACGCGTTCAGGACGGCGAGCGATCATCTCTTCAAAGGTCGCTTGCTTGATACCACCGATGTGGCCGGTGTGATGGTAATAAATCTTGTCGTTACGCTTGTTGCCAGTGACAGCAACTTTTTCTGCGTTCAGAACGATGATGTAATCACCAGTATCAACGTGCGGAGTGTATTCCGCTTTATGTTTGCCACGCAGACGGCGGGCCAGTTCAGTGGCCAGGCGACCTAAGGTCTTGCCGGTAGCGTCAACTACGAACCAGTCACGTTGTACGGTTTCCGGTTTAGCTGTAAAAGTTTTCATTAAAAGCTTACCCAATTAAAGTTACACGTTGGCGAACACCCGAACGCTTACTTGTTTATAAAATAAGTATTTGAGGTTCACACGACCATCGTCCAGCAAACCTACCCCTTCGAATAGCCAATGCTGGCACTTATAAAGTTTCGGGAAAAAAACTTTGTAGTAACGTGGGGTCGCAAGATTATAGAGAAGTCTCCTGCAAAGATCGAACCCTTTTTCGACAAAAAGGAAGATTTCCCTCCCCGCCTTCTGAGGGTTCACCCTGCAGGCTTTACTGACGCTTTTTATACCACGAACTGATCAAAAAATAACCATACAAAAAATCACGGCAGATGCGGCCGTCTGAGGTACTCCTCGCTCTGCATCTCCTGCAGACGTGACAGACAACGCTGATATTCGAATTTCAGCCGTTCGCCCTGATAAATGTCAAACATCGGGACGGCGGCGGAAATGACCAGTTTTACATGGCGCTCGTAGAATTCATCGACCAGCGCCAGAAAACGCCGGGCTGCGTTCTCACTGTCTGCGCCCATCACCGGCACATTGTGCAGCAGTACGCTGTGATAGATTTTCGACAGCGCAATATAATCGAGCTGGCTGCGCGCCTCTTCACATAAGGTATGAAATTCCACCGCCAGCACGCCATCAACGGCGGCAATAGCCTGCAGCGGACGATGATTCACTTCCAGCAGCGGTCTTTCGCCCGTCTGCGCACCGCTGTGATTGCCGGTCAGTTTCCCTAACATTGAATGCATCGCGTCAGCAGTTTCCGGCCCCGCAGGTGTCAGCCATAAATTGGCCTGCGTCAGCGTGCGCAAACGGTAATCGATACCTGCATCCACATTGAGCACATCGCAGTATTCTTTAATCAGATCAATCGCAGGCAGGAACCGTGCCCGTTGCAGGCCGTTGCGGTACAGCAAATCAGGCGGAATATTTGATGTCGCAATCAGCGTGATACCCCGGGCAAACAGGGCCTGCAATAACGTCGCCAGCAGCATCGCATCGGTAATATCCGAAACAAAAAACTCATCAAAACAGAGCACATCGGTTTCTGCTTTAAAGCGGTCCGCGATCACTTCCAGCGGATCTTCCTGCCCCTGAAGTTGCGTCAGTTCCTCATGGACGCGCAACATAAAACGGTGGAAATGCAGGCGAAGCTTGCGATCACCGGGCAGGCTGTGGAAAAACAAATCCATCAGCCAGGTTTTGCCGCGCCCCACTCCGCCCCACATATACAGCCCCTGTACCGGTCGCGAAGGGGTTTTCTGCGGACTTTTGGTAAACAAACGACTCAGCAACCCGCCACGGCTGGCAGACCGGGGACGTGTCAGGGGCTGCGCGGACAATGCCTGGTAAATCGTATCGAGCTGTGCGACAGCTTGTTTCTGAACGGCATCCGCCTGGAACTCACCGGCATCCACAGCGTTCTGATAAAGAAAAAGGGGTGATTGAGATTGCATCTTCGTTAACGTCCCTGAGAAAAAAATTTTATGTTTTTCACGTCGTTTAGCCGCTTTTTTGCCGTGGATTCGCCGCTTTTCCCGGCTGTCTGTGTATGAAAAAACCAACAGATGGCAGTGATTTTCCCCGCAGGATTCCACTCTGACAAGGTTAACGGTTATAGTGGAGCTATTGCATGACGCATGCGTGTAACAATTACGTTAAAACCATTGTGTAAAAAAGTTAAGTCATAAAAGTTACGTGAAAAAGCCCTGCGGGACAACGAAGTCAAAATAGGAGTCATTATGACCTGGGAGTATGCACTCATTGGATTAGTGGTCGGTATCGCAATTGGTGCGGTGGCGATGCGCTTTGGTAATCGTAAATTACGTGATCAACAAGTCATGAAAAACGAACTGGAGAAAAGTAAAGCCGAACTCGACGAATACCGTCAGGAGCTGGTGGGCCATTTTGCCCGCAGCGCAGAGTTGCTCGATAACATGGCGACGGATTACCGTCAGCTGTATCAGCACATGGCTAAAAGCTCCAACAATTTACTGCCCGATATGCCTGAGCAGGATAATCCGTTTAATTATCGTCTGACCGGTTCTGAAGCCGATAATGATCAGGTGCCGGTGCAAATGCCACGCGATTATTCTGACGGCGCGTCCGGTTTGCTGCGTGGCGAGCGTCCGGTTCGTAAATAACAGACGCCCCTGACCTGCACAACAATCGTTATGCAGTTACGGCACATGTCCCGTGCGTGTGCCGTTCTCAAGACCCTTCCCGTGTTGTGAATCACCGTTCTGTTATCCATAACTGACGTCCATTACAGAAAGCGAGAGTGTTATCGTGATGAAGAAAAAGTTATTTTTGCTCAGTGTGTTAGCTGTTAGCCTTGGATTAACTTTCGCTTCTGCGCCTATGGCGAATGCGGCTTTACCAACGGAAGTTCAGGGACAACCTTTGCCAAGTCTGGCACCGATGCTGGAAAAAGTATTACCCGCCGTCGTGGGCGTTCAGGTTTCCGGCACCCAGCCGCCAAGTGCGGATGTACCACCAGAATACAAGTTCTTCTTCGGTCAGCAGGATCCGGAACCCAATCAGGGGCCGCAGCCTTTTGAAGGGCTGGGTTCCGGTGTCATTATTGATGCCGCCAAAGGCTACGTGCTCACCAATAATCATGTGGTGAACAACGCGGATAAAATCAACGTTCAGCTCAACGATGGCCGCGAATACAAAGCCAAACTCATCGGCAAAGACGATCAGTCCGATATCGCGGTGATCCAGCTGATTGATGCTAAAAATCTGACACAAATTACGATGGCGGATTCCGATAACCTGCGTGTAGGCGATTTTGCCGTTGCCGTGGGTAATCCGTTTGGGCTCGGCCAGACCGTGACATCCGGCATTGTTTCTGCCCTTGGCCGCAGCGGCCTGAACCTTGAAGGGCTGGAAAACTTTATTCAGACTGATGCGTCGATTAACCGCGGTAACTCCGGTGGCGCGCTGCTCGACCTGAAAGGTGAACTGATTGGTATCAACACCGCCATCATTTCCTCGCAGGGTGGCAGTGTCGGTATCGGTTTTGCTATTCCGGTGAACATGGCGAAGAATCTCAGCCATCAGCTGATTGAATTTGGCGAAGTGAAACGCGGCCTGCTGGGGATCCGCGGCAGCGAAATGACACCGGAACTGGCACAGGCATTCAAACTCGACAGCCAGCGCGGCGCTTTCGTCAACGAGGTGTTGCCGGATTCGGCAGCGGCAAAAGCCGGTATTAAACCGGGTGACGTGCTGATTACCCTGCAGGGTAAAACGCTGAGCAGCTTTGCTGAGTTACGCGCGAAAGTGAGCACTGCCGGCCCGGGAGTCACGATGCAGATTGGTTTGCTGCGCGATGGCAAACCGATGACTGTCAGTGTCACGCTGGATAAAAGCCCGGCCGTGGAAGTCAGCATTGAGAAACTCAATCCGGCATTACAGGGTGTGACGCTCAGTGATACCACCGATAAAAAGACCCAAGGTGTGCATGTTGATGACGTGAAGAAAGGCACGCCGGCGGACCAGATCGGCCTTGAAAAAGGTGATGTGATTATTGGTGTCAACCGCGAGCCGCTCGAAAATCTGGCAGCCTTCCGCAAAATTCTGGAAAGCAAACCGGACCTGATCGCACTGAGCATCTTGCGTAAAGGACAAAATATCTACTTATTCATGCCGTAAAGCGTTGAAAATCGGACGCAGGTGCTGCTGCGTCCGATTAAGTCATGCTATTCTTCCCTCACTTTTATCTCGCATCCCATACACCCATGTTTGTTAAGCTCTTGAGATCCGCTGTTATCGGCCTGATTGTTGCTGGCATTTTGCTGGCGGCGGTACCTATGTTGCGTAAAAACATCACAGAACCGCTGTTTGACAAAAACTTCGCCCAGAACAGCGAAGAACCCGTCAGTTATAACTCAGGCGTCCGCCATGCTGCTCCGGCCGTGGTGAATGTCTATAACCGCAACATGGGTAACAGTACACAGAACGAACTGGCCATCCGCACACTGGGTTCCGGTGTGATCATGAACGACAACGGCTATATCCTCACCAATAAACACGTGATCAATAATGCCGATCAAATTATCGTCGCCTTGCAGGATGGCCGCGTATTCGAAGCGTTGCTGGTCGGCTCTGACAGCCTGACTGACCTGGCCGTGCTGAAAATCAACGCCGGAAATCTGCCGGTCATCCCGATTAATCCACATCGTACCCCGCATGTCGGTGATGTCGTGATGGCAATCGGTAACCCCTATAACCTCGGTCAGACAGTCACACAGGGCATTATCAGCGCCACCGGTCGTATTGGCCTCAGCCCGTCCGGCCGCCAGAACTTTCTGCAAACCGATGCCTCGATCAATCAGGGTAACTCCGGCGGTGCGCTGGTGAATTCGCTCGGGGAACTGATGGGGATTAATACGCTGTCCTTTGACCAAAGTAATGACGGCGCCACGCCGGAAGGCATCGGCTTTGCTATCCCGACCGCACTGGCGACAAAAGTCATGGGCAAGCTGATTCGTGATGGCCGTGTTATTCGGGGTTATATCGGGATCAGCGGGCGTGAAGTTTCCCCTCTGCACGGGCCGAACAGCGGACTGGATCATATTCAGGGAATTGTGGTGAACGAAGTCACGCCAAATGGCCCGGCGGCAAATGCGGGTATGCAGGTCAGAGACGTGATTATTAACGTCAACAACAAACCGGCCGTTTCCGCTATCGAGACCATGGATCAGGTAGCAGAAATTCGTCCGGGAACCGTCATTCCGGTAGAAATTATGCGTGATGGTCAGAAACTGACATTGCAGGTTACCGTGCAGGAATATCCTGACCACTGACAACCATTCATTGCAGAAACGAAAAAGCCGGAAAGGTTTCCCCTTCCGGCTTTTTTATTGCGCAGGCGTTATGAATCACTCGCCTTTAAAGCGCTCGATTTTTGCACCCAGCTGACGCAGTTTATCTTCGATACGCTCGTAGCCACGATCGATGTGATAAATACGGTCAACCACGGTCACACCTTCGGCAATACAACCCGCCAGAACCAGACTTGCAGAGGCCCGTAAATCGGTCGCCATCACCTGAGCGCCAGACAGTTTTTCAACGCCATGGCAAATGAGGGTGCTGCCTTCGATTTCAGCGTGTGCGCCCATACGGATCAGTTCAGGTATGTGCATGAAACGGTTTTCAAAGATGGTTTCGGTGATCACACCTGTACCTTCTGCTACCAGGTTCAGCAAGCTGAACTGCGCCTGCATGTCAGTCGGGAAGCCCGGATGCGGCGCGGTGCGGAAGGTCACTGCTTTGGCGCGTTTGCCATGCATATCGAGACTGATCCAGTCTTCGCCCACTTCAATATCGGCACCGGCTTCACGCAACTTTGCCAGTACGCCATCCAGCGTATCAGGTCGGGCTTCGCGACAGGTAATCTTGCCACCGGAAATCGCCGCCGCCACCAGGAAGGTGCCGGTTTCGATACGGTCAGGCACCACGCGGTAAACCCCGCCGCCCAGACGGGCAACACCTTCGATGGTAATTTTATCGGTGCCCGCACCGGTAATTTGCGCACCCAGTGTATTGAGGAAATTCGCGGTATCGACGATTTCCGGCTCACGCGCGGCATTTTCAATAATGGTGGTGCCTTCAGCCAAGGTCGCCGCGCTCATGATAGTGACCGTTGCGCCCACGCTGACTTTATCCATCACAATGTGCGCGCCTTTCAGGCGGCCATCGACAGAGGCTTTCACATAGCCTTCTTCCAGAACAATGGTCGCGCCCAACTGTTCCAGACCCGTAATATGCAGATCAACAGGACGTGCACCGATAGCACAGCCGCCCGGTAAAGAAACTTCGCCGCGACCGAAACGCGCCACCAGCGGGCCAAGCGCCCAGATGGAAGCACGCATGGTTTTTACCAGATCATACGGCGCACAAAACTCATTCACCGCACTGGCGTCAACGAAAACAGAACCGTTACGTTCGATTTTGGTGCCCAGCTGGCTCAGCAGCTTGATGGTGGTATCGATATCTTTCAGGTGAGGAACGTTCTGGAGTTCAACAGGTTCTTCAGCAAGCAGTGCGGCAAACAAAATAGGAAGTGCTGCATTTTTTGCACCAGAGATAGTGACTTCACCACTCAGGCGAGTCCCACCCTGTACACGAAATTTATCCATTATGACTGCTCTCTATTTATTAAAACGACAGGTCAGATAGGAGGAAGCTGCCGGAACGCCGGCAGTCTTATAAACCGCTCAGTTTACGGTCACGCGCCCATTCTTCAGGGGTATAAGCCTTGATAGACAGAGCGTGGATTCGATTGTCGGCGATGTATTCCATCAGCGGCGCGTAAACGGTCTGTTGTTTTTTCACGCGGCTCATGCCATCAAACATCGCACCAACGACAATGGCCTGAAAATGACTGCCATCGCCAGTAATGTGGGCTTCGTCCAGTGCCAATGCCTTCATCAGCACGTCTTTAATTTCACTCGTTTCCATAGGGATCTATTCTTCTGAAGAATCATAACAGCCCGATATCTTATAGGGATTGGCGCAATTCTTAAACCACGAAAAAGCCCCTGACGAAGAGTTTCGCACAGGGGCTTTATGGACATACCGATAACGCTTCATATCCCACAGCCTAACCCACGGGAACTGCTCAACTATTTATTCAACAGAACAAGTCGTGGTCTCCGACGGAATAATGTCCTGAAGGTTATACAAAGCAATCAGTGTTCTCAGCCTGTCAGTGATACCCGCAATCGTCAGCGTAATCCCCTGCTGACTGGCTTCCTCGCGTAAATGCACCAGCAAAGCCAGGCCAGAAGAGTCAACACGCGCCAGCCCGGAGACGTCCAGACAGGTCACGCCGGGCATCAGCTTTTTGCGTACATCCCAGAATGCCACCAGCGTTTCGCGATCTAACTCACCGTGCAACGACAGTCGCGGCGGCTGCGATTCCCAGCGCAGGGCTTCACTCATTGTTGTTTATCCAGCGTGATCGGCTGAGCAGCGGCTTGTTTCAGGCGCTCAGTCAGGCCATCAATACCTTTCTGGCGCAAAATATCTGCCCATTCGTTCTGTTTGGTCGAAATCATGCTGACGCCTTCGGCGATCATGTCATAAGCCTGCCAGTCGCCGGTGCGGCTGTTTTTACGCCACTGAAAATCCAGACGAACCGGAGGACGGCCGTTCGGATCGGTAATCGTGACACGGATAGCAATGATGTCTTTACCCGCGTAGGACTGCTCAGGCTGCACCGTATAGTTCTGGCCGTTGTACATCGCCAGAGCCTGGCCGTAAGCCTGTTGCAGGTAGTCTGAGAACGCCGCGAAGTAAGCGTCGCGCTGTGCAGGTGTCGCCTGTTGGTAATAGCGGCCTAACACCAGCGCGCCGGCGTATTTGATTTGCACATACGGCAACAATTCTTCACGAACAATCTGGCGCAGATAGTTAGGATCCTGCTTGATTTTCGGTTGTTCGGTTTTGAGGCGGGTGAAGGTTTTGCTCGCCGCTTCATTCATCACGCTGTAAGGATTGGTCTTGTCCACGGCGGCATTCGCCAGCGGAGCCATAACCACCAGCAGTGCAGCGATCACTAAACGTTTAAACATACTTATTTCCTCTTTTATGGAGAATCCGTGATGGCAAATTGTTAATGGGCAGCCGGTTGCGGCGCCGTATTGGCGTCAGGTGCAGCATTCCCTGCAGGTGCCGCCGTTGCGTCAGGATCAGCCTTACCATCGCCACTCTTATACAAGAACTGACCAATCAGGTCTTCGAGAACCAGCGCTGATTTAGTGTCCTGAATAACGCCACCGTTTTTAAGGATAGTCGTTCCCATTTCAGGGTCTTCAAAACCAATATTTAACGCCAGGAATTGCTCGCCCAGCAGACCAGACGTGCGGATCGCCAGCGTACTGGTGCTCGGGATCTGGTTGTATTTCTGGTCGATATCCATTTCTACACGTGGAGAATAATTTTTATCGAGCGTGATGCTGCTGACGCGGCCGATCACCACGCCACCGACTTTGACCGGTGAACCGCTTTTCAGGCCACCGATATTGTCGAAGTCAGCAGAAATACGGTAAGTCGGGTCGGAGCCGATTGAACGGATGTCGGCCACTTTAAGACACAGGAAGATCACAGCAATCAAAGCGATGATTAAAAATGCGCCTACCCAGATTTCACTCTTTTTCGTTTGCATGGTTTAATTTCCAAACATCAGTGCTGTCAGCACAAAATCCAATCCCAGCACCGCCAGTGACGAATGCACCACAGTACGTGTCGTTGCCCGGCTAATCCCTTCGGACGTCGGTATCGCATCATAGCCATTGAACAATGCAATCCAGGTCACGGTGATAGCGAAAACAAGGCTTTTAATCAGACAGTTAAGCAGGTCGGTCCGCCAGTCTACGGCAGTTTGCATCGCTGACCAGAAGAAACCACTGTCGATGCCTTTCCAGTCCACTCCCACCAGCGATCCCCCCCAGATCCCCACGGCAACAAAAATCGCCGTCAGCAAAGGCATGGAAATCAGACCGGCCCAGAAACGCGGTGCCACAACGCGGCGCAGCGGATCAATGGCCATCATCTCCAGGCTGGAGATTTGCTCGGTGGCTTTCATCAATCCCAGTTCAGCGGTCAGCGCAGAACCCGCGCGCCCGGCGAAAAGCAGTGCAGTGACCACCGGTCCAAGCTCGCGCAGTAAAGAGAGCGCCACCATCATACCGAGGCTGGCCTCAGCGCTGTAGGTGGTTAAAATCAGATACCCCTGCAAGCCAAGCACCATGCCGATAAACAAACCGGAAACCAGGATAATCAACAGGGAAAGTACGCCAACGCTGTAAAGCTGCTTGATCAGCAGCGGCCATTGTTTGGCAAATTGCGGCTTACCGACCAATGCCCGAAAGAGCATCAGTCCGGCACGACCAAAAGACGCACAGGTGTTTATCCCGCGACGTCCGACTGAGGCGAGTGCCTTAGTTAACATAAGCAGATAACTCCATCATCCGAGCAACTCGGTTTTGTAATCACCGGCCGGGAAACGGAAAGGCACCGGTCCGTCGGCAATACCATCCAGGAACTGACGAACGCGCGGATCAGGATTATTTTGCAACTCCTCTGGCGTACCTTCTGCGATGACATGCTGTGCGGCCACGATATAGGCATAATCAGCAATGCTCAGGACTTCAGGCACGTCGTGGGAAACCACAATGCACGTCACGCCCAGCGCATGGTTCAGCTCATCAATCAGTTTGACCAGAACGCCCATGGTGATCGGATCCTGCCCCACAAAAGGCTCATCGAACATAATCAGCTCAGGGTCCAGCGCAATGGCACGCGCCAGTGCGACGCGCCGCGCCATACCACCGGACAATTCGGCAGGCATCAGATTACCGGCACCGCGCAACCCTACCGCTTCCAGTTTCATGGTCACCGTACTGCGCAGTAATTCCTCCGGTAATTTGCTGTGTTCACGCAACGGGAACGCCACATTCTCGAACACAGTCAGGTCAGTAAACAATGCACCGGACTGAAACAACATGCTCATTTTCTTGCGCGACTCGTACAGCTTGCGACGGGACAATGTCGGAATGTTGTCGCCGTCGAACCAGATTTCGCCGTTGTTGGGCGTAAGTTGACCGCCGATCAGACGCAGCAAGGTGGTTTTACCGATCCCCGAAGGCCCCATGATTGCGGTGACTTTGCCACGCGGCACTGTCATATTTATCTCTTCGAAAATGGGACGATCGCCACGCACGAAACTCATGCCTTTGATCTCAACCAGATTCGATTCGCTTTGACTCATTCAGTTTTTCCCTTCGGAATGCTTTCGCTAAGAATACGTCTGACACGCACAGGGTATCGTATAACTTTGGTATTTTTACAAAAACTTACCCCGGTTTCGTTACCAAAGTTGCCATCGATTTACTTTTCAGCCACAGATGGTCAAAATCAACCAATTACCATTTTAAATTAAAAGCCTTCATCGTCTAACATACAGGAACCTGGTGGCATTGTTTTCAGACAAAATGTCGCCTTAGCTCATGTTGACGAAGGAATCGCCTGCCCGTAAAGGCAACGAACCTCGCATTATACCCAATAAAGGATGTTTCATGCTTCTCGCTATCGTACTGATGATTGTCGGCTTGTTACTGTTAGTGTATGCCGCTGATCGTCTGGTGTACGGAGCCGCAGTGCTGGCACGCTCGATAGGCATCTCCCCGCTGGTAATTGGTATGACTGTCGTCGGCGTCGGAATATCTCTTCCTGAACTGGTCGTTTCCACCACCGCGGCTATCAACGATCAGATGGATTTGGCCATCGGAAACGCCATTGGTTCGAATATCATTAATATTCTTCTGATTTTGGGCGGTGCCGCCCTGATTCATCCACTTTCCGTTCGTTCTGATATATTACGCCGCGAACTCCCATTATTGTTACTGGTCACGGCTCTGTGTGGTTTTCTGTTAAGCGACGGAGAACTCAGCCGGCTTGATGGTGTTTTGTTGCTGGCCAGTGCAGGCGTGTTCATGATGCTGGTGATAAAAATCGCCCGTGCTGCCGAAAAAGAAGGCCTGGATACGCTGACCTATGAGCAAATGTCCGAACTTCCACAAGACAGCAGCAATACGGTCGCATTTTTATGGCTGGCGCTGGGCTTTATCATCATGCCCCTGGCATCGGGCATGATCGTTGATAACAGCACCGTCATCGCGCGTTATCTGGGTGTCAGCGAACTGGTGATCGGCCTGACGGTCATCGCCATCGGTACCAGTCTGCCGGAACTGGCGACCTTTATCGCCGGTGCTATCAAAGGCGAAGATGACATTGCGCTGGGTAACATCATTGGCGCAAACATTTTTAATACCTGTCTGGTGCTGGGATTACCCGCGCTGGTGGCACCAGGTTCGTTCAACCCGGACGCATTTCATCGCGATTATTGGGTCATGCTGGCGGTCAGCGTGGTGCTTTCCGGGCTATGCCTGATGCGTAAACACCGTATCGGCCATTTAGCCGGTGCATTATTGCTGTGTGGATTTATCGCCTATATGGCAGTGCTGTTCCTGTTACCAGACAGCATTGCCTTCTGAACTCTGTCAGGAACCGACTATGGCTAACGATACCTTCGCCCCCGGTTTTGATTTTCAGGCCGTCGGACGTGATGTACTGAAAACAGAACGTGAAGGACTTGAGCAGTTAGATCAATACATTAACGGTGATTTTACCCGCGCCTGCGAAAAAATTTTCGCCTGCAATGGCAAAGTCGTTGTCATGGGCATGGGCAAATCCGGTCATATTGGCCGTAAGATGGCCGCCACCTTTGCCAGTACAGGCACTCCGGCCTTCTTTGTGCATCCCGGTGAAGCCAGCCACGGTGACCTGGGCATGGTGTCAAAGCAGGATGTCGTCATTCTGATTTCCAACTCCGGTGAAGCCCATGAAATTCTGGGGCTGATTCCGGTACTCAAACGCCTGGGCATTACGCTTATCTGCATGACGTCTAACCCTGAAAGCACGATGGGAAAAGCGGCGGATGTCCATCTTTGTGTAAAAGTGCCCAAAGAAGCCTGCCCGCTGGGGCTGGCACCGACCAGCAGCACCACAGCGGTGCTGGTGATGGGCGATGCTCTGGCTGTCGCACTGCTGGAAGCTCGCGGGTTCACACCGGAAGATTTCGCCCTGTCACACCCTGGCGGAGCACTGGGTCGCAAGCTGTTGCTTCGCGTCAGCGATATCATGCACACCGGAGATGAGATCCCGCACGTCAGCCGCGAGGCGTCGTTACGGGATGCGTTGCTGGAAATCACCCGTAAAAATCTGGGCATGACGGTTATCTGCAACGATTTGATGAAAATCGAAGGGATTTTTACCGATGGGGATTTGCGACGCATCTTTGATATGGGTGTCAACATCAATACGGCATCAATTGCGGATGTGATGACGACAGGCGGCATTCGCGTACGTCCGTCACTGCTGGCAGTTGATGCGCTGAATTTAATGCAGGACAAACACATCACGTGTGTGATGGTTGCTGATGGTGACCAGTTGCTGGGTGTGTTACATATGCACGATATGCTGCGCGCTGGCGTAGTTTAATTGAGGAATTCCCTAAATGAGTAATAGCGCAGCCCTGGCGGAAACCTGCTACGGTCCGGTCAGTACGCAAGTGCTTGAACGGGCGAAAGCGGTCCGCCTGCTGATTTGCGATGTCGATGGCGTCATGTCTGATGGCCTGATCTATATGGGAAATCAGGGAGAAGAGCTGAAAAGTTTCAACGTTCGCGATGGTTACGGTATCCGCTGCCTGCTGACATCCGGCATCGAAGTCGCGATTATTACAGGCCGCAATGCAAAATTACTGGAAGATCGCGCTAAAACTCTGGGTATTCGCCACTTGTATCAGGGCCAGTCGGATAAGCTTTTGGCCTTCCGCGAACTGTTAGATACACTGTCTCTTCGGGCCGAAGAAGTGGCATACATTGGTGATGACCTGATTGACTGGCCGGTGATGGCCGAAGTGGGTCTTTCTGTGGCGGTTCAGGATGCACATCCTGTTTTGTTACCAAAAGCGCATTATGTTACCCGTATCGCTGGCGGGCGTGGTGCAGTTCGCGAACTGTGTGATTTGATTCTGCTGGCGCAGGGCAAGCTGGAGGACGCCAAAGGGCTGTCGATATGAGTAAAGCAAAACTTTGGGTTATTCTGGCGCTTACCGCCATTGTCCTGGTGCTGATTGGCTGGTCATTGTCTGACAACAGCGATGATGTTCCGCAGGTGGTTAACGATCAGGATCCGACTTATCAGACTTCCCACACCGTTACGATGGTATATGACCCGATGGGCAGCCTGACGTATAAACTGGTGTCAGACGAGGTAAAATATTACACCACGGATCAGGTGTCGTGGTTTACTCATCCGGTCGCGACCATGTATGACAAGAACAAAGTAGCCACCTGGGTATTACGTTCCGATAAAGCGAAACTGACTCAGGATAAGATGCTTTATCTCTATGGGCATGTGCAGGCCGATAGCCTGACGCCTGAGACATCACAGCTGCAAAGAATCAAAACGGACAATGCACAGGTTAACCTGACGACACAGGACGTTGCCTCAGACGATGAAGTGACGCTTTATGGTACAGGTTTTACATCTAACGGCATGAAAATGCGTGGTAATCTGCGTGATAAAACAGCAGAGCTGATCGAAAAGGTATCGACTTCCTATGAAATTCAAAGCAAAAAATAAAATCCGTGATCTTCTGATCGTCAGCTCATTGTTAGCCGTCAGCGTTCCGGCATTTGCCTTAAAAGACGACACAACGAAACCGATCACCATTGACTCGGCAAATCAGGCACTTGACGTCAACACCAATACCGCGACGTTTACCGGCAATGTGGTGGTGAATCAGGGCACGATCCAGGTTAAAGCCGATAAAGTGGTGGTGATACGTCCGCAGGGTGTGTCCGGTAAAGAAGTGGTAGAAGGTTACGGTAACCCGGTGACGTTCTATCAGATGCAGGACAACGGTAAACCGGTAAAAGGCCATGCCCAGAAAGTCCGCTACGAAGTGGAAAATGACCTCGTCACGCTGACCGGCAATGCTTACCTTGAGCAACTGGACAGCAATGTGAAAGGCGACCGCATTACTTATCTGGTACAGAAACAGCAAATGGAAGCTTTTAGTGATAAGGGTAACCGTGTGACGACCGTTCTGGTCCCTTCGCAGCTGCAACAAAAAGCGCCTGCAGCGGGCGGCCAGCCGACCAAAAAGAGTAACTGATATTTTATGGCTAAATTAATCGCAGAGAATCTCGCCAAGGCATACAAAGGCCGTAAGGTCGTTGAAGATGTCAGCCTGATGGTCAACTCGGGTGAAATCGTCGGGTTATTGGGCCCAAATGGTGCGGGTAAAACCACCACCTTTTACATGGTCGTGGGCATTGTCCAGCGCGATGCGGGCCGTATCATCGTTGATGATGAAGACATCAGCCTGCTGCCGCTGCATACCCGCGCCCGTCGCGGTATTGGTTATCTTCCGCAGGAAGCCTCCATATTCCGTCGTCTCAGTGTATTTGATAACCTGATGGCGGTGCTGCAGATCCGTGATGATCTGACCAAAGAACAGCGTAATGACCGCGCGAATGAATTAATGGAAGAGTTCCATATTTCTCATTTGCGCGATAACCTCGGTCAGTCACTGTCCGGTGGTGAACGACGTCGTGTGGAAATTGCCCGTGCGCTGGCAGCAAACCCTAAATTCATCCTGCTGGATGAACCGTTCGCCGGGGTTGACCCGATTTCCGTTATCGACATTAAAAAAATCATTGAGCATTTACGTGACAGCGGCCTCGGCGTACTGATCACTGACCATAACGTGCGCGAAACACTCGACGTTTGTGAACGCGCGTATATTGTCAGTCAGGGGAAATTGATTGCCCACGGCACGCCAGCCGACATTCTTGCTGATGAACAAGTTAAACGTGTTTATCTTGGTGAAGAATTCCGTCTGTGATCTGTGCCGCCGGAACCGTGCCTGTTTCCACCTACACTGAAACAGGCCGTCTCTGACAGAAGTGTTGCCGTTTTCACTCATCAACGGAATTAAGCCAAGATATGAAGCAAGGTTTGCAACTCAGACTCAGCCAACAACTGGCTATGACTCCCCAGTTACAACAGGCCATCCGCTTGTTGCAACTGTCCACGCTTGAGCTCCAGCAGGAGATCCAACTCGCGCTGGAGAGCAACCCTCTGTTGGAACAAACTGACCTTCATGAAGAAATCGACTCGGTAGAAGCCACCGACAGCGAGGGGTTAGACACCCGCGAGGCGCTCGAGCAAAAAGATATGCCGGAAGAATTGCCGCTCGACGCGACCTGGGATGAGATTTACACCGCAGGCACGCCGTCCGGTACCGGTAATGATTACAGCGACGACGAGCTGCCCATTTATCAGGGTGAAACTACCCAGACCCTTCAGGATTACCTGATGTGGCAGGTTGAGCTGACGCCGTTTTCTGATACTGATGCCGCGATTGCCACATCAATTGTCGATGCGGTGGATGACACCGGTTACCTGACCGTCTCCCTTGAAGACATCCTCGAAAGCGTCGGTGATGAAAACATCACGATGGACGAAGTTGAGGCCGTGCTTAAACGCGTTCAGCGTTTTGATCCGGTGGGGGTGGCAGCACGTGACCTGCGCGATTGTCTGCTGATCCAGCTGTCTCAATATGCCACTGACACGCCTTTCATCACTGAAGCCCGTCTTATCATCACCGAACATCTCGATTTGCTGGCGAACCATGATTTCCGCGCACTTATGCGATCAACCCGGTTAAAAGAAGATACACTCAAAGGAGCGATGCTTCTGATCCAGTCTCTGGATCCGCGTCCGGGTCAGTCGATCAATACCGGCGAATCCGAATACGTGATCCCGGATGTGCTGGTGCGTAAAGTGTCAGGGGTCTGGACGGTAGAACTCAATTCCGACAGCATTCCGCGTCTGAAGATTAACCAGCAGTACGCCGCGATGGGTAACTCCACACGCAGCGACAGCGACGGGCAATTTATCCGCAGCAACCTGCAGGAAGCCAAGTGGTTAATTAAAAGCCTGGAAAGCCGTAACGACACGCTGTTGAAAGTGACGCGCTGCATCGTTGAGCAGCAGCAGGCGTTCTTTGAACTGGGTGAAGAATTTATGAAACCTATGGTGCTGGCCGATATTGCCAGTGCCGTGGAAATGCACGAATCGACGATTTCACGCGTGACGACACAAAAGTTCCTGCACAGTCCGCGTGGTATTTTCGAACTGAAGTATTTCTTCTCCAGCCATGTCAGTACAGACAGCGGCGGCGAGGCATCGTCAACCGCGATCCGGGCGCTGGTGAAGAAATTAATCGCAGCGGAGAATCCTGTAAAACCGCTCAGTGACAGCAAGTTAGCAACCCTGCTTTCCGATCAGGGAATTATGGTTGCGCGCCGGACTGTCGCCAAATACCGAGAGTCTTTGTCCATCCCGCCCTCAAACCAACGTAAACAGTTAGTTTGACCTCAACAGAGAAGGAAGACATTATGCAGCTCAACATTACCGGACATCACATTGAGATCACGGATCCCCTGAGAGAGTTCATCACGTCGAAACTGGCTAAGCTCGAGCAGTATTTCGACAGGATTAATCAGGTGTATGTGGTGTTGAGCGTGGAAAAGGTGCAGAAAGTAGCGGAAGCCACTTTGCATGTGAACGGAGGCGAATTACATGCCACCTCGGAACATCAGGATATGTACGCAGCGATTGATGGGCTGGTTGATAAACTGGCCCGACAGCTGAATAAACATAAAGACAAACTGAAACAGCACTGACATTCATGTAGCCAACCCTGTGCTACAAACCTTCGGGCATCGGCTTGTGACCTTCGGGAAACGAGCCGATATAGCTTTAAGGGTGAAACAGCGCAAAAGTGAAAGATGACATGATTAACGATACTGCAATGCAATTAACGTCGGTGCTTAATGCCGAATGCACCAAAAGCGGCGTTCATTGCGCCAGCAAAAAACGCGCACTGGAAATCATCAGCGAGCTGGCCGCCAAACAATTAAATTTGTCGCCACAGGTGATTTTCGACGCTATTTTGACCCGCGAACGTATGGGGAGCACCGGGATCGGTGCCGGGATCGCCATCCCGCACGGTAAGCTGGAAGAAGACACTTTACGTGCCGTTGGCGTGTTCATTCAGCTTGAACAGCCGATAGCTTTTGACGCCATCGATAATCAGCCGGTAGATTTGCTTTTTGCCTTGCTGGTACCGGCAGATCAATGTAAAACCCATTTACATACATTATCTTTAGTCGCGAAGAAATTAGCTGATAAAACAGTATGTCGCCGTCTGCGTGGTGCGCAAAGCGACGAAGAACTGTTCCAGATAATGACTGAAAACGAATAAATTGCTGATTCCCGGTACGGTGCCGGGAAAATGAATTCTGAACACTGAATGCCAGGGGAGTGTCACCATGGTGCTGATGATTGTCAGCGGCCGTTCCGGTTCCGGGAAGTCGGTTGCCCTACGGGCATTAGAAGACATGGGTTTTTACTGTGTGGACAATTTACCGGTGGTGTTATTGCCGCAGCTTGCCCAGACACTCGTTGAACGTAATACGTCAGCGGCCGTGAGCATTGACGTCCGTAACATGCCGGAAACACCCGAAGTTTATGAGCATGCGATGTCACAACTGCCGGAGAGTTTTTCGCCGCAGCTGTTATTCCTTGATGCCGACCGTAATACTTTGATCCGCCGTTACAGCGACACCCGTCGTCTGCACCCGCTTTCCAGCAAAAACTTGTCCCTCGAAAGTGCCATTGATGAAGAAGCCGATCTGCTCGAACCGCTGCGTTCGTCGGCGGATCTGATCATCGATACCTCCGAAATGTCCGTGCATGAACTGGCAGAAATGCTGCGTACCCGTCTGCTGGGTAAACGCGAGCGCGAACTGACCATGGTGTTTGAATCCTTCGGCTTCAAACACGGCATACCAATTGATGCGGATTACGTCTTCGACGTCCGTTTTCTGCCGAACCCGCACTGGGATCCGAAACTGCGTCCGATGACCGGCCTTGATAAGCCGGTGGCGGCGTTCCTCGACCGTCATACTGAAGTGCATAACTTTATCTACCAGACCCGCAGCTACCTCGAACAGTGGCTGCCAATGCTGGAAACCAACAACCGCAGCTATCTGACCGTCGCCATTGGCTGTACCGGCGGTAAACACCGTTCGGTGTACATCGCAGAGCAACTGGCCGACTATTTCCGTTCCCGCGGGAAGAATGTGCAGTCCCGCCATCGCACGCTGGAAAAACGCAAATCATGACGGTGAAACAAACGGTAGAAATCAAAAACCGGTTAGGCATGCACGCCCGACCGGCAATGAAATTGTTTGAACTGGTGCAGAGCTTTGAATCAGAAGTTATGCTGCGCAACGGCACGGGCATAGAAGCGGAAGCCAGCAGTGTTATCGCGCTGCTGATGCTCGACTCCCCGAAAGGCCAGAAAATCGAAATCGAAGCCACGGGGCCCGACGAAGAACAGGCGCTCACCGCTGTCGTAAATCTGATCAACTCCGGTTTTGACGAGGACTAATCCCCGTCATATTTCAAGTTGCAGGTGCGTTGGCTGCGCTCAGTTACCCGAATCACTTACCCGTGTAAGCTCATCGGGACTCCTTCGTTTGCCACCTTCCTCAACTCGAACTATTTTGGGGATAAGTAAGATTTTAAATGCGTGAAAGGCAATCTATTGCAATTGCCTTGAAGCTTTCAAAATTCTCACTGCTCAGCAAACGGCTCATTGAGCGTTCCCGCACAAACGTCACGAATAAATCGTAAATCGCCATCGCCTCTTCATAATCTGCTTTGCTGATCGCCAGCAGGAAAATTACGTGTGCGGTCTCCCCTTCACCCCATGCAATGCCCTGGGGAGAGAGCAACGTGATTACCACGGTTTTCTTTGCCAGCAACCCCAGCGAGTGCGGCAGCGCAATGCCTTCACCCAGCATGGTCGAGACAATCTCTTCACGCTCTACCACCGACGGATAAAACGCCTGATCGACATAACCTTCCGCTTCCAGCTGCGAGCACACATGGCGGAATAACTCCGCCTGCGTCATCGGTTCATTGATGATCATAAAATGTTTTTCGTCGAAGAATTTTTCCAGCATATAAGGCCGCGTGCGGTCTACCAGAACCAGTTTACCGAGCTGCTCCATTTGGTATTCGGTCGGGAATGGCGACAGCACCACCACCGGCTTATTTTTCTCACTGATGCGGGCATTGGAAATAATAAAATCTTCGTCGATGTGTTCCAGTTGCTCATAATCACGCAACGTCACAACCTGCTTCATCACCAGTTGCGGATACTTGCGATTAATCTGCGCCTGAATCATGCGGATTGTCGAATTGCCGGTATCACATACCAGCATCACCTGCGGGTGTCGCTGGTAGCCGATATTGTAATGCCGCTCCAGCCCGACGCCGATGTGCAGCACCAGAAAACCAATCTCGTTTTCGCTGAGTGTATACGGCGTGTATTTCCCCCAGCTTGAAACCGCCGCCAGCGTGACGTCATAGGCCATCGGATAATGCTGTTTGATGTTGTTTAGCAGCGGATTGGGAATATTAATCTGATACTTCACCCGCGTAATCATGGTTTTAATGTGCGTCAGCAGATCAGCACGCAGCTGCTTATCGCCTTGCAAATCATAGTTATAGTGCGAGTTGATATACGAAAGAATGTAATCGACCAGCGATTCATCATCATCTGCATTGATGTCTGTCGGCAGAATTTGCTGTACGCGACGCGCGGCGATATTCACCCGCAGATACGCTTCTTCAGAGGCAGGAATTTCCTTGCCAACCAGCGCTTTCAGCTCTGCCGCCAGCCTTACAGAAACCTGTTTCACCGCCGGGTCGCCATCTTCGGCATCAAAATCAGTCAGCGGATAGCCTCTGGCGATACGCTTAATGGCCACCGCACAATAAAGGATCAGATAGTGCTCGCCCTCATCAGTCAGTTGAATAGAAGACTGACTCAGAAGCTGATGCATAAAGCGCGTCAGTGGCACCAGCGCTTCCGGTTCCAGGCTTTCCGATTTGAGCAGCGGATTGGTTTGTTCTTCAGCATCGAGCTGAAACAGCAGGTCAGTCAGGCAGGCACGGATTGCCAGCTCAGCGCCAAACAGCTTCATGCCATAGCGCGGCTTGGTTTCGATATTCAGGTGATAGCGGGCCAGATGCTCCCTTACCTCAGCCATATCATTTTGCAGAGTTCCGCGGCTGACAAACCATTCATCGGCCAGATCTTCCAGCTTTAATGAAAAGGCAGAAGTCAAAAAGCGGATCAACAACGTCTTCACCCGCCCGGCGGCTGTGCGGGGTGTCGGATTCGGTTTAGGTTGTGTCGATTGCTGCAACGACGAGAACAGGCCATGGTCATCAATCCGTAGCTGATATCCGCTGCCACGACTGTGTATAAAAGTCGCGCCATAGTCTGCGATGATTTCATTAAGCGCAGTGATATCCGCACGAACCGTTCGCGTCGACACCGACAGACGTTTTGCCAGTTCGTCCTGAGGCAGCGTTTCGGTTTGCAGCGCATCAAACAGTTGCGCCAGACGTTGATTGGGAAATCTCACCATAGTTCTTCCAGTTCGTTTCAACGGGCCCCCGTTCACAGCAAATGCGTGTCGCGAACGGGGGTGTCACTGTTGCCGAGCCATTTAAGGCACCATCACCCTCGGTGAAGGGCTGCCCACCGTCACATAACTATCGGCAAAAGACAGCGTGCCGCTTTCGGCTGATACCTTGAATCTGGTGATGTTATCGCTTCGTTGATTCATTGCGTAAATATATTTGTCCTCCGGCAGCAAGTGTCAGAACCTTAACCCACCAGTTTTCTGACGCTGGCCAGCAGGGTTTTCACATCCTCAGGACGCGTATTACCCGATGCACTGTCGATGATCGAGCTGTAAATATGCGGGATGATTTTGGTGACACCTGCCGCCAGCGCGATTTCCATAATCGGCTCGAAGTTTTCCAGGTCGATACCGCCGGTCGGCTCAAGCCAGAAATCCTGTTCGGCACAGGCACGGGCCACGGCAGCGAATTCGTCACGGGTTTTCAGGCCCCCCATCGGGAAATACTTCACCGAGCTGCCCCCCATGTCTCTGAGCAGCGCAATGGCCGTTTCTACCGGCACAATCGCGTCAGCAGAGCCTGAACTCAGCGGTCCGGTATTGATTTTCACCAAACCCGCTTTACCGGTTGGCGAAATCAGACCGTTCACCACGCTGTCATTCTGCCCCAGCAAGGCACGGCTGGTGCCGACACCGGTAAAGACCTGGTTGACGTGTTGCGGCTGAACCTGTGCAGAAATCTGGCTGACCATCAGCGACTGACGCGGATCGCCTGCGCCTAACCCGACGGACAAAGCGTTTTCAATCAGCGCCGCATATTCCTTCATATCCGCTACCGCGCTGGCCACATCCGCGTAATTTTTTGACAGCACGCCGACCAGCACGTGGCCTTCTGCGGCTTCATAGATATCACGCGCATTGTTTTTTGAGCCGGCCAGAACGTTCAGACACACACGGTCACGGTAGAAGTTCGGAGTCAGCTTCATGCGTTGTCTCCCTTGAAAAGTTGTTTAAAACGTTGTGCGACGATGGCAAGCTGAGGCGGCGTTACGCTGCGTACGTCGACTTCAATCTTGCCTTCATTGGCCCGGTAACCACGAAAATAAATCGCGATATCGCCGCTCTTCATGGCGTCCACAATGGCTTTGGTTTTCCAGCCGAGTACGGCTTCATCGAAAGTAATTTCCGTGCGGGCGATATCACGTCCGGCGCTGTCCCAGACCACGCGGCCAGTCACACCCTTAATTTCGTTCAGGCTGGCAATGAATGGCGTCATCTTGTCGACCATTTCCTGTCCGGTGGTTTTCGGCAGGGTGAGATAGCTTTCGATCGCCTGCGTCAGGCCGAGAATGCCTTCTTTGCCGACTTTCATCGCACGGCCAATGCCGCCGGATTGCAGTTTTACCCATTCGACATACTGTTTTTTACCGAGCACCAGGCCACTGGTCGGCCCTTCGATGGCTTTAGCACCGCTGTAAATCACCAGATCCGCACCCGTTTCGTAATAACACGTCAGATCTTCTTCAGCGGCAGCATCGACGATCAGCGGCACGTTATGTGCACGCGCCACTTCGGCGGCTTCGGCGACTGATAAAATACTTTTCTGCACCGAGTGGTGTGATTTGATGTACATGATTGCGGCCGTGCGCGGCGTAATGCAGGCGGCAAGTTGCGCGGCAGAACATTCGTTGGCATAACCGGCTTCCACTACCTTGCCGCCGCCCATCGTCACCATCGTTGCGACCGGCGCACCGAAATTCACGTTGTGGCCTTTTGGCAGCACGATGTCGTGCGGAATGTCCAGCGGCGCGGCATGCAGGTTTTCCAGCAGCCAGGCATCATCTTTCACAATCACCGCCGCGACAGATTGCGCGATCCCGGCCGAGGCGCAGGAGACGACCACCGCGCTTTCGACGTGAAGCAATTTCGCGATGTAAGCGCCGGTTTTGTTCACCAGATCTTTCATTTCAAAGTAATGATTCAGACCGGTATTCACTACCGCTGCCACTTCCTCGCGCGGAGTAGAAACACCCAGTGCCGTCATGCGACCTGATGCGTTAATAACCTGTTTTAAATCATATTTTTCATATAAAGATTGTTCAGAAGACATGAGCAGATTTCCCTTCTTCGGTTAACAGGATGACACCCGCGACCACGGCGGCCAGGGGCACCAGCACACTTTCGCCCTTCGCGGACTTTCCTTCGGAATCAATAAACACCTGCGGTGCCTGACGTAACTCGAACAGTGTCAGATCGGCATCTGCGCCTGCGTCCAGACGGCCTTTGGCAGGCAGACAGAGTGCACCGGCGGCGTGAGTGGTCACGCAATCAATGACCTGTGGCAATGTCATGCCGACGCTGAAGAACTTCGACATTACGGTCGCCAGACTGTGAACCGGCCCGTTCAGGCGGTTGCGGCAATAAATATCGGAGCTGATGGTGTGCGGCAAAATGCCCTGCTTAATAGCCAGTTCTGCTACTTCAAAGCTGAAACTCGCAGTGCCATGACCGACATCCAGCAACACGCCACGGCTGAGCGCACGCTTAACGGAGTCGCGCAGTACGCCTTCCGGCGAGAGAATGCGGTTCGGCTTGCCGTTATAACAGTGAGTAATGATGTCACCTGAGGTCAGCAAATCAGCGATTTCATCGAGGTTCGGCGGGTTATTGCCGATATGCACCATCAGCGGCAGAGGAGCGTTTTCCTGCTGTATTTCTTTGGCGCGCACCAGCGGTTTCAGACCGTTCTGCCCGACCACGCTGCTGCTCATGCGTGCTTTGATACCAATGATAAAACCGGGATTTCGCGCGATGGCATCACGCACGCCGATCTTGTCAATCTGCGTCATATCCGCCAGTTCGTTTTGCGTCACAATGCCGGTGCGGGCGATATTCAGGAAAGCATAAACATTGGTTTTCGCCTTACGGGTGATCTGATAGAAATCGTCGATATCATTTGCGCCGGTGCTGCCGGCATCCGCCACGGTGGTGACACCGCAGGCGACCCCGATCAGATCAGCTTCATCATGATAAATCGGCGATTTCGGGTAACAGTGAACATGGGAATCGATCCAGCCAGCGCTGGCGTAAACCTTACCCTGCAGATCGAGAGTCTGGCGGGCAGTGGCACCGGGGGCCAGTGTGCCAATGGCGGCAAATTTGCCGTCGCGAATTGCAATATCAGTCAGGCTACCGTCTGCGCGTAATGCCTGCCGGATGATTAAGTCATACATACGACATTCTCCATAACCTCGGGCATCAGGAGTGCTCCTGACGCCCGTTTACCGCTGATCCGCTGCTGTTGCTACAGTGAAACAGGGAAGATAGCGCCCAGCACCATCGCACCGAGAATGGCACCACCGGTAATCGGCTTCTGCCACAAATAGAAACCCAGCGCACCCATCAGCGAGCCCAGACCGATAGGAATCGATGCCGCCATTGCTGACAGGATAATCAGCGGCCCGAGGAAGCGGCCCGAGGCGTTACCCGCGCCCATCATGACGTCAGCACCGTAGGTTGAATTGCTCTGATTGATGGTAAATTTACGCGCCAGAATGATGATGTATCCCACGGCTAACCCGAGGATCAGGCCGGTCACCAGTGAGGCCGCGAAGTTCGCCACCGGAAAGATGATCCCGGCGCCGAGCAACAGTGCCGGAACGCCCAGGCCGATACCGGTCTGGATCGCGCCGCCGATATCGAGAATACCGACCAGCGAGCCTTCGATGATGCGGGCAAACAGGAAACTGGCACCGAAAGCCGCCACTGCGCCGTACACGCCGGTGTCCATGCCGGAACGCAGCATCGACACAAAGGCCACTTCGTTAAACGCGCCGATGCCGTACAGGTAATACATATGTGTCCCGGCGAAAACGCCGGAAGACAGCAGTCCGACAAAGATCGGGAACGACCACTCGGCGTACCAGAAACCACGTTTGGCTTGTTCTTCCATTGTCATGCTCCCTTACTTACCGCTGAGTGAATTGTGAATGCCGTTCAGCCATGTCGGGACGTCCAGCATGAATGACTGCAACAGCTTGACGTCGAACCCGCGGAAGAAGCCGCTGAGGACAAACAGCGCGATAATCGCCGCCATCATCACTTTGGTGACGTGGTTCCAGCCGCTTTCTTCAACACCTTTACCAATCAGAATACCCAGCACCAGACCCGGCACGGCGTTACCCATGATCATCTGCGCCATACCGCCAAAAATGGTGGCCCAGAAACCGGAACGACGCCCTGCATCGATTGCCGCCAGCCAGAAAATTACCGGCATCACGGTGTTTACCAACAGGTTAGCCGCAGGTACCAGCACTTTAATTGCCGTAACCTGTAACGCTGCAGGTACCGCAGAGGCGGTAGTGTTGAGGAAGGCGACCACAATCATGCCGATGATGCCGCCCGCAATCGCCATCTTGCGCGGGTCGTGCAGGGTTTCAGCCACATTGCGGTTTTTGAACATCAGGGCGGCGGTTGCCCAGTGAGGAATAATGCGGTGGTCAACGTCCTGAGTGAAAGAACCTGCCGCCACGGAAGAAGCCCAGGCGTTGAAGAAGAAGCCGAGACCAAAGGAGAAATGTGAAGCCGGATCGCCTTCACAGGAGTTTAATTCCCCAAGCGTACGAAAAGCCCCCATTCCCTGCACGGTGGGTGCATGAAACATACGTGCGGCACCCGCACCTACGCCCACACCGACCAGTCCGCCGATAATAAGCGACTTAAATAAAATAATTAAAAACATCAGTATATCCTTGTCATTTATAGCTAACGTTTTTATTTCGTGACAAAAACTACCTGTTCCGTATTAATAACAGTCAGGTTGACGGTAATGTCTAACGCCACGTAATAACTCTTTCTTTCCCTGGCCAGAAAAAAGAACAGAAACTTTTCCCTTTTGACTGATTCTTCTGCCTTTATTATCTTGACGTCCTGCGGTTCAATGCGTAGCAAGACATTATTGGCAGATGACTTGAGAACCGTTCTCTGAACCTGACTCAGTGCGGAAGAAAAGGCGGCAGCCTTATTTTCGCCTTTTCCTTCAACCCGGACCGTCGTGGTTAATTGTTGCTTCATTACGCCTGACCATACTTCTTGTTATAAGCTTCAACCAGACGCTGCCCCAGTTCTTCTTTATCCATAAAGCCGAACCCTAATACCAGACAGCCTTCGTTAATTGCCGTAACTCCTTCATCCACGGAGCGCATCCCATATTTAGCTTTATATCCGTATTTGTTTTGTGCGGTAATCGCACCCGCACCGCCACTGCCGCAGAAAGAAATACCTAAGCTGGCACCCTCTGCTTTCATCACATCGCCGAGTTTCATATCTGCTGCCATGCCAGGGACAACAATGGCTTTTCCACCCGCTGCTTCCACGCCTGCTGCCACTTTCTGGCCTTTCCCTAAACGGTCGCCGATCACCACTAATACTTGTCCCATGTTTCACATCTCCGGATTAATTAATTCGCTAAATTTTCGGTAAAATTTATTCAGGCTCATTATCTCTTGCGACTTCGAAATGCACCGAGAGTAAATACGCCTCCTCAATCGGTAAATTTCCAAACCAGCTGACCACTTCCTCTGCCATTTGCATGGACTCGGCAGAAATTTCATCAAATAAATCTTTCTCGACATCAGGTAACGGCTCGCCGGTAATAGAGCGTAATACCATGGCTTTAACGTGTGACGTTAACATCTGCAACTGAACATCTGTGGTGTAGATATTCTTTGCACTTTGCATCGCCTGAATATCCTTTAATACTTGCTCTGTTATCGCCGCCGCATCATTCAATCCAATCCGCCCGGCCCCGTTCACAGATGCGCTTGCGTTATTCACTCGCGATTACCTCTCTCCTTGTCTGACTCACTATTTCCAGCCGTTTATTTTGTCTGTCTTTACCCTAACCCCGCGTACATTTCCTGTGTAGAGGGTCTTTTTCCAGTTCGAAGTGGAAATACGATGCGCTGAGCAGATCTCATTCGCAAAACGAAAAGTTAAGTCGCCATATCACTGAATATTGCGGCATGTAGCAGCGTATTTCGCTGGTAATCGGAATTTTCGCAATACGGATTAATTCCCACACAATGCTTTCATTTCCGCCTGAGAATGCCTAGTATCAAAGAACACATGCAAATTACCGACACCCCCGCGCTTACCCGCGGGGGTGTTATTTTTTGCCGACCGGCACCCCACCCGCATGAGGCGGGTGATGCAAAAGGAACCACGGAGAATGTTATGAGTAAACCGACACTGATCATCAACGAACTTGACGCAGAACGCCTGGATACACTGCTGGCACAACCGGCCTTTGCCAACAGCCCGGTGGCCGATGCACTGAACGAAGAGTTAGATCGCGCAGAGATTTTGCCGCCTGAGCAAATTCCGGCCGATGTGGTCACGATGAACAGCAAGGTGCGCTTTACAGAAGGTAAAGACGGCGAAGAACACATCCGCACGCTGGTGTATCCGGCAGCATTGCAGGACAGCAACGAGCAATTATCGGTGATGGCTCCGCTCGGTGCTGCGCTGCTGGGGCTGCGCGTGGGCGAAAGCATTACGTGGGAAATGCCCAATGGTGCTGAGAGTGACATTACCGTGCTGGAGTTGTTGTTTCAGCCGGAGGCAGCGGGAGAGCTGAGACGTTAAGGGTTTTCTTTTGCAGAAGCCGCTGCAATGGCGGCTTTACTTAAGAATGAGAAAATTTCGGTTTCTCATATGCAGAAGCCGCTGCACAGCTTTACTAAAGACCGAGAACATTTCGGTTTCTCACCTGCGGTGATCGCTTAACGCGCAGCGCCGAAACCGCCCAAGAGGGAGAAGTGCTTTCTCCCTCTTGGATCTCCCTCCGCTTTTTTACTGCGCGCTGTCGCTGGCGGCTATGTTTCAGGTAACGCGGAGACAGGCTGGAAATCTGAAACATAGCCAGCGAGCGGAGCGCGCAGTTTAAGACGTGGAAATTCCAAAGAGGGCTCGTCTTAGCCCTCTTTGGTCGGTTTCGGCGCGAAAGACCGAGCGATCACCGCGATTAAAAAACCGAAACTTTCACCGCCCTCAGCATTGAGAATGCCGCTCAGACACCGGCCATCTGCTTACTTAAACTTCTTGTGGTTCTCATTCCTTGTGGCTTTAAACCCTTCCGCTTCTTTCTTCGCTTCATCAATCTTTCCGGCTTTCGCCAGTTCTGACGCCTTATCAATCTGTCCGATCAACGTATCCAGCCCTTTGTGATAATCCTGTATTTCAGGGCTGTCAGGGGCTTTACCTTTCAGTTTTGGTGGCGTCGCTTTTTTCGCGTCTTCGGCAGCCGCTTTCATGTTTGCCAGACCCGTGGTCAGCTCGGCCTGATCGTTGGTTTTCAAAACCTTGCCGTAGTTATCAGCAATGGTGTCCATGTCCGTTTCTAAATCTGCTGCCAGTGCTGCCGTGCTGCTTCCGAGCAGGGCTATCACCGCTAACGCCATCAGTTGTTTACGCATGATTTTCTCTCTGTTGTTATTTATTTGTTAGATAAAACGACATTACTTGTAAGGCTTTATAAAAATAAGCTGAGAGAGAGAAAAACGGCATGAATTTTTTGTAAAGAATTAAAGCAGCGATCGGGCGACCGCTGCTTCAGGAAGGGTTATTCGCCAGCGATTTTCATTGCGGGTAACAGCACGGAACCACACTGGATATTGCTGCGAGTCTCGATATCGCTACCAATCGCGACCATGTTGCGCCACATATCTTTCAGATTACCGGCAATGGTGATTTCGCTAACCGGATATTGAATTTCACCATTCTCGACCCAGAAACCGGCCGCGCCACGTGAGTAATCACCGGTGACGCCACTGACGCCCTGTCCCATCAGCTCAGTGACGACCAGGCCTTTATCCAGTTTACGCAGCATGCCTGCGAAATCATCCCCCTGACCCGCGATGCGCCAGTTGTGGATGCCGCCCGCGTGACCGGTGGTTTGCAGACCCAGTTTACGGGCGGAATAACAGGTCATCAGCCAGTTTTGCAGCACGCCGTCTTTGACGATATCACGACGCTCGGTGCGCACACCTTCGCTGTCGAAGGGCGTGGAAGCCAGTCCCTGCAACAGGTGCGGATGCTCTTCAATAGTCAGCCAGTCCGGCAGGATTTGCTTACCCAAGCTGTCGAGCAGGAAAGACGATTTACGGTAAATGCTGCCACCGCTGATCGCCCCCACCAGATGCCCGAACAGACCCGTCGCCACTTCGGAAGCGAACAATACCGGTGCCTGCATGGTCGGTAATTTGCGCGGAGCCAGACGTGACAAGGTGCGGCGGGCACACTCGGTGCCGACCCACTCAGGGTCTTTCAGATCACTCATTTTGCGGGCGATGGAATACGCATAGTCGCGCTCCATCTCACCTTCGTGTTCAGCAATCACTGAAGCGGAAATGGAATGACGCGTTGAGCAATAGCTCTGCAACATGCCGTGGCTGTTGCCAAAAACGCGGATACCGTAATGGCTGTTGAAACTGCCGCCTTCGGTATTGGTGATGCGCTTATCAGCCTGCAAAGCCGCCTGTTCAGCACGGGCGGCCAGCTCGATACAGCGATCCGGATCCAACTCTTCCGGGTGGAATAAATCCAAATCCGGCGCATCAAATGCCAGCATCTCTTTGTCCGCCACACCCGCGAACGGATCCGGCGAAGTATAACGGGCAATATCCAGCGCTGCCTGCACGGTGCGGGAAATGGCATCCGGGCTTAAATCAGTAGAAGACGCGCTGCCTTTACGGTTCTGATAATAAACGGTAATCCCCAGTGCGCCGTCGCTGTTGAATTCAACATTTTCGACCTCGCCAAAACGGGTGCTGACGCCGATACCGGTGGTTTTGCTGACCGCAACTTCGGCGGCATCTGAACCCGCTTTCGCCAGTTCCAGCGCCTGAGATACGGCCTGTTCCAGGGTTTTACGCTGCTGCGCAACTTGATTGACTACATTCATCGGCATGCCATCGCTTATGAGATTAAGAGGTTGTTCTACACGGGTATTCAGAAACTAATATCTTTGAGTCTAACAGAGACTCGCCATAATTTCGCATTCACACCGGCGTTGTTATGCCCAAAGTTGCAACAGAACATGGATGTATGCGGCATAACCCTGCATAATGCCGCCGAAGCAATAAAGCACAATCAAACTGACAGGATTACCTCGTTAAGAGGAAGCGCCCATGACAAAGAAAATTGACGACTGGCACGATGACGTTCCCGAAACCAACGAGAACGACGATGATGATGAAATCATCTGGGTCAGTAAAAGTGAAATCAAACGTGACGCCGAGGCGCTGAAAGATCTCGGTGCGGAAATGGTTGAGCTGGGTAAAAACTCGCTGGACAAACTGCCGCTGGACGACGATCTGCGTGCAGCCATCGACTTAGCGCAGAAGATCAAGAAAGAAGGCCGTCGCCGCCAGTTACAACTGATCGGTAAAATGCTGCGTTCACGTGATGTTGAACCGATCCAGACGGCGCTGGATAAGCTGAAAAACCGCCATAACCAGCAGGTGTCACTGTTCCATAAACTGGAAATGCTGCGAGATCGTCTGGTCGAAGAAGGTGATGATGCGATCCCGCCGGTTTTGGAATTGTATCCGGAAGCCGACCGCCAGCAACTGCGCGCGCTGATCCGTAACGCGCAGAAAGAGAAAGCCGCAAACAAGCCGCCGAAATCTTACCGCCAGATTTTCCAGTATCTGCGCGAACTGGCTGAAGGTCAGGAATAAAAAAACAAAAGCCCGCCTTTTTACTTAACCGAAAATGGCGGGTTTTTTCTTTTCAGCCTTTGGCCTTTGCGACCGGTTTCTCCAGTAAGTTCAGCCGCAGCTCGCCTTCCAGTTCTTCTTCCGCTTCTTCAAACAACAGAATCAATGCGCCGAAACGACGTTTACGGCTGGCATTCAGATTAATGAAATCTATCTCAACCGGCAGTGTTATTCCGCCCGTCACCTCATCCCAGAGTGCATCCAGATTCGCACCAAAGCTGTCGGTCAGTTCAAGCTGACGGACGAACTCACGGTAGAATGCGGGTAAATCCGGGATGTGATTAAAATCGAAGCTCATTTTATTCATCGACATTACTCCACCCGAACGAAGTTCTGATAATGGTCTTTACTGACATAAATCAGCCCGTCGCTGGCAAACAACACCCGGTCTGCCCCGCGACGCCCGCAGCGATAGTTAATATCCGCTTCATGCCACACCCTTTTATACGCCGAAGGCAAACGCCCTTCCCGGTTTGAGAACCGGTCACCGCCAATCGCTTTACCGGGTAATACCTCACATAAATTCCCGGCACGGGCATCCCAGCCCGCTTCGCGTGCCTTTTTCTTGGTGATGTAATTTTCAGGCAATTGATGATTCTGGCGCAAATAGCCGATCACTGTTTGCTCATCGGTACCCGGGACTATTGTGCCCTGATTATATGTCGCTTTAGCGACAACCTGCCCCGCGATACCGCACAGCGCAAAAACCACGGCGGCTGCCATCACCAGAGTGCGCGAACGCAGCCCGTTAAATGCCTTCATTGACGTCCTTTGTATTAAGCCGAATGAATATGTTCCTGTTTATTGTTTCTTAAAAAACAGCTTCTGGAAAGCTGACTTAAAGGTTCCCTAAATGCAGCGTTTTCACCTGCAAATATTCTTCCAGTCCCAGCACCGAACCTTCACGTCCCAGGCCGGATTCTTTTACGCCACCAAAAGGCGCGGCTTCGTTGGAAATCGCGCATTCGTTAATGCCGATCATCCCGCTTTCTATGGCATCCGCGACACGGAAAATACGTTGCAGATTCTGGCTGTAGAAATACGCCGCCAGCCCGAAAGGTGTATCGTTGGCGCGCTTAATCACTTCTTCTTCCGTTTTGAAACGGAAACAGGCCGCCAGCGGGCCGAAGGTTTCTTCATGCGCCACTTTCATGTCATCGGTAACATCAATAATCACTGTCGGCTGGAAGAAGTTGCCACCGAGTTTATGCCGCTGACCGCCCTCCATCAGGCGTGCGCCTTTCTCCAGCGCGTCCCTGACGTGTTCTTCGACTTTCTCCAGCCCCTTGATATTGATCAGTGGCCCGACAATCACACCTTCGTCCATGCCGTTGCCGACTTTCAGTTTGCGCACTTCTTCCACCAGCCGTGAGGTAAATGCCTCGTACACCCCGTCCTGCACGTAAATGCGGTTGATACATACACAGACCTGACCGGAATTGCGGAATTTACAGGTGATCGCGCCCTGCACGGCCGCCTCAATGTCGGCATCGTCAAACACGATATAGGGGGCATTACCGCCCAGTTCCATTGACACTTTCTTCATGGTGTCGGCGCTGTTGCGTACTAATGTTTTGCCGATTTCCGTCGAGCCGGTAAAGGAGACTTTACGTACCGCGTCGCTGGTCATAATCACTTCACTGATAGCACCGGTGTCACCGGCCACGCCGTTAATCACACCGTCCGGTACGCCCGCATCCTGTGCCAGTTGCAACAAAGCAAATGCAGACAGCGGAGTGTTACTGGCCGGTTTGATGAGGCCGGTACAACCTGCCGCCAGCGCCGGTCCCAGTTTGCGGGTCAGCATCGCCAGCGGGAAATTCCATGGCGTGATTGCCGCCACCACGCCGACCGGTTCGCGTGTCGCCAGGATGCGTGAGCCGGATTTGGCCGGAGGAATGATTTCGCCGTTGGCACGTTTGGCCTCTTCGCTGAACCATTGCAGATAGCTTGCAGCGTAATCGACTTCACCCAATGCCTCTTTCAGCGGCTTGCCCTGCTCGGCAACCATCAGTTCACCCAGGAATTGTTTATTTTCCAGCATCAGTTCATACCAGCGATGCAAGATTTCAGAACGCGCTTTCGCCGTGGTTTTACGCCATTGTGGAAAAGCGTCGCTGGCCGCCTTCACTGCAGCTTCCGTTTCCGCCTTTCCGGCCTTTGCCACTTTGGCGACCACCTCGCCGGTTGCCGGATCCAGCACATCGAAGGTGTCTTTGGCCTCAAGCCATTTACCGCCAGCAAAATAGCCGGTCTTAAATAAAGGATGTGCGGAGAGTTTTTCAATCTGGGCAGACATAAGGGATCCTCCTGATTTATGCCATTCAAAACGGAATATGGCAGTAAGTATAGACGCTAAAAACCGGGACGAGGTCACAAGGCGTTTAGCGTTCTGTGCTTGTAACATTCAGTTACACCGGACTTTTCTGCTGAGATTGTGGAAAATATCCGCATAACCCTGATGTTTTTCCTGCCCCACACAGGTGCACCGCGTGACCTCTGCGCGATCTTTTTGCGCCATCAGATAGCATGCAAACCATAAGCACTGTGTATTTACGCCCGCCACGGTGCTGTGTGGCGAAAATCACATTACTGGCATGGTTCATGCTCAATACCCTCTGACCGCGCAATCCCGGCGCGGGTGCTAATTCCCTTTTTTGGCAGTGAAGATTTCTGCCGTCTTCCCAACTCTTCAACCCTAAAGAGGATCCTATGACTCAGGGGACTTTGAAAAAAAAATTAGGCCTGGTGGATCTGACCTTGCTTGGTGTCGGATCCATGATCGGTTCAGGATGGCTCTATGCGGCACTCACCAGTTCCGGCTATGCGGGTGGTTTAACCGGCTGGGCCTGGTTGCTGGGCGCCGTGATGGTGCTGTTGATCGGGCTGGTATTCGCCGAGCTTTCAGCGGCTATTCCGCGGGCGGGTGGTTTTGTACGCTATCCGAATTACACCCATGGGAATGTGGTCGGTTTTGTGATCGGTGTAAGTTCCTTACTGGCGTATACCAGCACGGCGGGCGTGGAGGTGGAAGCTGTGCGGCAATATGCCATGTACTGGTGGCCCGCGTTAGGTCAGTCCGACGGCAGCCCGACCCGCCTCGGCTTTGTGATGCAAATCGTTCTCCTGGTGTGTTTCTTCCTGCTTAACTACTGGAGCGTCAGTTTCTTCGGGCGCATCAACACCATCATCACGACGTTCAAATTCATTGTGCCGCTGATGGTGATCGTCACCTTATTTGGCTATTTCCATGGCGGCAACCTGAGCGTGCCAGGTACCGCACCGGGGGGGATCCACGGTATATTCTCCTCCCTGACCGGCGCAGGAATTGTGTTTGCGTATCTCGGATTCCGCCAGGCGGTGGATTTCGCCAGTGAGGCGAAAAACCCGCAGCGCAATATCCCGATCGCCATCATGCTGGCTATCGGCATCAGTTTTGTTATCTACATTCTGTTGCAGTTCGCCTTTATGGGTGCGGTACCAACCGACATTCTCAGCGCACACGGCTGGGTGGGGCTGAAAACTATCTTCCAGTCTCCGTATGCCGATCTGGCCCGCAGCCTGGGCATAACGTGGCTGATCAACCTGATCCTGATTGATGCAGTGATTTCACCGGCAGGTACCGGAAATATCTATCTCGCCGGGGCTTCCCGCGTGCTGTTTGCCTGGGCAAAGAATGGTCATCTGTTTTCGATTTTCGCCAAGGTCGATCCGAAATCTGGCGTACCACGCGGCGCCCTCTGGCTGTCGCTGATACTGGCGATTGCGTGGACGCTGCCGTCTGAGTTTCAGGTCTGGGGCGGGCTGATTGGTGCCGTCACTTCCGCCACCGTGTTTACCTATATGCCCGGCCCGGTCAATGCCGGTGTTATGCGCTCACGGTTGCCCGATTTGCCGCGTCCGTTCCGACTGCCGGTTTTCGCCCTGCTCAGCCCGCTGGCATTTGTCGCCAGTACCCTGCTGATTTACTGGAGCGGCTGGTCAGTGAATGAGCTGCTGATCCCGATACTGGTGATTGCCTGGATGGCGTATGTGTTGTTTGGTAAGAAAGATCAGCATTTCAAACGTGATGTCCGGAGCGCATGGTGGTTGTTGGCGTATTACATCGCCATTTTCATTCTCTCTTATTTCGGGACTTACGGTGGCACCGGCACCATTTCAAGCCCGCTGGATATGGTGCTGGTGGTTATCGCGACGCTGGTTTGCTATTACTGGGGTGTGGCTTCCGGACATGAAAAACTGGAAATCCCGCCGGATATGGAGGAAGAAGACCCGCCCGTCAGCCCGCGACGCGAGACCCGTGTCGCATAGTTGACTCAATGAAATTGTCGCACGTTCACATTTCTTTTTCCGGTCAGTAGACTGCGGTTTTACCCCGTAAATTTCTGATGAGGGAACAGGATATGTCAACGCGCGAAAAGATGAATATGGGCGAGCTGTATACAGACATGGGCGAAGGATTGCCGGAGGAACGTCGCGCCGGAAAAGAGCGCGTGTATGATTTTAACCTCACGCGACCGTCCGAAGAGGCAAAGCGCCTGGATTTGCTCAAAAGCATTATGGGCAGTCTGGGCAAATCCTGCTGGATAGAGCCGCCCTTGCATGTCGCGTATGGCTCGCATATTCATATCGGCAATCACTTTTACGCCAACTTCAATCTCACGGTGGTGGATGACGCCACGGTGACGATTGGCGATAACGTGATGATCGCGCCAAATGTGACCCTCGCCACGGCAGGTCATCCTATCGACCCTGAAATCCGCATCACCGGACAGCAATTCTCCCTGCCCATCATCATCGAAGATAACGTCTGGCTGGGCACTGGCGTGATGGTGAATCCGGGTGTGACCATTGGCCGGAACAGCGTGATTGGCGCGGGCAGCGTGGTCACGAAGTCCATTCCAGCCGATGTGGTTGCAGCAGGTGTGCCGTGCCGGGTGATACGCCCGATCACCGCAGCTGATCGCGAAACGTTTTTAAGATAATGAGGCCCGAAAGTAGAAAAGGCCGGTGCATTCATTTATGCACCGGCCTTTTATTTTCACTGTCCTGGTGAGTTATCAGGCCAGGAAAGCATGCTGATAACGTTGCAGCATGTCAGTGAGACGCCTTACCGGCTCGGTCACTTTCAGCGGTGCGTCGTACTCGACCAGCTTTTCCTGATACTCACCCAGCTCTTTCAGTAACCGCTGGTAATAATAGGTGCGCTTGCCTTCACCTGATGCAGAGACCACGTGATCGGCCGTATTACGGATTTTTTTGTGGAACGCAGACAGTTCGTCATTCACAGGCACTTCTGCCAGTTTCATGCGCTGGTGCGCGATAATCAGCATCAGCGCCAGACGGTATTTGTCGATATCGTTCGGGAACATCACCAGCAACTGATTAAGCTGGTGATAAAGCGCAGGAAGGTGGTTTTCACGACGCCGGTACGCTTTGGTGGTCAGCGCCGACACTGCGCTGCTCATGAAACGGTTAAGCAGCGTACGGCCGGTTTTCTCACGGGATTTATCCCGCACAATCAGTAACACCGCCATCGCGATCACCGTACCTATCGCCTGCCCCATCGCGTTATCCAGAAACGACGTGACGTTAAATACCATCGGATTGCTGAGCACCAGAATATTAATGGTACCCGCCAGCAATCCGAGCATACCGAGACGACGCTTGGTCACTTCGATACCGATAAAGAAAGTGAAGATCCCCAGCATCAGACACAGCAGGAACAGACTCTGCTGCGTCGCGGGCATAATCAGCATAAACATCATCGAACCGACCGGGATCGCCAGCAACATGCCGATGATGAAATCCATAGCCATGCCTTTCGGATTTGGCGTACGCATCGCCAGCGAGGTCACCACAGCAATGATAATCACGCAGCCGCTGGCCGATGTCCAGCCGGTCCACAACCACATCAGGCAGCCGATAGCTGTTGCAGTGAAGGTTCGCAGGCCGTTGACCAGCGCATGGTGACGTTCTGCCGAAACAGGCCGCACCACCACTTCGCCGTCAAGCACACCGTTTTCTGTGGCGCTGATACTGCTGTTGGTCTGGATGCCTTTCATCAGCAACAGCGCACGGGTGCCGGCACCGGTCCAGGCGCTGACCGTCATGAGCACGTTATCACTGTGCATGCCGGTAATTATCTGGCGCAACTGCTTCAGCCTGCGGTGTACATCCGCCACGTTTTCAGCGGGTTCAGCAAACAACGCCTTCAGTTCAGGCGAAATCCGATCCGGTGAGTTTTGTAAAATCAGATAGGTTTCACAAGCCTGCGTGATCATGCTCAGGGAGGTGCTATGCAGCGCTTTCAGGCGACGATTACATCGCTGCCAGCGCGAAGATTCCATCATCAGGCTGCCACGCATACCGTTCAGCGCGGTGGTGCTTTTTACCAGATTATTCCAGGACTTATCGATATCTTCCTTTGTGCCGCTGTTCACGCAAATCCGCATCAGCGCAAACTGATCCAACATCAGCTGGCTGACGGCACGGTCGATATCTTTTTTAATAGAACGGGGAGAGAACAGCAGGTCAGCGACGATGGCGCAACAAATCCCGATCACGATTTCACTGCAACGCTCAACCGCAAACTGCGGCGTTTGCAGGGGGGAACTGGCGGACGTCACCACAATAATCAGCGCGGTATACCCGGCCAGACCCAGCGCATACGAGTTCTCAATACGCACCAGCGATGACCACCAGGTGCACACGCCCGCCCAGATGCAGCACAGCAACAGCATAACGACCGGCGCGCGGGCGGTGGCAATCACGATCACCAGCGCCGCGATACAGCCGATAAAAGTGCCGATAACACGCAGAAAACCACGATGACGAATAGCACCGGCAAAGGGTTCTCCCCCCGCGGCCAGCGCAGGGCCGGATGTCACTATGGCGGCGGTCATGGCCGACCAGCGCGGGGTTTCGAGTTGCAGATAGAATCCGAGAACCAGTGCACCCAGGATCGCGAACGTCAGCTTGCAGGCAAAACGCACACGCGGGATAAGTACGCTATTCATCTTTCCGGCCTTAACCAAACTCTCTCAGACGATGCAGGAGGCGAAGGAACGGGGATCCTTCATCTTGTTTACGGTCATGGCTGCCGGTAATCACCACCGTCGCCGTGGTACCTGCCGGATAAGGATGTTGCTGATCTTCGGCATCAAGCAGGATTTTCACCGGCACACGCTGCGCCAGGCGCACCCATTCGAGGTTGCTGTCGATAGTCGCCAGACCGTTGGATGCCGCAGAAGAGGAACTGTTTGTCACCGCGGCCGCTACGCTGTCGACTGTACCGTGCATGATGCGGTTGCTGCCGAGCGGCGTGATTTCCGCACGGTCACCTTTTTTCAGCCCGGACAGTTTGGTTTCTTCAAGATAGGCAAGAATATAGAAGGAATTTTTCTTCACCAGCGCCACGGCGGTCGAACCACGGTTGATGTAGTTACCCGGATGGACGGTCAGGTTAGTGACCCAGCCGTCGGCAGGTGCCACCACCACCGTACGTTCCAGATCCAGCACCGCCAGATCCCGTGCAGCCTGCGCTTTCGCCATCTGATGTTGAGCGGTTTGCAACACGTTATTTGCCTGATCGATTTCTTCCTGCGACATGGCCTGAACGCCCAGTTTCACACGGCGTCCGGCTTCGCGCTTTTTCTCAGAAACCAGCGCCTGGTAATACGCGACGTCAGCGCTCGCTTCGTCCAGCGCCTGCTGGTAGCGCGGCTGGTCGATTTTGAACAGCACCTGGCCTTTCTTCACCAGTTGGTTATCAACCACCGGCACATCGGTAATCAGACCGGTGACATCGGGCGCGATAGACACCACGTCAGCGGTAAATTTGGCATCACGGGTCCATGGAGATTCTGTATAGAACGCCCAGGCTTTGAAGATTGCGATGACAGCCAGCACGACAAGAATCAACGTTATTGTGTAACGTATTATTTTTATGGAGAAATTTTTCACAACGCCCTCAGACGAACATGCAGGAGATCAGGTAGAAAAGACAGCAGTACAAAGCTGTGTTGAACAACGCCGGGTGCCAGACAAAGTCGTAAATTCCGGTGGGTTGCAATACACGCCGCAGCAGAAAAAATACCACCAGCGCCAACAGTATTTCAAAAAACACCGGAGGAAACGACAATCCGAAAATCACCATTACCGGAAGCAAACTCATCAAAAATTCCTTACATTATTACGACGGACAAACGCATAACGTCCCGCGCACGCATTATTTATTATTTTAGGCAACGGCACGCGACCCCGATGAAAAATAATTCAACGGGAGCAGAGCAATGAAGCTGCAAAGTTGCCAGGGAAGTGTGCGAAGGTAAGCATGATGTCAGGAAAACTGAAACCTGAGCTTTATCGCCCGGAAGGGTATATTAGCGTGCTTATTATCAACTAATCAACGTTCTGTGATCTAAATCACTTTTAAGCCAGAGTTAACAATGGACCGATTAAAACGCATGTCGATCTTTGCTCAGGTAGTGGAAAGCGGCTCCTTTACTGCGGCCGCACGACGCCTCGACATGAGCGTTTCCGCCATCAGTCAGACGATCTCAAAGCTGGAAAATGATTTACAAATCAAACTGCTAAACCGCAGCACCCGCAGTCTTGGCCTGACGGAAGCCGGTAAGCTTTACTATCAGGGTTGCCGGAAAATGTTGCACGATGTGCGCGAAGTACATGAACAATTGTATGCCTTCAACAACACCCCGACCGGCACATTACGCATCGGCAGCTCATCGACAATGGCACAAAATGTTCTTGCTGCGATGACCGCCGAAATGCTCACTGAATACCCCGGCCTGACGGTGAATCTGGTGACCGGCATTCCGGCACCGGATCTTATCGCCGACGGGCTGGACATGGTCATCCGCGTGGGTGCGTTGCAAGACTCCAGTCTGTTCTGCACCCGCCTGGGCTCAATGCCGATGGTGGTATGCGCGGCACACAGTTATCTGGCGCAGCACGGGACGCCGGAGAAACCGGCAGATATGGTGAATTTCTCATGGCTGGAGTACAGCGTCCGCCCGGACAGCGAATTTGAACTGATCGCCCCCGAAGGTATTTCGACCCGCATTACTCCGCAGGGCCGCTTCGTCACCAACGATTCGCAGACCATGATCCGCTGGCTGAAAGCCGGTGTCGGTATCGCGTATGTGCCGCTGATGTGGGTCATTGAAGAGATCAATGCCGGTGAAGTGGAAATTCTGTTCAGGAGCTATCAGTCTGATCCGCGGCCGGTTTACGCGCTGTATACCCAAAAGGACAAACTGCCGCTGAAGGTCCAGGTCTGTATTGATTATCTGACGGATTATTTCAAACGGGTGAGCAAGGTGTATCAGGGATACCGGCAGGGGATAAAAGTCACCCAGTGGAATTAAACCTCCCCGTGTGAAAGGGGAGGGATAACATCGAAATAATCTTCTACTACGCAGTGCCGCCGACGGTCAGATTATCCAGCTTCAGGGTGGGCTGACCGACCCCGACCGGCAGGCTCTGACCTTCTTTACCGCACACGCCAACCCCTTTATCGATCGCCAGATCGTTGCCGACCATGGAAATCTGTTGCATTGCTTCAATGCCCGAGCCGATCAGCGTCGCGCCTTTCACCGGTTTGGTGATGCGGCCTTTTTCGATCAGATACGCTTCGGACGTCGAGAATACGAATTTACCCGAGGTGATATCCACCTGCCCCCCGCCGAAGTTGGGCGCATACAGGCCATATTCCACGCTACTGATGATATCTTCCGGCGTTGATTTCCCGGCCAGCATATAGGTATTGGTCATACGCGGCATCGGCAGATGTGCGTAGGATTCGCGGCGGCCGTTACCGGTCGGCGAAACCCCCATCAGACGCGCATTCAGCTTGTCCTGCATATAGCCTTTCAACACACCATTTTCGATCAGCACATTGTACTGACCCGGCACACCCTCATCATCAATCGCCAGTGAACCACGCAGACCCGGCAGCGTACCATCATCCACCACGGTACACAGTTCAGAGGCCACACGCTTGCCCATCTGACCGCTAAATACCGAGGTCCCGCGACGGTTAAAGTCACCTTCCAGACCGTGACCTACCGCCTCATGCAACAGCACACCCGGCCAGCCGGAACCCAGCACAACAGGCATGCCGCCAGCCGGTGCGGCGACTGCCGTCAGGTTCAGCAATGCCATACGTACAGCATCACGGGCAAAGGCTTCCGCGCGCACTTCACCGTTCACGGTTTCGAGGAAGTAATCATAACCGACACGACCGCCGCCGCCACTGGAGCCACGCTCACGACGTCCGTCCTGTTCAACCAGAACGCTTACGGACAGGCGCACCAGCGGGCGAATATCTGCCGCCAGCGTACCGTCAGTGGCAGCCACCAGCACATGTTCATACACGCCGGTGATGCTGGCACTGACTTCCTGCACGCGCTTATCGGCCGCACGGGCAATCTTGTCGACGCGGTGCAGCAGTTCGATTTTTGCTTCACGCGGCAGGCTTTGCAGCGGATCCAGCGGAGAATAAAGAGATTTGTAGGCAATTTCACCCAGCATATGCGCTTTGCCATTGCCCTGTTCGCGGACAATACTGCGGGCAGCTGTTGCGCTGAGGTTCAGGGCATTGAGCGTGATTTGGTCAGCATAGGCAAAACCGGTTTTTTCACCGCTTACCGCACGGACACCGACACCCTGATCGATATTGTAAGAACCGTCTTTGATGATGCTGTCTTCGATCACCCAGGCTTCGTGGAAGCTGGACTGGAAAAAGAGATCGGCATAATCGAGACGACGTTCAGACAACTGGCCCAAAATGGAAAACAGATCCTGATGACTCAGATTATTAGCAGTTAGTAACTGCTCACTGACTAAGGCCAGACTCATAGATGTTCACTCTCTTTTAGACGAAAGTCCGGCAGGCAGACTGAGGTTTACACAGTCTGCCTGCAAGACAATCCATTGTTACAAGGTTATTAACAGCCTAACACAGCACGAAAGAGGTTTCCTGCCACCTTCACCCGAAGCATTACTGCGCAGCGGCCACTTTTGGATGTTCAACGGGTTTACGCAGAATTTCGTTAATACGAGGTTCGGCGATGGTGCCGTCAATCTGATAGCGGATAAGCGAGATTTTATTCCACAACGGTGCCAGCACTTTACTGGCAGCGAAAACGGCAACCCCGACCACCGGATTGATAACAAATGCCGTCGCGACGCCCACTGTGGCGGAAATTTCCGGCGCAATGACCGCTTCGAGATCCAGTTGCTGATTGACGAAATTGACTTTCCCGGTGATAGCGATATCCGCTTCCAGACCATCAATCAGCAGGTCATCGGTATGAAGTACGCCGTCTTTAATCCAGGCGGTGGATTTGATCGAGTCAAAATAGAAGCCCTGACCAAAGGTATCGCTGAAATCGAGACGCAGTTTGCGCAGCAACGCATCGAAGCTGATCAGACGCAGTAACTGTCCGGCGCGACCCGCGCCGATATCCGCAATTTCGCCTTTACCCAGCGTGTTTTTCAACGTGCCGTTCAGTGTGCTGACATCAGGTTTCCACGGCACCGATTTCCAGTGCAGATCAAAGTTAATATCAAACGGCGCACCTTTCAGGGGGGTGGTCACACCAAAGAATGACATTGCCTGCTCAATATTTTTACCGGTCAGTTTGCCTTTGAGACCGGTGTTCTCGCCCTGCCCGTTCTGCGTCCAGTCGCCCTGCACATCAAGCCGCGCGACGCCGGTATCAATCAGACCGTTACGCAACATCAGCTGATCGCCCTGTGGTGTCAGGTCAGCATTCACCTTGCGGAAATTCTGACCGAGGAACCAACAGGCTTCGCAACGCAGCTGTAATGACGGCCAGCTGGCAAACGAAATCTTATTGGTAGCAAACGGATTACCGCCCGGCTGTGCGCTGCCGGCCACATCTTCCGGCGTCCATTGCGGATTGAAATAAACATATTTCAGCTTTGCCAGCCACGGACCGTTGTCATTCATATTCAGCCTGCCATCGATTTCCTTACCTTTGGCGCTGACTTCCATGCCCTGATGCCCCTGAACCGAGGTGAGAATCAGATCGTTCCAGACCTGCCCGCCTAGCGTAAGCGCAGGTGTTGTCAGGATGATCTGGTGCGGGAAGCTGAAACCCGCCAGTTTAGTATTGGTATCCTGCGTCGCTTTATCCGGCGACAGCAAACCCAGCCAGCTTTCACCGTCAAGCGCGGGCAGATGAAGTGTCAGGCTGCTGTCATCCGGCAAGGGGGGTGTCTTTTTACTGTTTTCCTGCCAGGAGGCGCGATCCAGTTGGAGTTGTTTGCCCAGCAGCCAGCGGCTGTTGAACTGGTCTTTACCCGCCAGCACCCCTTGCAGATTAAAGCTGTGAAGGTCACCTTTAACGTTCACTACCAGCGGCATCGCATGCCCGGCTTTCTTATCCAGGGGATCGGGTAAGTGACTGCTCACATCTTTCAGATCGGCGTTCACATTGACGGTGTACGTCGGCGTACCTTTATGCGGCAGCGTGATATTAACATCGCCTTTCCACGGCGTTCCGCCAGAGATTTTACTGGCCGCCGCCGCAGGCAAGCCGGGGATTTTGGACAACTGCCAGTTCGCATCCAGCCCGACCTGTACGTTGAAATTATCTTGCAGTTCCTGCGTGCTGAACATCACGTTGACCGGTTGACCGAACCAGTTACCGGTGAGCCGGTTACTTTGCAGATTGCCGTTGTCATAACTGAACTGGCCGCTGAGCTGGCTGATTTTGCTGTTCAGCGGTTTGATAAACAAGCTGTTGTTATTGAGCGTGACGCCACCGGATGCGTGCACCACTTCGCCATCCAGTGGAATATCAAGATGTAAGCGACCATTCACTTCGCCGCCAATCTGCAATTCCTGTAACGCCGAACCCAGCGAATCATGCAACGGCGTATCCATGAAATAGTCGCCGATATCTTTACCCTGCCCGCGAAGGTCAGCATCAATAAACAGTTTTTCTTTCAGGTAGTCAGGGATATTGGCAACGACGTTATTACCGTCAACGTTGCCCAGTTTGGTGTGCGCGGCTTTCATAAAGAGGCCGTCATTAAGGAAATCAAGATCGATATCCAGATCGGTCAGCGCTGGCCAACCAGGCTGGAATTCAAAGGTCGAGTGGCGTAGCGGAACCCAGACCTCAAACTGCCCTTCGTTCTTTTTGAACGGGAAATGTTGAGGATTGCCGTTAAAAGTCAGCGTGGCGTTATCCACCTGACCAGCCCGGATCGCATCGCTCAGATAATTCACCAGATGTTTACCCATCAGCGGCTCAGGGAAGTAGCGCCAGGCCTGACCGGCGTCATATAAGCGAATACCGGCCAGAATATTCAGCCACGGCTCGCCTTCGGCAGGCTGGTTGTAGCGGAAATCGCCTTTCGCCCACAGTGCGCTCGCTTTGACATCCACGTCTTTACCCGACAACGACCAGCCTTCTTTACCGTTGGTCCAGTTAAAGGTTCCGGTCGCTGTGCTGACGTCCAGCGGTGCACGGAACATTTCGCCGAACGGCAGCAGACTGTCTTGTAATTTCACCGTCATCTGCCCGTCCGCGACGCTGCCTTTCAGACCACCGCTGAAATGGTTAACGCCTGGCAACAGTTCCCAACGCTGCCAGCTGACATCGCGCCAGTTCACATCAAAACGGGTCTGTTCCGGCTGCTTAAGCGGAATATCCAGCGCGAGGCGAGCCACATTACCGGCAGGTTTTAAATCCTGCCAACGCTCCAGCAAGGCCGGGGTCAGAAATGAGAAAGTCGGGATCACCGGTCCTAAGCGTTCGAGTTGCAGATTTGTGCCGCGGATACGCAATTCTTCGCCCTGCGAGGGGCCGAGGAAATTATTATTTTCGGGCAGATAAAGCGCTTCAAGACGCCCTTTTGGCCACGCCACGCCGTCAGTTTTCAGATTCAGTTGCTGCGTACCCATCTGCCAGCCGTTACCCTGGCGGCTGCCGTGCAAAGTCAGGTTATCAACATCGAGGCGGTGCGCATCGTCACCGTTTTTCCAGGTGGCAGAGCCATTTTTCAACAGCGCGTCACCGGCATAAACATCGCCATTACGTACGGTCAGCCAGGCGGCCAGACTGAAGTTAGCACTTTCCAGCCCCGTATTGTTGCGCAACCACCGACTGAACCACGGTTTCATGTCGATATCGTCGGCCTGAAGATAAATTTTACCGTTATTGAGCAGACCGTTGGTATCGTTCAGATCCATACGCAACTGCACAATGCCATGCTGCCCGTTAAAGCTCGACAGGCTAAGCTGCCCTTCGGCGCGATGGCGGTTGTGACTGTTCAGCCAGGTCAGCTGAGGAATATCAAATTCTGCACGCGGGCCGGAAGGCGTCAGGAAGGAAATGCGGCTGTTGCGCAGATCGAAATGGTCGACCTGTCTGAGGAAGATATCACTGACTCGGTTTGGCTGGATGCCATTGCCTTTGTTGTTAGCGCCCCCCAGCGTGCTGTTTAAATCCAGCTGTAAATTGTAGAAAGTGAGGTCGCGGAACTGCCAGCGGAAATGCAGCAAGGATTGCCAGACGTCCAGCGCCAGCGTAATGCGCTGAACCTGCCACGTTGAGTCCGGCAAGGTGACCTGAAGGCCACGGATCTCCATGATCGGACCAAAGGTTTTCCAGCTGGCGCTCACTTGCGATAATTCGATCGGTACGCCCGTGACCGCCTCAACTTTCCCGACCAGTTGATCCTGAAAACGGGTCAGTTGAGGCAATGCCAGCCGTAAGCCACTGATCACCAAAGCCACTATCACGACAAGGGTTGCGCTGGTGGTTAATAAAATACCGGGCAGTCGCCTCAAACCTCTCTCCTTGTTTTCCATTCCATGCTGGCTTTCACCTGCACAGACGGCAATGGAAACCTTTAACTTCTTGATGCTTCAGACGATTAGCCATCGGATCACATCATGACGACATCGAACTGTTCCTGACTGTAGAGCGGCTCAATCTGCACTTTCACCTGCTTGCCGACGAAGATTTCCACCTCGGCCAGTGCATGGGATTCTTCCCCCTTGAGCGCTTCCCCTACTGCGGCAGACGCGTAAACCAGGAAGCGATCGGAATCGTAGGCATGATGCACACGTACGATTTCACGCAGAATTTCATAACAGACAGTTTCAACAGTTTTCACCGTGCCGCGGGCATGGCAGGTCGGACAATCGCTGCACAGCACATGTTCGACGCTTTCGCGGGTACGTTTACGGGTCATCTCCACCAAACCGAGCGCGGAGAAACCGTGAATACCGGTTTTCACGCGGTCTTTAGACAGCGCCTGCTCAAGGCTGTGCAGCACACGGCGACGATGATCTTCATTGGACATATCAATAAAGTCGATAATGATAATGCCGCCAAGATTGCGCAAACGCAGCTGACGGGCAATGGCCTGCGTCGCTTCGGTGTTAGTGTTAAATATCGTGTCTTCCAGATTACGATGACCGACAAACGCCCCCGTGTTGATATCCACAGTGGTCATGGCTTCGGTCTGATCAATAATCAGATAGCCACCGGACTTGAGTTCCACCTTACGCTCAAGCGCACGCTGGATTTCGTTCTCCACATCGAACAAGTCGAAAATGGGTTGCTTACCGCTGTAATGCTCCAGTTTACTGGTCATTTCCGGCATGTATTCGCTGGTGAATTCGACCAGCAATTCATACGTCAGGCGGGAGTCTACACGGATGCGGTCCAGTGCCTCACCGGCAAAATCACGCAACACGCGGTGCGCCAGCGCCAGTTCTCCATACAGCTTGCACTTGGTTTTATTGCGACGCTTGCGTTCCATTACCTTGGTCCACAGACGTTTCAGGTAGGCCGCATCTTGTTTGAGTTCTTCTTCGCCCACGCCTTCGGCTGCAGTACGAATAATATAGCCGCCGTGCTCATCACAATATTCCGAGACAATACGTTTGAGACGGTCGCGCTCGGCTTCACTTTCAATACGCTGCGAAACGCCAACATGGGACGCGCCGGGCATGAATACCAGATAGCGGGAAGGCAAAGTAATGTCTGTCGTCAGGCGTGCGCCCTTGGTGCCAAGCGGATCTTTTACCACCTGCACCATCAGATCCTGGCCCTGATGAACCAGCTCAGCGATGTCACGCACATGGAAATTTTTCTGCTCGTCACGCGCCACACATTCAGTATGCGGCATAATGTCTGACGCATGTAAAAAGGCGGCCTTTTCAAGACCGATATCAACAAATGCCGCCTGCATACCTGGCAGAACACGACTGATACGCCCTTTATAAATATTGCCGGCAATCCCGCGCTTGGTCTCGCGCTCAATATGGATTTCCTGCAGAATGCCACCGTCAATGTAAGCCACGCGGGTTTCAGACGGGGTGACATTGACCAGTAATTCAGCTGTCATGTTTTCTCCTAAGCTCGCGTAAGGCAGAAAATTCATTCAGCAGTTCCTGGGTTTCCACCAGAGGAAGCCCCACAACTGCATAGTAACTGCCGCGAATTTCACGGACGAAACAACCGCCCTTTCCCTGAATACCATAAGCGCCCGCTTTATCCATGGGCTCACCGCTCAGAATATAATGTGCAATATCGTCGGAGGATAGTGAACGGAAGGTGACATCGGTCACAACCACCGTATTGAGGCAATCCCGACTGTCGGCAAACGCAATGGCGGTCATCACCTGATGTTGTTTTCCGGACAATGCGTTAAGCATAATAGCGGCCTGGGCTTCGTCACGTGGTTTTTCCAGGACGTTACCATCAAGGACCACAATCGTATCTGCGCCAAGCACCGGCAAATCTTCTGCCGCGACCGCCACACCGGCCTGCGCTTTATCTTTCGCCAGTCGTAAAACATAATCTTGCGGGGCTTCGCCAGGCTGACGCTCTTCTGCAACGTCAGTCATCAGACGCTCAAAAGGCAGTTCCAGCAGGGCCAGTAATTCACGGCGACGTGGTGATCCGGAAGCCAGATAAAGTGCGGTCATAACATCCTCATTGCACAGCAAACTGACGACGGATTTTACGCATCAGCAGGAACAGCCATGGCCACAGCACACCGTCGACCACACTGCTCCAGAAAACTTCAGGCCGGAATGACACGTTGACGACCAGGAATTCCCCCCAGAACACCATGACATCCACAGCCAGTGAAAGCACCATGACAATCAGCGCTTGTTGCCACAGCGCCAGGTTACGGAATAGCTGGAATTTGAACGCGACCAGGTAGGCGGTAATGGCAAAGGCCAGTGCGCGAATACCCAGCGTCGATCCCAGGATCAAATCCATGATAAAGCCGACAACAAAACCGGTACCCACGTTGACGCGATGCGGTAATGCCATCACCCAGTAAATCAGGATCAGCAACAGCCACGACGGCCTGAACATATAGATCTGTTCAGGCCATGGCATCACCTGCAATAGCATGGCTATTAAGAAGGATAGCCAAATAATCCAGCGTCCGTGGCTCCGGTAGCTGTTCATTCTGCCGCTCCCTGAACAGCAGACGTACTGGCAGGCGCAGTGACTGTTCCGGTTGCCGGTGGAGGAACAGGTGCCGGCGGCCCCATATCTCCCGGAGGCGGCAATACTTGCGGCATCATTTGCATCAGGCGCTCATTGGCAACGCGATGCACTTCATCCGGCGGTAAAGGGTGCTCGCCATTGCGGTCAGACCCCCACAACAATAGCAGGTAACGCAAACGTTGCAGACCGGCGGTCGGACGTGCCTGTATCACGGTATAGGCACGCTGATTATCGACCTTAACCGAAGATACCACGCCGACCGGATAACCTTCAGGGAAACGCCCCCCCAGACCGGACGTCACCAGCACATCACCGACACGAATATCGGTATTGCTTGGCAGATGCTCAAGTTGCAAGTCATCAGCACAACCGCTACCGGCAGCGATAACGCGGATATCATTACGCAGTACCTGAATCGGCAACGCATGTGAAGCATCACAAATCAGCAGTACACGGCTGGTCAGTGCGGCAACAGCAACAACCTGGCCGACGACGCCTTTATCACTGATAACAGGTTGCCCGATATACACACCGTTGTTGCTACCTTTATCGATGACGATCTGATCGCTGTAAGGATCATTGCTGGTGGAGAGCACCTGCGTCACCATTTTATGCTCGTCCTGACGCAACGGTGATCCCAGCAACTCGCGCAAACGGGCATTTTCTTGTTTGTATTGGCCAAGCAACATCAGGTCGCTGTTTTTCAGCAACAATTCCTGACGCAAAGCGCGGTTTTCAAGTTCCAGCTGACCACGGGTGGCAAAAGTAGAGGAAACCTGATCTAAGAATTCACGCGGGGCATTGGACAAAAAATAGAAGGGACTGACGGCCGTATCCATATAGGTGCGGATTTTAACAAACGTACCTATTTTACTGTCGGCAACAATCAGGACAATGGCCGTGAGAATAGCCAAAAAAAGTCGCAGTTGCAGGGAAGGCCCCCTGCTAAAAATTGGCTTCATAAAATATGCGAGTTCCTCGGCAACAGAAGATTTCAGCCAGTCGAAGTAAAGACTTCCCCTGACAGAAAGGCGGCAATCTCATGGGATAGCCAAAACACTGGCAGAGCTTTATCGCTCAGCCAGTGTTTGCGCGGATCCACATTGAACACTGCACACTTCACGTTGCAGGTTTTACCTGACGGACAACCACCTTCCCGGGCAGACTATTCTTGTTTGCAACAAGACTTGCTTAAATCAGCCAGTCTTGGCTGAGATTACTCTTCGCTGAATAAGTCGCCGCCGTGCATGTCGATCATTTCTAATGCTTTACCACCGCCACGGGCGACGCAGGTCAGTGGATCTTCTGCGACAACAACAGGGATACCTGTTTCTTCCATCAGCAGACGATCAAGGTTACGCAGTAATGCGCCACCGCCGGTCAGCACCATGCCGCGCTCGGAGATGTCGGAAGCCAGTTCTGGCGGACATTGTTCCAGCGCAACCATTACCGCGCTGACGATACCGGTCAGCGGCTCTTGTAAGGCTTCCAGAATTTCGTTGGAGTTCAGCGTGAAACCACGTGGAACACCCTCAGCCAGGTTACGGCCGCGCACTTCGATTTCATGCACTTCATCACCTGGATAGGCAGAACCGATGCTGTGCTTGATACGCTCAGCCGTTGCTTCACCGATCAGTGAACCGTAATTACGGCGTACGTAATTAATGATAGCTTCGTCGAAACGATCGCCGCCGATACGCACAGAAGAGGAATACACCACGCCGTTCAGGGAGATGACGGCAACTTCTGTGGTACCACCACCGATATCCACCACCATTGAACCGGTCGCTTCAGATACCGGCAGGCCGGCACCAATTGCCGCCGCCATCGGCTCTTCAATCAGGAACACTTCACGCGCGCCTGCACCTTGTGCAGATTCACGGATAGCACGGCGTTCAACCTGAGTTGCACCCACTGGTACACACACCAGCACGCGCGGGCTTGGGCGCATGAAACTGTTGCTGTGAACTTGCTTGATGAAGTGTTGCAGCATTTTCTCCGTCACGAAGAAGTCAGCGATAACGCCGTCTTTCATTGGACGAATAGCGGCGATATTGCCAGGAGTACGACCCAGCATCTGTTTTGCGTCGTGACCAACAGCAGCAACGCTTTTAGGTGAACCAGCACGATCCTGACGAATAGCCACAACGGATGGCTCATTCAGCACGATGCCTTGTCCTTTTACATAAATGAGGGTATTGGCGGTACCCAGGTCGATGGACAAGTCGTTGGAAAACATGCCACGAAATTTCTTAAACATAACGAAGGGATAATCCTGCTAGCTGGGGGCGGAAAATAAAATCCGCCTACTTTACCAACCACGCGAAGCAGCGACAAGGCGCAAAAACGTCCTGCTTCCGTGAAAATTGTCCGCGATGTCGCCATTCACTTGCTGTGACTTTTTGAGGCTGATGGCACTGCGAAATAATTCTGTCTCGCAGGCTCGGTTTACCTCGGGCAGGCACCCAGGCGAAGTAGCAACACCGCACATAAATTCTTACACTTTTACCAACATCTTCCCTCCATCTGCGGCCTGAGCACAAGCACCGGCTAGCAGACAAGGGCGTAGGTCAAAAGCTGGCTCATTCTACGTTAAATAATGCATTAACGGTCACTTAAACATCGCGGTTGTGTGAATATTTTTTACCGACCGGTTCAACAGGCTCCGGACCGGCAAAAAAATCCCCCTGCCCGCCGTGGATCCCGCTTTTCAGCAGGACAGCCCATTCCTCTTTTGTCCGCACGCCGGAGGCAAATACCCGCGCCTGAGTCCCTTCGCATGCACTGAGTAAGCTTTGTACAAAGAGCTGATTTTCAACCCTTTTATCAATGTCACGCACTAATCCAGGATGAAGCTTGACTCTTTCCACGGGAAAAGTTTTCAGATAAGAGGTACTGACCACCGTCAGTCCGGCCTGGGAAACAGCCAGACGACAGCCTAAACCCTGTAATAATCTGATCGAAGGACGTAGCCGGTCGGTATGTTGACAGAGATCGGCCTCAGCAAGTTCAATCAAAATTCGATTTCGTTGCGATCTTTCGCACTGCAGCAAGGTATCGCGCAGCCAGCGCACAAATGAGCGCTGCAATAATGAATCAACCGTCAGGTGAAATGCTAACGTTTCGTCCGGCCAACGGTTAAGTAACGGAATAATCTGACTTAACATCACCCGGTCAAAGCTTTGCGAGAGTCCGAACTGCACCACCAGCGGAATAAACTCCGCCGCCAGCAATTCCTGCTCACCATCGAAGACCCGGCGCTGTAATTCACGGTGATCGGGTTTGTTGTCCCGGGTGAACGCGGGTTTCTGATAAAGACGCGGGCCGCCGCGCGCCAGTGTATTTTCAAGCAGTGTCCGCCAGCGCACACTGCCACGGCCTTTTTCCGGCACATTTTTATCGTAAATAAACCAGCTGTTACTTCCCTGGAACGCCGCATGCCGCGTCGCCTGCTCAGCCATATCCATCACCTGATCCGGTGTCTGGCCGAAACGGTAAGCACTGATGCCGATATACATCAGCGCGTCACGGTCAATCAGCGACGAGGTCGGCAGAACGCCAAGCGCATTGACGAGCTGGGAGGCCATCACTTCCGCTTCCTTTAAGGTACGGTGTGGCAACAGCACGGCAAAATCACTGTGGAAATAACGTGCCAGCAGCGCATCGACATGACGCATCACGAATGTCGATAACAGATTCACCATCGCCGAACGCAGTTCTTCGACCACGGCCTGACCGTGCGTTTCGCGCATAGTGTCGAAATCTGGCAAGCGCAATAACATCAGCACACCGTGCGCCCCCTTTTCTTCCAGTTGTGTCGCAAGCTGATTGTCAAAGAACAGGCGGTTACTGAGGCCGGTTTGCGCATCCTGCTGAGCATAAGCGCGGATCAGGGTATCCACGCGGCTGCGCTGCTCGCGTGCTTCATTCAGATCCGTCAGCAGACGATCTATTGCGCTGCTGGCAGCATGCGGCCATTCGCCCATATCACCGGACAATCCTTCACGTTCGCCGCGTAATATTCTGACCGCGCGGTCTTCCAGTTTTTCCACGCCGTCCGTTTCCTGACGTAACCAGCGAAAACTCAGCAGCAGCATAGCCAGCATGAGCAGAATGGCGATCCCAATCGTGAATGTAGAACGCAGGGAGCGGATATAGCTGCTGACAGGATCAACATAGGAAATATGCAGCGACATGGCGTGATTTTGCATCAGCGGGATAATGGCAGTGTCATATTCCGGCATCACGCTGTCCCACGAGCGATGCACATCCGGACGCTCATGGTATTCAAAAACAGTGGTGTCATTAAGTTTGACTTCGATATCAGTCACATCGAGCATGCGCATAGCCTGTGGCATCCAGCGCTGGGCTTCTGCGGGAGTGTGCGTCAGCAACGCCTGATCATAGGTTGTGGCAAGCGCCTGAAGGTGTTGCTCAGTGTCTTGTTTATTCAGATAGATAAAGCTGAAAGTGACGCCAAGCAACATCAGTAACATTGCCAGCGCGACTAACATCGTCATCAGTGCCGATAGTCTGGTAGTAAATCGCATCCCTGTGCCTTACTCGCTACGGTGAGGAGGAAACAAACCCTTTCTCTGAGCCTGCTACGAAAAAACGCCGCTACTATAAAACAGAAAAACGCGATGAAAGGAGAAATTTACCAAAGAGTCGTTTGTATACATTCATAGCATAGCAATACAAAAACCAATCAATTCGGAATTCTTATATAAACAGTAAACGCTGACTCAATATCTGCCGGCAGGATGCGATTTTTTAGCGCGATATCTCGCAAAGCCGCCGTTTTCACGCCATGCTCTGTCTATAACCATAAAAAAATGAATCGCAACAATGAGAATGCCGGAGAATGCCATGTTCACACCCCGCAAACTGACCGAAGCAGACGTCACACCCGAAAGTATTTTTTATGACCGACGCAAAGTTTTGCAGGCGCTGGGGATCAGTGCCGCGGCACTCGCAGTCCCTCAAAACGCACGTGCGGATATCCTTTCCTGGTTCAAAGGTCATGACCGCCCGGCCGCCCCAGCCGGTAAACCGCTGGATTTCACCAAGCCTGCCGCTTATCAAAATGACCTGACACTCACCCCCGAGGACAAAGTTTCCGGCTACAACAACTTCTATGAGTTCGGGCTGGATAAAGCCGATCCTGCCGCCAATGCCGGGCAACTGATCACGTCACCGTGGACGTTAAAAATAGAAGGCGAAGTCGCTAAACCGATCACGCTGGATATGGATGACATCATGAAGCGTTTCCCGCTCGAGCAGCGTATCTACCGGATGCGTTGTGTTGAAGCCTGGTCGATGGTGGTGCCGTGGGTGGGTTTCCAGCTGAGTGAAATTCTCAAACTGGCAGAGCCGACCAGCAAAGCGCGTTATGTCGCCTTTACTACCTTATATGATCCGGAACATATGCCAGGGCAGAAAGACCGTTTTATCGGCGGCGGGCTGAATTATCCCTATGTTGAAGGGCTGCGTATAGATGAAGCGATGAATCCGCTGGCGATGCTGACCGTGGGTGTTTATGGCAAAGCACTGCCGCCACAAAACGGCGCACCCATCCGTCTGACCATTCCATGGAAGTACGGCTTCAAGGGGATTAAATCCATCGTGAACATCAAATTTACTCAGGATGAACCGCCGACCACCTGGAACCAGATTGCCTCCAACGAATACGGATTTTATGCCAACGTGAACCCGCATGTGGATCACCCGCGCTGGTCGCAGGCGACGGAACGTTTTATCGGTTCCGGCGGGTTGCTGGACGTTCAGCGCCAGCCGACGTTGCTGTTCAATGGCTATGCCGATCAGGTGGCGTCGCTGTATCACGGTATGGATTTGCGTAAGTTCTATTAAGGAAGAGGACGTTCAGCTATGCGTCGTTTAAGCCCTGCCAGTATTACCGGATTGAAAGTCATTATTTATCTTGCTGCCATTCTGCCCTTTCTCTGGCTCCTGCTGTCCATCAACCAGGGCTGGTTCAGCGCCGATCCGGCAAAAGATATTCAGCATTTTACCGGTAGGATGACTCTGAAATTTTTGCTGGTGACACTGCTGGTGACGCCTGTCGCGCGCTATGGCAAACAACCATTGCTGATCCGCACCCGTCGTTTGCTGGGATTATGGTGTTTCGCGTGGGGAACCCTGCATCTTCTGAGCTATTCATTCCTCGAACTGGGGATTAACAATATCCGCCTGCTGGGCAGCGAGCTGATTTCCCGCCCGTACCTCACACTGGGTATCATCTGCTGGATCCTCCTGCTGGCGCTGGCCTGTACGTCGACACTGTGGGCCCAGCGTAAAATGGGCGCTGGCTGGCAAAAGCTACATAATCTCATCTATCTGATCGCCATACTGGCGCCGATCCATTACCTTTGGTCAGTCAAAGTGTTGTCACCACAACCGATCATCTATGCAACACTTGCCGCCATCGTGCTGGCCTTGCGCTATAAAAAATTCCGTCAGTGGCTGCGATAAACCGGGGAAAGCGCGTAGGCACAGCCTCTCAGAATTTCGCCAATTGCGCGCACATTCACCCGTCGAGGGTTGATTATCTTCGCTGATAAGACCAGTATTTAGCTGCGAATTGCCACGATATCATTATAATGCCCGACCTCATGCCGAAGATACGGGCTGATTTGCCGCGAAAAAGGTGACAAACCGGTGACATCAGGGTATTTTCTACAATCTTTGTCTAATTGCCGGAGATAGGCTCACAATGGCGCATAAGTTTGACATTTTGCTACTGAACGGACCTAACCTGAATTTGTTAGGGACCCGTGAGCCTGAAACGTACGGACACACCACGCTCAACGATATTGTTAAAGGTTTGGAAGTTCAGGCTGCTGCTGCCGGTGTGGCACTGAGCCATCTGCAATCCAACGCAGAACATGTCCTGATTGAACGTATTCATCAGGCACGCGGAAACGTCGATTTTATCTTGATCAATCCCGCGGCCTTTACCCATACCAGCGTGGCGCTGCGCGATGCATTACTGGGGGTATCGATTCCGTTTATCGAGATCCATCTGTCGAATGTACATGCCCGTGAGGCGTTCCGGCACCATTCCTATCTTTCCGACATCGCAGTGGGCGTTATTTGCGGACTTGGCGCAGATGGCTACCACTTTGCATTACAGGCAGCGGTTAACCGCTTGTCAAAAACCCACTAATTTCTACGCAAAAAGAGTCCGGAATCACACCCATGGATATTCGTAAAATTAAAAAACTGATCGAACTGGTTGAAGAATCAGGCATTTCTGAACTGGAAATTTCTGAAGGCGAAGAGTCAGTTCGTATCAGCCGTGCTGCACCTGCGCAGGCTTATCCTATGATGCAACAGGCTTATGCCATGCCTGTACAACAACAGCCAGGCCTGGCTGCTGCGGTTGCCCCTGCGGCTGCACCAGCAGAAGCGGCTCCGGCAGCAATCAGTGGCCATATCGTTCGCTCACCGATGGTAGGGACGTTCTACCGTACGCCAAGCCCGGACGCTAAAGCCTTCATCGAAGTGGGTCAGAAAGTGAACGCGGGTGATACCTTGTGTATCGTTGAAGCGATGAAAATGATGAACCAAATCGAAGCAGACAAATCCGGTGTTGTTAAAGCAATTCTGGTAGAAAGCGGCCAACCGGTTGAATTCGACGAGCCGCTGGTCGTCATCGAATAACGAGGCGTACCATGGTAGATAAAATTGTTATCGCGAACCGCGGCGAAATCGCCCTGCGTATTTTGCGTGCCTGTAAAGAAATGGGCATCAAAACCGTTGCTGTGCACTCCACCGCTGACCGTGACCTGAAACATGTGCTGCTGGCAGACGAAACCGTCTGTATCGGCCCTGCAGCTTCAGTAAAAAGCTATCTGAACATCCCTGCCATTATCGCGGCGGCGGAAATCACTGGCGCGGTGGCTATCCACCCGGGCTACGGTTTCCTGTCCGAGAATGCCGATTTTGCAGAGCAGGTTGAGCGTTCTGGTTTTATTTTCATCGGCCCGAAAGCTGAAACTATCCGCCTGATGGGTGACAAAGTTTCTGCGATCCATGCGATGAAAGCAGCCGGCGTACCTTGTGTACCAGGCTCTGACGGCCCGCTGGGCGATGATATGGACCAAAACCGTGCCTTCGCAAAACGCATCGGCTATCCGGTCATCATCAAAGCGTCTGGCGGCGGCGGTGGTCGTGGTATGCGTGTTGTCCGCAGCGACAAAGACCTCGAGCAATCCATCTCCATGACCCGTGCGGAAGCCAAAGCGGCTTTCAACAATGACATGGTTTACATGGAAAAATACCTGGAAAACCCACGTCACGTGGAAATTCAGGTACTGGCTGATGGTCAGGGCAACGCCGTTTATCTGGCTGAACGTGACTGCTCCATGCAGCGTCGTCACCAGAAAGTCGTCGAAGAAGCGCCAGCACCAGGCATTACGGAAGATCTTCGTCGTTTCATCGGCGAACGTTGCGCCAAAGCCTGTGTGGATATTGGCTACCGTGGCGCAGGTACTTTCGAATTCCTGTACGAAAACGGCGAGTTCTTCTTCATCGAAATGAACACCCGTATCCAGGTTGAGCATCCGGTTACCGAGATGATCACCGGTGTGGATTTGATCAAAGAACAGCTGCGTATTGCATCCGGCCAGCCGCTGTCGATCAAACAAAGCGAAGTGAAGGTCAAAGGCCATGCGGTGGAATGCCGTATTAACGCGGAAGACCCTAATACCTTCCTGCCAAGCCCGGGCAAAATCACCCGCTTCCACGCACCTGGCGGCTTCGGTGTTCGTTGGGAATCCCATATTTACGCAGGCTACACTGTGCCTCCGTACTACGATTCCATGATCGGTAAACTGATCACTTACGGCGAAACCCGTGAAGTGGCCATTGCCCGCATGAAAAATGCACTGGCAGAGCTGATCATCGACGGCATCAAAACCAACATTGAACTGCAAATGCGCATTATGGACGACGAGAATTTCCAGCATGGTGGCACCAACATCCACTATCTTGAGAAAAAACTCGGTTTGCAGGAAAAATAAAAAGACCGTACCGTTGCGTACTCTCTTATCAAGGCCGGATATTCCGGCCTTTTTTACGTTTTGAGGGGAGACAAATAAATGGCATTGGATAAACGTTTTTTGCAAGCCAACCGCGAAGCCCGCTGGGCATTCGGGCTGACGATTGCCTATCTGCTGGCATGGTGTTTTGCTGCGTATATTCCTGACGACAAACAGGGTATCACCGGTCTGCCGCACTGGTTTGAAATGGCCTGCCTGCTGGTCCCGCTGATTTTCGTTCTTTTAAGCTGGTTGATGGTTCGCGTGATTTATCGCGATATTCCGCTGGAGGACATTAATGCAGACTGAAGTCTTATTGCCACTGATTGCCTACTTACTGCTGGTTTTCGGGTTGTCTGTCTATGCCTATACCCGCCGCGAACAGGGCAACTTTCTGACCGAATATTTCCTCGGTAGCCGTTCAATGGGTGGTTTCGTACTGGCCATGACCCTGACCGCCACCTACATCAGTGCCAGTTCCTTTATCGGCGGCCCCGGTGCGGCCTACAAATTTGGTCTTGGCTGGGTATTGCTGGCGATGATTCAACTGCCTGCCGTCTGGCTTTCACTCGGCGTACTGGGTAAAAAATTTGCCATTCTTGCGCGTCGTTATAATGCGGTCACGCTGAACGACATGCTTTTTGCGCGCTACCGGAGCCGCTTACTGGTCTGGCTGGCAAGCCTGAGCTTGCTGGTGGCGTTTCTGGGTGCGATGACCGTCCAATTCATCGGTGGCGCACGCTTGCTGGAAACGGCGGCGGGTATTCCTTATGACACCGGTCTGCTAATTTTCGGCATCAGTATTGCGCTGTACACCGCCTTTGGCGGCTTCCGTGCCAGCGTCCTCAATGATGCCATGCAGGGGCTGGTGATGCTGCTCGGCACTATTTTGCTGTTGATCGCCGTCATTCACGCCGCAGGGGGGCTGCACAGCGCGGTAGATAAGCTCCGGCAAATCGACCCGAAACTGGTGTCCGTGCATGGCGGAGATGACGTCCTTTCACTGCCTTTTATGGCGTCTTTCTGGATTTTGGTGTGCTTTGGTGTGATCGGCCTGCCGCATACCGCTGTGCGCTGTATTTCCTACAAAGACAGCAAAGCGGTACACCGTGGCATTGTGCTCGGCACGATTGTGGTCGCCGTTTTGATGTTCGGTATGCATCTGGCCGGCGCGCTGGGACGTGCGGTATTGCCTGATCTGAAAATCCCAGACCAGGTTATCCCGACATTGATGATCACCGTACTCCCCCCTTACGCCGCCGGTATCTTTCTTGCCGCGCCGATGGCTGCCATTATGTCGACCATCAATGCGCAACTTTTGCAGTCATCAGCGACTATCGTTAAAGACTTGTACCTCGGTATTAAACCGGAGCAACTGACTAACGAGCGTAAGTTAAAACGCTTATCAAGCTGGGCCACCTTTATACTGGGATTATTGGTGTTGCTGGCCGCATGGCGTCCGCCGGAAATGATTATCTGGCTGAACCTGCTGGCATTCGGCGGGCTGGAAGCGGTGTTCCTGTGGCCGCTGGTGCTCGGTTTGTACTGGGAACGGGCAAACGCTGCGGGCGCGCTGAGCGCAATGATTGTTGGCGCAGTTTGTTATACCCTGCTCGCCAGTCTTGACCTGCATATTGCCGGTCTGCATCCGATTGTGCCGTCGCTGTTGCTGAGCCTGCTGGCGTTTTATGCCGGCAATAAATTTGGCAAACAGCCACGCGAAACCGTACTCAGGCCGTCCTGAACGGACGGTACTGCTATTACAGATTGTTAAGAAGAGAATGGCTATGCCTTGGATCCAACTGAAGATTAATACCACCGGTAACGACGCGGAAACGCTGAGTGATGCGCTTATCGAAAGTGGCGCGGTATCCGTGACTTTCCAGGATACTCACGATAACCCGGTTTTCGAACCGCTGCCCGGCGAAACCCTGTTGTGGGGGGATACTGACGCTATTGGCCTTTACGACGCGGAAACCGATATGGACGAAGTGATCGCTATACTGGAAAACGCACCGCTGCTGGGCAAAGGTTTTGCGCATAAAATCGAACAACTGGAAGACAAAGACTGGGAACGCGAATGGATGGATAACTTCCATCCCATGCGTTTTGGCGAGCGTCTGTGGATTTGCCCGAGCTGGCGCGATGTGCCGGATCCGAATGCCGTGAACGTCATGCTGGATCCGGGGCTGGCGTTTGGTACCGGTACTCACCCGACCACGGCCATGTGTTTGCAATGGCTAGACAGTCTGGATCTGAACGGTAAAACCGTGATCGACTTCGGTTGCGGCTCCGGCATTCTGGCGATCGCCGCGCTGAAGCTGGGCGCAAAGCATGTGGTCGGGATCGACATCGATCCGCAGGCCATACAGGCCAGCCGTGATAATGCCGAACGTAACGGTGTTTCAGAGGGTCTGTCGCTGTATCTGCCGCAAGACCAGCCTGAGGATCTGTCGGCCGACGTGGTAGTCGCCAACATTCTGGCAGGCCCTTTGCGCGAACTGGCTCCCCTTATCAGTGTACTGCCGGTCGCAGGCGGCCATCTGGGACTGTCCGGCGTACTGGCCAGCCAGGCACAAAGCGTGGCGGATGCCTATAAAGACAAGTTTGACCTGGATCCGGTGGCCGAGAAAGAAGAGTGGTGCCGCATCACCGGCATTAAAAAAGCCTGATTTATGTTCCCCGCTCTTTCTGTTTGTGCAGAAAGAGCGGATTTTCTTCTAAAACTCTTTTACGACCTGTTCTCATATTTCTCCTGCCGCACAAAACCCTTACACTTTGCGAGGTTTTATTACTCAACACATGAAAGGGATATCTCTTGAAAGGAAAATTATTCTCTGCCGCGCTGGCCGCACTGACCTTGTCAGTTTCTGCACAACCCGCCTGCGCAAACGAAGCGTCGCACTGGTCATATGATGGCGACACTGCCCCGCAAAACTGGTCGAAACTCAGCCCTGATTTTTATCTGTGTGAACAGGGTAAAGCACAGTCGCCTATCGATATCAAAGATGCATTACAGGTGCACCCCCGCCCGCTTAAGCTCAGCTATCAGTTGCCACCGGTCAGTGTCATTAACAACGGTCACAGCGTGCAGGTAAATGTTCAGCAGGGGGACTTCGTTACACTGGACGGCGAAAAATTCGTTCTGCAACAATTCCATTTCCATTCCCCGAGCGAAAATACCCTCAACGGTAAATCCTTCCCGATGGAGGCGCATTTTGTTCATATGAATGCTGAAGGGGAGATTGCGGTGATTGCGGTGATGTTTGAAACCGGCAAGGCTAATGCCGGACTGGAAAAAATATGGCAACAAATGCCTGATAAAGCCGGAGAACCTGTCGCACTGAAGACGAAAGTTGATCTTCTTAGCCTGATGCCAAAAGACCTGACGCATTACCGCTTCAGCGGCTCACTGACCACTCCACCGTGCACAGAAGGGGTACGCTGGCTGGTGGTTAAAGAGCCTCAGACATTGTCTGAAACCCAGTTGGAGAAATTCCAGCATGCGATGCATCATGCGAATAATCGCCCGGTGCAAGGGCTGCATGGCCGGGTCATCGTCGCGCAATAATTGCGCTTCCCCTTCAAGGCAGCAGAGCGGGCCCGCTGCCTTATTTTTAAAACCTGGATGCCCTTCCTCTATTCCATGTATTCTCTGCGATATTTCATACACAGAAATATATCGGCTGAAATATGACTCCCTGTTATTTTCCGTAGCCGGTATATCACTCAATACTGTCTGATAAATTACAGTCTCGTGATCTCGTCTTCCTGATTAACATAATCATTAAGATTGTTAAAGCATACTGACAGCTCCTGGCACTCCTGATTAATTCCAGGATATTCTGAGCGAGGCAGGTACCGGGAAAATATGGATGAAATAGGCTCGCATTCCCAGGGCGGCATAACTTTAACGCCACCCAGCCAGTAAACCACATTATTGGCGACCTGAGGATTACCCCGGTTACGGTAAAGCCATCTTATTTCAGCGCTGGTAATATCGCCCGGTCTCTTTTCAATAACCCGCTCAAACGCGATTTCATCAAGGATAAAATGCACCCTTTTATTTCTGGTTTTGGTTTGAAACTCCAGCCCGGCTTTACTGGCCCGAATCCATGCTTCTTTAGCAATATCGAGGTTTGTATTAGACTTTTTGGGGGGTAGTTGCCGTATCCTCGCATTTTTCAAACGAGAAATATCCACTTCAACCGTTTTTCCCCAGTGTATGTATTGTGCCTGATGAACTGATTTTATCTGGTGAGGAGATATTCCGTTTTCCAGGTTCCATTTTTGATGGTTACGTAAAAAATGCTTAAATTGGATCGCCCTTTTCGGATCCGCGGTCGCTTCTCCTCTTGAGCGGATTTGTCTATCAGGCGAGTAAAACTTTCCGGGCGCATGCAGCCGGTGGCTTATTTTTGAAACATTGACCACACTGTTGGTCAGTTGATTTTGAATAATAATATCCTGTCGTTTTCTCCCGTGGCGTAATATTTTAATAAATATACCGTTGTCTCTCATCATGCTTCTAATTGCCCGGCACACCGCATCCCGGGGAGCATCCAGACCATAAATAATGTCCCCGTTTTGAAATTCTTCAATAATTTGTTCAAACATGACCCGTCTCCAAAATAAGGGGGTGATCATAATTCAACCAAATAGTAATAAAAATCCTGTTTCTCTACATGATACATTTAGCATGCTTATTATTAGAGTTTATCCCATACGCTGGGAGCGGAGAAAAAGGGGAACGGCGCAGCCTTTAGGCCAGACAAGTCTGAACTCATCCTGCGGCAGTCGGTGAGACGTATTTTTGACCAAAGAGTGATCTACATCACGGAATTTTGTGGTTGTTGCTGCTTAAAAGGGCAAATCTACCCTTAGAATCAACTGTTATATCAGGGGGATTCAGAGAGATATTAGGAATTTGCACAAGCGCACAATTTAACCGCATCATGATAACGCCATGTAAAACAAAGATAAAAAAACAAAATGCAGTGACTTACATCGCAAGCAAGGCATTTTCTTATCCAATTGCTCAAAGTTTGGCCTTTCATATCGCAACGAAAATGCGTAATATACGCGCCCTTGCGGACATCAGTATGGTCATTCCTAGTTCATGCGCATCGGACACCACCAGCTTACAAATTGCCTGATTGCGGCCCCGATGGCCGGTATCACTGACCGACCATTTCGTGCCTTATGTCATGCGATGGGGGCTGGGATGGCAGTATCTGAAATGCTCTCCTCCAATCCGGAGGTGTGGCGGACGGATAAGTCACGTTTGCGTATGGTACATAACGATGAACCGGGGATCCGCGCCGTGCAAATTGCCGGTTGTGACCCCGAAGATATGGCGGCCGCTGCACGAATTAACGTGGAAAGCGGTGCGCAAATCATTGATATCAATATGGGCTGCCCGGCCAAGAAAGTGAACCGCAAACTGGCAGGTTCTGCATTACTGCAGTATCCGGATTTGGTTAAACAAATCCTGACGACCGTTGTGAATGCAGTAGATGTGCCAGTCACGTTGAAAATCCGTACTGGATGGGCACCGGAACACCGTAACTGTGTACAAATTGCCCAATTGGCTGAAGACTGTGGAATTCAGGCCCTGACAATTCATGGCCGAACCCGTGCCTGTCTCTTCAATGGAGAAGCAGAGTACGACAGTATTCGGACAGTTAAGCAGAATGTTTCCATTCCGATTATCGCGAATGGCGACATAACTGACCCGCATAAAGCCAGGGCGGTACTCGACTACACCGGAGCTGATGCTCTGATGATAGGACGTGCCGCTCAGGGGAGACCCTGGATCTTCCGGGAAATCCAGCATTATCTGGACACAGGGGAGTTGTTACCTCCACCTTCTATGGGTGAGGTTCAGCGCTTGTTAATAGGGCACGTACGGGAATTGCACGACTTTTACGGTCAAGGCAAGGGATTCCGTATCGCCCGTAAGCACGTTTCCTGGTATCTCCAGGAGCATGCCCCAAATGACCAGTTTCGGCGCTCCTTCAACGCCATAGAGGATGCCAGCGAACAGCTGGAGGCGTTGGAAGCATATTTCGAAAATCTTGCGTAACAAAAAAGAGCTGACAGAACTATGTTCGAACAACGCGTGAATTCTGACGTACTGACCGTTTCTACCGTAAACTCACAAGATCAGGTGACTCAAAAGCCTCTGCGTGACTCGGTAAAACAAGCACTTAAGGGCTATTTTGCTCAATTGAATGGTCAGGACGTGAATGACCTGTATGAGTTGGTATTGGCTGAAGTTGAACAGCCACTGTTAGACATGGTGATGCAGTATACCCGTGGCAACCAGACTCGTGCGGCCCTGATGATGGGTATCAACCGCGGTACGCTGCGTAAGAAATTGAAAAAATACGGCATGAACTGATATTCATCAGTTAATGTCTTAAAAAGGCGCTTTTCCGTAAGGGGAGCGCCTTTTTGTTTTCTGCTTTATCGAAAAACCTTTAGTCCAAAATCTGCGCAAAACCTAATCCAGATCAACCCAAATGAGAATAATTATCCCCTGCATTCAGTGATTAAGAATTACTTTATAGAGACAATAAAATGTCTCCAGGAGTGATACTGATGAAGCAACTTTATCTCCGTTTTACCGCTGCACTGAACAAACCGGATCTGGCGATTTTGCTGTTGCGGATCACCTATGGCCTGCTGATTTTTCACGGCTGGCATAAGCTGCACGACGGACTGGGCGGCATTCAGGGCATGCTGGCAGGATATGGTATTCCGGCATTTGTCGCCTACGGCGTGATCATTGGTGAGGTGATCGCTCCTGTTATGATGATACTGGGGATTTTCACCCGCCTCGCGGCGCTCTCTGCGGCTGCGACCATGGTCGTCGCCTGGCTGATGGTTGGTGTCCACCACACCTTCGCGCTCTCTCCGGTCGGCGCATGGGCAATTGAAGATATCGTTTATTATTTCATGGCTGCTGTGGTGATCGCGCTGTATGGCAGTGGCCGATATTCTGTGATGAGTAATCCATTATATCGCTGATACTCCCCTTTTCAGCATGCTTCGCCAAAGGAGCGTGCTGAAATATCCTGCGGGTGTAACTGCGACGTCTGAAGGAAAACTCCCTTCTTTCGGTAGCGTTTTCATTTTGTTGTGTAAACCCTTCCGTAAAGAAACAGTAAATAGTGCGTTTATCGGACGATTCCCCTCTGCGGTTAGATCACGCGGCATGTTATACTTGCCTCAAGAGTCGTATTCGCCCCGCTCAACGCCTACGGACAGCCCTTCAGCTTCGCGATCCCGCCTTTTAAAATTATGTCTTGATTAAGTAAAAGTGAGTCAATTTGTGTACTTTCGAAAACGTTTACACCTTGATGTTGTCCCACTCTTTAACAGACAATCCGTATCGCGACTGAGCAAACCCCTGACGCGTTACCCCCGGTTTTTTATGCATATGATTGGGCTTTTATGACATCTCCTCGTTTTCGCGCATCTTTTTTACGTCCACGTTACTGGCTGACCTGGTTTGGTCTTGGCGTTCTGTTCCTGCTGGTTCAACTCCCTTATCCGGTGTTAAATCGCCTCGGCATCTGGTTGGGCCGAACGTCCATGCGCTTCCTGAAACGCCGTGTATCAATAACGCGCCGTAACCTGCAATTGTGCTTCCCGGATCTCCCTTCTGATCAGGTCGAAGCGCGCATCATCAGCAACTTTGAATCCCTCGGCATGGGTCTGCTGGAAACCGGCATGGCCTGGTTCTGGTCGGACGCCCGTGTAAAACGCTGGTTTGACGTCAGCGGCCTGCATAACCTGAAAAAGGCGCAGGAAAATAAACAGGGTGTGCTGGTGATTGGCGTACACTTTATGTCGCTGGAATTAGGCGGCCGTGCGATGGGCTTATGTCAGCCGATGATGGCGATGTACCGTCCGCACAACAATAAAGCGATGGAATTTGTGCAGACCTGGGGCCGTATGCGGTCTAACAAGGCGATGCTCGATCGCAAAGATTTACGCGGTATGGTTCACGCGCTGAAAAAAGGCGAAGCCGTCTGGTTTGCACCGGATCAGGATTACGGCCCGCGCGGCAGCGTATTTGCCCCTCTGTTTGCGGTCGATCAGGCCGCAACCACCAGCGGAACCTTTATGCTGGCACGTCTGGCAAAACCTGCGCTGGTGACTGTCGTGCTGGTACGTAAAGCTGGCGGTACCGGTTATGAACTGGTGATCCAGCCTCAATTACAGGATTACCCGCTCGATGATGAAATGGCAGCCGCCGCCTACATGAACCGGGTAATCGAAAAAGAAATTATGCGTGCACCCGATCAGTATCTCTGGCTGCACCGCCGCTTTAAAACCCGCCCGGCGGGTGCACCTTCGCTTTATTGATAAGCGCAAGAGTGGATAAACCCTCAGCCCGATGCCACCGCGTCGGGCTTTTTTCATTCATCGCATCCCATTAAGAGATCTGTAACTTTCATGGCTAAAAAAAACGACGCAACACCGTCTATCTTCGACCATCTCAAAGATGATGACAGCTTTGACCTCTGGGGACGTTCAGGCCTCAGCACCGCGCTCAATAAAGCCAAACCCAAAGCACCGGATAGCGACCAGATCGCGGCTGCACGCAAACTGATCACAGGCAGTAAAGATCAGGCCAAATAAGACGTCCCGTTTTTCTCCGCTGCACTGCCCCGGTTTTACACCCCGTTATGCCAATTTATCTCTCAGCTCATCCGAACTGAGAGATTTGCTCATGGTTTTGCCTCATTTTTTTTCCAAATATGAGGGCATATTTCACTTCGCTGCAAACATCGCGATCTGCACTCCAATATTGAAATATTCCGCACTCATTTAAGGCAGTCACATTGACCACGCACTGAAAGAGAGCAATAAATTTTATACACCTCGTCAATGTTACTGTGCAATTCCTCTATGCAACTTGATTGATGGGGCATTTTTCATGTTGGCACTCCCTTTGCAAAGACAGGTGCAGAGGGCGTTGCCCCATAACAGACAGGGTGCTCCGGCACTCACACAATAATAATTTTCAGTTTTGTCTCACAGGACGCTTTATGAAAAAAATATTGCTCTCAACACTGATTGCCGCAGCAAGCTTCGTGACACTGGCTGGTCAGGCTCATGCAGGTACCACTCTGGATGCAGTAAAAAAGAAAGGCTTTATTCAGTGCGGTATTAGCGATGGCTTGCCAGGCTTCTCTTACGCTGACTCCAAAGGCAAATTTACCGGTATCGACGTTGATGTGTGCCGCGCGGTGGCTGCTGCGGTGTTTGGTGATTCTGAGAAAGTGAAATATACCCCGCTGACCGCGAAAGAGCGCTTCACCGCCCTGCAGTCTGGCGAAGTGGATATCCTGTCCCGTAATACCACCTGGACCTCTTCCCGCGATGCGGGCATGGGCATGATTTTCGCCGGCGTAAACTACTACGACGGTATCGGCTTCCTGACCCACCAGAAAGCGGGTCTGAAAAGCGCCAAAGAACTCGATGGCGCAACGGTCTGTCTGCAGGCCGGTACAGATACCGAGCTGAACGTGGCTGATTACTTCAAAGCCAACAAAATGACTTACACCCCGGTGACCTTTGACCGTTCAGATGAAAGCGCCAAAGCGCTGGACTCCGGTCGTTGTGACACCCTGGCTTCTGACCAGTCTCAGCTGTATGCACTGCGTATCAAACTGGGCAAACCGGATGATTTCATTGTGCTGCCGGAAGTTATCTCTAAAGAACCGCTGGGACCTGTTGTGCGCCGTGGTGATGAAGACTGGCTGGCGATCGTTCGCTGGTCACTGTTCGCGATGCTCAATGCTGAAGAAATGGGCGTGACTTCTCAGAACGTTGTTCAACTGGCGGCTAACCCGACGACACCTGATATGAGCAACCTGCTGGGCAAAACCGGGACTTACGGTGCTGACCTGAAAGTGCCTAACGACTGGGTCGTGAAAATCGTTAAGCAAGTGGGTAACTACGGCGAAAGCTTCGAGCGCAACGTCGGTCAGGGCAGCGAGTTGAAAATTAAACGTGGCCAGAACGCCCTCTGGAATAAAGGCGGCATCCAGTACGCTCCCCCTGTCCGTTGATTTTATCCTTCGTACTTGACGTTGCAGCGGCGTTAGCGGCATTCGGTCACCCGAATCACTGACCCGTGTCAGCTCATCGGGATTCCCTCCCTTGCCGCCTTGCTGCAACGCCAGTTACTTTGGATAAACAAAAGTTCAGTCTGATAAAGGAAGCTGATGGACCGGTCGTTCCCCGGTGCATCACTTCCACTGTTTTACCTGCAGGTCGAGGTTCTTATGTCGCAACGCCCAACCGGAAAAGTCTCGTTCTCGCTGGCAAACCCAGCCGTACGAGCCTGGATTTACCAAATTTTCGCGGTGGTGTTGCTGGTGGCCTGTCTGGGTTACCTGCTCCACAACACCATTACCAATCTGACAACACGAGGGATCACCTCGGGATTTGCGTTTCTTGAAAAAGGTGCCGGTTTCGGCATTGTTCAGCATCTGATTGACTATCAGGAAGGCGACACCTATGCGCGCGTATTTGTTATCGGTCTGCTGAATACCCTGCTGGTTTCTGCGTTGTGTATCGTTTTTGCCTCGATTCTCGGGTTCATTATCGGCTTAGGGCGCCTTTCCGATAACTGGCTGATTCGTAAAGTCTCGACGGTGTATATCGAAACGTTCCGCAACATTCCACCGCTGCTGCAAATCTTCTTCTGGTATTTCGCCGTACTGCGTAACCTGCCGGGGCCGCGTCAAAGCCTGAATGCTTTTGACCTGGCTTTTGTCAGTAACCGCGGTCTGTACCTGCCGTCACCGGAACTGGCACCGGGAAGTCTGGCGGGTTTTATCGCCGTGCTGCTGGCTATTTTTGGCATCATTGCACTGCAACGCTACAACCATTTCCGACAGATACACACCGGCCGGATCTGGCATATCTGGCCTTGGGCGATTGTCATGATCGTTGTATTTCCGGCGCTGGCACACCTGTTTTTCGGGCCTGCATTGCACTGGGACGAGCCTGCGCTGCGCGGTTTCAACTTCCGTGGCGGCATGGTGTTGATCCCGGAACTGGCAGCGTTAACGCTGGCGTTATCGGTCTATACCTCAACCTTTATCGCCGAAGTAATCCGCTCCGGTATCCAGTCTGTTTCGCACGGTCAGCATGAGGCCGCCCGTTCGTTAGGTCTGCCGAATCCGGTCACTCTGCGTCAGGTCATTTTGCCGCAGGCGATGCGGGTGATTATTCCACCACTGACCAGTCAGTATCTGAACATCGTGAAAAACTCTTCTCTGGCGGCAGCAATTGGCTATCCGGATATGGTATCGCTGTTCGCCGGTACCGTGCTCAACCAGACCGGTCAGGCGATTGAAACCATTGCTATTACGATGTCAGTCTACCTGATCATCAGCCTGGTAATTTCCTTCCTGATGAACATTTACAACCGCCGTATCGCACTGGTCGAGCGTTAAGGGAATCCCATGACAATGACAACACTTCCTCCGGGAGTCAGAGCCGTGAAGCCCGGTACGCCACTTGGTATCGCCGTGCTCTGGGCGCGTAAAAATCTCTTCTCCAGCTGGTTTAACAGCCTGCTGACTTTGTTCTGTATATGGCTGATGTGGCTGGTGATCCCCCCGTTGTTGAACTGGGTGATTTTCCAGGCCAACTGGGTCGGCACCGCGCGCACTGACTGCACCAAAGCTGGCGCGTGCTGGGTCTTTGTCCATGCACGTTTCGGGCAATTCATGTACGGGCTGTATCCGTTCGATCAACGCTGGCGTATCAACGTCACACTGATCGTCGGTCTGCTGACTCTTGCGCCGATCTTCTTTAAAGCCATGCCCCGGCGCGGACGTTATATCGCGTGCTGGATGGTGCTCTTCCCGATTTTCACCTGGATCATGCTGTACGGCGGTTTCCTGGGGCTGAGTCGCGTCGAAACCCGCCAATGGGGCGGCCTGACGCTGACGCTGATCATTGCCGCAGTCGGTATTGCCGGTGCGTTACCGCTGGGCATTATGCTGGCGCTGGCACGGCGTTCAAGCCTGCCTGTCGTGCGCATTCTCTCAGTGATTTTCATCGAATTCTGGCGCGGCGTGCCGCTTATCACCGTGCTGTTTATGTCCTCGGTGATGCTGCCGCTGTTTATGACCGAAGGGACAAATATCGACAAACTGGTGCGTGCACTGGTGGGGGTTGTGTTGTTCCAGTCCGCGTACGTCGCGGAAGTGGTACGCGGCGGGTTACAGGCGCTGCCGAAAGGTCAGACCGAGGCCGCCGAGTCACTGGCGCTCGGCTACTGGAAAACGCAAGGCTTAGTCATTCTGCCGCAAGCGCTGAAAATGGTGATACCGGGTCTGGTCAATACCATTATCGCGCTGTTCAAGGACACCAGTCTGGTGATCATTATCGGCCTGTTCGACTTGTTTAGCAGCGTTCAGCAAGCCACCGTCGATCCCGAATGGCTCGGCATGTCGACCGAAGGCTATGTCTTCGCCGCCGCCGTCTACTGGATTTTCTGTTTTAGCATGTCGCGTTATAGCCAGCATTTGGAAAGACGCTTTCACACCGGACGTTCCGCACACTGAGGTAAACCATGAGCGACCATCAAGTCACTGAAAACCAAAATATGATGATCACGCTGGAAAACGTGAACAAGTGGTACGGACAGTTCCACGTATTGAAAGATATCAACCTGAGCGTGAAACCGCGTGAACGTATCGTGTTATGCGGCCCTTCCGGCTCCGGGAAGTCAACGACCATTCGTTGCATTAACCATCTGGAAGAGCACCAGCAAGGGCGCATCGTAGTGGACGGCACTGAACTGAACGATGACTTGCGCAATATCGAACGCGTACGCACCGAAGTCGGTATGGTATTTCAGCACTTCAACCTGTTCCCGCATCTGACCGTGTTGCAGAACTGTACCCTGGCGCCGTGCTGGGTGCGTAAGATGCCGAAGAAGGAAGCCGAAGAACTGGCGATGCATTACCTGAAACGTGTGCGCATCGCCGAACATGCGCATAAATTCCCCGGTCAGCTTTCCGGTGGTCAGCAGCAGCGCGTAGCCATCGCCCGTTCGCTGTGTATGAAGCCTAAAATCATGCTGTTTGATGAACCCACGTCTGCACTCGACCCTGAAATGGTGAAAGAGGTACTGGACACCATGATTACGCTGGCAGAAGAAGGCATGACTATGTTGTGCGTGACGCATGAAATGGGCTTTGCCAGAACCGTCGCCGACCGGGTGATCTTTATGGATCGCGGGGAGATCGTCGAACAGGCACCACCACTGGAGTTCTTCGCCAATCCGAAATCAGCGAGGACGCGGGAGTTCTTATCGCAGGTGATCCATTAAGCTGAGGCCGCAGCTTGACCGGCATATGAACGGAATGGTGAAGGTTTCGGTTTCTCAATAGCGGTGCTCGCTTAGCGGCTGCCGCCGAAACCGCCCAAAAGGGGAAAGTGCTTTTCCCCTTTTGGATTTCCCCTCGCTTTTTCAACACGCGCTATCGCTCGCTGGCTATGTTTCAGCCACCACAGTGACAGGCTGGAAATCTTGCCGCTGCGCGGTTCCTTCCCTCGGTCCTGGAGCCTCTGGTCTCCAGGCCGCTCCGTTCAGCAAGCTTTCTGAATCGCCCGCAGGCTTTTTTAAAAGAAGATGGTGAGGTTGTGAGGTTAACGTTGAGGCCGGTTCCAAAATATCGCCGGACGAGAGGTGGAAAACCGCGCGGTAGTTTGCGCGGGTTGTAACCCGACGGGAGGGCACCGCGCAGCGGCGGGATTTTGCGGCTGTCGCTGCCGCACCTGAAACATGGCCAGCGAGCGAAGCACGCAGTTAAAAAAGCGCGGAGTCCAGAGGCCCGCGCGTTACCGGGTCTCTGTTCGGTGTGGGCCGACGCCCACAACCTTGAATTTGAACTTAAAGTTTCAGATCTTTTTCAAAAGATCATCACCACATCAGCCCCCCGATCACCGGCGCAATCACGACCGTGACAACCCCCGCCAGCATCATCACCAGGCTCGACACCACACCTTCTTCCGCACCCAGTTCATAAGCTCTCGCCGTGCCCGCACCGTGTGACGCCGCACCGAAACCGGCACCTTTTGCGAGACCGCTTTTTACCGCCAGGCGCAGAAACAGCATATCGCCGACCGCCATACCAAAGACGCCCGTGATCACCACAAACAGCGCCACCAGATCCGGCTGGCCACCCATTTGTTTAGCGGCGGCCAGCGCAAAAGGCGTAGTGATGGAGCGAACCGCCAGGCTGCGCTGGATTTCTTCCGGCAGCGTCAGCATGCGTGCCAGCCAGACCGAACTGCTGACGGCAACCACTATCGCCGTCAGCACGCCTGCACTGAGTGACATCCAGTGACGACGGATCACTGCCATATTTTCGTAAACCGGCACCGCAAACGCGATGGTTGACGGCCCGAGCAACCACAGCAACCAGTGCGTTTCACCGATGTAATCCTGATACGACGTATGCGTCACCACCAGCAAAATCACCAGCACGATGGGTGTGAACACCAGCGGCATCAGGAGCAATGTGCGTTTCTGGCGGTACAGTTTTTTGTTGCCGTAATACAGCCCGAGGGTGACCACGAAACACAACATGCTGATCAGTAAATCAGTCACGGTTTGCCTTCCTCGCCGCCAGACGTTGCTCCAGACGATACACTTTATCAACGACCACTGCGGTCGCCCCGAGCGTCAGCATCGTGCTGATACCAATCACCAGAAAGATTTTCCAGCCTTCGATCATCAGCAACTGGGCGTAATTCACCACAGCCACCACGGCCGGCACAAAGAACAACAGCATCTCTGCCAGCAGCCAGCGGGAACCGGCTTTCACCCATTTCACCGGTAAAATACGGAACATAATCAGCAGCAAAAGCATCAGCATCCCGACAATATTGGCAGGCAAAGGCAGATGGAGCGCAGTGACAAGGCGATCGGCTATAACGAATAACACCGCATACAGCACCACCTGAACAGGGATCTGGCAACGGGTCAGCAGGGACGGCGCTTTAGTGCGCAACGCCAACAACATGGGAATAACCTCGAAAGAGGAAAGAGTGGAAAAGAAGTATACGCTGGCAGGAAACTGGTAAAGAAATGAATTAAAATTATAAAAATGATTCCAGTTTGGAATACTTCGTGACTCGCCGATCTGACCGGGAAAATATCCGCCCATGGACGTTCGTACCTTACGCTATTTTGTCGAAGTGGTTCGCCAGCAGAGCTTTACCCGCGCAGCGGAAAAGTTATTTGTCACCCAGCCGACAATCAGCAAAATGCTGCGTCATCTGGAAGAAGAACTGGCATGCACGCTGATTGTCCGCGAAGGACGCCGCTTACGGCTGACCGACAGTGGTCAGGCGTTGTATCAGCGCGGCCTGAATATTCTTGAAGAGTTTCGCCAGCTGGAAGCAGAACTGGAAGACATTAACTCGCTGAAATCCGGTCATTTACGGCTGGGCATCCCCCCGATGGTCGGTACGCAAATTGCGCCGCTTATCGGCAGCTTTCGCCAGCAATATCCCGGCATCGAACTGATTATTTCCGAGTTTGGCGGCCTGACGGTGCAACAGGCGGTGATATCCGGCGAACTGGATCTGGCCCTCACCGCCCTGCCGGCGAACGCTGTGCCTTCTATTGCCTCTCTGCCGCTTTTCAGCCATCCGATGTGTGTGGTGATGCCCCGCACCCCGCACTGGCTGAACAGGACGCGTATGTCGATAAGCGAACTGGCTGAAGAAAGCATCCTGATTTATAACGAAGATTTTGCCCTGTACCGCCAGCTGATGGATGCCTTCGCCTCACACGGTTTTACGCCAAAAATTGCGGCACGCAGCGGGCAATGGGATTTCCTGGCAGCGATGGTACAAACCGGTATGGGTGTGGCGATTTTGCCGGAACCGGTCTGCCAGCGGCTGGATAAAAATGCGCTGATGTGGCTACCGCTGGATCCGCTGATGCCGTGGCAGCTCGGGCTTATCTGGCATCAGGGCAGTTATCTCTCGCACAGTGCGCAGGCCTGGATCACTCTGTGCAGGGATTACTGGAAATAGCGGGAAGTTAGTGGGAAATAAAAACCGCGTGAACGTTGCAGCACACGCGGTTCCTGATATTGCTTGTAACTTTTACACTTCTTTTTCGACTAACAATGCTTCGAGTAAGTCCAGATCATGCAGCAGTTTTTGCAGGGTCTCGTTACTGATTTTCTGCGTGGCGCGCAGATGATAAAGCTCACCACGTTCCGCACGCAGTGCAGTCAGACGGAAGCGGCGCTCCAGATTTTCCAGCTTCAGCGCGGTTTCCATATCATCACGGTTTGCCGTGCGTCGTCGTAACGTCCCGATCACCCGCGAACTGATCTCCTTCAGCGTCTGTTCATCGATATTTTCTTCGGTATCTGCCGCCAGACGTTCTTCCATTTTATGCAGGCTTTCGATCGCCACTTCTGCTGCGATCGATTTCGCCATGCGTTCTTCTTCACGGTAGGTCGTGCCGTCAGCCACCACCACACCTCTGAGCAGGAACGGCAAGGCAATCACGCCTGCGATCAGTGAGAAAAGAATGACGCCGGTCGCCAGAAAGACCAGTTGATAACGCGACGGGAACGCCGAACCATCAGCCAGGAATAACGGAATCGACAACACACCGGCCAGCGTAATGGCCCCTCGCACACCCGCAAAAGAGGCCACCCATAGCTCACGCGTGCTGTAGTTGCCAAACAGCAGCGGTTTCTTTTTCAGAAAACGGTTGCTGAAACTCTTCATTACCCACAGCCAGACGAAACGCAGGATCAGCAGCGCAAAATAGATAATCCCGACGTCGGCAAACAGATGCCATGTCACAATAGACGGGTCGTGTGTGGCCTGATCGATAGAGTTCTCAAGGATCCCCGGTAATTGCAGGCCCAGCATGATAAACACCATGCCGTTGAACACAAACTCAAGCATCGCCCACACGCTGTTCGCGCGCAGGCGCATCGCCAGTGGCGCGTTACGTATAATGCCGGACTGGCTGATGGTCATCCCCGCCGCCACTGCGGCCAGAATGCCCGACACACCGATATGTTCGGCAATCAGATACGAGGCGAACGGCAGCAGCAGCAGGAAGACAATTTGTGTCGCCGGATCATCACCGCTCCAGCGGCTCATGATGCGCAGCGATTTACTGTATAACCACGTCACCGCCACACCGGCCATCAGGCCGCCGATCGCCACTTTAAGAAATTCGACCGTTGCACCGCCGACGGTAAAAATCATCGTGCCCATCGCCACAGCAATAGCAAATTTCAGGGAGACCAGGCCGGATGCGTCATTCATCAGCGCCTCACCTTCCAGCACGCCCATGATCGACTTCGGTATACGCCCCTTACCGACAATCCCGCCCAACGCCACGGCATCGGTTGGTGAAAGCACGGCTGCCAGCGCGAACGCGGCCACCAGCGGGATATTCGGCACCATCATATAAATCAGATAGCCAATACCGACGACGGTGAGTAACACCAGCACCAGTGCCAGCCCGAGAATTTCGCGCCCGTGGTGGAGGAATTCGCGGGTCGGGGTTTTCCAGCCATCAGCAAACAGTAACGGCGGGATAAAAAGGACGAGAAACAGCTCAGGATCGAAATCCACATGCAAACCAAAATTTGGCCAGGCCAGCAAGGCACCGACAGCAATCTGCATTAACGGAAGAGGAACCTGAAACGGCAACATTCTGGTGACGACGCCGGAGAGCGACACCACCAGAATCAAAATCAGAATGGTAAAGAAGATTTCCATGCTTTCCTTAGACTCTTGTTTTTATAAATTTCAGCCAGACGCAGGTGAGTGAGTCCGGAGCGAACTAAGGAATAGTAGATCAAAAGGAGATGTGATTTAAATCAGTGCGTGCGGTTACATCAGAGAGGATTTGCTCCTCCCCCTGCGAAGAGGGAGGAGCAAACAGATCAGATCGCCCATCCGCCCGCATAAAACGCCACCAGCGCCACAGCGATAATCACCGTGCCAGCGTTAAGTTTACGCCATTCGCCGGAGAAAATACGGCCAATCACCAGTGCGCTGAAACCGAGCATGATGCCGGTGACAATGTTACAGGTCAGAACAATAAAGACCGCGCAAAGTAACCCTGACATCGCGTCAACAAAATCGCTGAAATCCAGTTTGGTGACATTGCTGAGCATCAGCAGACCAACGTACATCAGCGCAGGTGCGGTGGCGTAAGCAGGGACCAGATAAGACAGCGGAGACAGGAACAACATCAGCAGGAATAGCACACCGACCACGGTGGCTGTCAGGCCGGTTTTACCGCCAGCCGCCGTGCCGGCTGCCGATTCGATATAAACCGCAGCCGGAGAAGCGCCAACCAGGGAAGCGAAAATACTGCTCACGGAGTCAGCCGTCAGGGCTTTTCCGCCGCTGATGATCTGCCCGTTTTCATCCAGTAGATTGGCCTGACCGGCGACCGCGCGAATGGTGCCGGTGGCATCAAACACCGCCGTCATCACCAGGGCCAGTACACTGGGTAATACCGCAGCTTTCAGCGCACCCATGATATCCAGATCGAAAATCACCGATTTGCCGTCAGCGCCTGCCAGAGAAGGTATCGCAAACAAACCCTGATATTTCACGGCAGGATCGAAGATCAGGCCGATAATCGAAATCGCGATAATCACCAGCAAGATGCCACCCGGAACACGCAGTTTCTCCAGGCCAAAAATCACCGCCAGACCGAGTAATGTCATCACTACCGGGAAAGAGGTGAACGCGCCAAGTGCCACCGGTAAGCCGTCCAGCGGGTTTTTCACCACCAGGCCAACACCGTTGGCGGCGATCAGTAACAGGAATAAACCAATACCGATACCGGTGCCATGCGCAACGCCTGTTGGCAGATTGCGCAAAATCCACGAACGGATGCCCGTCACCGAGATAATAGTGAACAAGACGCCCATCAGAAATACCGCGCCGAGTGCCACCGGTACGCTGATATGCTGGCCCAAAACCAGACTAAAAGCGGTAAAGGCAGTCAGAGAAATGGCGCAACCAATCGCCAGCGGCAGGTTTGCCCACAGGCCCATCAGCAAGGAACCAAAACCGGCAACCAGACAGGTCGCAACAAATACTGCACTTGGCGAGAAGCCTGCTTTGCCGAGCATGGATGGCACGACAATGACCGAATATACCATCGCCAGAAAAGTCGTTAAGCCCGCTATCACTTCCTGACGGACATTACTGCCACGCGCACTCATTTTGAAAAAAGCATCAAGCGGGCTTTTTGGCGCAACGGCGCTGCCCGCCTGAGGTTGTTGACTCGACATGGAAAATCCTCTGAATGTCTTTACTGATTAGCCGGCGTGGTCATTATGAAACCGTTTCTGCACGTTCCTTTCCTTATTTGTCGTCCTGAATCGCCGGAAAAAGCGTCAGAACGGCAAAGCAAACGTTTAACTCGCAGCGCGTATGGCGGGGACTCATTAAAAAAAACGCCCCAAATAATTCATGTTGCAGGAAGGCGGCAAGGAAGGGAATCCCGATGAGCTTACTCAGGTAAGTGATTCGGGTGACCGACCTAGCCAACACGTCTGCAACGTGAAGTATGAAGGGGAGGTACGCAAACGATTATCTCGCCTTTAACCGGCGCACATCAACTGTGAATGGCAATAATTTACCGTTGTCCGGTCAATAAAAACGCGATTGTGGTGGAAATTTATCCGGTGGCAAAAAAGGAAGAAAAAGAGGCGAAATAAATAGCAGGGTATTTATTGTGGTTTATTTTTATCAGGCGTTGATTGCGTACCCCATCATGCGCAATCAATGCCTGAATAATATAAAAGCGCGTAATGGATTAACGTAAAATATTAAATGGTCCGCCGTTTTCCAGCGCCTTCTGATAGGCCGGACGTGCAGTCACATTTGATAGCCAGGCATTCAGTTGCGGGTATTTCCCAAGTCCGGACCGGGCATTGATCGCTTCTATCGGGAAACTCATCTGAATATCTGCTGCGCTGAACTGATAACCGGCAAAATAAGGATGAGTTACCAGGTGCTGTTCAAGATAATCCAGATGAGTATGGATCTGTTTATCCAGATAATTTTTCTGCACGCCCTGCCCGATCGCGCCGGCAATCGGGCGGATCAGCCATGGCATTGGCGGTTGACCCAGACGGCTGAAAATCAGCTTCATGACCAGCAAAGGCATCAGCGATCCTTCAGCGTAGTGCATCCAGTAACGATATTGCTGACGCTCGGCAAACGCCGTGGGTTTCAGCGTGCCCGCATCGTCATACACCTCCTGCAGGTATTCAATAATGGCGCCGGATTCCGCGAGGATCAGTCCGTTATCTTCCAGTACGGGTGACTTGCCCAGAGGATGAATTTTTTTGAGTGATGCCGGTGCCAGCATGGATTTTTTATCCCGCTGATAACGTTTGATTTCGTAAGGAATGTCCAGTTCTTCGAGCATCCATAAGATTCGCTGCGAACGGGAATTATCCAAATGATGCACTGTTAACATAAATGTCTGTCGTCCTGTTTCATTTAATTATTTGTTAACTATAGACAACGCTTTCAAAACGCGTATCTGTTTCGTTTTAAAACCCTCCCTTTCTTCAGGATTAATTTATCAAAAAACTTTTTATTTGATTAAAATCACTTACGGATTAATCTTAATTACATGAAAAAAATATCGTAAGTTCATTCGCCTTTAATAATTCTTAATGCCATTATCGCCGGATAAAAATCAGCCCGTCGCTATCGACTCTCTCTTTGTGGAGCCTCACATGTTTTCCAGTAATTACAACAATGTGCTTGTGATGTTTTCGTTCATTGTTGCAATGCTTGCCTCTTATACCGCGCTAGATATGGCGGGCCGGGTCGCCACCACGGAAGGAAGGGCTTCCCGACTTTGGTTAACAGGTGGCGCCATTGCAATGGGCATCGGCATCTGGTCGATGCATTTTATCGGCATGCTGGCTTTTAATTCTCCGATGCCGATGGGTTATGACCCTTTCATCACCCTGCTTTCTATGGTGATCGCCATCATTTCCTCAGCCTTCGCGCTGTGGCTGGTCTGTCTGCAGGAATTACCGACCAGACGATTATTTGCCGGTGCCTTACTGATGGGCGGTGGTATTGCCGCTATGCATTACACCGGTATGGCCGCCATGCAGATGATGCCGCCCATTACCTACGATTACCGCTGGGTGGTGCTCTCTGTTGTTGTTGCGATTGTCGCTTCCGGCGCGGCGCTGTGGATGGCATTCAATTTGCGCCAGCAGTCGCCTAATGTCCGCCTGCTGCGCATCAGCGCTGCGGTGATAATGGGCACCGCGATTGTCGGTATGCATTACATCGGCATGGAGGCAGCCCGATTCCCGACGGACAGTCACAGTATGGCAGCGTTCAGCGGCGTGGATAATAACTGGCTGGCGTTACTGGTGATTGTGGTCACGCTGGCGATTCTGGCCATCACCTTGATCATCTCTATTCTCGATGGCCGGATGCAGGCACGCACCTCAATTCTGGCGTCTTCTCTGGCACAGGCAAACCGCGAGCTGACCCAACTGGCGCTGCACGACAATCTGACCCGTTTACCTAATCGTTTGTTGCTGGAAGACCGCATGAGTCAGGCACTTCAGAAAGCGTTGCGTGGTGAATCGCAATTTGCGGTACTGTTTCTGGATCTCGACGGGTTTAAAGCGGTTAACGATGCCTTCGGCCATCACATCGGCGATCAGCTGTTAATTTCCGTCACTGAACGTCTGCAATCACAGCTCCGGGCGGCGGATACGCTGGCGCGTCTCGGCGGCGATGAATTTGTACTGCTGGTTGAAATCACCGAACCGACCGATGCGTCACAACTGGCCGATAAGCTGGTACATCTGATTGCACGTCCGTTTTATGTTTCCCGCTATGAACTGCTGGTCTCTGCCAGCGTGGGGATTGCAGTATATCCGGGCGATGGAGAGAATGAGCGCGAGCTGATGCTCAATGCCGACGCCGCGATGTATCACACCAAAAATTCCGGTCGCAACGGCCACAGTTTCTTCCAGCCGTCGATGAACGCCAACGCGCAAAACCAGTTGCAGATGCTCAATGATTTGCGTCTGGCGATTGAACACCATGAGCTGCGCCTGCACTATCAGCCAAAATTTATTGCGCCTTACGGGCCGGTGAGCGGCTTCGAAGCACTGCTGCGCTGGGAGCGCGGGGGTAACATCCTCAGCCCTGATGTATTTTTGCCGCTGGCAGAAAAAACCGGCCTGATTATTCCGATCGGCGAATGGGTGCTGAACGAAGCCTGTCGCCAGTTACGGGAATGGCATATGGCCGGACATACGCAATGGACGGTGGCGGTGAATCTTTCCACATTGCAATTTGAACAGACGAATCTGGTCGAAATGGTGATAGAAACCATTGAACGCCATCAGATCCCGCCTGAAATGCTCACGCTGGAAGTCACCGAAACCACCGCCATGCGCAACCCGGATAGCAGCGTAGAAATTCTGGAGCGCCTGACACAGTACGGCGTAAAAGCCTCGATTGATGATTTCGGTACCGGCTATTCCAGCCTGCTCTATCTGAAACGTCTGCCCGCCAGTGAGCTGAAAATCGACGGCGCATTTATTAACGACCTGATTGCAGGCAGCGAAGATGCCAGTATTGTTTCTGCGATCATCGCCCTCGGCCAGACGCTGAATCTCAAAGTGGTGGCCGAAGGCGTTGAAACTACCCAACAGCAGGAATTCCTGACGCAACTGGGCTGCGATACTTTGCAGGGTTATCTTCTGGGACGTCCGATGACGCCCCAACAAATTGCCCAACACCCCGATACGGACTGGGAGTCAAAACTCCCCCTGACGCATAAAGGCTGATGCGCGCGGCTCAGGCTGTCGCCGTGCGGAAAAACCGCACGGCGTTGCGCAAATCAATGCTTTGTTCCGTGAGGGATTGCGCCGCTGCCGCCGCCTGCTCCACCAGTGCGGCATTCTGCTGGGTAACCCGATCCATCTGATCAACGGCAATCCCCACTTCGTGAATACCGGTGTGCTGCTCAGAACTTGCCGTCGAGATTTCCCGGACAATTTCTGCCACTTTATTCACCGAGCTGACGATCTCACTCATGGCTTTACTGGCGCGATCGGCCTGCTGTGACCCTTCGGCAATTTTGCTGACGGTGCCCTGGATCAGATCTTTAATTTCTTTTGCCGCCTGCCCGCTTTTTTGCGCCAGCACCCGCACTTCACTCGCTACCACCGCAAATCCTTTGCCCTGCGTACCGGCACGCGCCGCCTCCACAGCGGCGTTCAGCGCCAGCAGGTTGGTCTGGAAGGCAATGCCTTCAATCACGCTGATGATATTGATGATTTCATTCGAACTGCCCGAAACATCACGCATATGTGCCTGCATCCCCGTCACAATTACGCCGCCCTGAGACGCCGTTTTCGAGGTTTCCAGCGCCAGCTGACTCGCCTGCCGGGCATTCTCGGCATTCTGGCTGACAGTCATGGTCAGGTTTTGCATATTGGAACTGGTCTGCACCAGCGAGGCCGCCTGTTCTTCGGTGCGCTGTGATAAGTCCACGTTGCCTTGTTCAATTTCACTGGCGGCATGATTGATGGATTCACTGCCTTCCATAATCTGATGAATGGTTTTATTCAGTTGCTGATTCATGCCGTTCAGCGAAGCCAGCAAACTGCCATTATCACCCGGTTTCAGCGTGATTTTTGCCGCCAGATTACCGGCGGCAATTTCACGCATGATGGATGCGGCATATGCCGGCTCCCCGCCGAGCTGCTTCACCAGCGTGCGCGCCAGCAGCAGCGCCATGGCCAGTGAAAGAATAAAGGCCACACAGACCAGCACTAAAAACATCGCGCTGGCCGTATGGTAACTGCTGCGGGCATCCGCTGCCGCCGTTTCACTGTTGGTCAGCTCGTTTTTGACCAGCGTTGCCAGATCCGCCATCAGTTGTGTGCGGTATTTACGTGAGTTATCGCCACTGATTTGTGTGGCCTGCGCAATATCATTGCGCTCAACTGCCGCAATAACCTGATTATTCGCCAGCGAAAACTGCTCAAAATTAGCGACGATCTGCTTAAACAGATCTGACTGACTGCCGCCGCTGTTGAGCTTCAGATACGCATTTTCCGCGTTTTTAAAGGTGGCCACTGCCTGAAGGATTTCGCCCCGGTGCCCGTCACGCGGTGCACCCTCCGGCGAGGCGATATATTGCACCTGCTGCAGGCGTAACTCTGCCAGCGTGCCACGCATCACCAGCGGATACTGCACACCGGGAAGCCGGTAAGCGCGGTAGTTTTCAATCTGCTGATTGCTGCTGTTAAGCAGCCAGGCTGACATCGCCGCCAAAATTAACAGCAAACTCAGGACGAGTGCAAATGCACCCAGCAAACGGGCAAGTATGGAAAGGTTGATGATCTTTTTCATCTGGGCACATCGGAAAGTCAGTGACAGGAAACACTCATAACGGCCGGAACAGAGGGAACTTTAGTAAAAATGAAACTATATTTCATTTTGTTAAATGCTGACTTTCGAAATGTAATTTTAGGGTTACCGGACGAATTTTTCATGTTACCGGCCAGCGTTAAAAATAGGATCTGACAGACGTTTCGACAATTTGCTCTCTCATAAAGAGAGAGCGATTACCGCCACTTACTTCGGTTCAAATCCGGGCCATAGCGGAATGACTGCCGATAGCAGATCCGCCGTGCCGGCGGCTACTGACATATGGCGATAATCCTCAATGCCGTCTGCGGTGCTGGCAAATTTGACCACAGTGTCCAGTCCGGCTTCCTGGCACAGCACCGTGCCACCTGCAATGTCCCACAGCGTCGTGCGGCGTTGCAAATGCCCGCCGATAATACCTTTTGCCGCAAACACCATGCCGACGGTCGTGCAGCGATAGCAATGCACCGACCAGTCTGCTGCACGCAGGCCCTGATAAAATGCCGAGGCTTCGTCGAGTTTGTCGTCCGAGCTGTCACCCAGCGACACAATCTGCACATCTTCAAAACGATCATCACGACGAAACGGCTTGCCGTTGAGGAAAATCCCCTTGCCGGATTCTGCCGCAAACAGATCATTTAATACCGGCAGCGCCACTATACCGATCAACGGCTTTTTATTCTCTACCAGTCCGAGTGATACGCCCCACAGCGGCGAACCACGCAGGAAATTCGACGTTCCGTCGATCGGGTCGATCACCCAGCAAGGGGCATCCGTCAGTACGCCCCCCATCTCTTCACCGATCACCGCGTCCTGCGGGAAATGCTGCGCCAGCTGGCTGCGGATAAACTGCTCGACCGCCACATCAGCTTCAGAAACGAAATCCTGGGTGCGTTTACTGCTGACCTCGATGGCGTCCCGGCGGTTAAAAAAACCCAGCGCCAGTTCAGCGGCCTGTGCCGCAATCTGACCGGCAATCGCCAGACGCGCCGACATCGTTGTGTTCGTCATCATAAATCCTGATTTTTCAGTCTGAAGGAAGTAAGTCACCTTTATAGAATGCACCGGAATCGATGAATAAAAAATGACAAGCTGTCACTTGCCAAACCAGTGCTAAACATTCTATATCTGTGGGCTGCCACTTTCTGAAGCCTGCCGGAGGCTGTCATGCCAGATGCCGCTCATTGGTTCCCCTTTCTGTTAATTTGCCTCGGGCTGGTGTTAACGCCTGGCCCGAATATGATTTACCTGATTTCGCGCTCGCTGTGTCAGGGGCCGAAAGCCGGTCTGATTTCCCTGGGGGGCGTTGTGCTGGGCTTCCTGTTTTACATGCTGTTTGCTGCGCTCGGTATTACCGCGCTGGTGATGGCGGTGCCATTTGCCTATGATGCCCTGCGTATCGGCGGTGCGGCGTATCTGCTGTATATGGCGTGGCAGGCGGTCAGACCCGGTGGCCGCTCACCGTTTCAGGTCAGGGAGTTACCACGTGACAGCAATAAAAAGCTGTTCACCATGGGGCTGGTCACGAACCTGCTGAATCCGAAAGCGGCGGTATTATATCTGACACTGTTGCCGCAATTCATCGTGCCGGAACAGGGGCATGTGCTGGCACAGTCACTGATTCTTGGTGGCTCGCAAATTCTGATCAGTGCGTCAGTTAACGCACTCATTGCGCTTTCGGCCGGTTACATCGCCGTTTTCCTGGCAGGACGGCCTGTGTGGATGATCATCCAGCGCTGGTTTATGGGCGCAGTACTGGGCGGACTGGCAGTGCGTATGTTGCTGGACGGACGTAAATAACCGGCCATTTGTCACCGGTTATATTCAGTTTCGCACCAACGCTATATAATCCTCTGCATAACGAAATCAGAGGATTTTTCCGTGCACCCATTTTCATTGCGTTTTTTGCCCTCGGTTACCCTGCTCGGGCTGGCCCTGAGCCTGTCTTCCCCTTCCGTTTTTGCCACCCGCCAGATAACCGATCAGCTCGGCCGTCAGGTCACGCTTCCTGATCAGGTTAACCGTGTCGTCGTATTGCAGCATCAGACCCTCAACCTGCTGGTTCAATTGGATGCCACTAAAGATATTGTCGGCGTACTGAATAACTGGCAGCGGCAACTGGGCAACGGTTATGTACGCCTCGCGCCGGAACTGGCGAAAACACCGGTGGTCGGCGACCTGACCAGCGTGAATCTGGAAAGTCTGGTGGCACTGCATCCGCAAGTGGTATTCGTCACCCACTATGCACCGCAGGAAATGATCGACCAGATCAGCCAGACCGGGATCGCCGTCGTGGCGGTTTCACTGCGTGATGATCCGAAAGGCGAAGAACACATGATGAACCCGGTCCTGCCTGATGAAGATAAGGCGTATACCGAAGGGCTGAAGAAAGGTATTGCGCTGATTGGCGAAGTCGTCAATCACCAGAAACAGGCACAGGCGTTGATCGACTATACTTTTTCTCAGCGCCAGTTAACCGCCGGGCGGCTGAAAGGTGTTCCGGCCAATCAGCGGATCCGCACATATATGGCAAATCCCGATCTGACCACTTACGGTTCCGGCAAATATACCGGCCTGATGATGGCCCATGCCGGTGCGATGAACGTTGCTGCCGCGACAGTAAAAGGGTTTAAGCAGGTCGCGCTGGAACAGGTGATCGCCTGGAACCCGCAGGTGATCTTCGTACAGGATCGTTATCCGGAAGTGGTCGGGCAGATCACCGGTGATCCCAAATGGCAGAGTATTGATGCGGTCAAAAATCACCGTGTTTATCTGATGCCGGAATATGCCAAAGCCTGGGGCTATCCGATGCCTGAAGCGCTGGCGATTGGCGAACTGTGGATGGCGAAGAAACTCTACCCGCAAAAATTTGCTGACATTGATATGCACAAACAGGCTGATGCTTATTATCAGCGCTTCTACCGGACAGATTTTAAATCGGCGGCAGATGCGGCGCGCGCGGAGAAATAGCCTCGTCTCCGGCGCTTTACGCGGAGGCAATGTGATAAGGAGACCTGATGACAAAGACGATTAAAGTGCTGGCGGCAGGGAGTTTGCGCCGCGCATGGGCACCGTTGTGCGATGCCTTTACGGAAGAGACGGGCAACAAAATCGACGTAGAATTCGGCCCCGCCGGGCTGTTGCGCGAACGGATCGAACAGGGCGAAAAGGTCGATCTGTTTGCTTCCGCCAACACCGCGCATCCGCTGACGTTGCAGCAGCACGGTAAGGCGCTGGAAGTGGAGGCCTTTTGCGGTAACAGCCTGTGTGTCACCGCCCGAAAAGGGCCGGAACTGGAGAAACTCAACTGGTTGAGCGTGTTACTGGATCCCCGTTTTCGTCTGGCGACGTCCACACCGCAAAGCGATCCTTCCGGTGATTACACCTGGCAGATGTTCGAACTGATTGAAAGGCGGCATCCTGATGCCGGGGCGATTTTACGCAACAAAGCACTGCGTCTGGTGGGCGGTGAAAAATCGGCAAAAATCCCGGCAGGTAAACTGGCGGCAGAATGGCTGATCTGCAGCGGTCAGGCCGATGTTTTCATCGGCTACACCAGTTATGCCACGCTGTTACGGGAAAACGACGCGCTGGAAGTCTTCAATATTCCGGCAGATTATAACGTGCGGGCCCGTTATGCGCTGGCGACCTGCACGGAGAAAGGGAAACCGCTGGCAGACTTTATTCTTTCAGAAACCGGCCAGCGTATTTTGCAGAACGCAGGTTTTTGCGGAAAACATGCGGTAATGCCGGAATAGAGGACCTACAACCATGCCTTAGTGATCGAGGTCTCTTTCCTTCATTGCCCGCTGACGGTCGTAATACTCATCTTCAGCGGCAGTGATTTCATCGAGCAGCGAATCCACATCGGCTTTATGCGTATCTTCGGTGAACAGCCCGGTCAGAATAGTTTCCGGCGTCAGTTTGCCGTCTTCGTACAATGCCCAGATTTCTTTGGCGAAGCGCGTTTCCAGCAGCTGCGGTGCGAACCGGCCGTAGTACTCCGTCATGTTATTCACATCGCGTTCGAACATCGATTCGGCGTGATTATTGGCAGCGGCATCGACGGCCTGCGGCAGGTCGATAATCACCGGCCCTTCGGCATCCATCAGCACGTTAAACTCCGATAAGTCACCGTGAACGATACCGGCGCACAGCATGCGCACGATGTTGCGGATCATGGTCTCAAAATCGGCTATCGCTTCTTCTTCCGTCAGGATGACGTCACTGAGGCGCGGCGCGACCACGCCGTCAGCATCGGTGATAAGCTCCATCAGCAGCACACCGTCCAGACAAATGTAAGGTTGCGGCACGCGCACACCGGCATTCGCCAGACGGAACAGCGCATCCACTTCGGCTGTCTGCCAGGATTCTTCCTGCTGTTTACGCCCGAACTTTGACCCTTTTTGCATCGCACGCGCGTTGCGGGTGTTACGGACTTTACGGCCTTCCTGATACTGCACGGCCTGTTTGAAGCTACGTTGTGTCGCTTCTTTATACACTTTGGCGCAACGGATCTCTTCACCGCATAACACGGTGTAAACGTCGGCCTCTTTGCCACTTTTCAGTCGACGGACCACATCATCAATCAGGCCGTCATCCACCAGAGGTTGGATTCTATTTGGGATTTTCATGCAGCCTTGTACCTTATTTCAGCGCATGAGGGAATGACCTGCGCAATATTCCCTGCATTACACACCAGACACGCCGTTCGCGTCATCCTTTCTGATCCTTATCGCTCACTGTTCTCAGGGGTACAGTTTAACGTAGTGGCGATGGAGTGGATACTTTATGCACATACGTTATCACTTTTTAGCCGTTCTTTTCACCGGTAAAACCCCTCAGAATTTTATTGCAACAGCATTAAATTTGGCTTAAATAATTAATTCACGCCCGATAATTATTTCCTTCTGTAAGTAAAATCTGCGGTGAGAAAATTTTTATGCTTCCGGAACTTTTTATCAATTTTAAGCTTTTCGTGCTGTTTACCCTTCGTTTATTTAAGCCCAAAAATGGTATACGTTCCGTTTACAATAGAGGTGGTACTGTGCCGGTAATTTCCCGTTGCAGGTCTTTCTGATATGAATACTATTTTAATAACCGGTGCCACTGGTTTTGTTGGCGGAGCTGTCGTCGAATATTTTCTGCGCCAGCAACTTACCACCAATAATGCATTATTACTCTTAGTCAGGGCTGACGATAAAGCGACGGGACTCGCCAGAATTATTGATAACCTGAAGAAATTTGAATTAAATGATGCCCATTTTTCTGCACTGAATGAGCAATCTATATTGACCGGTGACCTGGCCGAACCGGAAAGTTTTATTCATGACGCACGTTTAGATAATGTCACGCACGTTATTAACTGCGCTGCGATCGCCTCTTTTGGCAATAATCCGGCTATGTGGCGCGTAAATGTCGAAGGTTCACTGACCTTCGCCAAACGCATGGCACAGGTCAAAGGTTTGCAGCGATTTGTGCATGTCGGCACGGCAATGGCATCAATGCCGGATAAAGACAGCGTTTTCTACGAAGGTATGCCGGACAACGAACAGAACGAAGATCTGGTGCAGTACACGGCTTCCAAGCGCGCGATTGAGAATCTCGTCCGCGCCGAATGCCCGTCGCTGCCGTTCGTGGTTGCCCGACCGTCGATTATCGTCGGCCACACTCAGCATGGTTGCCAGCCTTCAAGCAGCATCTTCTGGGTGTTCATGATGGCAATTAAACTGAAGAAATTCACCTGCACGCTCGACGATCAGGTGGATGTCATTCCGGTAGACTATTGCGCGATGGTGCTGGTAAAACTGTGTCTCGCCAAAAGCCTCAGCCATAATTTCTATCATATTTCTTCCGGCGAAGAGATGTGTACACCATTTCATGAAATAGATACTTCGGTGGCAAAAGCCAATAATGCGCCGCGGATTATCAGTGAATATGAACAAATCAGTTATCAGGAATTTACCGGCATCCGTAAACAATTTAAAGATGTACTCGGCCCGTGCAATGATAAAATCATTCTACGCGCAATTAAACTTTACGGCGGGTTTGCGCAGTTAAACGTGAAATTTGATAATTCCCGGCTACTGGACATGGGTATTCCAAAACCAGCCGCCTTCAATAGCTATATTGATAAATGTGTTTCCTCAACCCGCGGTCAGTCTATTAGTGAACTGATGCAGGTGGATTTTAAATAAACCCGGCGTCTGTTAAATAATTAATATTTCCTGACATCATTCTCGTGGCATTCAGGCGGCAACTGAATGAGACCCCGGGAGCTTACATAAGTAAGTGACCGGGGTGAATGAAGGCAGCGTGAAGCATGACGGGGATCAGACTAAGCCATTGCGGCCATAGAGACGATATCCCTCGCGCTGATTGAGCCGGTCATAATAGGCCGTCACTGCCGGTAAGGCCGGACGCGACATGGGTGTCATCGACCAGCGGTTCACCGCCAGCCCGATGTGAATATCCGCCAGCGTAAAATTATCGCCCAGAATGTAATCGCCGCTACGCTGAAGTTGTTCTTCGAGCATTTGCATGTGACGGTTCCATTCACTGACACCGGCGTCAATCAGTGCCGGATCCTGATGCTGCGGGCTGTTGCGCGCCAGCGCCGGAAACGCATAACGCCAGGAATTATTCAGTTCACCAGCTTGCCAGTCCATCCACTGCTCGGCCAGGGCACGACGTTTCGGGTCGGATGACAGCAAATCTTCACGTCCTTCACGCGCCGCCAGATACCGGCAAATCACGTTGGATTCCCACAGCACAAACTCGCCGTCGATCATCACCGGCACCATCGCATTCGGGTTCAGCGCCTTAAATTCCGCTGTCTGGACAGACTGAAAACCCGAACCATACTGCTCCTGTTCAAAGTCCAGCCCCAGTTCATGACAGGTCCACAACACTTTACGTACATTGATCGACGGTGATTTACCCAGAATCTTTAGCATGGTTGCTCCTGTTAATGTGATGCATGAATAGCCGGTCACGACGGACGAACGAAGATCCGCGTGGCTGAGCCATGATAAGTGGTATCGGTTTGAGCCACGAAACCGCACTTTTCCGCCAGACGAACGGAGGCCTGATGTTCCGGCGCAATAATGCAGCATAGCTGGCGATCGACATGTGCACCGGCCCAGTTCAGCACCGCCTTTGCCGCTTCAAAGGCGTAACCTTTGCCGTGAAATGCCGGCGAAATCACCCACCCCATTTCTGCCATGCCATTGAGCGATGGCGTGATGTCACGCTGATAATCCGCCAGACCCATTTCGCCGACAAACGCACCTTCTGTACCCTGCAATTTTTCGAACACAATCCAGTAACCAAAACCGAGCATCTGCCAGTGACCCGGATAACGCAACAGGCGGCTCCAGCTGGCTTCGCGACCTGACGGTGTACCACCGATATATTTCACGACGGCCGGATTGGCCCATTGCGCGGCAATGTATTCAAAATCATCAATATGATGACCCCGTAAAATCAGACGTTCGGTTTCGATAACGGGAGCGGAGGTCTGCATGGTTTTTCCTGAATAAGGTGAAGAACCATTACGTTAGCACCGTAATTGCCCAGACAGGAAGAGAGGTTTTAGCAGGAAATAAAAATCAGGTAATAATGCCGCCACGCAGCGCCGTCGGCGTTATGCCGCGCACAGATTTGAAGCGGTTACTGAAATGACTGGCAGAGCTGAAACCGCATTCGAGCGCGATTGTGGTGATGTCCATCCGGCTGGTTTTTAGCAAATTTTCCGCGCGGATCAGGCGGGCATTCATCACGTACTGGTGCGGCGCCATCCCCATGCTTTGTTTAAACATGCGGGCAAAGTGGAATTCGCTGAGTTCTGCCAGCGCGGCAAGCTCCGGCAGTAATAAAGGCTCCGCGAGATGGGTATGAATATAATCTTTCAGGCGGTTGAGAATATGCGGTGCCAGACCGCCGCGTACCGTTGGCAGCGCCCATTGCAGACGAGTGTAATGTTTCACCAGATGCGCCATCAGCAGATTGGCGGCGCTGCTCAGCATCAGCTGATTACTGTTTTCCTGCCACTGACTGCTGAGCAAAAAGTGGCGATATAATAACGTAATTTGCGGATCTTCTTCGAATGTGCGTTCTTCCAGCTCAATCGCTGCCGGGCTGCGATCCCAGGTCTGCTCCACCAGATGCCGCAGATGTTCGTCGGAGCAATACAGATGCACAAACGATAAATCGTCGCGCACATCCCAGCTCGACATACTGCCTTTGGGCATCAGACAAAAACGATCCGGCCCGCCGCCGTTACGCCAGCCACTGCGGGTTTTGTGATAACACTCGTAGCCATCGGCCACGTACAGGCTCAGCGTATGGTGATCGGCGCTTTCCTGATTCACGATGTCATTTTTATTCGACCACGCCGCCAGCTGAATGCCGGAACCCAGCGCCACACTGTCATGCAGAACCGCTTTATGCTGACGCAGCGTTTCGAAAGCCTGATAAACCTTAGTCATGACATGCCCGTGTGGAAGAAAGATGACGCTCATTTTACGGTTTTTCCCCGCCGCAGAGCCAGATCTTGCTGAGCTGGTGACCGGAAAAATGCGCAAGAATATGCAACTCAGCGCAAATCGCTGAAAGCCAGACGCCTGCCGTTACCGCAGAATTCCCTCAGTCATTACTTTTCGGGTGAGAGAATTCTATGAATGCACTGCTTTATATTTTGGTGATCCTGATCTGGGGCACCACCTGGTTTGCGATTTATCTGCAACAGGGGGACGTACCGGTGACGGTGTCCGTTTTCTACCGTTTCCTGCTGGCTGCGGTGATCATGCTGCTGGCATTGCTGGCAACACGCCGGTTGCGCCGCCTGGCGCTGAAAGATCACCTGTTCTGCGTGGTTCAGGGTTGCTGCGTTTTTTGCTTCAATTTTTACTGCTTCTATCACGCCGCAGCCTACATCACCAGCGGGCTGGAATCGGTGATTTTCTCGATGGCCGTACTGTTTAACGCCTTCAATGGCATGCTGTTTTTCCGCCAGAAACTGGCTCCGGCAGTGATCCCGGCGTCGGTTCTCGGGCTGGCAGGCATTATCACATTGTTCTGGCATGATCTGAGTGCGGCACACATTGCACCGGAACTGCTAAAAGGCATCGGCCTCAGCCTGCTCGGCACCTACGGCTTCTCGCTGGGGAATATGATCAGTTCACGCCATCAGCGTCACGGGCTGGATGTGCTTTCCACAAACACCTACGCAATGTTTTACGGCACGGCAGTCATGGGCGCGCTGAGTCTGGTGCAGGGCGCTTCCTTTGCCATCGACCTGACACCGCAATATCTCGGCTCACTGGTTTATCTTTCCGTGTTTGGTTCGGTACTGGCCTTCGGTATTTACTTCACACTGGTTGGCCGTATCGGTGCCAGTCAGGCGGCCTACAGCACACTGCTGTTCCCGCTGGTCGCGCTGACGGTTTCAACATTTTATGAAGGTTATCAGTGGCACACTAATGCGGTTATCGGGCTGGCGCTGATACTGCTGGGGAATCTGGTGATGTTCTGTCGCCCAGGCTGGCGGGGGATGTTCAGGAGGAAGGCTGTTGTGGTTTAAGTAAATCCAGTAACGTCACACAATTGGCAAGGTCGCCGCAAACCGGCAGCCTTAGCCTTCATTGATATATGACACAGCTTCACTGACTGTAAAAATAGTCCAACCGGGCAAAAAAACGGGCTCCAGATTTACAGCAATTTTTTCCGATACCCAGGCAGCATCCAGAGTTATTTCTCTACCCTGCCCCGCATTTTCTATCTGATAACCCAGCTTGGGTAATGGATATTTCTTCATTTCTAATATATTAATATCGCCATGAATAGAAGTATCAGTAAGGGAATAAACGTCACTCCAGGTATTGACGTTATTAACGCCTTGTTGTAGTCGGCAAGCTTTTATAACTTGCATATCCGATGATGAAAGGAACATCCATCCATGCTGCGGTTTTTTCCGGTGACAATCGCGACAAACGACTTCTAGATTTTCTTCCGTATTATTATATTTCACACCATCTTTGTGGTGTACGTCGCACAAATTACGGTGTGAACTCATATCAACACCACAGTCACTGCATACAAAACCACTTCTCTTTCTTATCCTGTTAGATATTTCTTTCCAGTCTTCAGTATAGCCGCTATTTGTGGCGTTATATAAACCTTTAGGCATATAGCTAAAACAAGTACTGTAATGAGAAAAGAAATCTTTGAGCACAAAAGAAGCAAACACAATATGTCTAACGGCCTTATTAGCGCTTTCACGATAATTCAATTTCTCCAGACAATTTTTACAGACTTTAAGTTCGATATCCTGATGTTTTCCATGGCCATCGTCGATTTCGAAAAATCCATCAAGTCGGTTTGTTGCATGATAGCGACCAAAACGACCGTCCTGCCGCATAGTATCCAGCGTTTTACACCATGCAATATGAAATTTATTGCCTCTACCAGGATCAGCTATTGCAGAATCATATATTTGACTATGATCTCGGATATAAAGTAGAACCTGACGTCCCTTAAATGAAATCAACCCTGTGCCGGCATCCAACTCACTAATGTTGATTTTTATACCGCTTTCCAATTCAACATCTAAAGGTTCAAAACTCACTGACTTTTCGCCCAAAATAAAACCCGATCCTTCTGGTAGCATGCGTTTTCCCAGCCGGATTAATTCAGATAAGTTAATATTAAGTTTCATTATATTACTCCTGAATTATCCGTCGAATCTGCAACTCAGCATTAGTGACGACTTTAAAGGTGACTCGTCTTGAGCGGCTCGGGTCTTCTCTGCCAGAAGCGTTAAGCACGGGGTGTGATGATGAGTAACCTACTGCTGAAAAATGAGATTTTATCCAAGGCCGCTGGCTTTTAATTTCATCCATTTCATAGACATATTCCAGTACTGTTCGGGTTCTACCTTGCGACAATTCCATATTGTTAAAATAAGCAACATCACGGTCAGATGTCCCGGTCCAGTCACTACTGGTATGGCCTTCAATTCTGACTTCAGTAATATGTTCTTTAAATTTATCAAGCACGGTAAGATACCGGGGAAAGAAGTTATCGAGAGTAGACTTAAATCCTAATTGAAGATCCGAGCTACCTGTTCTGAACAATACATCTGGGGATTTGAAACGAAATTCTAATGTTTGCTTATCAATTTCAGCATCCCAGTCAGGCAGATCTTTGGCAAACTCCATTTCAAGCGCATTATAAAGTTCTATTTGTGCATTCTGATAAGCAACGGCGACTTCTTTGATCTTATTTTTTTCTACCTGAACATAGTGCATATAAGCAACAGAAATAAAAAGGAACACCATCATTAACCCCGCCATCAGATCTGACATGGATATCCAGTGTTCATTGTCCTGTTTTTTAACTTCCACAGGTTTACCTAAGAATTTCTCCATTTTTTACCTGCGCTCATTGCTGTTAATCATCGACTTAAGTTGCCCCATAACAACCTGATATTCTTTAATTAACTGGTCATAGTTATTTATGAAGCCTTTACTGATCGAAATAAGTGAATCAGCCAGGATTTGTAATTCACGATTCATTTCACGATCGGTTGCCTCTCCGAAGGCTTTGAGCTGACTATTGATTGCCTCTCCAAAACGACCTAGGGAATCATTAACATGTTCGGTAAGTCCGGAGTTTGCCTTATCAAACGAACTCTGCAGAGTATCCAGCATATTGCTCGAATTACTTTTCAACGCGCCAGAAAGTTCATCAGACTGAGTTTTCATCATTGCGGAAAGGTCCGCAGAATGATCTTTCAGTTTTCCTCCCATGTCGGATACAGAGATTTGCATCGAAGTAAGAAGTTCAATGGCGCTGGACTTCATTTCCTCCACAGTTTCTCCAAGAGAGGATGTCAGGACTTCTGAGGAGTTCGCTACGTCATGTGCCATAGAAGCAAAAGATTGCTGGGTTTGCGTTACGGAGTTTCTGAAACCTTCTGCACCTTCATCCAGAGCAACACGCATAGAGTTAGCATTGACCAACAACTGTCCGCCAGTCTGTTCCAGCGAAGCACTGACACTTAAAGCACCGGCTTTTAATTGTTCCCCAACTTCATCCAGTTTCATTTGAATTGCAGGGACAGCTTCGGTGGCTTTATCTCTTAAGGTCGCGAAAGCGTCTAAATGCCTTGAAAGTTCATCAATCTGATGCTGATTGACCTTCAATACATTTTGCAGTTCTGCCATTGCGAGAGGGATTTCTTTGCACTCTTCCCAAATACCCGCGACAGAATTTTTTGTCTCCATAAGCGAATCAACACTTTGCTTATATTGCTCACTCATCACTTCGACTTGGTCTTTATAAGCACCTTGCCATTCAACGAGTTTTTTAACAGAACTGTCTAAGGCCTTAAAATTCTCACCAAATTGTTCCGTAAGGTTATTATTAAAATCGACAATGACTTTTCTCAGGGCATCGATGATTTGCTCTGTTGCGCCTTTTGCCATCAAATCGCCAAAGTGAGTCAGTTCAGCCCATAATTTCTGACTGAACTCTTCATGATGATTTCTTTGCAATTTAGAAATATCACCCATGTCAGTGCGCAACAATTTCAATTGCCCCACTAAAGAGACCTCATCATTTCCATCAAAACCGAACGCAATTCGTTCTAAAAGCTTGTGCTGCGACTGGAGAACCTGGTGAATATGATCAGGCGTCACCGCTTCTGGCTGGGCTACATTCATACCGTTTGGCCGGGGGGAGGAGAGCATCGTATCTAAAATATTAAATGCTAGAGCACCTAACATACCGACAATACTTGTAATAAATGCTGTTTTTAATCCCCCCAATAAGACAGGAATGCTGCGTTCTATATTGGTTGTATCGAAATGCAAAAGTCCAATCACGACCCCTACGAAGGTCCCCAAGATCCCAAGCGCAGTCATTAAAGTCGGTGCGTATTCCAAAAAACGGGGTGATTTACTCTTATACCTGGCATATAAAGCACCAAAAAAAACGAGTACAACAGCCCAAATAAAACAATCGGTTATCGTTGATGAATCCATTGCACTTAACAAAGATTCCAGCACTTTTGACAGCATTGTGATCCTTTTGGAACATGAAAGAAGCAAACGCCGAAAGGCTATGCTTGAATTAACTATTGCTGTGAATTCTGAAAACAATCGTTATCAGAAAAAGGGGACATAAAATACCAAGAAAGTTGCAATAAAGGCATGATAAATATCATTTACAACGGATTATTACTTTTACTGAAAACGAACTATTTTACCTTAGTTATTATTATACTTTTAAGTATCATGAGATAAGCAAGGGCTAATGAGGAAGTGTACGTAGAATACCGGTACGTACAAAAAATCGCTCGACAACTCTACTCCTCGTGTTGCATACCTTAACGACCGCATCCTCAGAGATGCACGCCCTACAGAAAATAATGAGGAGAATAAAATGCCTTTTGTACGTATTGATATGGTTGAAGGAAAACCTGAAACCTACCGCAAAACCGTCGGCGAAGTGGTCTATGACGCGCTGCGCTCAGCTCTTAATGCGCCGGAAAACGACAAGTTTATTGTCATCTCCGAGCACTCTCCGGCAGAAATGATGATTTCTCCTGATTATCTGAATATCCAGCGCAGCCCGAACTGCATTGTGATTCAGGTAACGCTCAACGCCGGCCGTACACTGGAAATGAAAAAGGCGTTCTATCACGCCGTAGCTTACGGGCTGCATGAAAAAGTCGGATTACGTCTGGAAGATGTGTTCATCAGCCTGGTCGAAGTGCCGAAAGAAAACTGGTCCTTCGGCAACGGCGAAGCGCAATACGCATGATACGTGGCCTGAAGATTAACTTCAGGCCAGTAAGTTCTCACCGCCAATCAGCGGAATAATCCGGGCAAGTACATCGTTAAACACACCATCTTCGGCAACAGCGATAAACTTAGCCTGCCGGTGCCGCCAGTCCATTGTATGTATCAACGTGGTGGCAACCACATAAGGTGCGCTCAGATTGTTGAGCGGCACTTCGGTCGGCGCGCCCCGGATACTGCTGCTCACCGGCATACAAATCACCAGCCCGGTAACCTGATTATAAGTTTCATGAGACAGGATCAGCGCTGGTCGATATTTGCCTATTTCCTTTCCTTTGGTGGGTTCAAAATCCAGCCAGCAAATATCCCCGCGCTTTGGTAAATACATTAATAATCAAGCTCCCTGTCAGTCGGTTCTGCCAATTCATCAGCGTGAGCATTATACGCGCTCAGCCCCGATAACAAGCTGGCCTCAGTGACCTTCTGCTTTTCGGCTTTACGAATTTGCAGCCCGTCTTCAGAAATCTCGATATCAACGACATCACCTTCCTCGAATTGTGGAATTGACTTCAAATTTCCGGACAGCCTTAACGCGATGCTGTTACCCCATTTCTGTAATGTGGCCCGAGTACGCATGTTCATTTCTCCACCGTTGTATCTACAAAGAGTATACAACCAAAAACCCGTCACAGTATTCCTGGTACGGGTTTTTGCGAGCTGCATTCCGGCTTTTTATTTTCCTGCGTTAAACGGAAGGATTAAATAATCCCGCCATTCACCTTCAGCGTCTGGCCGTTGACCCAGGCACCGTCGGGTCCGGCGAGGAAGGCGACCACGGAGGCGATATCCTCCGGCTGACCGAGGCGTTCGAGCGGCGAGGTTTTGGCGATGGTTTCCACCAGTTGTTCGGATTTACCGTTGAGGAATAAATCCGTTGCCGTCGGGCCAGGCGCCACAGTATTGACGGTTATCTGGCGGCCGCGCATTTCTTTGGTGAGCACGCGGCTCAGCGCCTCGACAGCGGCTTTGGTCGCGGCATACACGCCATAAGTCGGCTGATATAACCCGACAACCGTTGATGAGAAATTGATAATACGTCCGCCGTCGTGCAGGTGTTTCGCCGCTTCACGCAGCGTGTTGAAAGTGCCTTTCAGGTTGATATCGATAAGGCGGTCGAATGTTGCATCGTCGGTGTCGGCGATAGCGGAAAGCGTCATAATACCCGCATTATTCACCAGCACATCCACGCCGCCAAACGCCTGTTCCGCGCTGGCAAACATCCGGCTGACCGCCGCCGCGTCGCTGACATCCGCCTGCGCGCTGATGGCTTTTCCGCCTGCCTGTTCAATTTTGCTGACCACCTCGTCGGCTTCTGACGCACCGCGTGAGTAGTTCACAATCACGGTAAAACCGTCGCGCGCCAGACGCTCTGCGATGGCGGCGCCGATACCGCGTGATGCGCCGGTGACCAGCGCGACTTTCGGTTTGGATGGAGTCATGATGCGTTCCCTTTTTTCAGTGATTCGGATCTGTTGTCGGTGAGGAAAGCGTAGCCGATTGACGCTGCCGGATAATTACCTGATATTCGTTATCACTATCCGGAAAAGGTGAACAATTATCATGGATAAGCTCGACAGCATGCAGTTATTCACCCGCGTGGTGGAACTGCGCAGTTTTACCCAGGCTGCACAGGCGCTGAACCTGAAACGCTCGACGGTGACCGATGCCATTAAGCAACTGGAGTCGCGGCTGAACATCCGGCTTCTGCAACGCACCACCCGCCACGTCAGCCCGACGCTGGATGGCGAAGCCTATTATCAGCGCTGTCTGCGTATCCTGGCGGATGTGGAAGATGCCGAGATGGCCTTTGCCGGTGCGCAGCCAAAAGGGCTGTTGCGGGTGGATGTGCACGGGTCGATGGCGCGGCATTTTCTGCTGCCCGGCCTGCCGGATTTTCTGGCGCAGTATCCCGACATTGAGTTTTACATGAGTGAAGGTGACCGGCTGGTGGATCTGGTGCGGGAAGGCATCGATTGCGTGATCCGCGCCGGAGAGCTGAAAGACAGCGATATGGTGGCGCGGCCGCTTGGTACGTTGCCGGAAATTACCTGCGCCAGCCCGGACTATCTGCAACGTTGTGGAACGCCAGCAACACCTGACGATCTGGCCGGTCACCGGATGATTGGTTTTCGTTCCAGTGCGACCGGCGGGCTGCTGCCGCTGGTTTTTCAGCAGCAAGGCAAAACACGCGAAATCCTGCTGCCAACCAGTTTGTCAGTCAACGGCGCGGAAAGCATGAAAGAAGCCGCACGGCGCGGGATGGGAATTATTCAGGTGCCGCATTACGGTCTGCTGGAGGATCTGGCACAGGGAAGCCTGGTGCAAATTCTGGCGGATTTCCCGGCCGGTTCGCTGCCGGTTTCCCTGCTTTACCCGCGTAACCGCCAGCTTTCGCCCCGTGTGCGGGTGTTTATCGACTGGATGGTGAAAGAGTTTGCGCGGCGTGATTCGCATCTGACATGATAGTTTTTCTGCTCAGAAGGCATGACGTCACAACGTTAACGATTGGGAGAAGCCGATGATCACACCTGCTGTATTGCTGCATATCGGCAGCGAAGAAACACAAGTTATCGTCCGTAATGATGATAGCGAAGATAAAACTTTGCTCCTGACACTGGGCTCTCAACTCACCTCCGTCGGCTATTTCCGCCATTCACCGCCGACGCCGGATGAAATGGAAACCGCCATTATGGTGGTCGAAGATGAAGTGACGCGCATCCGGCACGACATTCCACCGGGCGCTAAATTATTCAGCACAGACAACGACATCCGCGTGCTGGCCCGCATTGCCGGTGAGGCGGAAAACGAAGTAATGACGTTGTCGCGGGATGCAGTGGAACGCACGTTTGACCGGCTGGCGCTGGTGATTAATGGCCGTCCTGCGCATTTCGAAGGCATTCCTGACGGCAATGATTTCGCCGCCACACTGCTGATTTTGCGCGAGTTTATGCATCATCTGCAATTTGATGAAATTGTGGTGAAAGGGACGAAGTTTGAGATATCCAGGTAAGCATTAAAGAGAAAAGAACAGCCCCGGACGGGGCCGCTAATACGTTAGCCCTGGATCAGGATTTACTTTTTCCCTGCCCGTGGATGTCGTAATAATTGAGCACGAATTCGAGATCGAAGGTTTTCGAGTGGAATGTCTGTTTAAGTTTTTCCTGTAAAGGTGCTGGTAAAGCTAAAAACCGACCTTCTGTTTTTATCACAGAGGGATTTGCACCTGGCGAAAGGACAATCAAAGATTCGATCACTGTTTGATAATCTTGCCCGCTATGTGCGCTTTCAGGAAAACTGCCCGCATAGGCAATCATACTCAGCATATATTCATATTCTTGCTGTTTAATACAGGATTTCAGCGATTCATTTTTAAAGTAAATAAGCGCAGTAGATATCGTTTCCCGATCAAAAGGCTTCAGATCTTCTGCGGTGATTTTCGGCTTTTGTTGCTCTTTTTTGTCACATAGCGTGGTTTGCCTGCCCAGGCTGTCCATCGCAGATTGCATTGCCTGTTTTAGTCTTAATGGCTCCGGCGAGATATCCTGACTGGCAAATACGCTCAGAGGAAAAAAGAGTAATAGTGCGGTTAATGGTAAGAGCTTCACATTCATTCCTTAAATGTTTAACGAAGGATTTCCATTATATTTCCTGTCTCCAATTTTAAATTAATAAACATCACATCCCCGATAAATAAAAAGCCTCCCTGAAATATTCAGAGAGGCTTATATTTTCCGTTTATTTAATTACGTTACTGCAATGGATTAATGATTTTTTAATACCGCAGGATCCGATTCCATCAGTACCATCCCGCTCAGATCCGGCAATGTCTGGTGATCCAGATAATCCCGGAACGACATCCGCGGAGCGTTATTTTCCCAGGCGGATTGCAGCTTGCCGAGCAGGTCAGTAGTTTTCGACGTGATTTCCGGCGTGGTGATGTCGGATTCCAGCGCACCTTTCACATATTTCTGAATATGTGTTGAGTTGGTGGCGGACTGATCCACCGACGCACTCACCAGCGCACCTTTGTGATATTGCACGGACGTCGTGCTTTCTGCCGTGTCATCAATCTGGTAGTAAAGGTAATTCTGCGAGTTACGGTCGCTGGTCAGATTCAGTTTCAGCCCCGGTGTCAGCGACTCATGGTAGCTGGCGACCAGATGTGACTGCTGTTTCTGCGTGATATTGCGATCCTGCGTACTGGTGCCGGTGATGGTGCTGGCCTGCGACACCTGATAAGAGAATGTATCCGTTTCATCCGGGCGCATCGGATTGGTAGAACTGACCGGCGTCTGCGTCACCGAGGCCGTGAAATCCGCCAGTCCGGTCATCATGTTTTTATCGGTTTTGGTCAGCGAGAAATACACCGGCTCAGAACCCCGGCTTTTATAGGTTGTCGCCGTATCGCCATAATTGCTGTTCAGCGCGGTAAAAGCCTCTTTGAACATGGTCATCAGCGAATCATCAGCATTGCCACGATTACCCGCACTGTTGATCTGTTTGAGATAGCTGTTCAGCGCCTGCTTTTGCTGGTTTTCTGTGCCGAGCAGTGCGCGCTTACTCATGTCGACGCTGATATCCACCGTACCGGCAATACCGGTCGATTTCACTGAGCGGGTATTGGCATCAGCGTGAAAATCCAGCGTCTGAGTATGGGTGGTGCCCAGCGTAGCGTGTAAATCCACCGATGACAGTACCGAGGAATCAAACTTCGTCAGACCGCTCAGATCCAGCTTCGGCGGCTGCGCCGTCAGACCATCAATCGCTTTCTGGAAACCTTCCGCCAGCCCCGCCAGCGCTTTGCGATCGGCATCACTGAGCGTGCCTTTGCTGACATTCACCTGCACGCCAAGACCGTCATCACCACTGCCCAGCGTAATATCCACCCGTGCACCGCTGGCGGTTTTAATACTCAGGTTTATCTGATTATCGGCTTTGGTATGGAGTTGGGACTGGGCAGCCACATTGGCCGCCGCAGTGGCCTGCGAAGCCGAAGTTTGCTTTATTACCGATTGCGAATAACTGCTGCCGTCAGTGGTAAAACGCTCAAGCAGCGCCGCGCCGAGCCCGGCAAAACGCGACGCATTGCCGGCGTTGCTGAAATTCGATGCGAGTTTGGAAGACATCAGGTCGCTGGAAGAGCGTTCCCAGGCTAATACCGGTTTGGTAATGGTATAGACCGGCGACGTGGTGTCCGTCTGGCCGATAATCACCGCTGCTGATTGCGCCGTTGAAGCCTGCTGCTGACTGGCGGCGGAGGACACCGCCGTCAGTGATTTTGTCGTCGTAACCAGTGTATTAAGCGCCTGATTACCTGCCGAGGAGATAACTGTCATCCCGATAAGTCCCTATGTTTTGCGCCGTAGCGCCAGTGGATACCCTAATCCTTCTGATGTTATTTTCGGCAAAAACGCAGGGAACTTTAAGGATGTGTAAAAATTTATTTCTTTTAAAAACCTCCCCGGATTTATTCCAGCGGCCCACCCAGAATGGTTTCACACATACCGGAAAGAATGCGCTCGCCGGTTTCACTTTTCAGATCTTCGTACCATTGTTCGGTCACGGCCATTTCTTTGCCGTGAGTGACATCGCAGCGTTTACGCGCTTTCAGCACCAGATCCTTCACGCGACAGGCGCGTTTCTCCTGATAACGCAACAGCGCATCTTCGATGCCTAACGAATTGGTTTGCAACATATTCGCCAGTACGATCGCATCTTCCATTGCCGCACAGCCGCCCTGCCCGATATCCGGCGTGGTGCTGTGGCCGGAGTCGCCGAGCAACGCAATACGGCCTTTGACCAGTTGCATAAAGGGTTCGATGTCGTGGATTTCAACGCGGTTAGTGGTCTCCGGGTTGATCTGACTGATCAGTTTTTGCACCGGTTCTGCCCAGCCCGCAAAGTAACCCTGCAAATCATCGCGCACGGTGGTGCGATCCTGCGGCAAGCCTTTCGGCAGCGGCACGTCAAAGAAAAAGTAGAAACGGTTGCCGCTTACCGGCATCAGTGAAACGCGTTTACCCTCGCCGACAAATGTCGTCCATTGATCGGCAGGCGCAATACTTTCATCGATTTCTACCAGACCGTTCCAGTTGACGTAACCGGCGTAGCGGCGCTCCGTCGCATAGCCCAGCACATGCTGGCGGATAATAGAATGGGTGCCGTCGGCCGCAATCAGTAAATCGCCGGTCGCGGAGGTGCCGTCGTCAAACCAGGCGGTGACGCTGTCGTCAGATTCCTCAACATGCGTCACGCGCTTGCCGAACTGCACCTTATCGCGGCCATAGGTATCAAGCAGCATTGATTGCAGTTCAGCACGCGCCACCGGATAGGGTTGTTCGCCAACGCTCTGGATCAGCGGTTCCATACTGAACCGCGTCATGGTCTGCCCCTGCTGATAGTCTTTGTAGGCCATGAAGCGCATATTGCCGCCGAGTTCACGAAGCGCCTCTTTCATGCCGAGATAATTCAGGCATTTGACGCCGTTAGGCCAGATAGAAATCGCCGCGCCTACCGGTTTGATCTCCTTCACCGCCTCGTATACCGCCGTTTCGATACCAAAACGCTTCAGCGCAATCGCCGCACATGCACCGCCAATCCCGCCACCAATCACGATCGCTTTCATATTTTTCTCCCCTGAGTCTCTCTGGAGAAAAGCAATTTCTGTACCACAAAAGCGATTTGCCGCCGGAGCCTTGTATACAATCTTAAGTACAATCCGCCGCAGCCCTGAACGGGAAAAAAATGCGCTAAAACGAGGCGCTGTTTTGACGCAATGGCGGCGCAATGAGCCAGCCTGGTGCGTCGGCAAAAGATTGAGAGCGGTAAAAGCCAGAAAAACAAAAAGCCCCTTTCGGGGCTTTTTGTTTTTCTGACAGAGGAGCCCGAAGGCAACAAATCAGAACGGGATATCGTCGTCGAAATCCATTGGTGGTTCGTTGTTCTGTGCTGGCGCGTTGTTTTGCGCAGCCGGACGTGCCTGCTGGCCGCCGCTGAACTGGTTGCCGCCTTGTGGTTGCTGAGGCTGACCCCAACCGCCCTGCTGGCCGCCTGCGGATGGCTGACCGCCACCTGCTGGTGCGCCGCCGCCGGCACGGCCGCCGAGCATCTGCATGGTCCCACCCACGTTAACCACGACTTCGGTGGTGTATTTTTCAACGCCAGCCTGATCGGTCCATTTACGGGTTTGCAGTGCGCCTTCGATGTAAACCTGGGAACCTTTCTTCAGGTATTCGCCCGCAACTTCAGCTAATTTACCGAACAGCACAACACGGTGCCATTCCGTTTTTTCTTTCTGCTCGCCGGTCGCTTTGTCACGCCAGCTTTCAGACGTTGCCAGTGTAATGTTGGCGACTGCACCGCCGTTAGGCATGTAGCGGACTTCCGGGTCTTGCCCCAGATTACCGACGAGAATAACTTTGTTTACGCCTCTGCTGGCCATGTGGATTCTCCTGATGATGTATGTCGTGGCTGAAACCACAGTTTGGGGTGTGAGGAACTCACTTCGCGACATTATAACCACAAAACGTTGCCTTCGTACCATGGATGTAAAACGTTGGGATTTTCTTTCCAGATTGTTCAGCAAACATTCCATCGTTACATCGAGTACTGGATATACATTCAGGTTTTGGGGTGGCACAGGCTGTGATTTGTGTCATAATTGCGCGTTACGTTCTTCTCTGTGCCCGATTCGATGACTGGCGCGAAACAGGTTTTCACGGCGGTCACCGGCACGGTGAGCTATCAAGTTAATCCGGGAATGATGAATGGATAAGATCGAAGTTCGGGGCGCACGCACCCATAATCTCAAGAATATCAACCTGATTATCCCGCGCGACAAACTGATTGTTGTCACCGGCTTATCTGGTTCAGGCAAGTCTTCTCTGGCGTTTGATACACTGTACGCCGAAGGCCAGCGCCGCTACGTCGAGTCGCTGTCAGCCTACGCACGCCAATTTTTATCCTTAATGGAAAAACCGGACGTCGACCATATTGAAGGTCTGTCTCCGGCGATTTCGATTGAGCAAAAATCAACATCACACAACCCGCGCTCTACCGTCGGGACCATCACGGAAATCCACGATTATCTGCGCCTGCTGTTTGCCCGCGTGGGCGAGCCGCGCTGCCCGGATCATAATATTCCGCTGTCAGCCCAGACTGTCAGCCAGATGGTGGATAACGTACTCGCGCAGCCGGAAGGCCAGCGCCTGATGTTACTGGCGACCATCATCAAAGACCGCAAAGGCGAGCATACCAAGACGCTGGAAAACCTGGCGTCGCAGGGCTACATCCGTGCGCGTATTGATGGCGAAGTCTGTGACCTGTCGGATCCGCCGAAATTAGAACTGCAGAAAAAACACACCATTGAAGTGGTCGTCGACCGCTTTAAAGTACGTGACGATCTGGCCCAGCGTCTGGCGGAATCGTTTGAAACCGCGCTCGAGCTTTCCGGCGGTACCGCCGTGGTCGCCGATATGGATGACCCGAAAGCGGAAGAAATGCTGTTTTCGGCTAACTTTGCCTGTCCGGTGTGTGGCTACAGCATGCGTGAGCTTGAACCGCGTATGTTCTCGTTCAACAACCCGGCCGGTGCCTGTCCGACCTGTGACGGACTGGGCGTACAGCAGTTTTTCGATCCTGATCGTGTGGTGCAGAATCCTGAGCTTTCACTGGCAGGTGGCGCGATCCGTGGCTGGGATCGCCGTAACTTCTATTACTTCCAGATGTTGCGCTCGCTGGGCGAGCACTATGATTTCGACGTGGAAGCGCCGTTTAATGCACTGAGCAGCGACGTACAACATGCCATCCTGCACGGTTCCGGCAAAACTACGATTGAATTTAAATACATCAACGATCGCGGTGATACCTCGATTCGTCGCCATCCGTTTGAAGGCGTGCTGCACAATATGGAACGCCGTTATAAAGAAACGGAATCCAGCGCGGTACGTGAAGAACTGTCGAAATACATCAGCAACCGTCCGTGTACGTCCTGCCGTGGCACCCGTCTGCGTGAAGAAGCCCGTAACGTGTTTGTCGAAGAAACCACGCTGCCGGAAATCTCCGATTTCAGCATCGGTCATGCGATGGATTTCTTCCGCAATATGAAACTCAGCGGCCAGCGCGCCAAAATTGCTGAGAAAGTGCTGAAAGAGATCGGCGATCGCCTGAAATTCCTGGTGAATGTCGGATTGAATTACCTCTCGCTGTCTCGTTCTGCGGAAACACTGTCCGGCGGCGAAGCCCAGCGTATCCGTCTGGCAAGCCAGATTGGTGCCGGTCTGGTGGGCGTGATGTACGTACTTGATGAACCTTCCATTGGCCTGCATCAGCGCGATAACGAACGTCTGCTGGAAACACTGATCCACCTGCGCGACCTCGGTAACACGGTGATTGTGGTTGAGCATGACGAAGACGCCATCCGCGCCGCTGACCATATTATTGATATCGGACCGGGCGCGGGCGTGCATGGCGGCGAAGTGGTGGCTGAAGGTACGGCTGAAGACATTATGGCGACCGAGAATTCACTGACCGGGCAGTTCCTGAGCGGCAAACGTGAAATCTCTGTACCGGCACAGCGCGTCCCTGCGGATGCGGCAAAAGTGCTGAAACTGTCGGGCGCTAAAGGCAATAACCTGAAAGACGTCACGCTGACGCTGCCGGTTGGCTTGTTTACCTGTATCACCGGCGTGTCCGGCTCCGGTAAATCGACGCTTATCAACGACACGCTGTTCCCGCTGGCACAGCGCGAACTGAATGGTGCGACGATTGCTGAAGCCGCGCCGTACCGTGAAATCGAAGGCCTGGGACATTTCGATAAAGTCATAGACATCGACCAGAGCCCGATTGGCCGTACGCCGCGCTCCAACCCGGCGACCTATACCGGTATTTTCACGCCGGTGCGCGAGCTGTTTGCCGGTGTGCCGGAATCACGTTCACGCGGCTACACGCCGGGGCGTTTCAGTTTCAACGTCAAAGGCGGCCGCTGCGAAGCCTGTCAGGGCGATGGCGTGATCAAAGTCGAGATGCACTTCCTGCCGGATATTTATGTGCCGTGTGACCAGTGCAAAGGCAAACGCTATAACCGCGAAACGCTGGAAATTAAATACAAAGGCAAGAGCATCCACGAAGTGCTGGAGATGACCATTGAAGAAGCGCGTGATTTCTTTGATGCCGTCCCTGCGCTTGCGCGTAAATTGCAGACGCTGATCGACGTCGGTCTGACCTACATCAGCCTTGGCCAGTCCGCGACCACGCTGTCCGGCGGTGAAGCACAGCGTGTGAAACTGGCGCGTGAGCTGTCCAAACGCGGCACCGGTCAGACGTTGTATATTCTCGACGAGCCGACCACCGGCCTGCACTTTGCCGATATCCAGCAACTGCTGGAAGTGCTGCATCAGCTTCGTGATCAGGGCAATACTATCGTGGTGATTGAACACAATCTGGACGTGATTAAAACCGCGGACTGGATTGTCGATCTCGGGCCGGAAGGTGGCGCGGGCGGTGGACAGATTCTGGTCGCCGGTACACCGGAAACCGTCGCGGAATGCAAAGAATCGCATACCGCGCGCTTCCTGAAACCGCTGCTGGAACGCCACAGCCAGCAGGCGAAGAAAACAGCGTAATCTTTAAGCGCCGATCAGCGCCCTCCCCTGCGAAGGGGAGGGCGCTGAGATCACTTAAATATCTTCTGCACAAACTCCGCATAGGCCGGGCGCCAGACGTCCATTTCGTGGCCAAGCTTCGGGTATTCGTGGTAATCGAATTTAATCTTTTTCTCTTCCAGCTCGGTTTTCAGTCCGGCGATATCCTTGCCCGTTACCACATCTTTTTCGCCGACAACGACCGTAAAGTTTTTCAGCTGCGCGTTGATTTTATCCGGTTCGGCGAAGCGTTTCTCAACGTCGGCATTCGGCACCGTCGTGGTACTGACACCGCTGAAGGTCGCCAGCCAGCCGAACTGGTCGAGGTGCGTCATGCCGCTGACCAGCGTCTGATAACCCCCTTGTGACAGCCCGGCCAGCGCGCGTCCGGCGGCATCATCACGTACGCGGAAAGTTTTGGAAATCAGCGGGATAATGTCACCGGTCAGTTCTTTATCGGCAGCGGCAGCATTGCGCGGATAGAATTCCTTGCGACGATCTTTGGTGACGTAATCTTCCGGCACCACCCCTTTGGCATCGGTTTCTGTATCCGGGATCACCACCAGCATCGGCACGATTTTTTTCTCCGCCAGCAGGTTATCCATGATTTGCGGAATGCGACCCTGATCCAGCGCCGAGCGGCCGGTGTCGCCAAAACCGTGGTAGAAATAGAGCACCGGCAGCGGCTGTGAGGCATCGCTGTAACCCGGTGGCGTCCACACCGCGACCTGACGTTCAGAATTCAGCGCGACGGAATGATAGGTCAGCGTGCGCACTTCTCCGTGCGGCACCTTGTTCACATCCAGAATACTGCCCGGCACCAGAATCAGGCTGGTATTCACCTGACGCTGTGGCTTGGGCATTGCACTGCCCGGATCGGCAATCCGCAAGCCATCGACGTTGAAGAAATATTCATAGAGATCAGGTTTTTGTACATCTGACGTCCAGCTCCAGATACCTTTATCGTCCTTGGTCATCTGATGCGGAATGTACGTCACCGGCGTGGCACCGGTCACCACATCGACATGTTCAGCCGTCGGCGCATACAACCGGTAAGTGATGGTTAAATCAGGATTCACCGCCGTGATGTAATTCTTCGCAGGCACCGACGTATCAGGATCCTGCGGCAGGCTTTGCGCACTGACGGTCAGGGGAAACGGCGCACTGAGCGCCAGAATCAAAAGCGTGGCAAGATTCAGCCGGTTACGGGTCATCATCCTTTCCTTTTGGGTTGGCGTGAGCAAATGGACAACGTGCCCTTAAGTAACTCACTGTTTTTGCACAACTCTCAGAGTAGATTATTTTTGCCGTCAGCGGGCGTGATCGGCGTCACTGTTCAGAAGATGCGTCTAACGCATGAAGCTGAGGCAATGCACTCAGTCGCTGATAAGCAAAATCCCAGAATATCCGCACCTTGCGTGGCATCTGCTGGACCTGCTGCGCCACCAGTTGTACCGGCAAAGGCAAAGGTTCGAAATCCGCCAGAAGCCGTACCATACGGCCCGCCTGCACATCATCCTTCACCTGATACGACAGTAACCGTGCTATCCCCTGCCCGCTGCGCACCGCCAGCAACTGCGATTCCACATCATTGGAGAGCAGACGCGGCGACAACCGGACGCGCAAATCATCCTCATGCGGCCCGAAACGCCATTCGCAGATTTGCGTGCGCAGCGTGCCCGTCACCGTCTGATGCACCGCCAGTTCAGACGGATGCTTCGGTTCGCCATGCTGCGCCAGATACGCCGGGCTGGCGACCAGCACGCGGGTGACTTCGGCGACCTTGCGCGCGACTTTGCCTGAATCTTCCTGATGACCGATGCGTACCGCCAGATCTAACCCTTCGTCGATCAGATCCAGATTGCGGTCATTGAGTATCATTTCGATTTGCATATCAGGGTGTTGCGTCAGAAACTCCATCACCAGGGGCGCAACGTGTTTACGCCCGAACTGCACCGGCGCGGTGATGCGCAGCAGGCCGCTGAGCTGAGTTTCAGCGGTATCTTCTACCGCATTCTGATACTGGCTGAGCAGCAGCCGGGCTTTTTCCGCCAGCCGTGCGCCCGCTTCTGTCGGCGCCAGACTGCGCGTGGTGCGCTCGACCAGCCTTGCGCCGAACCGGTGTTCCAGCGAGGCGATGGCGCGGGTGATGGCCGGTGGAGAACGGTGAAGTTTACGGGCAGCTTCCGCCAGGCTGCCATACTGAAGTACAGCGACAAAAATCGCCATTTCATCCAAACGGTCCATAGATTCTTCCACAAAGTGAAACACTCAATTTCAATCTTCGTGGATCACAATCATCTGGCGCAAGAGTAATCTTTGATTCATACCTCAAAAGGAGACAACCCATGCCCGCCATTCAACTTTACAGTACGCCGCTTTCCGGTCACTGCCACCGCGTCATCCTGCTGCTGAACATGCTCAGTCTGCCCTTTGAAACTAAAGACGGCGGCAAAGAGGTTCGCCAGACCGCAGAATTCGCGCAGTTGAACCCGCTGCGACAAGTGCCGGTGCTGACCGACGGCGAACACATTGTCACCGACAGTCATGCGATTCTGGTGTATCTGGTGAAACGCTACGCACCCGACAGTCACTGGTTACCGGAAGATCCGTTCCAGGCGGCGGAAGTCCAAAAGTGGTTGTCCCGCGCTGCCGGTGAAGTGCGCTACGGCCCGGCATCTGCCCGTATGGTGAAACAATTCTCAGCACCGGAAGTGTATGAAAGTGCGCTGAAAGTGTCGGCAAAATTCCTGCCGCAGCTTGAACAGCATCTGGAAAACCACGAGTTTCTGGCGACGGAGCGGGCCACGATTGCCGATCTGGCCTGTTACAGCTATGTAGCGGCGGCACCGGAAGGCGGCGTTTCGCTGGCGGATTATCCGGCGATTCACCGCTGGCTGAAACGGATCGAAAGCCTGCCGGGCTTTACGCCACTTCCGGCGTTGCCACTGCCTGAGAACGCGGGGTAAAAGACGATGAATAACCCCTTCCATGCAGACGAAATCCTGGCGCAGGACATGGCAGGGTTTGACGTTTCCGCACACGGCATCCGCGATGCGATGCCGGAACAGCACCGGCTGTTTTTCGCCGCGCTACCGTATTTGTTTATCTCGACGCTGGATGACCACGGCTGGCCGGTGGCGACTCTGCTGACCGGCCCCGCAGGGTTTATCCGTACGCCGGACGCGTCGCATTTGCGGATCAATACACCGCGGCGGGATGACGATCCGGCGCTGGCCGCCTTACAACCGGGGAAACAGATCGGCGGGCTGGGGATCGATTTTTCCAACCGGCGGCGTAACCGTGTGAACGGCAGGATCGGGCGCATGGATAAAAACCGCATTGAGATCGTCGTCGATCAGAGTTTTGGCAATTGTCCGCAGTATATTCAGGTTCGCAAACTGGCCGATGTACCCGTCAGTTTGCCGCTGCCTGCGCGGGAGGATATGTCCGAACCGGATGCTGATGCTCGCGCACTGATTGCGCGTGCCGATACGTTTTTTATCGCCAGCCACGCACACGGCGGTGCCGATATGTCACATCGCGGCGGTCAGCCGGGGTTTGCGCATCTGGTGGGAAACCGTTTGTGGGTGCCTGATTTTCGCGGTAACCGTTATATGAATACGCTGGGGAATTTACTGGCAGAACCGCGTGCGGCACTGCTGTTTATCGATTTTGAGAACGGTGATGTGCTGCATCTTCAGGGACACACGCAGATCCACTGGCACCCGGAAGATATTCCAGGGCCTGCGGGCGCAGAACGTTACTGGAGTCTGGACATCATACGCGCGTGGCGTTTTCGTGGCGCACTGCCGTGGCGGGCTGAGGCGGCAGACTTCTCCCCCTCAACACTTAACAGCGGCAACTGGCCGGACAATCAGCGGCCGATTTCCTGACGTATCGCTTCCGGCAGACCGGATACCACCAACGCATAAGAGCCGTCGATCAGATAATAAAACTGGGAATCGGGCAGCGAACCGTCGAGGAATACCGTATTCCAGTGTGCTTTGTTGAGATGATCTCCCGGCACGATATCCGGATGTGTTGCACGTAATTGCTCTGCCAGCTCCGGGCTGGCTTTCAGCGAAATGGCCTCGCGACCGTCGATTTCACACACCATGGCGAACATCGCATCGCCCACTTTTACCTGATTTGCGCCGCGCTGATTTTCAACACTTTGCTCCGCACCGGGTTTCCCCATGCAGTAGGTCAGCAATTCTGAACTGGTCATGCCTGGATTTCTCCTTGTAACGTGATGACGATCCGGCGTTGTCCGCCGTCGATCCGATGTTCGCCCATCCAGATCCCCTGCCAGGTGCCAAGCAGCAACCTCCCCCGGGAAACGGGCAGCACTAATGATGCACCTAACAGCGATGACTTAATGTGACCCGGCATATCATCGCGGCCTTCATAGTCATGCTCGTAGGGCGCGTTTTCCGGCACGGTACGCATGAAATGTTGTTCCATGTCGTAGCGCACGGTCGGGTCACAGTTCTCGTTCAGCGTCAGCGACGCTGAAGTGTGCTGAATAAATAAATGCATCAGCCCGGTTTGTACTTCATGCAGACGCTCAATTTGGCTGACCACTTCATCGGTGATCAGATGGAAACCCCGCGCTTTCGCGCCGAGCGTAATAGTTTGCTGATGCCACATATACTTTCCACATCCTTTCAGCCGTAAATTCAACTGTAGTAAGTGTGCAACAACATGGCTAAAAATAAAGGCGGGAGACGTAAAGAGCCGTAAAGATGAAAAAGGCCGCCCCATTATCCGTTCATCGTGGCGACCTGCTTTTTTATTGTATGACGGCGGAAAGATTGCTTTTTTCAGCCGGTGTTTCAGGCTCGTTATCTTTTTTGCGCTGAGCGATTTCCTCAATTATTTTCGCGAAGCGTGCTTCGTTCAGTTTATAAAAGAGGCCCATGATGATGGCGGCGGTAATGGCAAGTAAGCAGGGCCAGACAAAGATCAACTGGCGTAAACCGAGTAAGGTCGCGCTGCCCTGCACCGCATTCGGGATATAACCGATTTGCGTCAGCATAATTCCCGGCAGGAAACCGGCAAGCGCGGCAGATATTTTCCGTGAAAAGGTATAACCGGTATACACCGAGCCTTCGGCACGAATACCGGTTTTCCATTCGCCGTAATCCACGGTATCCGGTACCAGTGCCCAGTTCAGGCTGTTGACAAATGCGGTGCCAAAGAATGCCATGCAGGAAAACAGCACAAAGCTTAACGAGCTGTTTCCCCAAAAGAAGTTAAGTATATCGCCGGTTGCCCACAGCAATAATCCTCCCAGGTATACCTGCTTTTTGCCGAAGCGTTTCACACAACCCGGTACCAGAAACACGCCAATCAATATGCAGCCCATGCTGAAAAAACCCATCCATGACAGCAGATGAATATCGTGGAGAACGTACTGCGTGTAATACACCTGGATCGCCAGTTTGATATTAAACGCCGCCAGCGTACACAGGTTGGCGAGGCACAGTACCAGTAACGGCGGATTACGGAATATGGCGCGAAATGACCGCAGGATACCGGATTTATGTTCCGCAGGCGTAATCCCGACGTAACGCTCCCTGACGCCGCGATAACACCAGCCCATACACAGAATACCGCAGGTGGCAAAAATCAGCGCGGCACAGAAATATCCCACCGAAGGGGAATTGCCCAGCAACGCCTGGACAGGCATAAACCCGACCGTACACAGCAGCAACCCGAGTGTGGCACCGCCCTGACGCCAGGCGGCAAGCTGCGCCCGCTCATGCGGATTTTTGGTGATAGCCGGCACCATCGCGCCGTAAGAACAATTCATCAGGCTGTAGAACAAGCCGAACAACATAAACAGGACAGTGGCGAGTGCCGTTTTTACCGGCAGACCGAAATCATTCGCCATAAACTGCGCCGTCGCAACCAGCCCGACCGGCACGGAGGCATATAAAATGAACGGCCTGAACTTACCCCGGGCTCCAATATGACGACGGGAATCAAGTAACACGCCGGTCAGCATATCGGTAAACGCGGTGAAAAACTTCGCCACCAGAAAGATGATGCCGCCATAAAACGCCGGCATGCCCAGCTCATCAGTATAAAATTTCAGGAGATACAGCGTCCCGATACACAACATCAGGTTCGAGCCAAAATCGCCCATTCCATAGGCACACTTCTCCCGCAATGTCAGCGGATCAGGGTGATGAAAATCCTTCATGGCAATCCTCAAAGCGCCCCGCAGGGCGCTGTTACAGTGAATGCACTATGCCGTCTGCTTACGCTGTTCAATTTCCGCAACGATGCGCACGTACATTTTCTCGTTGAGGTTATAGAAACAGCCCATCGCCACGATGGTGATTGCCGCCAGCACACAGGGATAAATGAAGATCAACTGACGCAACCCTTCCTGCGTGTGCGCCGACTGCACAACATTGGGCACATAGCCGATTTGCGTCAGCATCAGGCCGGGGAAAAATCCTGCCAGTGCCTGTGAGACTTTGCGAAAGAAGGTGAAGCCGGTGTAAACCGTACCTTCCGAACGAACGCCGGTACGCCACTCGCCGTATTCCACCGTATCGGACACCAGTGCCCAGTTCAGGCTATTGACGAACGCCGAACCGAAGAACGCCAGACAGGAGAATGCGACGAAGCTGACGGAGCCGCTGCCATAGAAGTAGTTGAGGATATCGCCGACGATCCACAGCGCCAGACCGCCGATATAGACTTTTTTCTTGCCGAATCGTCTGACGGCGGCAGGCATCAGGAATACGCCGATGAAAATGCATCCCATGCTGAAAAAGCCCATATAGGAGAGCAGAATAGGGTCGTTCAGCACGTACTGCGTGTAATACACCTGAATCGCCAGCTTGACGTTAAACGCCCCCAGCGTACAGAGATTGGCGATACACAGGATGAACAAAGGACGGTTACCGGCGATGGCGCGAAATGACGGCAAAAGCCCCGGTTTTTGCGTCTGATTTGCAGGCTGCGCCTCGCCATAACGCTCTTTCACTCCGGCATAACACAGCCACATAAACAGCAAACCCACCAGCGAGAACAGCGTCGCGGCAAAGATATAACTGCGCTGCGCATTACCTTCGAGCAGATTCATTACCGGCACAAAACCGACAGTGCACAGTAGCAGTCCCAGTGTGGCACCGCCCTGCCGCCAGGCCGCAAGCGACGCACGCTCGTCCGGATTTTTGGTGATGGCAGGCACCATCGCGCCATAGGAGCAGTTCATCATGCTGAAAAACAACCCGTACAACATAAACAGCAGTGTTGCCACGACGGTCTTACCGGTTATCTCAAACGGTGTGCCGACAAAGTTGGCGACCGCCAGCAGGGTGACCGGAAACGCGGCATACAATACGAAGGGACGGAATTTGCCTTTTGGGCCGATCTTACGCCGTGAATCCAGCATGATGCCGGTGCCCATATCGGTGAAGGCGGTAAAGAATTTGGCGATCAGAAAAATGATGCCACCGTAAGTGCCCGGCAAACCGAGCACGTCCGTGTAAAACTTCAGCAGGTACAGCGTGCCAATATCGAGCAGGATATTGGAGCCTAAATCCCCCATGCCGTACGCCAGTTTTTCCCTGAAAGGCAGGCGCAGGGTCGCGGGATTTTCCGGTGTTGTCTGACTCATTATGATTCTCCTTCATACGCCGGGGCGTGGTCGCCAACCCCGGCGGCTGAGTCTTATCAGATATGACGTAATGCACCGAACAGCGCTGCCCACTCGCTGTCTGCACGATAAAAGACCGGTGGCTGACCCAACGGTGCGGCCACCGTTACATCGCCGCCGTGATGCGTTTCGCCGGTCCAGATGTTGATCCAGGTATCCTGCGGCAGATACAGAGACCCGTCGCTGCGCCCTTCCTCATACACCGGTGCCACCAGCAGATCACGACCGAACAGATACTGGTATTTCAGGGTATACGTGCGGGCATCCTCTTCGTAATGCAGAAACAGCGGACGCATCACCGGTAAACCGCTTTGGCTGTTTTGCTGTACGGCCTGACGGATATAGGGTTTGAGATGAGTGAATACGCCGGTCATGCGGGCAAAATGCGCAATGGTTTCGGCGTCGCCGTCAAACTGCCAGTTATCGCCCGGACGGTTGCCTTCGTGGGTGCGCATCATCGGCGTGAAGGCGCTGAAATCGCACCAGCGCAGCAGCAATTCCTTGCTACGTTTCATCCCGAACAGTGTGGTGTAACCGCCGATGTCGCTGTGATGTAAACCGTGACCGCTCATCGCCAGAGACAATGCCGCCGGAATAACCGAGGCCAGTCCGTCGTCCAGACACCAGTCCACGTTCTGGTCGCCCGCCCACATCATCGTCGAATATTTCTGGCTGCCGGTGTAACCGGCACGCATAAAGAACAGCACCTCGCCGAGTTTGCCGGTTTCCTGCAGGGCTTCGTAGTTACATTTCGCCCACAGTGCAGGCCAGGCGTTATGCATGATTTCCGCGCTGATGCCGTTGTGCAGGAAAGTGTCGGTCGGCAGATATTCGCCAAAATCTGCCATCCATCCGCCGCAACCCAGTTCAATCAGGTTCTTTTTGATAACGTTTTTGAACCACTCATAGGCCTCCGGATGAGTCAGGTCCACCACGCCTGCATAGAACTCGCCAAACTCGACGTGATAATCACCGCCGCTGGCATCCCGCGTCAGGTAGCCTTTTTTTGCGGCTTCGGTGCATAAATCCCGGTCGCTGGCAACGTAGGGATTGATGTAAGAAAGGAACTGCACGCCCTCTTCTTTCCACTGCGGAATACGTGCGTCAAGCTGCGGATACAGTTCACTGTTCCATTTCCAGTTCCACATCACACGTTTACCGAACGAGGTCATGCGAATGCCGGACCAGTCCTGTGCCCAGATACCGTTAACCTTCACACCCGCTTCGCGCATCACGTCCAGTTTTTGCTGGCAGACTTCCGTACCGCCCTGAATGCCCAGCGTCACGCCGTCATACACCCAGTCCGGCAACTCAGGCTGGCGGCCTAACAGCGCGGTGAGTTTTTCCAGCAGGCTGATATAGTCGCTGGCGCATTCAAAACGCAGGGTGGCGTTATCTTCCCAAAAGGCCAGTTCATGGTATTCCGGCGCGCTGAAATCGAAATTCATATAGCCGCTGTTTTCCACATGGCAGTAATACTTTTGTGTGCTGACAAAGGTCGGCTGTGGGAAAAATGTCCAGTAATAGTCGCCGCCTGCGTTCTCTTTGCAGTCGGCCTGCCAGGTAACATAGGTTTGTTTGTTGCGCCCGACGCCCTGTTCGCTGGTCCACAGCGGGAAGGGTTTGCCGCGTAAATCGAAGTAAGAGAACTGTTCACCGCAGCCGTAAATATGATCTTCCGCCTGCGCCGACAGCCGCAACCAGATGCGGTTATGCCTGCTGTCGTCGTTTTGCAGGTTGAGCTGTAAACGCCCGGTATCATCGGTGGTGATAATCAGCGTTGCGCTGAGCGTACCACCACGGCTGAAACGCACTTGCCACCCCGCAGCCTGAGCGGTGATGGTGATATCCGTCAGCGCAACCTTTTCATTCAGGCGATCTTTAATACTGAAATTGCCACGAAACATAGCGATATCCGCTTCGCCGCCGCCAATCCATAAACAGGGTGCTTGCGCGGTATGACGTAAAATCAGGCGCTGCTGATAAATCAGCGAAAATTCATTATTACCGGCGGTAAATTCAATCTGAGTATTTTTATTTTGTAGGGTACTCATGATGGTCTCCGTGATTTTTATTTTGCATTGATGTCCAGCAGTCCGGCGGCCACGGCAGGTGCCAGCCCCGGCGCCAGCGGCAGACGCGGGATCACCAGACAATGCAGGAGATGATAAATATCCTGTTTGCCATCCCAGACTTTGGTAGTGACTTTATTGTCGGTATCGAGCTCCTGCCACCATGAACCATTTTCGTAATCCATCAGGTACTTAACGCAATAGTCCCACCAGGTCTGATACCAGGTTTCGTATTGCGCTTCGCCGGTAACACAATGCAGGGCATACGCGGTGCCCATCGCCTCAACAACCGGCCAGCGCACACGTTCACGCACAATGGGTTTCCCGTCCCAGCCGACGGAATAGACAAAACCGTCTGCGCCGTCCGGCGCCCAGGCATCGCGGATTGTGGCGTGGAACAACCCTTTTGCATCCTCCAGCAGCCAGGCCGGAGGCGTTTCAAAACGGGCTTCCAGCGCAGCATGAAGATGCAACATCAGGCGGCCCCATTCGATCCAATGCCCTGGCGTGCCGCCGTAAGCACGGAAACGGTGCGCCGGATTATCTTTGTTGTAATCGCGGATCGGGTTCCACTGCGTATCAAAATGCTCATTGACCCGGTATTCGCCGCGACGGGCGACGTCATGAATAATCACCGAGGCAATTCTCAGTGCGCGATCCAGCCATTTCCGCTCGTGCGTAACGTCGTAGACAATCAGGAAAGCTTCGACGGCGTGCATATTTGCATTGCCGCCGCGATAAGCTTCGGTTTGGCTGAACGCTTCATCCCACGACTCGAGGCACATCTGTTCATCTTCACTCCAGAAGTATTTTTCGATCACACCGATAGCCTGATCGAGTAACGTTCTGGCTTCCGGATGGCCGGTGGTGACGGCGCTGGCCGCGCCCAGTAAAACGAAGAAATGCTGATAACCTTGCTTCGAGGCATCCACCACGCCCTCATCGTTTACACAGGCGTACCAGCCGCCGTACTGTTTATCCGCCAGTGCGCCGTTAAGGGCGCGGATCCCGTGATCCACCAGCGCATACGCTCCGGGACGCCCCATGTCTGCGGCAACCGAATACACGTGCAACATGCGGGCGGTGATCCACAAATGGGTCCCCATATCCGCCCTGACTTGTCCGTTATTACCCAGCCAGCCGAAGCCGGTGGCGACGGCGGCATTTTTGCCGAATTCGAAGATCCGGTCGGTTTCCTGTGCAAGCCAGCGGTGGTGGCTCATCGTGTTAAACCATTTCATTTTCCACTCCTTTCGTTAGCGGCGGCGGGCCATCATGTCGTCGACAATCTCGCCCAGACGCTGCAATTTCGGCGCGGAAATATCCCTGAGCATAAGTTCGGTATCCGGTAAACCGACCACGGATGACCAGACTGCGCGGCCTGCGAGGAAACCGGAGGCGCCTGCCGTCATGGCGACGCTGACTGCGCGCGGAAAGAGTTTTTCATCAACACCTGAGGAGAGGATCACCCACGGCATATGAATGTGTTCATTGAGGTGTTGTGATGCGCGCAGCAGTTCGGCCTGTGTACCGCGCCCGCAAAGGGGCATTTCGACTTTATAAAGGTCAGCGCCGCTGTCACCGAGTTCTTTCGCGGCATCAATAATCGCCTGTTCGCGGTCAAATTTATCGCCACGGCGAGGCGGCCTGACCACCGGTTCGATAATGCTCAGCAGACCGTGCGCATGGCAGCGTTGATTAAATGTTTTCACCATCTCCAGACGTTGTTGCGGATCTTCATCGCTGCGCCACAACACCAGTAATTTCAGCGCCTTGCCGCCGTTTTCCCGGACCGCCTGTGGATCTACACTTTTGTCGATCACCACGCTGTCCACCGGCAAGCCGTTGCCCGGAATAAATTCGTCAGCCGCCACAATCATGGCGCAGTTTTGCGCGATGGCATTCTGCTCAACAATCTGGCGGTAACAGAACGGCTGATCGACCAAAATTGCAGAAGCGTACGGCGATAAAATCCGCGCGGCATTGACTTTAAAATCGGTCAGCACCTGATCGGTAACCGGAGCTTTCGCGCCGGCGGCCACGAACATTAAACGCATGGCTTCACGCTGGTCGACCGCCAGCATGGCGAATCCGCCGGACGGACGGGTGATATCGTTAAGGCTGTAGTGAGTCATTCAACTTTCCTTGGTTAAGGCGTTACGGATGTATTTTTTGTGTCAGACCGGCGCTGGTGCGCACCTGCTCAAGAATGGCCGTCCAGTCCTGACGTCCGCGTCCTGCGGCGCGTGCCTGGTTGTATACTTCACGGGAAGCCGCACCGAGCGGCATCGGCACATGCAGCTGATTAGCGACATCCAGCGCAATACCCAGATCTTTATGGGCGAGGTCAATCATGAAAGCGGGTGACACATCCCCTTTCAGCACTTTGTTCGGCCATGACGTGGTGAAGTGGCCTTTTCCGGCCGGTGTTCCGCTCATCACCTGCAGCGCCACATCGAAAGACAGATCCAGTGCCTCGCACAGCACGGCGGCTTCAGCGGAGAGCGCATTCAGGGCAATGCTCATGTAGTTGTTGATCAGCTTGACGCGGATCCCTTTGCCCGGCCCGCCCGCATTGATCAGTTCAGACCCCATCGCCATCAGCACCGGCGTTGCGCGTTCAACCTGTTCAGGCGTACCGCCCGCCAGCAGCAGTAAAGTCCCGGCCACTGCATGATCAGAGGTTCTGCCCACCGGCACATCCATCATGCTGAAGCCCTTTTCATGCATCTGAGCAATCAGCTTGTCGGTCTGTAACGGGTGAATTGTCGACATATCGATAACCAGTGCCGACGGGTTCAGGGTTTCGCAGACCCCCTCAGGGCCAAACAGAACCTCGCGTACCAGATCACCATTGGGCAGCATGGTGATAACAAAATCCGCACCCTGCGCCGCCTCTGCCGCGCTCTTAACGCCCGATGCGCCCTGATGTACCAGCTTCTGTACCGCCTGCGGGTTGAGATCGAACACCGCTAACCGGTGCCCCTGTTTAACCAGATTGGCCGCCATCGGAGCGCCCATTTGCCCCAGACCAATAAATGCCACATTTGCCATGCGTCTCTCCTTTGTGCTGATCAGACATGTCACTTTTTGATAATCAGCGGTGTCTTTGTTTGTCGTTTTTTGATCGTATTTGTAATTTAAAGTCAAAAAATTGACAGCCATCACTTTTTTAACAATTGGCTAAATTAAAATAACCTCATCAAAATACGCTTAAGGAATAGCCATGATTCGCATTGCCTGTGTCGGGATTACCGTAATGGACCGGATCTATTACGTTGAAGAATTGCCTGCGGGAGGGGGAAAATATGTCGCTGAAAAATATCATGAAGTGGGCGGCGGTCCCGCCGCTACGGCAGCCGTTGCGGCAGCCCGGCTGGGGGCGCAGGTGGATTTTATTGGCCGTGTGGGTGATGACGATACCGGAAACCGGCTGCTCACGGAGCTGGACTCCCTGGGGGTAAATACCCGGTACGTCCGCCGCGTGGAAGGCGCCAGCTCATCGCAATCCGCCGTTCTGGTGGACAACAACGGTGAGCGGATCATTATCAATTATCCCGGCCCGGATTTGCCCGCTTGTGCCACATGGTTACAGGCTATCGATTTTTCACAGTGGGATGTGGTGCTGGCAGATGTACGCTGGCATGAGGGGGCAAAACAGGCATTTACTCTGGCGCGTCAGGCGGGTGTAATGACGGTGCTGGATGCCGATGTGACGCCGCAGGATATCGCCGATTTAGTCGCTTTAAGCGATCACGCCGCGTTTTCCGCTCCGGGTTTACAACGGCTGACCGGAAAATCTGACGCCGGTTCTGCATTAGCCAAAGCCAAAACGCTCACAAAGGGTCATGTCTATGTCACACAGGGCGGGCAAGGTTGTCTGTGGCTGGAAAATGACAGGCTGCATCATCAGCCGAGCTTCGCCGTTAATGTCGTAGACACAACCGGCGCAGGCGATGTTTTTCATGGCGCACTGGCGGTCAGTCTGTCTCAGAACGCCTTGCCTGCCGAAGCGGTTCGCTTTGCCAGCGGGGTCGCGGCACTGAAATGTACACAGCCTGGTGGCCGCGCGGGGATACCTGACTGTGATCAGACCCGGTCTTTTTTGTCACTTTCTGTATAGAATACGACTCAGACGCTCATTTTGAAGGATGTATCCATGAGTCTTACTGAACTGACCGGCAATCCGCGCCACGATCAACTGCTCGCACTGATTGCCGAGCGCGGTTACATGAACATTGAAGAGCTGGCGGCGCTGCTGGATGTCTCGACCCAAACTGCCCGCCGCGATATCCGCAAACTCAGCGATCAGGGGCTGATCACGCGCCATCACGGCGGTGCGGGGCGTGCGTCAAGTGTGGTTAATACCGCCTTCGAACAGCGCGAGATTTCCTGGACGGAAGAGAAAAAAGCCATTGCGGAAGCCATCGCTGATTACATTCCTGACGGCTCGACAGTGTTTATCACCATCGGTACCACGGTCGAGCAGGTCGCCCATTCGCTGCTCAATCATAACCGCCTGCGGATTATCACCAACTGTCTGCGTGTCGCACATATCTTGTATAAGAATCCGCGCTTTGAAGTGATGGTGCCGGGCGGAACACTGCGTCCGCACAATGGCGGAATTATCGGCCCTGCCGCCACGGCTTTTGTTGCAGGATTCCGTGCCGACTATCTGGTGACCAGTGTCGGCGCTATTGAAAGCGACGGTGCCCTGCTGGAGTTCGACGTCAACGAAGCCAGCGTGGTGAAAACCATGATGGCGCATTCACGTCATATTCTGCTGGCCGCTGACCATACCAAATATCATGCCTCTGCAGCGGTCGAAATCGGCAATATCTCGCAAGCCACAGCGCTGTTCACTGACGAACTTCCGGCCGCCGGGTTGCTCAAGGTGCTGAAAAACCATCAGGTAGAAGTCATCAAAGTCAGCACGGCGGAATAAAAAAGCCGACATTTCTGTCGGCCTTTAAGCGTACCCTGTGACCGGGGTGAATGAGCGCAACCAACGCATCCGCAGCCCGAAATATGACGGGAATTTACTGGACCGCGGCGAAAGCTTCAGCCACTTGCCTGACGTTATGGTGATTCAGACCGGCCATGCAGACGCGGCCGCTGAGGATCAGGTAAACGCCAAACTCTTCACGCAGACGGATAACCTGCGCTTCGCTGAAACCGGTGTAGCTGAACATACCGCGCTGTTGCAGCAGGTAGCCAAAATCACGCCCCGGTAAGGCCGTTTTCAGGCTGTCGACCAGGGTGTGGCGCATTTCCAGAATACGGATGCGCATTCTCTCGACTTCCGCTTTCCACTGGGCGTTCAGGGCGCTGTCGCTCAGAACTTCTGCAACGACTTTTGCACCGAAGCTTGGCGGGCTGGAGTAGTTACGGCGCACGGTTGCTTTCAGCTGACCCAGCACACGTCCCGCCGCATCGCTGTCTTCGCAGACCACAGACAGGCCGCCGACACGTTCACCGTACAGGGAGAAAATTTTCGAGAAGGAGTTACTGACAAAGCAGTTAACGCCAGCAGAGGCCATCGCGCGGATAGCGTAGGCGTCGTCGTCAATGCCCGCGCCAAAGCCCTGATAAGCGATGTCGAGGAACGGGATCAGCTCACGCTGTTTGGTGATTTCAATCACCTGATCCCACTGTGCTGGCGTCAGGTCAGAACCGGTCGGGTTGTGACAGCACGGATGCAGGAGAACGATGCTTTGCGCTGGTAAACTTTTCAGGCGGTCAATCATCGCCGGGAAATTTACTCCCAAGGTGTCAGGATCAAAGTAAGGATAAGTATGCACTTTGAAACCTGCGCCACTGAAGATAGCCACGTGGTTTTCCCAGGTCGGATCGCTCACATAAACTTCAGAATTCGGGAAATAAAACTTCAGGAAATCAGCGCCAACTTTCAGTGCACCGGAACCGCCGACGGTCTGAATAGTCGCGATACGCTGTTGTTTCAGCGCCGGATGTCCGGCACCAAACAGCAGCGCCTGGATACCTGCACGATACGCAGGTAACCCTTCCATTGGCAGATAGACTGACGCGGCCTGCGGCCCGGCATTCAGTTGTTGCTCGGCTTTTTCCACCGCCGCCAGTTGCGGAATAATACCCTGCCCGTCGTAATAAAGACCGATACTCAGGTTTACCTTATCTTGTCTCGGATCGGTCTTGAAGCTTTCCATCAGCGACAAAATCGGGTCACCGGCATAGGCATCGACATGTTGGAACACGGTATACATCTCCTGGGTTGGGTTGAGTGGCGCTGCGATCCACGTCCGGTAAGCCGGCGCATCACAACTGTTTCACAGACTATCAAAGTTCGTTAAAAAAGATGACAACTATGTTGGCAATTTTCGGGCACGTATTGCATATCAAACCGGCCGTTCACCTGAGATTCTGATTTGCTGCTATGAGCTACGATCAAACCATCACCTCATCCATCCGGAGTACCGTAATATGACGACTCAATACGCATTGCAAAGTAAAGCCGCATTTGTTCAGGGCGGTTCACGCGGCATCGGTGCCGCTATCGTTCAGCGTCTGGCCAGCGAAGGTGCCAGCGTGGCTTTCACCTATGTCTCATCTGAAGATAAAGCGCAGGCGCTGGTGAAAACTATCGAAGCCAGCGGTGGCAAAGCGCTGGCGATTAAAGCCGACAGCGCCGATGAAAGTAGCGTCCGCTCCGCCATCGACAGCGCGGCGAAAGCATTCGGTAAAATCGATATTCTGGTCAATAACGCAGGTGTGCTGGCGTTCGGCGAAATCGATGCGCTGACGATGGATGATTTCGACCGTACCATCGCCATCAATGTGCGCAGCGTTTTTGTCGCCAGCCAACAGGCTGCGCGCCATATGCCTGACGGCGGACGCATCATCACCATCGGCAGCGTCAATGCCGATCGCATGCCATTCCAGGGTGGTGCTGTTTATGCCATGAGCAAATCAGCTATCGTCGGCCTGACCAAAGGTCTGGCACGGGATTTAGGACCGCGTGGCATTACCGTGAACAACGTCCAACCCGGCCCGGTCGATACCGATATGAACCCGGCTGACGGCGAAATGGCTGATGGCATGCGTTCTTATATGGCGCTCAACCGCTACGGCAAAGACAGTGAAATCGCCAGCTTTGTGGCTTATCTTTCCGGCCCTGAAGCGGGTTATATCACCGGTGCAAACCTGACGATTGACGGCGGCTTCGGCGCATAATTTATGCCGATGTACTGACAAAAATGGCGCAGGTCTCTGAACCCTGCGTCATTTTCATCCATGTCGTCAGACGCTGTAGCGCCCCGGCCGGTGATTCATTGCAATGATCAGATTGACGATCACCGCACCCAACACCGAAGCAATCAGCATTTCGTAACTGACGACGAACAGCGACGCCAGGACGATGCAGCAGTCCACACCCATTTGCAGTTTACCGGCACGGATACCGTATTTGTCCTGCAGAAACAGCGCCAGAATGTTCACGCCGCCCAGACTGGCTTTATGACGGAACAGCACAATAAAGCCGATGCCCATAATCACGTTAGCAAACAACGTCGCGTAGAATGGCTGAAGATGATCAAAGTGCACGAAAAGCGGATGCAGATCGGAGAAGACGGAAACCAGTGCAACAGCGGCAAACGTTTTCAGCGTGAACGGCAAACCCATACGACGAAAAGAGAGATAATAGAAAGGTAAGTTGATGATAAAAAAGGCCGTACCGAACGAAACCTGCGTGACGTAATGTGCCAGAAATGCCATTCCTGCCGTGCCGCCGGTCAGTGCGCCGACCTGCCGCAACATCACCACGCCAAAAGAGACCATCAGTGTACCGATAATGATCGCCAGCGCATCTTCAATCAGCGTATGCCCGATGCGCGGCTGTTCAACCGGCTGTTTGATGTCATCAAGAGTTGCCATAATTCCCCATACCCCAAAATAATAATCCTAACGTCTGATTTTGAGATAATTATTGAGATAGAGAATTAAGGCAATATTCACGCGCGTAATTTGCATCAAAAATCGAAAATAAGATTTTATGACGCGTTAATTATTCTTTACATGCACAAAACACGCATATTAATTCAAAATAATGCACCATAAAAGTGATATTGCACCAAAACAAATCACCTTAATAGTGCACACAAAATAAAGGGGGGATTTTTTCAGGCAATCGTCAATAAGCCGTTTTCTTTTAGACGGTTAAGCACTACCGATGTTTTTACATGGGAGACACTTTTATGCGCTGACAGGATTTGGCTGATCAACGTACTTAAACCGGCTAAATCTTTCACCGCAACTTTCAGCAGATAATCCGCATCCCCGGTGGTTTTATAGGCATCAATAATCGCATCAACTTCACCCAACATGCTGTGAAATGCATCGACCTGTGCAGGTAAATGGTTTATAAGCCTGACTTCAATCAGTCCAATCATCCCCAAGCCCAGTGCTTCCGGTGCCAGACGCGCGTGATAGCCGAGGATCATCTGAGCCTGTTCAAGACCTATCCGCCGACGTGAACACTGTGATGCTGACAGCCCCACCAGTTCGCTTAATTCCTGATTGGTCAGCCTTCCGTTCGTTTGTAATAAGGTCAGAATTTTAAGATCGTAATCATCAATGCTGTACATGGCAGTGTTCCTGTCGTTTTAATTTTTATGTGTCGGATTCTTATTGCAAAAAACATTCCCACTCTGGCCAGTTATAAATACTTCCCGGCGATTTTTTCTTATACTTGCGCATGATTTAAACGCAAGGAAAAAATAATGAAAAAAGTACTCTGCTCTCTCGTTTTGCTGTCTGCCTTGCCCGGTCTGGCAAAAGCAGATACCCCATCTTCACACCTTGAGCGCGTATTACAGAAAGGCTCGCTGAATGTCTGTACCACCGGTGACTATAAACCGTATACGTTTTTGAAAGAAAACGGAGAGTACGAAGGTATTGATATTGCGATGGCGGGATCACTGGCGGCAAGTCTGGATGTAAAAGTGAACTGGGTGCCGGTCACCTGGAAATCACTGCCGGACGAAATGAGCGCCGGGCATTGTGATATCGCGATGGGCGGAATTTCAGTGACGCTTAAACGCCAGCAAAAAGCCTGGTTCGCTAATGTATTGGATCAGGACGGGAAAATCCCGCTGGTGCGCTGTGAAAATGTGCGTCAGTACCAGACGATTGCACAGTTAAATCGCCCGTCCGTGCGCCTGATTGAACCGGCGGGCGGTACCAATGAAGCCTTCGTGCACAGCCATCTGCCGCAAGGCACGCTGGCACTGAGCGATAACGTGACCATCTTTCAGAAGCTGGTGGATAAGAAAGCGGACGTGATGATCACTGATGCGTCGGAAGCGCTGTATCAGCAGAAACATTATCCGAAACTGTGTGCGGTGAACCCGAAGAAGCCGCTGCAGTATGGCGAAAAGGCCTACATGCTGCCGCGTGATGACATAAGCTGGAAGATGTATGTCGACCAGTGGCTGCACCTGAGTAAAGCCACCGGCGAATATCAGAAAATTGTCAGCCAGTGGCTGGCGGTGAAAAAGTAAGGTTTAGTCGCCAATATAAACGCGGGCGACCCGCTCGCTGAGTTGGGTAATCAGCTCATAAGCACTGATACCGGTTGCCTGCGCAATGCGCTCAACCGGTAATTTCTCGCCCCAGAAAATCACCTCATCCCCTACGTTGTCTGTGGCTTCCGGCCCCAGATCGACGGTGATCATGTCCATCGACACGCGCCCGGCAACCGGCACCTCACGGCCATTAACCCACACAGGTGTACCATTTGGCGCACTGCGCGGATAACCGTCGCCGTATCCCATTGCCACCACACCAAGGCGGGTATGGCGGTCACTGACCCAGGTACTGCCGTAACCGACAGGTTCACCGGCGGCATGTTCACGTATGGCAATCAGGCTGGAAGTCAGGGTCATTGCCGGTTGAAGCCCAAAATCGCTGGCCGTTCCGGTTTCCATCGGCGACACACCATATAAAATAATGCCCGGGCGAACCAGATTCATATGCGATTCCGGCCACAGTAAAATACCGCCGGAAGCCGCAATGGATTTTTGCCCCGGCTTGCCTTTGGCAAATTCATTAAAGCAGCTCAGCTGTTTCGGTGTGGCATCGCTTTCCGGTTCATCCGCGCGGCAGAAATGGCTCATCATATTGACTGGCTGAACCACGTTTTTGCAGGCACTCAGACGCTGATAGAATGCATCGGCCTGTGCCGGATGGACACCTAAACGGTGCATACCGGTGTCGATTTTCAACCAGACATTCAGCGGACGCGCGAGATCAGCACTTTCCAGCGCCTCAAGTTGTTCGATGCTGTGAACGGCGGTATCCAGCTGATGGCCGACCAGCAGCGGTAATTCGCTGGCAGAGAAAAAACCTTCGAGCAGGAGGACGGGTTTTACCACACCGGCTTTACGCAGCATCAGTGCCTCACTGAGCCGCGAAACACCGTAATAATCGGCATCCTGCAGGCTGTGCACCGTCTCCAGCAGACCGTGCCCATAAGCGTTTGCTTTCACCACCGCAACCAGACGACTTTGTGTCGCCAGATGACGAACCCGTTGCAGATTGTGTCGCAGAGCGCGGCGATCAATGACAGCCGTAGCCGCTTTCATTTTAAGTCCTTTGCATGAAATTATTGAGGTTTTAGCAGCCTAAAGGGGCGTTATTGGCGCAGCCAGTTTGCGTTCGGCCAGCGCGGAAAAACCGGAGTGTACACGTAGTACACGAGCCAATCTTTCCAAAAAAAGTGAGCACTGCCCGGACACAAAATGGCAAGCAAAATAGCCCCACACTAATCTTCGTCGTATTGCGGGCCGCCATAGTTATCAAACCGCGACCACTGACCGTTGAAGGTCAGGCGGACGGTACCGATCGGGCCGTTACGCTGTTTGCCGAGAATAATTTGCGCGATGCCTTTTTCTTCACTGTTGTCGTGATAGACCTCGTCACGATAGATAAACATGATTAAGTCGGCATCCTGCTCAATGGAACCGGATTCACGTAAATCGGAGTTAACCGGGCGTTTATCCGCACGTTGTTCCAGGCTTCGGTTCAGCTGCGACAGCGCTACCACCGGCACCTGCAATTCTTTCGCCAGCGCTTTCAGCGAGCGGGAGATTTCGGCGATTTCCAGCGTACGGTTGTCGGACAACGCCGGAACGCGCATCAGTTGCAAATAGTCGATCATGATCAGGCTCAGGCCCCCGTGCTCACGGAAGATGCGTCGCGCACGCGAACGAACTTCGGTTGGCGTCAGGCCGGAGGAGTCATCGATATACATGTTACGTTTTTCGAGCAAAATCCCCATGGTGCTGGAAATACGCGCCCAGTCTTCATCATCAAGCTGACCGGTACGGATTTTGGTCTGATCGACGCGGGAAAGCGACGCCAGCATACGCATCATGAGCTGATCGCCGGGCATCTCAAGGCTGAAGATTAAGACCGGTTTATCCTGCATCATCGCGGCATTTTCGGCGAGGTTCATTGCAAAAGTGGTTTTACCCATCGACGGACGCGCCGCCACGATGATCAGATCAGATTTTTGCAGACCCGCCGTTTTCTTGTCGAGGTCAGCATAACCGGTTGAAACGCCAGTTACACCGTCGTGCGGACGCTGGAACAGCTCTTCGATACGGGAAACCGTGCTTTCCAGAATACGGTCGATGCTTTTCGGACCTTCGTCTTTACTGGCGCGGCTTTCGGCAATCTGGAATACCCGGGATTCGGCTAAGTCCAGCAGGTCTTCGCTGCTGCGGCCTTGCGGATCATAGCCTGCGTCGGCAATTTCATTAGCGACGGAGATCATTTCCCGGACCACAGCACGTTCACGCACAATGTCCGCGTAAGCACCGATGTTCGCCGCACTTGGTGTGTTTTTAGAAAGTTCTGCCAGGTAAGCAAAACCGCCGACAGAATCCAGATCGCCTTTCTGTTCCAGAGATTCAGAAAGCGTGATCAGGTCGATCGGCTTGCTCATTTCCAGCAAACGCTGCATTTCGGTAAAAATCAGGCGGTGCGGGCGACTGAAGAAATCATTGCTGACCACCCGCTCGGCCACGTTATCCCAGCGTTCATTGTCCAGCATCAGCCCGCCCAGAACGGATTGTTCAGCTTCCAGCGAATGCGGCGGAAGTTTCAAGCCTTCCATCTGGCGATCGCGGTTTTCGTTCTGTTGATTGGTCGGTTTTTTTGCTGCCATCTGTGGATTATTTCCTGCTCTAAGCGCCTGTTTTATGAGCGTCAGGTTTCCAAAAATCGGAGCCTGACTCGCGCGACAGTATAAACCATTTCAAAAGGGTATTAACCCTTAGTGCCGAAAATCTGGATTGTCCGGGACATTTAGCCTAGGGTTGAAATCAGTCTCCATCACGAGGAAAAAACATGGCAAAGCGCATCCAGTTTTCTGAAACAGGTTCCCCGGACGTCCTGCAATACGTTGATTATCAGCCCCGGGATCCGCAGGCAGGTGAAGTCCAGGTCGAGAATAAAGCCATCGGCATCAACTATATTGATACTTACGTGCGCAGCGGTCTTTATGCACCAGCCAGTTTTCCGGCGGGTTTAGGCACGGAAGCGGCAGGCGTAGTCAGCAAAGTTGGCAGCGGTGTCACTGACATCAAACCGGGCGATCGTGTGGTATATGCACAATCCGCGCCTGGCGCTTACAGCGAATTCCATAACGTGCCGCAGGAAAAAATTGCTCTTTTGCCGGAGGCGATCAGCTTTGAACAGGCCGCAGCCTCTTTCCTTAAAGGGCTGACAGTTTATTATTTACTGCGCAAAACCCATGAAGTTCAGGCCGGTGAAACCATTCTCTTCCATGCCGCAGCAGGTGGCGTAGGCCTGATTGCCTGCCAGTGGGCGAAAGCACTGGGTGTAAAACTGATTGGCACCGTGGGCTCCGATGAAAAAGCTGAACGTGCCAGACAAGCCGGTGCGTGGGAAACCATTAATTACCGGACAGAAGATATCGCAACCCGCGTGGCAGAACTGACCAACGGTGAAAAAGTCGGTGTGGTTTATGACTCCGTCGGCAAAGATACCTTTGAAAAATCGTTAAACAGCCTGAAACGCCGCGGTTTGCTGGTCAGTTTCGGCAATGCGTCCGGCCCGGTAAAAGGCGTAGATCTGGCGATACTCAATCAGAAAGGTTCGCTGTTTGTGACGCGTCCTTCCCTGAATGGCTACGTGACTAACCGGGAAGAACTGCTGGAAGCAAGCAGTGAGTTGTTCTCACTGATCGCCAGTGGCGCGATAAAAGTGGAGGTCAGCGATGCCCAGAAATTCCCGCTTTCCGAGGCAAAACGCGCACATGAAACGCTGGAAAGCCGCGTGACGCAAGGCTCGAGTTTGCTCCTCCCATAACAGTTTCCTTAAGCCATTGACGTTACAGCAAGGCAGCAAACGAATGCGTTCCGATGAGCTTACTCAGGTAAGTGATTCGGGTGAGTGAGTGCAGCTAATACAGCTGTGGTGGCAAGGGCGACGGGGAAAAATGCAAAAAAGGCTTTCACGGATGTGAAAGCCTTTTTTACTGCCTGACTCAGACGACCTCTGATATCAGACGGGTACTGCTGTAGGGTACTGCCGGGTAAATCCGCAGGGCGATGTCACTTAAGCGACTATTGTGTGCCTCAGCGGACTTGATGAATTCGTTTTACAGCCTGCTGGCTGCCAATGAATTCCATCCTAACAGTCACCCATGTTAAAAAATATGATTTATGTATTTCGACCGCACATTCTGATTCAGCTTGTGATCGCTAGCACATAAGCAAAAGTTATCGCTGCAACGGTTACATTTTTTTGCGCTCAAAACACAGCCAGCAATCACCATGATTTCATGCGGTTACGTAAATCTATAAATTGAAGCTGTTATTACGGCAAGCGACGGCGGCGGTATTTCGGCTCATCAGGCCGGAAATATGTCCGATAAATCCAGACCGTAATCACGGCCAGAACCAGCCATGGTAACATTTTTATAACAATAGCCAGGAAGCCGCCCAACATCATCAGAGCAAATGCTACGATCAGGGCCGCAACCATACCCAGCAGAGAAATGCCGGTCAGCATCAGCATAAAGAAAAAACCAAGCACGAAGAGAATTTCCAGCATCGGGTGCTCCTTAATAAGCCATGTGCAATAAGACGTAGCGTCCAAACACGTATTAGCAATTACAAGAAACGTGCCAGTATGAGGGGGTAAATAATATGTTGAATAATAACGGAAAAAATCTTCGCAGGCACGTACAGCCTGCGAAAATATAGTAAATTTGACTAATAAATAGTGATTTTACTCACCTGTTTTCAGGCCTGCGCTGTCACTTGCTGCTGAGCAACCATTTGCAGCGCCTGTTCGACCACATCGATACCCGCACCCGCTTTATGTGCATTCTCGCTAAGATGGCGACGGAACTGACGCGCTCCCGGCACCCCCTGAAACAGGCCGAGAATATGACGGGTGATGTGGCCGAGGTAAGTGCCTTTGCTCAGTTCCGCTTCGATATACGGATACAGCGCGCGGATAATATCCGGCCCGGTTTTTAGCGGTGCATCAGAGCCGAATAATTCACGATCAACGTTCAGCAACATACCCGGATTCTGGTAAGCCTCGCGACCGACCATCACGCCATCCATATGTTGCAGATGCGTTTTAGCTTCTTCGAGGGTTTTGATGCCGCCGTTAATGGCCATGGTCAGGTGCGGGAAATCACGCTTGAGCTGATACACGCGCGGATAATCCAGCGGCGGAATTTCACGGTTTTCTTTCGGACTGAGGCCGGAAAGCCAGGCTTTACGCGCATGAATAATGAAAGTATCGCAACCGCCGTTTTCAGAGACCTGACGGATAAAATCACACAAGAATTCGTAGCTGTCCTGATCGTCAATGCCGATACGGGTTTTGACCGTAACCGGAACCGAGACGACATCGCGCATCGCTTTAATGCAGTCGGCGACCAGCGATGCCTGCCCCATCAGACAGGCACCAAACATGCCGTTCTGCACACGATCAGACGGGCAGCCAACATTCAGGTTAATTTCATCATAACCACGCTCTTGCGCCAGCTTCGCGCAATACGCCAGATCGGCCGGGTTGCTGCCGCCAAGCTGCAATGAAACCGGATGTTCTTCTTCACCAAACCCCAGATAATCCCCTTTGCCGTGAATAATGGCACCGGTGGTCACCATTTCGGTATACAGCAACGTCTGACCGGTTAACAGCCTGTGAAAATGGCGACAGTGGCGATCGGTCCAGTCGAGCATCGGCGCAACGGAAAAACGCTGGGCGGAAAAAGAGGTGGGCTGGGGCATTGCGTGTTGAGTTTCTGACATCGGCCTGACATTCGCTGAAGGGGTTCGTGGTGCTCCCTCCGGCGCAACGCCAGAGGGAAGTTAATCGCTGATTATACCACAGAACAAAGATTCGGCATCGTATGGGGTTTAGTGGCTTTCGGACATCGCCGCTTTTTCAGCTTTTCGCTCGGCGTCGGTACGGCTGAGACGCTGCTCCAGTGCTTCGAGCGTCACCCCGCGAGTTTCCGGCACGTTGCACTGGATGAAAATCCAACCCGCCAGACAGATAACAGCGTAGATGAAGAAACTGCCCGCCGCACCCAGCGCTGCGTTCATCAGCGGGAAGGTGTAAGTCAGCAGGAAACAGGCGATCCACAATGCCAGCGTGCCCACCGCCATCGCGTTACCACGCACCCGGTTAGGGAAGATTTCAGACAGCAATACCCAGGTCACCGGTGCCAGCGTCATGGCATAAATGGCGATAGCCACCAGCACCAGCAGTAACACCGGTAACCCCGTGACACCAAACGAATAAGACAGTCCGATCAAAATATAAATGACGGTCAGCCCCGCAGACCCCAGTTGCATCAGGCGACGGCGGCCGATTCTGTCCACCAGCGGCAGTGCCAGTAAAGTGAAAATAAGGTTGATGAGGCCGGTGGCGACAATCGATTTCAGCGTATCGTTGATGTCAAATCCCGCCGAGGCAAAAATTTCCTGTGCATAGTTGAATATCACGTTGATGCCGCACCATTGCTGGAAAATTGCCAGCACAATCCCCATCAGAATGACCGGCCTGACGCGCGGTTCCCACAGCGTGGAAAACGGCACTTTCTGGTTTTCCGAGCCCAGTGACCGGCGGATATCCGCCAGCGTAACGCGGGCATATTCCACGGAACCGATCCGTTGCAGAACTTTTTCGGCCTGCGGATAACGGTTAGCTTTCGCCAGCCAGCGCGGGGATTCCGGTACCACAAACATCAGGATCAGGAAGATGGCGGCCGGGATAGCTTCAGCACCAAACATATAACGCCAGCCGGTCTGACCGTTCCAGCTCTGTAAAATGTCCGCCTGCACAGCGGCAGAGGCGACCGGTTCGGCTATCATCAGATTAATAAGCTGTGCGGCCAGCACCCCCAGCACAATTGTCAGCTGATTCACGGCCACAAAGCGCCCGCGCTTTTCTGCCGGACTGATTTCTGCGATGTAAACCGGGGCCAGCGCGGAAGCCAGGCCAATCCCAACACCGCCCACAATTCGCCAGAACACAAAGCTGTTAAAGCTGAATGCCAGTGCCGTACCGACACCTGATGCAGTGAACAGAACGGCAGCGATAATCAGAGGCAGGCGACGTCCGTACCGGTCCGAAAGTGAGCCCGAACCTGCCGCGCCCAGAACACAACCCAACAGCGCGGAGCTCATGGCCCAGCCAGACATTGCCGCATCGGTGATGCCGAAATACGCCTCGTAGAAAGGTTTTGCGCCGCCGATCACCACCCAGTCATAGCCAAACAATAAGCCGCCGCAGGCAGCCACCAGACAAATCATCCACACGTAGGGCATATTCAAAGCTTTTGAGTCAGACATAAGCATTCCTCATTCCGGGATGTTAATCGTCGCGCTGTGCAGCGACATTTGCTGTGTCAGAGATTCGCCGGGAGATAACACCCGCAGCGAGCCCCCGTGCGGCAAATGATGATCGTTTGCCGCATGGGTCATGGGTTCAAAACAGAAGAAATCATGCTGACAACCGGGGTCAAAACGGCTGTCGGATATAAACAGGAAGAACACCGGGCAGTCCGGAGACGTGGTCAGCCGCAGCGTATGGCCGGATTCTGGCCAGACAATCTCTGCCTTGCCATCCCAGCCGGAAAAACCGTTATTCACCCAGTGGCGGGGAAGGGGCTGAGGCGTGCAGAAATCCAGACCGGCAGGCAGCTTGTTATGGTGTTTGCCCGCCAGCCACTGCGCGTCTTCCTGCCAGTAACCGGACGCTGTTGCCTGAAGACGGGTGGTTTCGCTGAGCGGGAAAAACGGGTGCCATCCCAGCCCGAAAGGCAGAGGATCAGCCCCCTGATTGGTGATACATAAGCTGATATCCAGCCGGTTATCATGCAAAGAAAAATGCTGCTCCGCCCGATAGCAGTAACTGTCGCTGCGATGCGTAAACGCCAGCGTCAGCGCGACCTCACTCTGGAAAACGCATTGCCAGTTTCCCAGCCAGCCATCGCCATGCAGATAATGCGCGTCCCCGGTGTTGGGCGGCAGAGTGTAATGGCGGCCTTCAAAATCAAAAGCGTTGCCTTTCAGACGGTTACCAAAGGGAAGAAGAGGAAAACAGGCCGACTCTGCGGCTGGGGTATCCTCACTCAGTACTGACGGGCGCAGCAGAGGGACATTGTCATCCGCCCGCTTTGCCAGCAGTTGCAGGATAGTGCCGCCGCATGGCGACACAGTCAATGCAAGCCGATGATTTTCCAGAGAATACAGAGCCATTTTTCTCTTCCCCTTCACTCAGCAATCCGGTAATTGTGAAAAGAGATGTGCTTTGGCACAGGAAGGATCCAGCGCAAAGATTTGCTGCAACACATCAGCGTAAGCCTCGTTTTCCAGACCACGCAGGGCCAGCGCTTTCACCAGCAGACAATGAATGCGATGCTCTTTCTGACGATCGCTGGTAAGCACGACTAAATCCGGCAATGACACCGCGAAGAAATCAGCCTGAACAGGCTGGTCCGCTGTGCTCTCCGCCCATTCCAGCATGTGCCTGAAGACCTGACGGCTTTGCTCTATATCATTAAGTTTGCGCAGTGCCATACCCTGATAGAACAAATAATCTACCGGCTGATCATTGTAATAGCGCCGCTCGCCAATCCCTTTGTCACCCGCCGCCGCACGCTCAAACCAAGTCTGCGCCTGTTTATGCTGCTGAAGTTTTTGCGCACAAATACCCAGCCAGAAGCAGATATCGTTATCCGTTTGCCCGACCAGCCGTCCTTCGCTGAGGTTTTGCGGATATTCCAGCGCGGATAACAGCTGCGCCTGCGCGGCAATCACATCTCCTGCACTGAGATATTCAAACGCCAGCAACTGTTTATTCAGCAGATACTGACCGGTGATGCGCCCTTCACCGCCTTCCCATGGATGGAATTTCCGGTCAGCCAGCAGCGCCCGTGCTGCCTGTAACTGTCCGCACTGGTTATATAAACTGAGAAGTTCAGCGATCAGATCGTCACGCTGTGTGGCGACGGACAACACTTTTTCCAACCGCGCCAGACGGATTTGCGGCGCAACGCCGGTCAGGCGATTAAGCAGATCAGATTCAAATAACAGCCGCGCATCCTGTGGCTGTAAACGGCACGCCTCTTCCAGACAGTGGTGCGCTTTTGCACTATCTTGCTGACGGTTCCACGCATCAATTCCCAGTCCGCGCCATGCATCCGCAAAGTCCGGTTCCAGCACCAGACAACGCTGCCAGCAGGCCACCGCCGTTTGTGTATTACCTTTGCTGTAATGGAAAGACGCCAGTAAATGCAAGGCAAATGCGTCATCAGGGAAAGCCTCAAGCATGCGAACTTCCGCCAGCCATTGCGGGAAACGAACATGCTGCGGGAAAGCATTTCGCGCTGCCAGACACAATGCCTCGCGCCCTTCTTTTTGCAGGGACGCTTGCAAATACAGCGGTAACGTTTCCTGACTTTTCAGCACGTCCAGCGCTTCGAGTGCCAGTGCATCCAGTCCGCAACCGGTCAGCTGAATGGCGATATTCATGGCGTTTTCGCCACGCCGGCCGGTGACATCGCGCAATTGCGCTGCCGATTTCGCATCAGGCGAAAGGTGATAACGCAGGAAGTGCAGAAGGTAATGCAGCGGGTAACGTGTTAAATGTGCTTCGATATACGTCTCGGCGTCCTGACCTAGCAGACACAGCAGCGTGGCTTTCAGTCCGATCAGGCCGTAATGATTCGCCTGCGTCGCCAACCCCTGCTCACAGAAACTCAGCGCCTGCGGATACTGCTCACGGCGGATGGCTATCCGTGTCAGCCCGAAGTAGCCCCCGGATTTAGCGTTGCCGCTCCAGACGGCGCGGTAATAGCTGTCAAAAGCCGCGTCAAAATCACCGGTCTCCTCAAGCGCGTTCGCACGAACGAGACTCGCCAGCCCGCATTGCGGATTCTTATTCAGTCTGTGTGCCCGGCTCAGCGCCACATCAGCAAAAGCCAGGGCCTGAGTAAAATTAGCCTGATTGTAGCTGAGTGTTGCCAGCGCCAGATTGCAGCGATAATCCAGCGCATCCAGTTCCACACCACGCCGGTAATAATTCACAGCCCCCTGACTGGCATGGTTGTATTGCTCAAGATGCTGACCGATAAACCAGGCCTCATCTGCAGAAGTGATGTCCTGCGCGGGCAAGGGCGCGCTGGCAGGCGACGGTAACGGCGTCTCACTGGCCTGATGTTCCAGATAGGACAACAGCTCTTGCCCCTGTTCATTCAGCAAGCGCAGCTGAAGGCGCGATGGGAATTCGCCACTCAGTTCGCCCTGAACCACGTCTCCAGGCTGCAAAGTCATGTCCTTTTCCAGCAGAATTTGCGTGCCATCTTCAGAACTGATCCTGATTTTCGCGCCTTGCAACGGACTGACCGCATAAATGCCCCACGCCAGTTTTGGCCCGTGACGCTCAAGTTTAATCACCGCCTGCCCGGAGGCATTCTGCACCGTACCCAGGGCACTGTAAGGCAGGAAGTTCTGAACGAAACACTTCTCCTCAAATGCATCCAGCCAGGTGAAATCCGGCTGATTATCGGTGAATACGCCGGTCATCAGCTCAATATAAGGCCCGTTGTTATCGGTCAGATTACGATCCCACGCACGACCGAAATCGCAGTTCCCCCACGTCCACTGCTTTTTACCCGGCGATACATGATGGTCAGCGATGTGCAGTAATCCGCCCTGCTGTTCGTGGTCATACGCGCCCACGAAGTCATAGTCAGATTTGTCGGCCATGTAGGACGTCGGAACGGGAATGTTTTTATAGCGCGAGATATCCACGCCCGCCGAGTAATCCACCTTATAATAGGTGCCGGTGGCTATCGGGAAGGAAGAAACGTCCCGTTTACCGTGATCGAAAACGGCGGTGACATCCGGCGGAAATACGCTCTGATGGCCATCACCGCCGGTAACTGCCGGATTAGCCCACCACAGGAAATGGCGCGGCGTCGGATTGCCGTTGTAAATTTTGGCGCTGATTTCCAGCAGCGCTTTATCGGGATAAAGGGTGAAACCGGTCATTACCTGCAAGCCGCGCATCGGTTCCACTTCGCCCATCCACACGGTTTGAGCACCGTTATCGTGTGCCTGAAGAGTGAAATCCACCGGCATAAAAGTGGTCGGACGGTGATGCTGCGGCCAGTTAAATTCGATACCCCCGGAAATCCACGGCCCCAGTAAACCGACCAGCGCGGGTTTCACCACTTCGTTGTAATAGACAAAATCACGCTGTTTTATTTTGTCCCAGGCACGGTGGACACGACCACCCAGCTCCGGTAGCAGCATGATTTTAAGAAAATCATTTTCCAGATACAGCGCCTGATAGGTTTTCATAACCTTCTCACCGGTCAGCGTATCCGTCACGCCGTACGGATATACCGCACCGGAAGACCCCTGATAAACCCGGTGTGCCAGAAACATCGGGTGCGTGTCCTGTTTTCCTGTCAGCCAGGTCGGGAGCTCGATCGCTTCCTGCCAGACTTTTACCGCTGTGCTCATGATTTCCCCTCAGTGCGCTGGATCGAAATATCAATTTCGAGATTCTACGCAGCGTACTGACAGGGAGGATTTGCTACGGTCACGCAATTCAGTAAACGGGGTTTAGTAAATGTCGGTAACCGGATTGAATAATCTGCGGCTGCGTCAGTTCAATAAGCAGGTGCTGATGACGTTGCTATATCGCGAGAAAAATGCCAGTAAATCCACGCTGGCCAGGCTTTCCCGTCTGTCGATCCCGGCCGTCAGTAAGATCCTCGACGATCTGCAAAATGATGGCTTAATCATCCACAGTCCGGTCAATTTACACTCGCGCGGGCTGGGCGGCGGAAGTTACCAGATAGCCACCGACGGCAGCGCCGTGCTGTGCCTGAATATCACGCCTTACCGCATCGAAAGTATTCTGGTCAGCAGACTCGTTTTACCGCTGAGTGACTATCAAATGACGGAGATTTCGGTCAGAACGCCGGATGCACTGCTGACGCAAATCGAAGCCTGCTTTCATCAGTACAAAAAAAGCTATCCCGGACTGAAAATCCGGCTGGCACTGGCGATCCACGGGCAGGTTAATCCGACTACCGGCGTATCACAGCGGATGCCGCAGGCACCCTGGACCGGTGAAATTGAGATTAAGTATCTTCTGGAAGAAAAGTTGCAAACTGACATCCTGATGGACAATGACTGCATCATGCTGGCGCTGGCGGAGAAATGGCAAGGCATTAATTATCATCAGGATTTTTGTGTAATTAATGTCGATTACGGCATCGGTTCTTCCTTCGTGATTAACCAGCAAATTTATCGCGGTAATCTGTTTGGCAGCGGACAAATCGGCCATACCATCATTGATCCCCAAGGCGACCGGTGCGCCTGCGGACGATATGGTTGCCTCGAAACGCTGGCCTCATTGTCAGCATTAAAGAAAAAGGCCCGTCAGCTTGAGCCTGCGGATCCGGCAAGGAGAACGCCTTCAACACAGGAACTGATCGACCGCTATCATCGGGGTGAAAGTGCCATTTGCGAGCAGGTTATGGAAGGTGCCCGCGCGCTGGGGCTGAGTCTGTATAACTTTCTCAACATTCTGAATATCAATCACATTTATCTTTATGGCCGCAGTTGTGGTTTTGGCGATGCCTGGCTGAAAACCGTCTGCGGACAAAGCGGCCTCAATCCCTTTGATCGTATCGATCACGTCAAAACTCAGGCGACGCATATTGCACCGGGAATACTGAGCCGGGAGCAGCAGATTATGGGTATCGGATATCTGTATGTGGAAAAGGCGCTGGACGCGATGGCAGGTTGAATGGCGCATAATTCGTCGTTTTGGTGCAAGCATGGTAAAATCATCACGGGTCGCATGATGTGGCCTCTTTATTCCAATCTGCGCTCAGAGACCGTTGCCATGACCCTGAATAACCCGGAAAAATTACTTTCACAAGCTGAAGAGCTTTGCCAGCAGCGCAATGTTCGCCTGACCCCGCAGCGGCTGGAAGTACTGCGTCTGATGACGCAACAACCCGGTGCGATCAGCGCCTATGATTTGCTGGATCTGTTGCGTGTGAGCGAACCTCAGGCGAAACCGCCAACGGTTTACCGGGCGCTGGATTTTCTGCTGGAACAGGGGTTTATTCACCGCGTTGAATCTGCAAATAGTTATGTTCTCTGCCATCATTTTGAAGAGCCAAGCCATACTTCTGCGCTGTTTATCTGTGACCGCTGTGGGCTGGTCACCGAAAAAACCACCGATGGCATTGAAGAACGCCTGGCAAAACTGGCAATGGAATCCGGTTTTGATCTTCGCCATTCTGTGGTGGAAGCGCATGGATTATGTGCAGAATGTAAAGTAGTGGAAACCTGTGACAGCCATGACCGGTGTGATCACGACCACAGTATAGTGGTGAAAAAACGCTGAGAGATGAAGGTGTTACGGAAGAGGAACTGAAAGACTGCGGGAAGGTGAAATGCAAAGGTTGGGTACTTCCGTGTACCCGTATCCTGAATTGTTCCGGGTAGGAGCAGCATTTTTCAGGATACGTCACTGATATGCGAGGGGGAGTCGCATGTTACCAGTGATATTTATTTTTGGTTTCCCATTCATTGAGCTCTTTCTCGGCCTGATCTTTCTGATAGCCATAGCGCTCCTGAATTTTACCCACTAACTGATCACGTTTACCTTCAACCACTGTCAGGTCATCATCAGTCAATTTACCCCATTGTTCTTTCACTTTCCCTTTGAACTGTTTCCAGTTACCGTCGGCTTGATCCTTATTCATAATAATATCTCCTGTTACCTTGGGTTTTGTGAACTGCATTTCTGGCTTGCAGTTCGTCCTTAACACTTCAAAGGTTAGTAGAGAATCTCGATTAATCCTCCTGAAACAGAGATAAAACCCGTTATTAGGATTAATCCAAAGCAGGAAATAACGCCAGGGCGGGGTTTATTCCTTTGAAAAGCATACAAATCATTCCGCATGAAGCGAAAACCAGGTGTCGTGCCGCCAGTAACGGCACCAAATCCAGCCAAGGGATAATCCCCGCATCCCCAGGAAAACCGTCAATGCCAGCCACAAGGCATGGTTGCCCAACAGCGGTAAGCTGAAAAGCGTCAGCCCGTATCCTATCGCCGCCACGACCATACTGTTACGCATATCCCGCCCGCGCGTGGCACCGATAAACATGCCATCCAGTAAATAACACCAGACAGCTACCAGCGGCAGGATGATTTGCCAGCCCAGATAATGGTCCGCCAGTTCGCGTAACTCAGGTAGTGACGTCAGCGCATCAATGATCGCCCCGCCTGCAAGCGCATAAATCAGGGCAAAAATCAGGGCAACCAGCCCGGCCTGACGGCACGCGGCATGCCAGACATCCAGCAATTTCTGGCGATTCCGGGCACCGAATGCTTCACCGGAATGCGCTTCGATAGCATAGGCAAAACCGTCCAGCGCAAAAGCGGTGAAGGTCAGCAGGTTCATCAGCACCGCATTCACCGCCACGATGTGGCTGCCAAGCCGTGCGCCGAGAACGGTCAGTGAGGCAAAGCAAAGCTGAAGCAGAAGTGAACGCAACATAATGTCGCGGTTAAGCCCCAGCAGACGGCGCAGGTTACCACGCCAGGCCGAGGTGATTTGTGCGCCGGTTATACCCCGTTGCTTCATTACCCGCCAGACAAAGTACAGCCCGATAAATAGCGTGAAATACTCGGAACTTGCCGTCGCCATGGCAGCACCACGCACATTCCAGCCCAGCCCCATCACCAGCCACAGATCCAGAATGATATTCAGCAGATTCCCGGCAATCAGCAAAATCACCGGCCCGCGAACATACTGAATGCCCAACAGCCAGCCAAGGATCACCAGATTCGCCAGTGAAGCCGGGGCACTGAACCAGCGAATTTCGATAAACAGCCTCGCCTGTTCAAGCACCGGTTGGCTGCCCCCGACGATATGAAACGCCTGTTCCATCAGGGGGTGCCGGAACAACACTATGGTGAGACCAGACAATACGGCCAGCAGAAAGGGTTGTACGAAAGCGCGCGCCAGCAACCGGTTATCATTCGCGCCCAGCGCCTGAGCGGTCATGCCGGTGGTACTCATCCGTAAAAAAAGTAAGAGCATAAAGAGGAAAGTCGTGATCATCGAACCCACAGCCACTCCGCCGAGATAATCCGGGCTGTCGAGATGACCGATCACCGCCGTATCCACAAGCCCGAGAAGAGGCACCGTGATATTTGAAAAAATCATCGGCAATGCCAGCCTCCAGAGCGCCTTATCAGCGGGGCTTAAAAAGGTGTTTTTGAGTGTTTGTCGCGGGGAATGATGTTGCATAGAGAATCTCATGCCGGAGGTTCAGGTTATGCCTGTAAGTGACATCGCCCCGGAAGGGGCGACAAGATGAAACGTTAAAGCTTAGCGGTATGTCAGAGGCGGCTAACGAACCCGCAAATCAACAATATGACCATTGGGATCAAGAATTTGACCCAGTAATATCTGACCGAGTCATTCGAGTTGCAGGAAGGCGGCAAGTAAAAAAATCCCGATGAGCTGACAGGAGTCAGTGATTCGGGTGAACGCACGCAGCCAACGCATCTGCAGCCCGAAGTACGAAGGTCAGATCCAGTCACCGTTGCGGATGACGCCTACGGCCAGCCCTTCAATGCTGAAATTCTGCTCACGTAAATCAACCACGATCGGCTGGAAATCGCTGTTTTCAGGCAATAACTGCACCACACTGCCCTGTTTTTTCAGACGTTTCACGGTGACTTCATCATCTATACGGGCCACAACAACCTGTCCATTACGCACGTCTTGCGTTTTATGTACAGCCAGCAGATCGCCATCAAGAATACCGATATCACGCATCGACATACCGCTGACACGCAGCAGGAAATCGGCACTCGGCTTAAACATGGCCGGATCGACCTGATAGTGTCCTTCAATATGTTGCTGGGCCAGCAACGGCTCACCGGCAGCAACCCGGCCGATCAGCGGTAAACCCTCTTCTTCTTCCATCAGCAAACGAATGCCACGTGATGCGCCGGAAACAATCTCAATAACACCCTTACGCGCCAGCGCTTTGAGATGCTCTTCCGCCGCATTGGGGGAACGGAACCCCAGACGTGATGCAATCTCTGCGCGGGTGGGTGGCATACCGGTGGTGGAGATATGATCGCGAATAAGGTCGTAGACCTCTTGTTGTCTGGTCGTTAAAGCTTTCATTCCGCCCCCTGGTTGTTTATACAGTCTTGCTGTGAGTATATACAGCTAAACGATCAATGAAAACCTAAGATTGAATAAAAACAGGGCATAACGTTGATTCCTGGAATGCAGATTCCAAATCAGAACCATCGTGGCCAAAAGATGCTGACCCAGACAAAAAACGCCAATATGATGGTCAGAAGTACGGCAGCCGAGCCGATATCTTTTGCACGACCTGAAAGTACGTGAAACTCAGATCCGATACGGTCTATCGCGCATTCTACCGCGCTGTTGAGCAGTTCAGTGACACAGACCAAAACAACGGATCCCACCAGCAGAATGCGTTCTACGGGGCTGACATCAAACCAAAAAGATAACAAAATTAACGGAATAGCGACGCTGGCTTCCTGGCGAAAGGCCGCTTCATTTTGCCATGCCGCTTTCAGCCCTTTCCAGGAATAGCCAGCTGCTTTATAAATTCGGGTAAATCCAGTGACTTGGTTAGCCATTTCTTTTACTGATCCTTAGAGAATTTGCCGCACTTTATACCCCAAATAGTCGGGGTGCAGAAAGGCGGTAAAGAAGTGAATCCTGATGAGCTTACATGAGTAAGTGATTCGGGTGAACGTCTTAAGCCAACACCCCTGCGGCTTGAAATAAGAAGGGTATTGCATCACCACAGATCTCATCTGAGCTTTCTGGTATCCTTGCGGCGAAATGGCTAACAAGAGGCTTCACGTTTTTATGTCAGGTTGGCGTAGACTTTATTACACATTATTGAATTTACCGCTCTCATTGCTGGTAAAGAGCAAGGTCATACCTTCAGATCCGGTTACCGAGTTGCATTTAGACCCGACGCGGCCGATTTTGTATGTATTGCCCTATAATTCCAAAGCCGATTTGCTGACGTTGCGTGCGCAATGTCTGGCACAGAATCTGCCTGATCCCCTTATTCCGCTGGAAATTGACGGAACCCTGCTGCCAAGCCATGTCTTTATTGCTGAAGGTCCGCGCGTATTCTCTTATTACACGCCGAAGCAGGAATCCGTAAAGCTGTTCCACGACTACCTTGATTTGCACCGCAATAACCCGGATTTAGACATTCAGATGTTGCCGGTGTCGGTGATGTTTGGTCGGGCACCGGGCCGTGAAGGTCAGGATGACACGCCACATCTGCGCGTACTGAACGGCATCCAGAAATTCTTCGCTGTGCTTTGGCTGGGGCGGGACAGTTTTGTCCGCTTCTCCAATACCGTTTCCCTGCGTTATATGGCGACGGAACACGGCACAGATAAAACCATTGCTCAAAAGCTGGCACGTGTGGCGCGGATGCACTTCTCCCGTCAACGTCTGGCCGCCGTTGGCCCACGTCTTCCGGCACGTCAGGACTTGTTCAACAAATTGCTGTCCTCAAAAGCCATTGAAAAAGCGATTGAAGACGAAGCCCGCAGCAAGAAAATTTCCCACGAAAAAGCCCAGCAAAATGCCATCGCCCTGATGGAAGAGATTGCCGCTGACTTCTCTTATGAAGCCGTGCGCCTCTCTGATCGCGTACTGAGCTGGACGTGGAACCGTTTGTACAAAGGCATCAATGTTAATAATGCTGAGCGTGTACGCCAGCTGGCGCTGGACGGTCAGGAAATTGTGTATGTGCCCTGCCACCGCAGCCACATGGACTATCTGCTTCTGTCTTACGTGCTCTATCATCAGGGGCTGGTACCGCCGCATATTGCCGCTGGCATCAACCTGAATTTCTGGCCAGCTGGCCCGATTTTCCGCCGTCTGGGCGCGTTCTTTATTCGTCGAACCTTCAAAGGCAACAAGCTCTATTCAACGGTGTTCCGTGAATATCTGGGCGAACTATTCAGCCGTGGTTATTCGGTGGAATACTTTGTGGAAGGGGGACGTTCGCGAACCGGACGCCTGCTGGAGCCGAAAACCGGTACGCTGGCCATGACCATTCAGGCCATGCTGCGAGGCGGTTCACGCCCGATTACGCTGGTGCCAATTTACATCGGTTATGAGCACGTCATGGAAGTGGGCACCTATGCCAAAGAATTGCGCGGTGCGACTAAAGAGAAAGAAAGCCTGACGCAAATGCTTAACGGCTTGCGCAAGCTGCGCAATCTCGGCCAGGGTTATGTGAACTTTGGTGAACCGCTGCATCTGACCACTTACCTGAACCAGAATGTGCCGACCTGGCGTGAAGCCATCGACCCGATCGAAGCACAACGTCCGAGCTGGCTGACGCCAACGGTACAGGATTTAGCAGAACAGATCATGGTGCGTATCAACAATTCAGCAGCAGCCAATGCCATGAACTTGTGTTGTACCGCGCTGCTGGCCTCACGCCAGCGTTCACTGACCCGTGAACAACTGACCGAGCAAATAGACTGCTACCTGCAATTACTGCGTAACGTACCTTACAACGCGGATTCAACGGTGCCGGATCTGACTGCCGATCAGTTGCTCGATCACGCGCTGAACATGAACAAGTTCCAGGTTGAGAAAGACAACATTGGCGACATCATCGTACTGCCGCGCGAACAGGCCGTTCTGATGACGTACTACCGCAACAACATCCATCATATGCTGGTGTTGCCGTCGCTGATTTCAAGCATTGTGATGCATCACCGTCAGGTCAGCCGCGCGGAATTACTGCGTCAGGTCGAACTGATTTATCCGATGCTCAAAGCCGAATTGTTTATGCATTTCGAGACGACTGAGCTGCCACAGGTATTGGATGTTTTGACGCTGGAACTGGCACGTCAGCAAATCATTCATCTTGAAGATGATGAACTGACCCTTAATCCGGCGCGGATCCGTACCCTGCAACTGCTGGCGGCCGGTGTACGTGAAACGCTGCAACGCTACGCGATTACCTTCTCCCTGCTCACCAATAACCCAAGTATCAACCGTGGTGCGCTGGAGAAAGAGAGCCGGATTATGGCGCAGCGTTTGTCCGTACTGCACGGTATCAATGCCCCTGAATTCTTCGATAAAGCCGTTTTCTCGACGCTGGTCGGTACACTTCGCGCTGAAGGCTATATCAGTGACAGCGGTGATGCCATTCAGGAACAAACACGTGAAATTTATCTCATGCTCAGTGATCTGATGACATCAGACATCAAGCTGACCATTGAGAGTGCGGGTATGCCGTCTGATTTGCCGCAACCGACTGCCCCTCCGGCGGAGCCGAAGCTGGATGTGCGCGATACCAATCATTAACCGCCATTAGCGCCAGCCAGTGCTGGCTGCATAAAAACGCCCGGACTCTTTACGGAGGCCGGGCGTTTTTTTATGGGCGTTGAATCAGTTCAGGAATATTTACAACGTGAACCCTGACAGGCTCATCAGAATGCCGAGGAACAGCACCAGCCCGACATAATTGTTCTGGCGGAAAGCCAGGAAACAGGCATCACGTTCACGTTTGGCAATCAGCTTCTGCTGATGTACAAACAGCGCAGCAGCCAGCAGCAGCGACCAGTAAAACGGTGCACCGAGCTGGGAAAGATGGCCGACAATGCCCATCAGCACCAGCGTTGCCAGTTGCAGCAGGCCGATGATCAGCGTGTCAAAACGACCAAACAGAATCGCTGTCGATTTCACGCCGATCTTCACATCATCGTCACGATCGACCATCGCGTATTGCGTATCGTAAGCCACCGTCCAGCAGATATTTGCCACGAACATTAACCAGCAACTGAGCGGCACACTTTCGCTCACCGCCGCATAAGCCATCGGGATAGCCCAGCCAAACGCTGCGCCTAAAACGACCTGAGGCAGATGACTGACGCGCTTCATGAATGGGTAAATCCATGCCAGCGCCAGTCCGGCCAGAGACAGTAAAATGGTCATGCGGTTAAGCAGCAGAACCAGCAGGAATGACACCAGCACCAGTCCGACGAATAATATTTTCGCCTGCTTGCCAGTGATCGCCCCGCTCGGCAATGGCCGTTGAGCGGTACGTTTTACATGACCATCAAATTTGCGATCGGCGTAGTCATTCACTACGCAACCGGCGGCACGCATGAAAAACACGCCCAGCACGAAGACCAGCAAAATCTTCGCAGAGGGCATTCCGCCACCGGCTACCCACAGCGCCCATAACGTTGGCCACAACAGCAACAATGAGCCGATCGGCTTATCAATACGCATCAGGCGGCAGTAATCACGCCATGTGCCCTGAGTCATACTTCCTGACACTCTTTGTTCTCCTGCTTGGTTAGTCTGACTCATTCCTGCTCCGCCTGGCTTTGCGGACGATGAACCGGTGAGTCCGGTAGGAAAATTTCGGTCAACAACAGCGGCTTGTCAGACAAGCGCAGGCGGGAACGGCGTGCCCATAACTCGCCCTGCTCACTGTGTAATTGACCCAGATGGATATAATCACGGGACAGATTATTGCCACTGAACAGGTAGCGGCCCAGCGGCACAGTCCCTAAATCGACCAGCGCCAGATCTGGCCCGGTCAGTGTTTCTTCAGGAATGACCGTGCGCCCCAGCAGCCACGGTTGTGCGTCACCAAACAATACGATTTCCCGGATCCAGTAACGGGCGCTTTCCGGCAACTGCTGCGCCTCGCTTTCACCCAGTTCTTCGCGGCTGACAAAACATTCGTTTTGCGGTTTCACGGTGACGGTCACACCCTGTTTTTCAAACCGGCGGGTCATGGATCCCATTTCCATCAGCCAGTCAGCCACATCCGCAGGCACCTGCGAAGGATCGTCAAACCAGTGGATCGGGGATTTTTCGGTGGAATGGGAATCAGACATCAATAGCTCCGTAATGAAGGTGTTCATACCTCCAATGAATTATCTGCCTCACATTCTAGCGTATGAATGCGAGGCAGTAATTGCCTCATTTATTCGCGACGCAGACGTTCGCCATTGGCCAGGAACAGCGTCACAACCAGCACCAGGATGGCGCAGGCGTAAACCAATGTGTCGTAAGGACTTTTGTGATCAACGATGATCAAACGGATGATCGCGGTGATACCGATGTAAATGAAATAGCGTAAAGGGAAATGATAGCCCGATGAAAAATATTTAATTATCAGGGCAATAAACTCAAAATAGAGGAAGTAAATCACAATCCCCTCGATGAGCAGATACGAGGACGACTGATCGTTATTCACGAACAGCACCATTGCTAAGTGGTAGGTTTCACGCCCGATAAAAATCATCAGGATTGCGGCCAGTCCTAATAAGAATATGTTCAAAATTCGCTGCATAATGACGGATATCATTAATGCCCGCTTTGATCCTGCCATGTGATCTACATCCCACTTTTGTTATTAATACCCGCAGAATACCACAGAGTCAGCACAGGAAAAGCGCCATTAAAAAAGGGCCAGCCGGTGAAGGCTAACCCTTTTATTTTGACGTATAAAAACCTTAATGCCCTAAATCATTCGTGTTGCATCCAGGCGGCAACTGAATGAATCCCCGGGAGCATACACAAGTATGTGACCGGGGTTCATGAAGGCAGCCAACGCCGGGGCAGCGCGAAGGATAACGGGTATTAGCGCCAGTTTTTGAAGCGGTTGATCAGACCGTTAGTCGAACTGTCATGCCCGGTCACGTCTTTGTCATCTTCCAGTTCTGGCAGGATACGGTTTGCCAGCTGTTTGCCCAGTTCTACACCCCATTGGTCGAAGGTGTAGATGTTGAGGATCACGCCCTGAGTAAAGATTTTGTGTTCGTACATCGCGATCAACGCACCCAGGCTGTAAGGCGTGATTTCACGCAGCAGGATGGAGTTGGTCGGACGGTTCCCTTCGAACACTTTGAACGGCGCAACGTGTTTCACGTCTTCCGGTTTTTTGCCCTGATCGGCGAATTCTTTCTCGACAACGTCCAGAGATTTACCGAATGCCAGCGCTTCCGTCTGGGCGAAGAAGTTAGACAGCAGTTTCGCGTGGTGATCGCTCAGCGGGTTATGGCTGATGGCTGGCGCAATGAAGTCACAAGGGATGATTTTAGTCCCCTGGTGAATCAGCTGATAAAACGCATGCTGGCCGTTAGTGCCCGGCTCACCCCAGATGATCGGGCCCGTCTGGTAATCCACCGGATTACCGTTACGGTCAACGAACTTACCGTTAGATTCCATGTTGCCTTGCTGGAAGTAAGCGGCAAAACGGTGCATGTACTGGTCGTATGGCAGGATAGCTTCGGTTTCAGTGCCGTAGAAATCGTTATACCAGATGCCGATCAGTGCCAGCAGCACCGGCAGGTTTTTCTCAGCCGGCGTATTCGCGAAGTGTTTGTCCATTGCATGAGCACCGCTCAGCAATTGTTCGAAGTTATCGAACCCAACAGACAACGCGATAGACAGACCGATTGCTGACCACAGAGAGTAACGACCGCCGACCCAGTCCCAGAATTCGAACATGTTGTCGGTATCGATACCAAACTCGCTCACTGCTTTACCGTTGGTAGACAGCGCAGCGAAGTGTTTCGCCACGTGTTTGTTGTCGCCGGCAGTTTCCAGGAACCAGTCACGCGCGCTGTGGGCGTTGGTCATGGTTTCCTGTGTGGTGAAGGTTTTTGATGCCACCAGGAACAGCGTGGTTTCCGGAGACAAATCTTTCAGCGTTTCAGCGATATGCGTGCCATCTACGTTGGAGACGAAATGCATATTCAGATGATTTTTGTACGGACGCAGTGCTTCAGTCACCATGAACGGACCGAGGTCTGAACCGCCGATCCCGATGTTCACCACATCAGTGATGGCTTTGCCGGTATACCCTTTCCACTCGCCACCGATAACGCGCCCGGTGAAACCTTTAATTTTCGCCAGAACTGCGTTCACTTCCGGCATAACATCTTTGCCGTCCACGATGATTGGTGTGTTGCTGCGGTTACGCAGGGCTACGTGCAGAACAGCACGGTCTTCGGTGCGGTTGATCTTCTCGCCAGAGAACATCGATTTGATTGCGCCCTGAAGGTCAGTCTCTTTCGCCAGCGCCTGCAGTTTATCGAGCGTCTCTGCAGTGATACGGTTTTTAGAGAAATCGACCAGCATCTGGTCTTCAAACGTGGCAGAGAATTTGGAGAAACGATCACCATCTTCAGCAAACAGATGGCTAATCTGCACATCTTTCATCTTGTCGAAATGCTGCTGCAGGGCTTGCCAGGCAGCGGTCTGAGTTGGATTGATATTTTTCATAGCAATGCTCTTAGGCTGAGAATAAATATGAGGTAACTGTCCCGATTGTAGCCTGAAGTTCCCGGGAAGAGATGCCTTTTCTTGCGATAGGTCAGATCTGCTTAATCACAATGACAGAGAACAATATTAGATGAGAATCGCTCAAAATGTAGCGCATGCGCTGCCTGACCGTTGACAGACGGGCGATAAACGGCTATTCCTAAGCGCCTAACTCGCGCGCTCGGTGCGCGAGCCAGAAGAGGCGCGTCGCCCAGGCAGTGTATCGGAGGAGCCGAAATCCTACGAAGATACATCAGGGGGAGCGGCGCCGAGATCATAAGCCCGCGGCAGGCGAACGATCGACTACAGGGGCTGAATCCCCTGGGTTGTCACCGGAACACCCCAAAAGGGTGTCGGCTAGGTGGGGCGCTTCTGGGTGTATCGTAGTATCTCTACGCCTGCTCCCGTTTCCCGCTCTTCCCTTTGTGCCAATTCTTATGGAATCGATGGCCGTCATGGTATGACGACCCGGACACGAGGTTTTACATGAATCACGCAGTATCCCGCAACGCCAGTCAGCAGCCTTTGGGTAATGTCATCGTCGCCAAATTCGGCGGTACCAGCGTGGCGGATTTCGACGCAATGAACCGCAGCGCGGATATCGTGCTGTCGCGTCCTGAAGTGCGTCTGGTTGTCCTCTCCGCCTCTGCGGGCGTCACCAATTTATTAGTCGAGCTGGCCGAAGGTAAAGAAACCGAACGACGGGTGTTCCTGCTTGATGAAATTCGGCGCATCCAGAGCGCTATCATCGACCGCCTCGATAATCCGACAGTGATCCGCGAAGAAATCGGCCGCATGCTGGAAAATATCGCTATGTTGTCAGAAGCGGCGAGCCTGGCGACATCTACCGCGCTGACTGACGAACTGGTGAGCCATGGCGAACTGATGTCTACTCTGCTGTTTGTTGAAATCATTCGCCAGCGTAACGTGCCGGTGGAATGGTTCGACGTGCGTAAAATTATGCGCACCAATGATCGCTTTGGCCGGGCGGAGCCAGATACTCAGGCATTAAACGAGTTAACCGTTCAGCAGTTGCAACCGCGCTTGCAGGACGCTCTGGTGATCACACAAGGTTTTATCGGTTCTGAAGGCAAAGGGCGTACCACGACACTTGGCCGTGGTGGCAGCGATTATACCGCCGCATTGTTAGGCGAAGCGCTGAGCGTTTCCCGGGTGGATATCTGGACGGACGTACCGGGGATTTATACTACCGATCCACGTCTGGTGCCGGCGGCAAAACGTATTGACCGTATCGCATTTGAAGAAGCGGCTGAAATGGCGACTTTTGGTGCGAAAGTTCTGCATCCTGCAACGCTGCTGCCAGCGGTGCGCCGCGGTATTCCGGTGTTTGTAGGCTCGAGCAAGGACCCGTCAGGCGGTGGCACCCTGGTGTGTGATACCAGCGATAATCCGCCGCTGTTCCGCGCGATAGCCCTGCGCCGCAGACAAACGCTGGTCACGCTGCACAGCCTGAGCATGCTCCATTCACGCGGTTTCCTCGCCGAAGTGTTTGGCATTCTGGCTCGTCACAGCATCTCTGTTGATCTGATCACAACGTCCGAAGTCAGCGTCGCACTGACGCTGGATACCACCGGTTCCACATCCTCGGGTGACAGCCTGCTGACCACCTCGCTGCTGACAGAATTATCCTCACTGTGCCGCGTGGAAGTCGAAGAAAATCTGGCACTGATCGCGATTATCGGTAACAAACTGTCACAGGCCTGTGGCGTCGGCAAAGAAGTCTTCGGCGTACTGGATCCGTTCAATATCCGCATGATTTGCTACGGCGCAAGTAGCTACAATTTATGCTTCCTGGTGCCGGGCAACGATGCCGATCAGGTTGTTAAAACTCTACACCGCAACCTATTCGAATAAGGACGGGCGCGGTATCTGAGAAGACCGGGCCACGTGCCCGGTCTTTTTTTTGTCTGTACTTTTGCAAAACAACAAAGACAAGGATCATCCTCAATGTTAGCCATAATAACCCGCCTGTTCCCGTTGTGGGCCGTGCTGTTATCCGTCGCGGCCTACTATTCGCCCGGCACGTTTACGCCGATCGGCCCGCACGTTTCTACCCTGCTGATGCTGATCATGTTCGCGATGGGCGTCACTCTCGAATTCGGTGATTTCAAACGCGTACTTTCCCGGCCCGGCCCGGTTGCTGCCGCTACTTTCCTGCATTATCTGGTCATGCCGCTGGCGGCATGGGTACTGGCAAAGCTGTTCCATATGCCCGCAGATTTATCGGCGGGGATGATTCTGGTTGGCAGCGTGGCCAGCGGAACTGCTTCTAATGTCATGATTTATCTGGCGAAAGGCGACGTCGCGCTTTCCGTGACGATTTCTGCGGTTTCCACGCTGGTTGGCGTTTTCGCCACGCCATTGCTAACACGTCTGTATGTTGATACGCACATCAAGGTCGATGTGGAAGGCATGCTGTTGAGCATTTTGCAAATCGTCGTCATCCCGATTTTAGCCGGTCTGATTATTCATCATCTGTTCACGAAAACCGTAAAACGCATCGAACCGCTGCTGCCGCTTTTCTCAATGGTGTGCATTATCGCCATTATCAGCGCCGTCGTGGCGGGCAGTCAGGGCTTTATCGGTTCTGTGGGACTGATCGTGATTGTGGCGGTTATTCTGCACAACGGCATTGGTTTACTGAGCGGTTACTGGGGTGGAAAACTGTTTGGCTTTGACGAAACCACCTGTCGCACGCTGGCGATGGAAGTCGGGATGCAGAACTCAGGCTTAGCCGCGACGCTGGGGAAAATCTACTTCACCCCGCTGGCCGCACTGCCGGGTGCATTGTTCTCGGTCTGGCATAATCTTTCAGGTTCTTTGCTGGCCGGTTACTGGTCCGGCAAACCGGTCAAAAAAGACTGATGTCCAGACCGTAAAAAAACAGCAAAAAGAAACGGGCGCCTTCCTCAGCGCCCGTTTTTATTCGTACTACACCCGTTGCGCATCATCATTCGGTTCGCGCTGCTCGTCTTCCTGCTCATCCTGATCCAGCACGTTATACGCCACCGCACAGAACAGTGAGTTCAGACGTTTCATATCTCCCAGTAACCCGAGGTGGAGCGAACTGGTTTCAATACTCTGCACATTATGCTGATGCAAGCGATCAACATGGGCATGCGCGTAACGGCGGTCAAGAATGCGGAAGCGGTGTTTGGAACGTCGCAGACGGCGTGCGCTGGTGAGATCGTTTGACAGGAATACCCCCAAACTCAGACGCAGATTATCTTGTAATTTTTCATGTAAGGCATCCAGTTCCACCAAGCCTTCCGGCGAGAACGCGCGGCGCGTAGCGTGGGATTTGGCGGTGATATCGCCGGTCATACGTTCGATAATGTCACCGGCCTGTTCGAGGTTGAGCGCCATTTCGATAATTTCTGCCCAGCGGCGGGAGTCATCTTCGCCCAACCCTTCTTTATTGATTTGCGCCAGATACAGTTTGATGGCGGTGTACAACACATCAACGTCATCGTCGAGACGCCGCACTTCGCGATCCTGCGCCAGTTTACCGTGCATCACTTCCCGGTTGAGGATCAGCATATGTTCGACCACGTCGCCCATGCGCAAAGTCTCGCGGGCGGCATTGGCCAGCGCCAGCGTCGGTGTATCTATCGCGCTGACGTCAAGATGACGCGGGCGCAGACGCGGATCATCTTCCGGCACATCGGCAATCATCATCTGGCAAATCTTCGCCATCGGCGCAGTCAGCGGCACCATTGCCAGACAACGGATCAGGTTGTAGAACATGTGAAAATAAATCACCAGTTCCTCATCCGGGATCCCAAGCCGCGTCAGTTGGGTCGACAACGGTCCGACAAACGGCAGCACAATCACTAAACCAATCAGTTTAAACAACGTGCTGCCGAGCGCGACCCGGCGACCGGCAGCGTTCATTTTACTGGCGTTAATCATCGCCAGCAGCCCGCTGCCAAGATTGGCACCGATGACCAGACACAGCGATACTTTAAGCGAAATCACGCCGGTTGCGGCAAGGGTTGCTGTCAGCAACACGGCAGCCAGGCTGGAATAACTGATAATGGCAAACACTGCGCCGGTCAGAGCATCGAGCAGTACATCACCCGTCAGTGAGGAGAATAAAACTTTCACGCCGGAGGCCTGCATGATCGGTGTTGCTGCGCCCACAATCAGTTCCAGCGCCAGTAAAATCAGACCCAGTCCGATACCGACGCGGCCCATTTGCCCCGCGCGGGTTTGTTTACGGCTGAGGAAGAATGCAACACCGACGAAAATCAGCAGCGGAGAAAGCCAGGAGAGATCGAAAGTCAGGATACGCGCCATCACGGCGGTCCCGACATCTGCACCGAGAATAATCACCAGTGCCGGCGCCAGTGCCACCAGCCCCTGCGATACAAACGACGTGACCAGCAGCGCGGTAGCATTACTGCTTTGCACCAGCGCAGTTACGCCAATCCCCGCCACAAACGCCAGCGGTTTTTTCTCGACACTGTTACTCAGAACACGGCGCAGATTGGCGCCAAAGACGCGCATGATGCCGGTACGCACGATGTGCGTACCCCATACGAGCAGAGAAATAGCAGACAACAGATGCAAAAGGGTTAACACGAAAAAACAGCTCCATTAACGCCAGGCATAGACCGGCCATCCTGCCTGCCGGGCGTGCTGGAGCAGGATGGCGTCCGGATTCACCACCACAGGCTGCCCAACGCGCGTCAGCAACGGCAGATCATTATGGGAATCCGAATAAAAACTGGCTGATTGCAACAGGGATTCGTCCTGATTGATGAGTTCAAGTAACCGCGAAACTTTGCCTTCGCGGTAGGTCATCGTCCCCTGTGTGGCGCCGGTAAAGCGCCCTTCTTTGATTTCAACACCAATCGCCAGCGTTTCATCAACACCAAGGAAACGGGCAATTGGCTGCACCAGATGTTCACCGGACGCGGAAATAATCACCGTCCGGTCGCCCTGTGCGCGGTGAGCAGCCAGACACTCACGCGCCTGCGCGTAAACACGCGGGGCAATCACATCCTGAATATAATTCGCGACCATTGCCGCGACATCACGTTGACGGCGGCCGGACAGCGGCACCAAAGTACAACGCATGTACTCCTGCATATCCATCTGGCCGGCAGCGTATTGCTGCATCAGTGCGGCATCTTGTTGCAGGAAAGCCTGTTCATCGGCCACCCAGCCATTGGCCACCATATAGGCTGACCACAAACTCGAACAGTCGCCGCTAATCAGGGTTTCATCGAGATCAAACAGCGCCAGTTTCATGCAACTTCCCGTAACGTAACAAGATCTAACTGTAGACCAATATCGCTGCCATCGGCACGAAGTGAGGCCACAGAGCGGTTTAAGACATCCACAGAAAGCTCAACGCCATGCGCTAAAACGCGATAACGCACGACGTTACCGAGCAGGCTGTGGCTGATAATTTTAGCCGGAATGCCTTCAGTCAGTTCACACATCGTGACCGACTCCGGCCGGATGGCGACGCGACCGGTATAACGTATGCCGGTCAGCGCCATCGCCTGTTCAGGGTTTAACAGATTGTAACTGCCGATAAAGCCTGCGGCGAACGCATCCACCGGTTCAGTATACAGGGTTTCGGCGTCAGCATTTTGGACGATTTGTCCTTTGTTCATCAGCACAATCCGATCGGACATGGTCAGCGCTTCTTCCTGATCGTGTGTCACGAAAATCGCCGTCAGGTTCATTTCACGCTGAATACGGCGGATTTGCTCACGCAAATGCTTACGGATACGGGCATCGAGCGCGGAAAGCGGTTCATCAAGCAACAACAGACGCGGCTGTGTGACCAGTGAACGCGCCAGCGCCACACGCTGACATTGGCCACCGGAAAGCTGATGCGGATAACGTTTGGCATAGTCGTTCATTTCCACCAGTTCCAGCACTTCACCGACGCGGCGATGCAACTCGGAAACCGGTATCTTTTGCATTTTCAGGCCGAACGCGACATTAGCTTCCACGGTCATATTCGGAAACAACGCATAACTCTGGAAGACCATACCTATACCGCGCTGCTGCGGCGGCAACGGCACAATATCCTGCCCCTGTATCAGAATTTTTCCGCTGTCCACCGACGTCAGCCCTGCGAGACAGCGAAGCAGTGTGGATTTCCCACAACCGCTGGGTCCCAGCAGCGTGACGAATTCACCCTCTTGTGCTGAAAAATCGATGTTGTTGAAAATTTGCGTCGGGCCGTAAGACTTATTGAGTTGAGTAACCTGTAAATACGACATAATCAGCGCTTTCCTTTGTTCAGGATGTTCGCCACCCAGGTGAAAATCAGGACGACCATGAAATAGGAGATGACCAGTGCGCTGGTAAAATGGCCGCTGCCATTGCGCATGTTATAGAGGTAAACCTGAACCGTTTCATAACGGCTGCCCGCCAGCAGGTTGGCGAATACAAATTCCCCGATCAGGAAGGAAAACGACAGCAGGACGGCAATCATTCCGCCTTTACGTAAGTTCGGTAAAACCACCAGCAGTGCCGCTTTCCAGGTGCTGGCCCCGAGCAGGTGCGCCGCATCCATCAGGTCACGCAGGTTGATCGCCTGCATGTTGTTGGAGATGGCGCGATAGATAAACGGCAGCGCGATGGTGAAGTAACAACCGATCAGGATCCACGGCGTGCCGGTCAGCGCCAGCGGTTCAGCGGAATAGAGTTGCATCAGACCGACCGACGACACCACGGGTGGCACGGCGAACGGCAGTAAGATCAGGATATTCATCAGCGCATCAAGCTTTGGAAAATAGTAAGCAATCACAAACATGAGTGGCAGGATCAGCACCAGCGAGAGGAAAAGTGTGCCAAAACACACCAGCAGCGAGTGCCAGAGCGCAATCAGGAAACGCGGATCACTCCACAATTCCACCAGCCATTTGAGGGTAAAACCGCTCGGCAATATAGTGGCACCCCATTCCAGCACCAGCGCATAGACCAGCGTCGCCAGCAGCGGCAACATCATGACAATCAGTAAAATCCAGATCACCACACGGTGGTAAATCGCTTCAGAGCGCGACATTTTACGTTCCTTTTTTTGCCCGTCAGCTGCGCTGACTGAGATAACTTTTACGCAATAACCACTGATGGATCAGCGTGATAAAGGCCATCAGCACCACCAGCAACATCGCCAGCGCGCTGCCCATGTTCGGATCGAGAGAAATATCCCCCGAGACCAACGCCGCGATACGCACCGGCACCACGTTAAAGTTACCGGTGGTCAGCGCATACACCGTGGCATACGCGCCAAGGGCATTGGCCAGCAAAATCACGAAGGTACCGAGCAAGGCCGGGAACAGCACCGGAATACCAATATGACGCCAGTAACGCCAGCGTCCCGCGCCCAGCAAGGCTGCTGACTCACGCCAGTCCTCCCGCAGCGCATCAAATGCCGGATACATCAGCAACACGCCGAGCGGGATCTGAAAATAGGTATAGAGAACAATCAGGCCGTCTTTCGAATAGAGGTCAAAGTGTTCCATCAGGCCATATTTTTTCAACAGCAGCGTCAGGCAACCATTCAGGCCAAGCAGGATCACGAAGGCGAAGGCCAGCGGCACCCCGGCAAAGTTGCTGGTCATGTTAGTGAACGACATGACAAAATCGTGCAGCTTTGTCGGGCCTAACTGGCGAAGTGAGTAACTGCCCACCAACGCGATAAGCAAGCCGTATAAACTCGACCAGATGGAAATATCCAGCGAGAAACGCATAGCCTGTAAATAGAACGGTGATGTCAGAATATCGGTGTAATTGCCCAGTCCCCAGGCTTCATACGTCTCACTGTAAAAACTGCTCACCGCAATCCATGCCAGCGGCGCCAGCTGAAAAGCGATGAAAAACACCAGAAATGGCAGCATAAACAACGCCGCAATCCACTTAGCTTTCATCGGGTATCCTCTAAAAGTGACGGGATTCAGGCCAGTAATGCCGCGCAATGTGGCTTATCGTGGGCAATATTAAGGATCTGACAAACGGTTCCGCACAACTCGGTCTGCAACGGTGCGGCCTCTTTGAAGCTGAACGCACTGCCAAAAACGAACAGCGGTACCTGACGCTCCTCCGGCAAAATTCCGCCGTGACTGCGGTCATCATTCATGCCGTGATCCGCGGTCACGATCACCTGATAACCGGCATCCAGCCAGTCACCCAGATAGCGTGACAGAATGCCGTCTGCGATCCGTGCTTTGTTACGATATTGCGGTGTCGACAGGCCGAATTTATGCCCGGCATCATCAATGTTCATCGGATGGATCAGCAGGAAGTCGGGATCATGACGACGTCGCAGGCTTTCGGCATCATCGAACAAATGCGAATCAGGATAACTGTCGTCGTAATAGAAATGACCGTGCTGGATAGCCAGCGATTCATCACTGGTGTGACGATCACGCGGCGGGTCAAATGGTGTGCGGTTGTACAGCTCGCTGACCCAGTGATAAGCCGCCGCAGCCGTCGTCAGACCGGCGTCGCGGGCATAGTGAAAAATACTGCGTTGTGTCGATAACCGGTCAACATGGTTATGAACGATGCCACTCTCCACCGGCGTGATGCCGGTGAGAATGCATTCATAAAGCGGTCGGGACAGCGAAGGCAATTCGCATTCCAGTTGATACAAGCGGCCACGTCCTGCGGCACACTGCGCCTGTAAATAACCCATTGTGTCGTTGCCGACCTGATAATTCAGGCCGTCGAGAACTACCAGAATGCTTTTCATTACATGTATGCCTTTCATTTCTTACAGGTGTTGTCATTAACCAATGCTTTCGCTGCCCGGTTCTTCTTATTTTTAGGAATTTATTGCTGCATGTTGATCATGACGTTTTCCTGCCACAGGCGCGGCAAGGTTTTCGCACTCTTGTCCCAGGCAGCCGGATCGGCAATCGGATGTGCATTTTTGTATTCACTGGATGGCAGCAGTTTGGCTTTTACATCGTCTGGCAGAGTGATGTGGTCAGCACGGATCGGGCGGGCATAACCTTGTGCTAAGTTGATCTGGCCAGCATCAGAGAAGATGTATTCACGTGCCAGTTTTGCCGCATTTGGGTGTTTGGCGAATTTGTTGATGATGGTGGTGTAGCCGGACGTGATAGTGCCATCCGATGGGATCACCACATCGAAGCGGGTTCTGTCGATTTTGTCGCGATAGCTCAGCCCGTTGAAGTCCCAGACGACGCCAACCTGCACCTCACCTTTCTCCAGAGAAGCGATCACCGGGTTCGTCAGACTCAGACGTCCTGCTTTCGCCAGTTTGCCGAAATATTCCAGACCTGGTTTTAGATCCTTTTCATTCCCACCCATCGCGTAAGTTGCCGCCAGCACGCCGTTTGCCGCCTGCGCTGCGGTGCTCACATCACCAATAGTCACTTTGTATTTGCTGTTGAGCAGATCAGCCCAGCTGTGTGGCTCATCTTTAACCTGCGATTTATCAATGATGAAGGCGATAGTACCGGTGTAAGCGAGCGCCCACATACCGTCTTTATCTTTTGCCCAGTCGGGTACCTGATCCCAGGTTGTCGGTTTATAAGGCTGGGTCACGCCTTTTTGCACAGCAACCGGTCCGAAAGCAGCGCCCACGTCACCAATATCAGCACTGGCATTGTCCTTCTCTGCCAGGAATTTGGCGATTTCCTGGGCGGAACTCATATCGGTATCACTGTGTTTCAGACCATATTTAGTGCTCAGATCACTCCATGTTCCTTTCCAGTTCGCCCAGTCATCAGGCATACCGACACTGTTTACCGTTCCTTCGGCTTGTGCCGCTTTGAGGAGTGCAGCAGGAGGCTCAGCGGCAAATGCCGGTGAAGCGGAGAGGACAAGCGCGCTGGTTAACACAGAAGCGAACAACTGTTTCATAACGGATGCTCCAGATGATAGTGTGTGAAGTGCTGGTCTAGTCCAGCAAGAACCAAGCCAATCTAACGCTCAATTGTGATAATTATATGTCAGCGCGAAAAAGCAGCAGTTTTAAGCTGATCGCTGTTAACGGGCGCACATTATTGACACGATGCAGAGTCAGATTGGTGCAAAAACGCACTGAAATGAGGCTTGCTAACCGATGAGTGAATCGCAGACCACCCTTGCCGTTATCTGCAAGGCATTGAGCGAAAGTATTGCAGCCGGGGCATTTTCTGCAGAGGGAAGGCTGCCTTCTGAGCGCGCGTTGAGTGAACAGTTTTCCACTACCCGTATCACATTACGGGAAGCATTGAGCCAGCTTGAGGCACAGGGTCTGATTTACCGGGAAGTGCGCCGGGGCTGGTTTGTGTCCCCACCGCGCATTATTTATAACCCGCTGCAAAGAAGTCATTTTCACGCGATGGCGAAAGATCAGGGACGCAGCGCAAAAACCGAAGTGATCGATGCGAAGTACTGTCTTGCCAGTGATACGGTGTGTCAGAAGTTATTAGTGCCGGCAGAGAGTGAGGTGATTTGCATAAGACGGTTACGTTATATCGATAGCCGTCCGGTACTGTATGTCGAGCACTATCTTAATCCGCTGTATTTTCAGGATATTCTCAGCGCTGATCTCACATCATCGCTGACCGATCTGTATGCGCTGCGCTACGACATTCATTACGGACGCGTACGATTTGATATGGTACCTACGTTGCTGAGTGAAGAAGCCTCGCATGCGTTGAGAGTGGCACCCGGCAGCCCTGCACTGTTTATCACGCGAACCAACCGTGACCAGCACGACCGGGTCATCGACTGCGATTTAGAATACTGGCGCTATGACGCACTGCACATTGATGTGGAAGTGAGCTGAATTCGTAAGGAAATCAAGGGGAAAAAATGCCCGTTAACGGGCATTTATATTATTAGTCGGCATCGTAACCCAGATTAGGGGCTAACCATCTTTCCACTTCTGCGACCGGCATGTTTTTACGCGCTGCATAATCTTCAACCTGATCACGCTGGATCTGCGCCACAGCGAAGTATTTACTGTCAGGATGGCTGAAATACCAGCCGGATACAGCTGCCCCCGGCCACATGGCAAAGGACTCGGTCAGTTGCATACCGGTATTGGATTCGACATCCAGCAGCTTCCAGATTTGCCCTTTTTCAGTATGTTCAGGACAGGCCGGGTAACCGGGTGCCGGGCGTATTCCCTGATAATTTTCGCGGATCAGTTCTTCATTGCTCAGGTTTTCTGTCGGCGCAAAACCCCAGTACACTTTACGTACCTTCTCGTGCAGGTACTCTGCGAACGCTTCTGCCAGACGGTCTGCCAGAGCCTTGATCATGATTTTATTGTAATCATCATGCTGCTTGTCATACGCCTCGGCCAGCGCATCTTCCTCAAGCCCGCCGGTTACGGCAAATGCCCCCATGTAATCTTTTTTGCCACTGGATTTCGGCGCAACAAAGTCAGCCAGACAGTAGTTGGCGAAATCGGTTTTTTCCGTTTGCTGACGCAGATGATGGCTGACCACCAGCACATCCTGACGGCGTTCGTCGCTGTAGATTTCGATATCATCGCCCGTGCGGTTTGCCGGGAACAAGCCCACTACACCACGCGGATTCAGTAATTTTTCAGCGGAGAGTTTATCCAGCAAATCGTTGGCATCCCTGAACAGGCGCTTCGCTTCCTCGCCGACAACTTCATCTTCAAGAATGCGCGGATATTTGCCCGCCAGCGACCAGGTCATAAAGAACGGTGTCCAGTCGATGTAATTACGCAATGTTTCAATGCTGGCTTCCACTTTCTGGATGCCCAGACGGTGAGCCACCGGCGGCGTGTAAGTTTCCCAATCGATAAAAGTCGCGTTGTCGCGGGCCACTGCCAGACTCACCGGCGGCGTGCGCGGTTTTTTACGACCATGCTGGATACGTACGGTTTCATACTCTTTACGCGTTCGTCCGATAAACGCATCGCGCTGATCATTGGACAACAACGCAGAGACGACGCCCACAGAGCGTGAAGCGTTTTGCACATAGCAGGTCGCACCACTGTAATTTTGTTCTATTTTCACCGCTGTGTGCGCTTTCGATGTGGTTGCGCCGCCAATCAGCAACGGCATGGTGAAACCACGGCGTTCCATTTCTTTTGCCACGTTGACCATTTCATCCAGCGACGGGGTGATAAGCCCGGAAAGCCCGATAATATCGACGTTTTCTTCAATGGCAGTTTTCAGAATTTTGTCAGTCGGCACCATCACACCGAGATCAATAATCTCGTAGTTATTACATTGCAGCACAACACCGACGATGTTTTTGCCAATGTCATGCACATCGCCTTTTACCGTCGCGAGAAGAATTTTGCCGTTGGTCTGGCCCTTTTCCTTGCTGGCTTCAATGTACGGCTCCAGATAGGCCACCGCTTGTTTCATCACACGCGCGGATTTCACCACCTGCGGCAGGAACATTTTGCCAGCACCAAACAGGTCACCGACCACATTCATACCATCCATCAGCGGGCCTTCGATCACTTCGATAGGACGCGCGGCCAGCTGACGGCACTCTTCAGTATCCAGTTCGATAAATTCGGTAATGCCTTTCACCAGCGAGTATTCGAGGCGTTTTTTTACTTCCCAGCTGCGCCATTCCGCCTGCTGCTTATTCGCTTCGCCATCTTCCTTGCTGCCACGGTATTTTTCGGCCAGTTCGAGCAGACGCTCAGTACCATCATGACGACGGTTGAGGATGACATCTTCCACGGCGTCGCGCAGTTCAGCCGGTAAATCATCATAAATCGCCAACTGGCCGGCGTTGACGATACCCATATCCATACCGTTGCGGATGGCGTGATACAGAAAGACAGCGTGAATGGCTTCACGCACCGGTTCGTTACCGCGGAACGAGAAGGACACATTGGAAACACCGCCGGAAATCAACGCATGCGGCAGTTGTGCTTTAATATCAGCACAGGCTTCGATGAAATCAACGGCGTAGTTATTGTGCTCTTCAATACCGGTCGCTACGGCAAAGATGTTCGGGTCGAAAATAATATCTTCCGGCGGGAAGCCGACCTTTTCAGTCAGCAATTTATAGGCACGGCGGCAGATTTGAATTTTGCGGGCACGGGTGTCCGCTTGCCCGGTTTCATCAAATGCCATGACCACCACGGCTGCGCCGTAGCGGCGAACCATACGGGCATGGTGCAGGAAGGCTTCTTCGCCTTCCTTCATGGAAATGGAGTTAACAATCCCCTTGCCCTGGATGCATTTCAGGCCTTTCTCGATGACGTCCCATTTGGAGGAGTCGATCATGATCGGCACACGGGCGATATCCGGTTCACCGGCAATCAGGCTGAGGAAACGCACCATCGCCGCTTCGGCGTCGAGCATTCCTTCATCCATGTTGATGTCAATAATTTGCGCGCCACTTTCTACCTGCTGACGGGCTACAGCCAGCGCTTCCGCATACTTTTCTTCTTTAATCAGTCGCTTGAAACGCGCGGAGCCGGTCACATTGGTACGTTCACCGACATTCACAAACAGCGTCTGTGGATCGATGGTCAGCGGTTCCAGCCCTGCCAGACGGCAGGCAACAGGAATGGTCGGCAAAGCACGGGGCGGCACGCCTTCCACGGCTTTCACCATCGCCGCAATGTGCGCAGGCGTGGTACCACAGCAACCACCGACGATGTTCAGAAAGCCCGAGCGTGCCCATTCGGCAATATGCTCAGCCATTTCTTTAGCTTCGAGATCGTATTCACCAAAGGCGTTAGGTAAACCGGCGTTCGGGTGTGCGGTGACATAACATTCTGCAATACGGGATAACTCAGCCACATACTGACGTAATTCATCAGGCCCCAGGGCGCAGTTAAGGCCAAAGGTGAGCGGTTTCACATGGCGTAATGAGTTATAAAATGCTTCGGTTGTCTGGCCGGACAAAGTACGGCCCGAGGCATCGGTAATCGTGCCGGAAACCATGACCGGCAAGACAATACCCATCGCTTCGAATTCGCTTTCAACTGCGAACGTGGCGGCTTTAGCATTAAGTGTGTCGAATACGGTTTCGATCATGATCAGATCGACCCCTCCTTCGATCAGCGCACGGGTAGATTCCCGGTAAGCGTCAACCAGCTGATCGAAAGTTACGTTACGGAATGCGGGATCGTTAACATCAGGGGAAATCGATGCCGTCCGGTTGGTCGGGCCTAACACCCCGGCGACATAACGCGGTTTATCCGGCGTACGGGCAGTCCACTCATCGGCGCACTGTCGCGCCAGCCGCGCGGCCTCATAGTTAATTTCAGCCGACAAGGATTCCATATGGTAGTCAGCCATTGCAATCGTGGTGGAGTTGAACGTGTTGGTTTCGAGGATATCTGCACCGGCAGCAAGATAACCGTTGTGGATCTCGATGATCACTTCAGGTCTGGAGAGCACCAGCAGATCATTATTGCCTTTAAGATCGCTTTCCCAGTCAGCAAAACGCTCACCGCGGTAATCTTCTTCTTCCAGACGATAGCTTTGGATCATAGTGCCCATGCCGCCATCCAGAACCAAAATGCGCTGTGCCAGCTGCTTATGTAGCGCCTCAACTCGATTAGTCACTTTCACCTCATCACCCATCACGCACACCCGGCAAATTATTCATTCATGCGCCGGAAATTATGGTCAACATCCTAGCATATCTTCCTCAGCCAAAAGGCCGCGCTGACGTGAGACTTTTTCAATTCGGGAAGACATCCCGCAAACGCCATGCAACACATCGGATGAGCGTAAAGGCACGTTGCGATCCATACTGTAAAAACGAAAACCAATTCCAAAAATGATTTTTCTTCGCCAGCTTTTGGCGCATCTTACAAGGAACAGGCTCATGGCAACGTCCGTATCGGCTCCGGCCAAACGTGCTAAGAAAACTAAAGCTGCTGCCGCCAACAGCAGTGCTGCAACCGGACAAGTTCAGTCCCTGACGCGTGGCCTTAAATTGCTGGAATATATTGCCGAAGCTCAGGGCAGCGTGGCGCTGACCGATCTCGCCCAGCAAGCGGGTTTACCCAACTCCACCACCCACCGCCTTCTGACCACCATGCAACAGCAGGGGTTTGTTCGTCAGGTCGGAGATTTGGGCTTGTGGACCATAGGCTCGCACGCTTTTATCGTGGGCAGTAGTTTCCTGCAAAGCCGTAATTTACTGGCCATGGTACACCCGATGCTACGCCGCCTGATGGAGGAGTCCGGCGAAACGGTCAATCTGGCCGTGCTGGATCACAGTGATTATCAGGCGATCATTATCGATCAGGTGCAATGTAATGCCCTGATGAGAATGTCCGCGCCTATTGGCGGAAAATTACCCATGCATGCGTCAGGTGCCGGCAAAGCGTTTCTTTCAACCCTGCCGGAAGAACGTCTGGCAAAACTGCTGCACAAAATCGGTCTGCACAGTTATACGCCGTTAACAAAAACGTCTCCGGCGAACCTGAAACAGGAGCTGGCAGATACCCGTAAACGCGGTTATGCCTTTGATGATGAAGAGCATGCGCTCGGTTTGCGTTGTGTGGCGACCTGTATCTATGACGAGCATAACGATGCCTATGCAGCCATTTCCATTTCGGGTCCGGTTTCGCGCATCACCGACGACCGGGTGACGGAACTGGGGGCTCTGGTGATCCACGCGGCGAAAGAAATCACGCAAGCCTACGGCGGCGGAAAACACTGAGAGAGATGCTGAAATCCCACCATTATGATGCGGCAGGATTTCAGTTTATTAACGATGGCTAAAACGCCGCGAACGGCGATAAGCAAAGACATCTTCGACATGCCCCTCACGGATCCTCTGCTGCAAACCGCGCCAGTAACTGGCGCTGAAAAGGTCGTCGTGTAGCGTTTCAAACATCTGACCAAGGCGTTTGTCACTGCAAAGAAAATGCCGGAATTCCTCGGGAAAAACATCACCTGGCGCAATGCTGTACCAGGGTTCACTGGCCAGTTCATCCTCCGGATAACGTGGCGCGGGAATATCGCGAAAATTCACTTCGGTCATGTAGCAGATTTCATCGTAATCATAAAATACTACCCGGCCATGACGAGTCACGCCAAAATTCTTAAACAACATGTCTCCGGGAAAGATATTAGCCGCAGCCAGTTGTTTAATTGCATTGCCATATTCTTCAATCACATCATGAAGCTGCTTAGTGCTGGCCTGTTCCAGATATAAATTCAGCGGCGTCATACGCCGTTCAATATACAGGTGCCTGAGCGCAATGCTGTCTCCCAGATCTTCAATCTTGGCAGGTACTTCACGCTGTAGTTCAGCCATCAGTTCAGGACTGATATTTTTCTTCGGCAGAACAAAATGCTCAAACTCCTGCGTATCGGCCATCCGCCCGACACGATCATGTTCTTTCACCAACTGATAGCAGGCTTTGACCTGTGCTTCGGTCACTTCTTTCTGCGGCGCAAAATTATCTTTTATCACTTTGAACACCCGGTCACTGTCAGGCAGGGTAAATACCAGCATGACCATTCCTTTAACACCGGGTGCGATAATAAAAGACTTATCGGTTTGCGCCATAAAGCGCAGATGTTCACGGTAACATTCGGTTTTTGCATGCTTCTGGCAACCGATAGCGCTGTACAGCTCAGCCGTGGTTTTGGCCGGTAGAATCTCACGTAACCACTCAACCAGCGCGCCAGGCTGCGGTGCATACACCATAAAATACGAGCGGGCAAAGCCAAAGACTATACTGGCATCGTTGCTTTCGGTAAGACAGGCATCAACAAACAACTGCTTCTGATGACTGCTGAGATGCACCGGCAATAACATAGGGAATACCTGCGTGCCGGTCCTGATTTTACCGATTATCCATGCGGCTTTATTGCGATAAAAAATCTCGGTGGCAATCTCAATATCAGCCTCTGCAAGCCACTCTGCGGGGAAACGTTGTTGTAATGCCGTAGCAATATAATCTACGTCACGGTGCGTATTCTCCCAGGGTAAGCGCACCGGCAGGTCATGAAGAACTCTTGCGAGTGTGCCGGCAAGCTGGCCCTGAACCGGGTAAAGACGTGACAAAGGACGGGCGCAATGTTGCGGCCACCGGAAAGGCTGCTCACTGAAAATAAAAAGTTTGTCTGCGGTCAGATCGCGATGTTTGAAAATGCGGCAATAGACTGAATTAAAGAAACTTTCGGCTATTTCAGCCCGCGGATAATCAGGCAGTAATCCGGAGTAACACGCCTTTACGCGGATCAGAAACGCGGCATCATAAAAATGCGGGCCGGTAATGCATCTGAGCTGGGCAACCACCAGCCCGACATGGTGGTCATACAAATGGATACGTTGCTTCATTGCTGCCTGTACCGCCGGCCAGTCGGCATTTTCAAAGCGCTGCTGTGCCCCCGATGTCACCTCGAGAAAGCGGCCATACTGTGCGTCGAATCCCTGCAAAATAGTCTGCGCAATCAACAACTCTATACGCATAGTGGCGACTCCCGGAGGAAAAAGACCCGGCTTTTACCGGGCCTGATAAATATCAGTGTGCCGCAGAGGAAAACTGCTGTTCTTCGGTAGAACCGGTGAGGGCGGTGACCGAGGAACGGCCGCCCTGAATGATGGTGGTGACTTTATCAAAATAACCGGTTCCGACTTCCTGCTGGTGCGAGGCGAAAGTGTAGCCGCGACTTATGGCTGCAAATTCCGGTTCCTGTACTTTGTCGACGTAGTGCTTCATCCCCTCTCCCTGCGCATAGGCATGAGCAAGATCGAACATGTTGAACCACATGCTATGGATACCTGCTAACGTAATGAACTGATACTGATAGCCCATCGCGGCCAGTTGGTCCTGGAAACTGGCGATGGTTTTATCATCGAGATTTTTCTTCCAGTTAAACGATGGTGAACAGTTATAGGCCAGCAATTTTCCCGGGAACTCTGCATGAATGGCCTCGGCAAAACGCTGAGCCAGTGCCAGATCAGGCGTTGATGTTTCGCACCATACCACGTCGGCATAAGGTGCATACGCCAGCCCGCGACTGATGGCCTGCTCAATACCGGCGTGTGTCCGGTAGAAGCCTTCATGCGTTCTTTCGCCGGTAATAAACTGGCTATCATAAGGGTCGCAGTCTGACGTCAGTAAATCTGCCGCATCAGCGTCAGTACGCGCCACCAACAGCGTCGGGACGCCAAGAACATCAGCGGCAAGGCGCGCGGAGACCAGTTTCTGCACCGCTTCCTGAGTCGGCACCAGAACTTTGCCGCCCATATGCCCGCACTTCTTCACTGCGGCAAGCTGGTCTTCAAAATGAACAGCGGCAGCACCCGCTTCAATCATGGATTTCATCAACTCAAAGGCATTGAGTACGCCGCCAAAACCGGCTTCAGCATCGGCCACAATCGGCAGGAAATAGTCGGTATAGCCCGGCAGCCCAGGTTCAATGTTATTGGCCCACTGAATCTGGTCCGCACGGCGAAAAGTGTTGTTAATGCGCGCCACCACTTCAGGTACCGAATTTACCGGATACAAAGACTGATCGGGATACATACTGGAAGCTGTATTGGCATCTGCGGCAACCTGCCACCCGGAAAGATAAATGGCTTCGATACCCGCTTTTGCCTGTTGCAATGCCTGTCCGCCGGTCAGTGCGCCAAGACAATTCACATATCCTTTACGCGATCCACCGTGGAGTAAATCCCACAGGCGCGCCGCACCGTGCTGTGCCAGCGTACATTCAGGATTGACTGAGCCACGCAGGCTAATCACGTCTGCCGCCGTGTAAGGTCGGGTAATATTTTTCCAGCGCGGCTGGTTCCAGGTTTCTTCAAGCTGCTGAATCTGCTGAGTACGGGTCGTTTTCATGGCAAATGCTCCGGTCTTTTTATGTGTAGGGTAAGAAGAATCAGGCCAGCAGCTGATAGCCGGGCAGGGTCAGGAAATCGATTAATTCGTCCTGTGTGGTGATTTTTTCCATCAGCGCAGCTGCCTGTGTGAACCGTCCTGCGCTGAAGCGTTGGTCGCCCAACTCCTGCTGAATGACCAGCATTTCTTCGTTCAGCATGTGGCGGAATAACGGCTTCGTCACGGGTTGTCCGTCATTAAGCGTTTTGCCGTGGTGGATCCATTGCCAGATTGATGTACGGGAGATTTCCGCCGTGGCGGCATCTTCCATCAGCCCGTAAATCGGGACACAGCCGTTGCCAGAAATCCAGGCTTCGATGTATTGCACTGCGACGCGGATATTGGCGCGCATACCCTCTTCAGTACGATCGCCTGAACATGGTTCGAGCAACTGCCCGGCAGTAATTTCGGCGTCTTCTTCGCGTAATACGTCCAGTTGATTTACGCGGTCACCCAGCGCTTTATCAAACACTTCCAGTACCGTGTCAGCCAACCCGGGGTGTGCTATCCAGGTACCATCATGTCCGTTATTCGCTTCAAACTCTTTGTCCGTCCGGACTTTGTTCAGTACCCATTCGTTACGCTTAACGTCTTTGCTTGGGATAAATGCCGCCATGCCACCCATCGCAAATGCGCCACGGCGATGACAGGTTTTGATCAGCAGACGCGAGTACGCACTGAGGAAAGGTTGCGTCATGGTCACAGACTGGCGGTCAGGTAATACACGATCAGCATGATTCTTCAACGTTTTGATATAGCTGAAAATGTAATCCCAGCGACCACAGTTCAGTCCGACGATGTGAGCACGCAGGTGGTAAAGGATTTCATCCATCTGGAAAACCGCAGGCAGGGTTTCAATCAGCACCGTGGCTTTAATCGTGCCGCGCGATAATCCTGCATAATCCTCGGCAAAACTGAAGACCTGGCTCCACCAGTCAGCCTCATGATAAGACTGCATTTTTGGCAGATAGAAGTAGGGGCCACTGCCTTTTGCCAGTAAGGCGCGATAGTTATGGAAAAAATACAAAGCGAAGTCGAACAAAGAACCGGGAATAGCCTCACCCTGCCAGTTCACATGCTTTTCGGGTAAATGCAGACCACGTACACGACAAACCAAAACGGCCGGATCGGGCTTGAGTTGATAAATCTTGCCGGATTCATTGGTGTAGCTGATCGTCCCCTTCACCGCATCGCGTAAGTTTATCTGCCCTTCGATAACTTTCTGCCAGTCCGGAGCAAGGGAATCCTCAAAGTCCGCCATAAAAACTTTTACATTAGCGTTAAGCGCGTTGATCACCATCTTGCGTTCAACAGGACCGGTGATTTCTACCCGGCGATCCAGTAGGTCTGCCGGGATACCTCGAATCTTCCAGTTTGATTTTTTTATGGAATGTGTTTCCGAAATGAAATCAGGTAACGTCCCCTGATCTATCTTCTGCTGTACGGCAATTCGATCGGCGAGTAAGCGGTTACGCAGCGGGGTAAAACGGATAACCAGTTCAGATAAAAAATCAACGGCTTCTTCGGTCAGAATCTGTGCTTCATTTTCACCAAACCGGCGCGTAAAACCAAGCTGACTGCGGGTAATTTGCTCAGACATCATTTATCTCCTGATTTATCTGTTTAATCTGCCAGAGCACTTCACTGAACAGACGCTGTTACGGTCGAAAACACACCGGAGATGCCCCCATGCTCCTGAGGCGATCTTTCTCTGGTCATTTATTGCCCGATAGATTTAAGCGTAATCAGTAATTTCATAAAATCAAAAACGATTTCCATTTTATTTTTTATTGTAAAAATAATTAATTTTAATCAATGAGATAGGAATGAATTATTTTTTCGTAAAATGGTAATGAATTTCGGATGAGGGGGGACAGGCACAGAAGGAAAGGATCAGATAAAGGGATCCGGGGATAAGAAGAGGATGAGCAGACGACCGGCAAGATCGTCTGCTGAAATCATGAAAAGAGGATTATTCGAGGGTTGGATTCATCTGGCGCAGATCAAACGGTGTGATCTGATAAACATAATAATTCAGCCAGTTAGTGAACAGCAGGTGACCGTGACTCCGCCAGGTCGCCTTTGGGGCGAGCTCGGCGTTATCCTGCGGGAAATAGTTGTAGGGCATTTCCGGCGATAAACCCGCCGCCACATCCCGCAGATACTCACCAGCCAGCGTTCCTGCATCATACTCAGGGTGTCCGGTAACAAAAGCCATCCGTTTATCTTTGGTTGCAAAGAGATAGGCACCGGCTTCGTCGGATTCGGCGAAGATCTCCAGATCCGTATGCTGGCGGAGCACATCTGCCGGAAAATCTGCATAACGGGAATGAGGTGCCAGAAAGCTTTCATCAAAGCCCCGGGTCAGTAATGCCAGCGGTTGTAACGTCTGATGGGGATATACACCAGACAACTTCGTTTCACGGGTCATCTTAGGCAGGCCGTAAAGCACATTCAACGCCGCCTGAACCGCCCAGCAAACAAACAGGGTCGATGTGACATGTTCTTTAGCCCAGTGAATAGCGCGCTCAATTTCCGGCCAGTATGCTACATCACAAAAGTCGACCAGGCCTAAAGGTGCACCGGTAACGATCAGTCCGTCATAGTTGTCATGTTGAATATCTTCAAAGTCACAATAGAAATTATTCAGATGCTCGGCAGGGGTATTTTTAGATTCCCGACTGTCAATGCGTAACAGCTGCACATCAATCTGCAAAGGAGAGTTGGAAAGCAGTCGTAAAAACTGATTTTCGGTCTCAATTTTCTTCGGCATCAGGTTGAGAACCAGCACCTTAAGAGGACGGATCTCCTGCGTTTTTGCCCGTGATGACGTCATAACAAAGACGTTCTCATTACGCAGGAAATTCACCGCTGGTAATTCATCTGGAACCCGGATCGGCATAACAACTTCCTCACTGCATCCATTTATACGTTTAGACTTCTAGATAGCTGAAGATATCGGTTTTTGATTAAGATGTCGAGCCTGCAAACGTTAAGTGAAAATATTTCAACTTAAGTTATTAATTTAGATTATCTGGTTATAAAGGGAAGCAAATGAGTGTTCAGGAAGGGATAAAAAGAGAAATTAAATTGCAGATCATGGCAACGTACTGAGTAAATAATGTACACAATACCCTAAATTCCCCATAGCCAAAAGCCCCGCACTTTCGTACGGGGCTTTTGGCTTTATTTGATGCCTGGCAGTTCCCTACTCTCGCATGGGGAGACCCCACACTACCATCGGCGCTACGGCGTTTCACTTCTGAGTTCGGCATGGGGTCAGGTGGGACCACCGCGCTAGTGCCGCCAGGCA